>CAYGJC010000004.1:0-124804 GCA_964350245.1 uncultured bacterium | reverse complement strand
CCATCAAAAGAACATTGCAGTGCGCAACAATTTTCTCATTTAACTGAATTCTAATCACAGATATGAGAGGACCAATAGATACATCCACAAGTAATATGGATCCCCAAATACAAACAAGAACGACCAAATTTTCAAAAGAGCTATCTATTCCAAAGCTAATCCAATCGACTACCTCCCGAATAATGAATAGGGAGGCAGCAGGTAATACACCTTGAAGCAAAATGAGCATGAATAGGGCAATCCCCTCAAGAGGCGCCGTTTTAAAGAGTTGTGCTAATGCCCATGCTATCGAACCTATTTTGATTTTTAACTTATTGATCACTGGGTAGTTTCTTGTGACCTCCAAAGCATAGTCTGTATAAGCATCGTCCTTCACAAAAAAGCTTTGTATTGCTCTTCGAAGGTTAATCTCACAGCCCTTCATTCCTGATTGGTAGACGCTTATCATCACATATACCTGTCCCACAAAAACGCATAGTCATAGAACCGGAAGGACAGAGTCTGAGGACAGAGTCTAAATTCTTTCTTAAAAGATACTAACTCAACAAGCTCAAGGCTTAGTTTAAATAATTAAAAATAAAGGAAAAGAAAAAAGGCGAGGAAATGCGCTAGCAGGGTCTTAGCTTGTTGCCAAGGTGCTTGAGGTCCGAGCGGAAGGGTTCAATCGTTTGTAAGCTCTGTAGTCCCTCATGAAGCAGTTTGCTCATCCACTTAGGCAAATCCGGATTCAGACGGTAATACACCCATTGCCCACGACGCTCATCCAAAACAAGACCCGATTTGCGCAAATGCGCCAAATGGCGCGATACCTTCGGCTGGATAATCCCAAGTATAGAGGTAAATTCGCAGACGCAAATCTCCCCCTTCTTGTGCAACAGCACCAAGCAACGCAAACGGGTCTCGTCAGACAAAAGAGCAAAAAACTCTTGCGGTAGGATCATCTATCTCTTCTTGGTCGCGCGTATTTTAGCTGAAACAACATACTCTTCCGCCCCAGCACCCGGCACCCAATCCTTGATGAACATCCGACTGTTTTCCTGAGGCTCAATCTGAATATCCTTGAAACCTGCTTGCACAAGCAAGTTCTTCAACTCCTCAATTGGAAGAGCGCCTGAAATACAATTACAGTAAAGCTCTTTGTTATTCAACATCTCTTCTGGCAAAGGACGATTGGCCACAATATCCGAAAACGCTATCCGCCCACCCTTTTTCAACACACGAAACGACTCTCTAAGCACTTGCCCCTTGTCCGTCGACAAATTGACCACACAATTGGAAATGATCACATCCACCGATCTGTCTGGCAGAGGCAAATGCTCAATTTCGCCCAATAAAAACTCTACATTTGCATATCCGCCGCTTTGTGCATTTTCACGCGCTTTACTCAGCATCTCAGGCGTCATGTCTACACCAAAGACTTTTCCCTTCGGTCCGACCTTCTTAGCTGCCAAAAACGCGTCAAATCCACCGCCAGCACCCAAATCTAAAACCGTTTCACCCGGCTTTAATGAAGCAATCGCCTGGGGATTTCCACATCCCAAGCCCATATTCGATCCTTCCGGAACGCTCTCTAGTTCTTCCTTAGAGTAGCCTAATTCCAAGGAATAGTCCGCATCAGGTTTGGCAGAAACGCCACAACAACTGCGCGCATTTCCACAGCTCTGATTTTCACTGTCTGCCTCAGCAACACGACCATAGGCGCTGCGGACATCCTCCTTTACCCCTTCATTACGACTCACTGTCACATACTGCACATGCTCCACACGAGGTGGTTCATAGTAGGCATCCATGGTACACTCCTTATTTGTTTATACGGATATCCATATATATAACAAAGAGGCTTTTCTTTTGTCAACCCCCCCTTTTTCAAAAAAAGAGTAGTCTTTTGAGGCGAATTCAATTTTTTTCTTGTCAATTCCCTTTCTTTTGTTTAATCCAGGCATAAAGTATAATATTCTATATGAAGCGTTTTGTTGGTAATCTCTTACTTTTAGCTGGGATCGGACTCGGTTTGCTCACAGGATGGGCTAATATCGGCATCCTTAATGATACAGCCTCCATCACCTCTGATCTGTTTCTACGACTCCTGAAATTGATTAGTCTGCCCATCATTTTTCTGGCTGTGACCTCTACAATTACGGGCATGAAGAGCCTCCATGAAATGAAGCGTATGGGGAGAAAAGTCCTTACTTATACGTTAGGCACAACCCTAGTTGCAGCAGCCGTCGCCCTTATCCTGTATGTCACCATCGATCCCGCTGCAGCAGCAAAGGGAATTGAAGGCGTCGCCACCGGCTCAGAGACCACCCAGCAAGCCTCCTACCTCTCCTTTGTACTCAATATTATCCCCTCCAATTTCTTTGAGGCATTCTCTCAAGGAAATGTGATGGGAATTGTCTTCATTGCCATGATTTTGAGCATCTCAATCCTCTTTCTACCCACCGAGCAGAAGACATTCCTCAATAAACTCTTTTCCAGCCTGTTTGCGGCTATGCTCAAAATCACAGGGTTTGTGATCAAGCTGATGCCCATTGCCATCTGGGGATTCATGGTTTTGCTTGTCAAAGAGCTACAAGAAAATCACGCTCACTTCAACCGGATTATGCTCTATGTGATTTGCGTTGTCAGCGCCAATCTCATCCAGGGCTTTGTTGTTCTGCCTCTCTTTTTAAAGCTGAAAAAAATCTCCCCCTGGAAATCTTTCCGAGGTATGAGCCAAGCTCTGACTGTAGCCTTTTTCTCTAAATCTTCTAGCGCCACTCTCCCTGTTTCGATTCGCTGCGCAGAGAAAAATCTAGGGATTAAACAGAAGGTTTCCAGCTTCTCCTTTCCGCTCTGCTCAGTCATTAATATGAATGGATGTGCAGCCTTCATTCTAACAACAGTCCTTTTTGTCTCTTCGGCTAATGGACTGACTTTTTCTGGCTTTGATCTGTTTAGCTGGATTTTCATTGCCACCTTTGCGGCTATTGGGAACGCAGGCGTCCCTATGGGATGTTTCTTTCTCTCCAGCGCCTTTCTCATAGGAATGGATGTTCCTCTCTACATGATGGGATTGATCCTTCCCTTCTATGCGGTTCTCGACATGATTGAGACAGCGCTTAACATTTGGTCTGATGCGTGTATCACAATCGCCGTCGATAAAGACCTTCAAGAAGCCGAAGCCCCCTCAACTGCTGTGGTTGACGAGGCAGAAGAAATCGCTTAAGTTTCTTATTTTCAATCTAATACTCATAGCTTTTTTGAAAATTTTTTCTTGAAAAAAAATTTATAGAAAATAAATCAAATATTAATCATAATTTAACTTTTCAGCCCAGATAGGGAGGAGAAAAAGTGATTAATGAATTACAAGCTGCCCTACTCCGAAAGGGCGGAGCAGCAAGAAACACTAAGTGAATTTTAAACCCTAACAAGGACGGAAAATATGTCAGGTACATCAGTATCATGTCTTGAAAGAATGCAAGGTTGTGTCCCTTCATTAAGTGAGAAGAACCAAACGCGTTGTAAAAACGCAGCAAAAATTACATTTGTAGTTGTAACAGCCTTGGCTCTCGTTGTCGCCATTTTAGCGACTCTAGTGAACTTTAATGTATTAGGTGATCCCCTTTCATCTTTAAACACAATTGGCCAGTTCGGTAGTGGTGTACTGGTGACAGGAACAGGTGTTGTCACCGCTTATTTGGCTGCTCGTATGGTTAAAGCATGCCAAGAGCGTCGTGCTCAAGCTAAAGCAGCTGCTGCTGCTCCTAACACTACACCTGGTGGTGAAGGGGATGGAGCAAAAACAGGTCGCAGCTGGCTTAGCTACTTTAAAGTTTGGTAAATCTATTTCTGATCTACACTTAGCGGATACATGTTCATGTATCCGCTAAGCCCTCTTTTTCTCAGTTTCCTAAATAACCTATCTGAATGGTATTTCTTGCAGCTTCGCAGTGGATGCAGCTGGCAACGAATAGTTGCAGGAGGCGAGCGGAGGATAGGATACAAGTGAGTGCACTGTAATTTATCTAAGCCAGATGCAGCCTATCTTTTAGAAGAGGATGCCGATGCCTAAGCCGAAGGTAACCCCACTGATGTCCAGATCTTCTGCCACCTCATCACATCGAGTCGTAAAGTCTGAGTCAGTGAATTTTCTCACCATTACATCAGTAAAGAAGTCCATCACAAAGCAGCGGTAGGGCTGAAAAAGCACTCCCAAGCTAAAAGCGCTTCCCATGCCGTTAGCTCGCTCTCTATGCCCGACAGCATCGTCACAGTTGTCAATGCGTAGAAAGAAATAACGTGCACCAGCTGCCCCATACAGTCGTGTGTTACAGAACATCGGCATGTAGTACTTCACGCCTAAGGTGAAATTGTAAAACTGAATGATGGTCTCATCATCATCCATACCGGAACGGGTCTCTCCTTTATCATAGAGATAGTTATACCCACCCCATGCAAAAAAATTGCTCCACCAAGCCGGATTACAACTACTAAAGGGAGAGTAGGCTGCTTCCACTTGGTAACTCGCCCATCCATCTGAGTAGATGTCGCGCAATTCATCTGAGAAAGGACGAAAATACCCAACCTTGGCATCAAAGAGGTAGCGATCAGCTTGAGCGGGCACGATAGCTAGCAGCAAAAGAGCTAAGAAAACAGAGAACTTCATGGTATTTCCTCGATTGAGCGCTACGGCGAACTATAAAGTGCGGAAACCGAAAAGTCTATTTAATTTTGGAAAAAGAGCTGAGAGGGTTGACTCTCAATTCCTTTATCGTTAATCGCTGAGATTGAATAGATCAAGCCGCCGCGTGGACAGCAGCGGTCAATAAACTCTGTTGTGAGTGTCTCATCCAAAACGATGTTATTACGCCGGATACGATAGCCTACTATCGAGGAGTTAGTGGCAGGTGACCAAGTAAGATGGGCGCGCACAATTGTCTTCGCAGGAAAACGTTTGGTGACTCTGCGCGCTAAAAAATTGCGAGGGGGAAGGAGATAATCTCCTTGAGAGTAGAAAATACGGTCGTTGTAGGCCCAAGTGACCAGAGTATTGCCAAAAGCATCACTTCCTACTTGAACATTTTTCACTTCGTTGTGGGGTGTTTTTTGGGAGTAGAGACGGGTATCTATCCATCTCTCATCAAATAAGGAGACAACCACCTGCGCATTGTTAAAATAGAGAATTTTGGTTTTTCCAAGCTCATCATTACTTAAGGTATACCCTTTGATCTTTGCAAGAGGAAAGGCAATCCCGTGCACCTCTGCTCCAGGCTCCATACCGCGCCGTTTTAACTGCTCATGAGATCCCTCTCTCTCAATCCAGATGGCGTAGACGCGATCCTGGATGGTAACCAGAGAAGGCGATGAGGCGTGCTCACCGGAGATATCACGGATATTGCCCTTCTGAAGTGAGGGGTAGCTTGCAGAAAAGGATTGAATAATAGTTGAGTCAGATAGACGGTCTTTCCTCTCCCAAACAAGGTAGATGGTATTATTCGGACCCAATCCAATACTAGGATTTTTGATGACGAACCGGGTTTCAGAGTGGGAAATGATTTCAGAAGGCTCAAAAGGATCTAACCCCATGCGAATGGCACGTATTCCAGCGGCTGGATTTTCACCCACGTGAGAGCAGGCGCACCATGCCACAATAAGCTCCCCTTCTTGATCGATTGCCACACAGGTCGAGTGACAATCATAACCCAGTGAAGAGAGTGTATATATAGACGACCACTCTAAGTTTCTGTGAGAAAAGTAAGCCATTTTGACTTGGAATTCATATCCGTTGAACTGCTCCCAAACCACAACAGCATTACCGTTTCCATCACAACGCAGTGCGGGGTTTCTCACAGTTGCCGAGTGCGGAATCACAAACGAGTCCATCCATCGCCCAAGCTGCACACTGTTGGCCGGTACCCGAAAGCGAGCCGCTTTTAAAGTGGATGCGCCCTCATCTACCCAAAGAGCGAACAGATGGTCTTTGGAATCCCTGGCAATTTCTAAAAAGCTAACCTCTCCATCACAAGGGATTGCTCTTACACGGGCAGAATGGCTCTTGTTCTCTAAAAAGCTATAACCCGTGAAACCGATCTGCCTGAGCTGCGGCTGATAGTAACCAATCAGTGTATTTCCATCAGGACGAACGGAAACTGAATAGGTGCTGCTTTCCTCATGCGTGGAAAACAAGGGAAGAGGTGGTGTCCAGTCGACAGCGCCATGAAGAAAAGGCATGAAAAGAAGAGTTAGGAAGCAAACAAGCTTTTTCATGTCCCTCCTAGCGACCAAGAACTTTTACTATACATTCTGTGCAGCAAATAGGCTTCTCCCAATCCCCCGCCTACAACCGCGAGAAAAAAAATGGTGTTCCCTCCTATAGCTGCCATAAAAAGAGAGGCGACAAGAGCGGCTATAATGGCGATATGGGCGCCCAACTTCGGCGTCATCTTAACCTCTGAACAATAGCTCATTGCCACCTGGCCATAGTGAGCAAAAGTAGATTGAAGAGAAGTGGGAGGGGCTGAAGCCGCCATAAAAAATCTCCTTATCGATAGCTACAAAGCAAAACGGTGCCCGACAAAACCGCGAGCGCTGCTGTTAATGTGAGGGAAACGTTATGCCCTACAGGACCAATAAAAGACTCAAAGTGAAAAACGCCTTGAGAGTAGGCAATAAAAAAAGCAAGTAGAGCGATAGCAAACACAAATGTGGCAGCGGCGGTAACTTTTAGAAGCGTCCGCCCGTGGCTGCTAAAAGACCGCGTTTCTCCACGAAACCCATAAACGGGCGAGGTTGCGGTGGAAGTAGGAGATTCAATGACACGCACCTCCAAAGCTCTTCCCCCTCCTAAATCATGTACGACTGCTTCTCCCGTTCCGGGAACAAAGGTAGAGCCACTACTGGAAAAAGAGCGGGGAGAATCAGGAACCCGTCGAGGTGAACTTTGTTTGGCTCCTCCCACCATCTCCCACTCAGAGGAGGACGAACCCGAGCCTCCGGAGATTCGGACTGTAGTCACAGGTTGTCCGCTGCCCCAACCAAAGAAATTTAAAACTGCAGTCATCGTTGCCTCCTTTTTTAAAGGAAGTATAAATAAACATTTCTTTACGTCAAATTAATTTTTCGGTTGAAAAGAGAGGTAACGACTCCGCATGGATTGAAAGACTTCTTCTCGATCTGCGAACAGAACGGGACAAGCGGGAAGGCTTTTAAGAAAGTGCTTCCCGTATCCTTTTTTTGCCAGGCGTGTATCCAAGCAGATCACGCAGCCTCGATCGGCCTTATTCCGAATCAGCCGCCCAAACCCTTGCTTGAATTTGACAATCGCATGGGGGAGTGAGTAGTCAAAAAATGGAGAGCCTCCTTGCTGCGCGATTGCCTCGGAGCGAGCCTGAAAAAGCGGGTCACTGGGCACTTTGAAGGGGAGCTTAACGAGTATAACACACCGGAGAGCTTCTCCCACAACGTCCACACCCTCCCAGAAGGAGTCGGTCCCAAACAAGACCGCGCGCGCGGTCTGTCTAAACTGGGTTAAAAGCGCGGTGCGCCCCTCATCGCCTTGGCAGAAAAGAGCAAAACGTTGTTCAGTAAGACGATCTGAGAGGATTTGCTCGCAGCTTTTCAACATCTGGTAGGAGGTAAACAGAACAAAAACACCTCCCTGACTAATCTGTATCACCTCGAAAATATGCTCAGCAGCTGCTTTAATAAAGTGAGGACTTCCGGGATCAGGAAGATTAACTGGCACGGTCATCAATGCCTGCTGACCGTAGTCAAACGGACTCTCATAAATGCGCTCTACAGCCTCCTCGATACCTAATCGCGAGCGAATGAAGGCAAAGGAGCGGTTTGTAGAAAGAGTGGCACTACACAAAACCGTTGTGGGAATGCGATCAAAAAGAGTCTCTGAAAGACGCGTCGCAATTTCCAGATCGGCCGTCACCAAATGGCCGTCCCCCTCAATCCAGCGCACACGTGTTGCCTCTAGCGGTGAGAAGACAAAATGGTGCAAAATATCAAACGCACTGCCAAGACGGCGGCAGATTCCCGCAATGTCGGCTAAAATCCCTTCACATTTTGTCGGTAGGTTCGCATCACGCTTCACATGCACTTCCAAAAGAAGGACCGACTGCACAAACTCTTTACCCAAATCAACACACTTTTGAACGGCAGGTTGCACCTTTTCTACCCAAAATAGGTGTTCCAAGTGCGCTTCGCGGAAACGCAATTTCTCTTCATTTTGATGCTCTGCAGCAAATTGATTGATCAACTCAAACGCAGCATGAATCTGGTCAATCAAAGCGCGCTTTTCAGCGGGAAGAGTGAGCTCTAATAGATTCAGTAAAGCGCGCTCTCCTCCATCTTCCGGATAGACTTCAAACAGTTTTTTATGAAGCGCCATCAGTTTTCCGGTGCTTCTATCAGAGATCAATCTTCCCAAAAAGTAGACCAAACCACGCCGGCTCACCTTATCAGCGAAGTATTCTGTGGCCACATCCTCTATATGATGCGCCTCATCCAGCACAAGCCGCTTATAGGCCGGCAGCACGCACATCTCCCCATAGTTATCGCTCTGTTCACGCAAAGAGAGATCGGCAAACAAAAGGTGGTGATTGGCAACAATCAGATGCGCATCGGCAGCTTCCTTGCGTGCTTTGAAAAAAAAGCACTCTTTGTAATGGGGACACTTTACATGTGTGCACCCCTCCTTTTCAGCTCCAATTTGCTCCCATAAATCCGGACTGGGAAGAACAGGGAGCTCTGAACGCGATCCCTCTTTCGCCTTTTTGGACCAAGACAGTAGACTATCAGGAAGTTCATGGGCAGCATCATTGAGTTTGCGTAGGCAAACATAATTCTGCATCCCTTTGACAAGTACGGCTTTTAGATCTAAGTCCAATGTTTCGAGCAAAAAGGGAATGTCTTTTTCAATCAGTTGTTCTTGTAGAGCAATGGTGTGCGTTGCCACCACAGTTGGCTCACCCTTTTCCAGGGCCCAATACAGTGCGGGTATGAGGTAGGCAAGGCTCTTACCTGTTCCGGTCCCCGCTTCAATCAGGGCAGTGGTCTCCCCATCGTAGGCAGCCATGACATCGCGCAGCATCGCCGTTTGCCCCTCGCGAACCTCAAAACCGGGAAGTTTGGTGCTGAAAAGACCTTCCGCTTCAAGAAGGGAGGTAATCGAATCTCTATTCACTTTCTAATAGATCAAGAAAAGCTTTTAGCTGCTTAGAACGAATCGGATGGCGCATCTTTCGCAGTGCTTTGGCCTCAATTTGTCGGATCCGCTCGCGTGTCACGTTAAAGGCAACACCTACCTCTTCCAACGTTTTAGGTTTTCCATCTAAAAGACCAAACCGCTGTATCAAAACGATGCGCTCTCGTTCTGTAAGCGTCGTCAACACCTCATTCATTTTATCTTTGAGAATTGAGTAGCCAGTCGCCTCAGCAGGTGATTCTACACCTGTATCCTCGAGAAAGTCACCAAACTGGCTCTCTCCACCCTCTCCTACTTCAGCTTGCAAGGAGATTGGGTGTTGCGCAATTTTGTAGATCTCCCGCACACGTTCAGGTGTCAAGCCTAGCTCAGCAGCGAGCTCTTCAGGAGTCGGTTCGCGCCCCGTCTCCATCATGAGTTTTTTAGCGCCGCGCAAAACCTTGTTGATCGTTTCAATCATGTGAACAGGAATCCGGATCGTGCGTGCCTGGTCGGCAATCGCACGCGTAACGGCCTGACGAATCCACCAGGTTGCATAAGTAGAGAACTTGTAGCCCCGTCGGTACTCAAACTTCTCAACCGCTTTCATCAAACCCATATTTCCCTCTTGAATCAAGTCGAGAAAAGAGAGGCCCCGGTTCGTGTATTTCTTGGCAATTGAGATCACCAGACGAAGATTCGATTCTACCATCTCCCGCTTCGCTTCTTGGCTCTTGTCCATCCACCGTTGGAGCATGCGTACATCTTTTTTAAACTCATCCAGGGTACGTCCCCCGGCAATCTCCCGCTTGGCCAGCTTTCTTTGAGCAGCCGAAAGTTTTGCGGCCGCAAACTTATTCCGCTCAGCACGCGCTTTGAGGTCATTGATCTCTTTTTCCAAATTCAAAAAGCGCTCATAGGCCTTGAAGACCACTTCACCCAAATCTTCAATCACATTGTGACGACAGTGAAAATGGTGGAGGTATGCCTGCATCCGAATGCGGCATTTTTCAATATCTTCGTTAATTTTAGCCTGGTCAGCCCTTTTCAGTTTGGGGTCACGCAGGGAAATCAAAAGTCTTTCTAGGTTTTGATCTTCTTCGCACAAAAGATTGGTGAGTTTGGGAAGGAGCTTGAGGTAAGCATTCTTATCCTCAACCTCTTTTTCGGAAATGATTTTATCAAAGCGGTCTTTGCCCCCCATCAAGGAGTGAGCAATCGAAATCGCTTCCTTACTCGAATACCGGAAGCGGAGAATGATCCGTTCCACTTGGAACTGCGCCTTTTCAATCCGCTTGGAAATTTCAACTTCTTCTTCTCTGGTCAATAGGGGAACCGAGCCCATCTCTTTGAGGTACATGCGCACTGGATCATCAGGCGTCCCTTCTGCACGCCGCGCAATTCCCTCAAGCTCTTTGGCCTCTTTCTTTTTCTCTTTCTGACGATCCACCTCAGATTGGTTGAGAACTTGAATGTCCATTCCCGCCAAGTAGATCAATACCTGATCGATCGTCTCAGGGGTATCGAAGGTCATGGGAAGGATCTCGTTGATCTCCTCATAGGTGATAAAGCCCTGCTCTTTAGCAAGGGTTACCAGCTCTTCCATTTTGCCTTGAAAGGCGTCGTCTGTGTTTTCAGTTGGTTTGGATTTGGCCATCTATGATAAATCTTTTTCTAAATTCGAACACTATACCCTAAATCGTTTTGATACGCTATGCAAAATTCTCACCGAGCCATTCAATGCGCTTTAAAAAAAGCTCTTGCACCCGAACTAGTTTGGTTGGAAAAATCTTTTCCTACCATCAACCGGGTTGCTGATGTCGTTTGGCCTGCCCAAAACATCCTCTTTGAAGTCCAATGCTCTCCTATTTCTCCCCAGGAGGTCGAGGCGCGCATCAACGCCTACAAACAAGTCGGCTACACCGTGATCTGGATTCTACACGATCGCCGCTTTAATCAAAGGTGGGAAACCCCTGCTGAGCGCTTTTTACGCTCACACCCTCACTATTTCAGCACAATGAATGCCCTTGGGGAGGGTGAAATCTATGATCAATATGCTCACATCCGGTGGGGGGAGCGGATCCGACGCACACCACGCTACCCCATTACCCTGCCTGCCCCTCAACACCTCAAGCACATTCCACGCCATTATCCCAAAGAGAGACGTAAATGGAAAATAGGCTTTAAAGGAGATCTATTTCAACAACCCTATCAATCTCTACAGTACACCCCTCTCGGCATCTATCGCATTCTATTTCAAATTCTTCTGGAAAAAGTCTGTAGTTAACTGATAATGCCAATCACATGGTTCGAAAAAGGCCCTTTGGAAATCAGTCCCATCACACATATTAGCTCCTTTTTCCCCCCTGATTTAGTTTGAAACGTCACGCGCGCTTGTGCCTCTTGCCCCTGGCCTGCACGCGCCAGTGCTTTTTTCCACTCCGGATAGCCATTTGCGACCAAACGAGAAAACTCTTTCATGAACTTTTCCGGACTCCAGCCAAGAAGCGCTTTGACATGCTGGTTGGCAAATAAAAACTTTTTCTCACTCAACGAGAGAATATAGATAATTCCCGCCGTCTCATTACTAAAACAATCGAATAGACCACGTCGATCCACAGCATAGCTATCAGAAAGATCCAGGAAGCGAGGAGACTTTCCCCCTAAATGCTCCACACCTGTTTGTCCCTCAGCTTTTTCAAGATAGCGCTGGAGTTGCAGCGAGAGATCATAGGGCGTGTGCGCCTCTTGGGAAAGGGCAAGATAATCCTCTGCACTAGAGGTGGAGGCTTCTACAGGCGCCTCTTCCAACTGAAGAAGACTGCGAATCTCATACATCAAATCATGAACTTTACCCTCAAGCTTGGCGATATAGCCCTGTTTTTTCTCCAGAATCATCCGTTGCTCAGCAATCGTTCTCTGGTATTCGCTGTTAAGCGACTCTCTGTGCTTCACCTGCTTTTGATTCTCTAGCTTAGCATACGCATATTCCTGTTCAAGCCGATGATACTCTTTGCGCAAATCCTCAAACTCGAGATAGGCAATGCGCATCTCTTCCAGCTTTTTATCCATTTCAAGATTCAGCTGATGCACATCCTCTTTACTTTTAGCTACAGACGACTGCAGAAGATCGATCTGGTGCTCATACCCCCGGCGTGTCTCATGTAATTCTTTTTGTAAAAGGGCGATCCGCTCCTCTGAGGACGATAAAGAAGTCTGCGCTAGGCGCGCTTTGACCAACTTAGAAACAGAACGCTGCATCTTAATTTCCCAAAGACGCAGCAAATACCACCCTGCTCCACCGGCCGACATCAAAGAGAGCAGAGCCACGAAAAATATTCCGCGTACCTCCGCGCCATAGCACGTCACCACAACTGCAGGAAGCAAAAGAGTTCCGGTTAGAAGAAGATAAAAATGATTGCGTGACAATACAAAGCCGTTTCTTTGCGACTCCGCTTTCTGATCTTGGGACTCAACTTGACTCTCTATCATCCTACTCCTTCTATACCACAGACAGTTATAGAACAGAAATGAGAATTTTTAATCGACTCACCGTCAACTTCGGTTTTCTCGGATCTTTTGCCGATAGAGGCTCCATACACACGAATGAAGCTCCCTCCGGATGCCACATCTGAATCGAATTTTCTTCGTTGTCGGACCAATAGTTCACCTGTACGCGGTGATTTCCTGTCTTCAGCTCCATCATCCCATGCAAAGGATCCGGGTAAGGCTGAAAGCCAAAGTCAAACGGTTCACTCGCGGGGTAGATCAATTGATGTCCCTCGTAGTTCCACGTGGAAGGAATGGGGTTAAGCACTCCTTGATCATTGTACTGATCACGAACATGGGCAGAAATGATTCCCTTGCCATCGATTAGAGCATAATAGGTATGTAAACCCACAACCGATTCGGTTTCGCTTCTCACTGAAAGAGAGATCTGCAGGCCATCCGGCGTGAGTTCAGCCGTATAATGCATCTCAAAATCTTGACCTTCTAGATCTTTTAGCAGGACATCGTGCCATTTATCTTCACCGCGTAAAATCGCTTTGATCCGCTTCTCAGAAGCCTCGTCCACTTTCCACGGCGCATAGCGCCCAATGCCATGGGAGAAAGGTTCTGTGCTTCCTTGCGCCTTGATCCGGGCAATGTGAGGAAAGCGCTGTTCCTCTTTTACCGGGGGAATCACAGCCGGGTTGCGCCGATGAAAGTGGGGGCCAATCATGGCACCCAGCCCTGCAAATCGCTCTTCGAATAAGGGACGTGTGCTTTGGTCAATTGCCTCTATCTCGCCCTTTTTTAGACTGGTAAAGTTCATCCCCTTGCCTGGCATAAAAGTAGCCGAATACTCACCCAGCTTCAAGTGAAGGCATGTCGTTTCAGTGACGTCGCTGCTCATTTTTTATTCCTGCATATACCCCTAAACAGATAAAGTAGGCCGCCAAAGCAATCAAAATAACGGCTGAAACTGTCGCTTTATAGGGAAATTTTCTTTCCATTATTGAGTGGTTGGGGACCTTAGGATTGATCCAGACACTCCATTTTCTACTCTTCAATTTTTCAAGTGCTTGATTGGCTGCCCAAGGATTAGGATATGTCTCACCGGCCTGACTGGATCCACGATAGCTCTTACCATCGAAATCGTAAGAATAGAGAGCTTGAATCTCATACTGGTTCGGGCCCTGCTCCCTGACTTCCCATTTTTCTACAGTTGCAGGAACCTGACTACTGATTTGATAATAGCGCATCAAATCACGACCGGCACTCACTACAAACCAGGTAGCAAATCCCGTGATAATGAGTAAAAACGCAATCCAAATCACATTTCGCTGCATAGAAAACACCCTAACATATCTTTTATTGAAGAAGCAAATCTAATGCCGTTGACGAAAATTTTCGTATCGCCTAATATGATCGCTCAAAAATGTAGGTATACTCATGGCCAAAGAAGAAAAGAAAAAAGCTAAAACTAAACGTCCCACTGCTCAGAAACGGGATATTCGCAACAGCAAGCGCCGCTTAATCAATAAAGCCTTCAAATCGCGCGTCCGCACAGCGATGCGTTCTTTCGAAGAGGCCCTTAAGGGGGACGACAAAGAACAGGTCCAACAGGCCCTCAGCTCCGTCTATAGCATGATGGATAAAGGCGTTAAGCGCGGTATCTATAAGCGCAATAAGGCCGCAAGGGTCAAAGCAAACGCCTTCTCGAAAGTGCAATAATTCAATTTTTATTTATACTTTCTTAATAATTCCTTTTTATTTTATTCACAATAAGATACAATAGAGTTACTAAGATAATTACAATAGGTGCTCTATGACGGTTACCCGAGCTCACATGAATGCTTACTTTAAAAGTGGGCCTAGTCGTTATTTCGATCGAGCAGATAAATATATCGAGTTAACAGACCGCACCTTTGGTTTAGCTCAGCAGGGAGCAGGATTGGGGCGCGAAATTGCCTTACTAAGTGGCAATAAAGCCAGTGCAGAGACCTGTGACCGCGTCTCAGGAGCGTTTGGGGACGCCTGCTTTGCTTTGAGTGCCACCCGTGTTGTGTTCCCTGTGGAACGTCTTGTAACGGGAAAGATGTTCTGGGAGCGAAAGGAAGATGATGGAACCTGGAAAGCTGACGATCGAGGCGTCGTTCCCCTTCGCGATCCGGTTTCCATTCTAATTGAGATTTTAGCGCTTTCCGGTCGTGTACTCACCGCTGTTAATTGGCTTCAAGCACATGGCGCTTATGATATGGGTAAGGGCCATTCCAAAAATATCACGCACGCAACCATGGCGATTTGGGCTGCAGTGATTGGTCTTGATATGGTGCAAAACATCCGGGAATTAGCTAAAGATGATATAGAGCGAGGAAGAGTGAAAAAGCTGGCGATAGATACCGCCTGTGATGGAATCGACTTGGTTTCACTTCCTTTTGATTTTGGGTACCTCTCTTTCACACCCGAGCTGCGCATTGCAGGAGCGGCTATTTGTATCATAGCTAAGGGGGTTTTCATCATTAAAGAACTCGCCTACGATTAATCCTGGCTGGACATTAGGCTACACTGGGTTTTTTCCCACTCCAAATCCTGAATGACGATGCTCTTGTTTAGCTAAGATGGGGGCTAGTACACCCTCAGCTGCATAGACCTCGACCCGCTTTTTGGCGCGGGTAAGCGCTGTATAGAGCATCTCACGTCCAAAAACATCCGCACCCTCTGGAAGCAAAACGGCTACAGCATCATACTCGCTTCCCTGACTTTTGTGGACTGAAAGCACATACGCATATTCGTAGTGAGGAAGCAGATACTCAGGTACCTCTCTTTCTCCAAAATAGGCCTTTTTCTCGTCAGCCACAAGCTCCCCCAAATCACCATTGTAAAGATCTACTGCCGAATCATTCACCTTAATCATAATCGGAAACCGGGCCCCACCACGCTTCCGATGCTCTTTTAAGATCCTTTGATTCAATCTCTCAACTCCCCAGGGACCCTTTCTAAGGGGTGTTAAGAGACACATTTTTTCTTCCAAAACCCACTCAACAAGTTGGTCGAAAGTAGGGAGAGGATGCACAGGAATCTCCTTTCCCTCTCTGACAGCACGTGCCCACTCTACAATTGTGTTCAGCTCTGCACGCAAACAGCGATTTAGCTCCGTTACAAGGGCAGCATCAGCCGCTAGATCGGCAAAAAAGTGCCCTGACTCAACAGGCGGCAGCTGGTCTTTATCTCCAATTAAAACAAGACGTGCCCCCTCTTGCACCGCGGAGAACAGGGAAGCCATCATCTCGGCATCTATCATGGAGGCTTCATCAACAAGAATCAAATCTGCTGTTAAGCGGGGCTTTTTTAACAGTGAGTGCAAAGTCTGAACAGAGGCTAACCCTTTAAGAGGCGCACGTAGATTCGCCGCCGCCTTGCCCGTCGGCGCTGCCACTACAACCTCTTTGAGGTAGGGAAGAAAGTGACGAATGAGGGTAGCGGCTGTAAAAGTCTTTCCTGTGCCAGGCCCCCCGCAGATCAAAGAGAGGGAGCGACGGGCAGCATGAAGGATTGCCTCTTTTTGTTCCGATTCAAGAGATTCCGTAAAGTGAAGCTCTGGAATAGCCACTGAGGGAGTCTCTTTTTTCAAGCGTTGAAAGTGATGGAAAAAACGGTGCTCACACTCCCAATTACGACGGAGATAAATGCGCCCCTTCTCTTGAACAAGTGCCTTTTCAAAAAGGGGATCAGGAAGTTTTACGTCCGGATTTTCAGGCAAGCAAAGATGTCCTTCACGCGCCGCTTTGAGTAGGTCTGCTAGATAGTGTTGCACCGAATCTGAGGCACTAGGAGCCATTCTCTTTGCAAAGTAGACATCAACCGGAAGGTGGTTCTCTTCTAAATCGTGTGGCAACTGCTCTCCTGGTTTTGTGAGAAATAATAGGCATCTTGTGAACGTAAAAAGAGGTAAAAACTCCCTTTAAATACAGGTTCTTTGTAAAAAAGATTTAAGTAACGCTCTACACCCTGTCGATAAATCGATGCTTGTAAAGCATAACTGTGTTCCTCTATTGCCTCTTCAACAGAGGTGGTCAGGTAATTTGTCTTCCAATCGATGATGTAGAAGCTCCCTTTGTGCTCAAAGAAGAGATCGATAAAACCTTTAAAAAACCCGGGTGGCTCATCGGAAGGAAATAAAAATTCCATCTCCTTGAGGATTTTTTGTGGATCGACTGCCGATAAAGGAAAAGGACCGTCAGGACAAGGAAGCGGAAGATGTAGTGTTTGTTGCACCAAAGAGGCCACCTCGTCGGTCCACGGCTCCAAAAACGTACCCTTAAGCTCTGGAGCCACAAAAGGGAGAAGCGTTTTAGCGTGAAACGCCTCTGCAAAGGGAAGCTTTTCAAACAACTCATGAATCAAGATACCTGTTTGGGGCCCTACAGGGATCACTCCTTCCGGAATGCTCTTTTTCTCAGGAATATGGGAAGGAACCATTGAGGTGTACGAATGAAGTGCATAAGGCGTATATGTTTGCAGCAGGGGTTGGGCAGGAGGTTCGACCGTACTTTTTCTCTCAAAGGTAGCAGATGGATAGATCTGACACGTTTCAGAAGAGTAGGCTGAAAGATCCACCCCCTCTAAAAAGGTTGTGATAGGCGATTGATTCTCTAAGACAGGAATGTAAAGCCTTAACTTCGCCCGGGTACAAGCGACATAAAGCTGACGCATTTTTTCTGAATGTTCCTCGGCTTCACTAAAGGGGTCATTAAACACCAAGCGATTTTCTCCCCGCACCAAACCCTTGCGCTTTGAGTACGGTGTGGCGACGCCAATGGGAAAAACCACTGAAAACTCAAGCCCTTTACTGACGTGAATAGTCATGACCTGAATGGCTTCTTCCTCGCCTGTGGCACGAGCTCTGAGCGGCTCGGCATCGGGATCAAGCTGCATCAGGTGGTGGAGAAAAGAGAGAGGATCCTCTCCAGAAGCAACAGCCATCTCGACCAGTTGTAACATGTCTTGATAAAGAGCTGGGTCTCCTAAATGCGACTCACGTACAACTGTTTGAAAAAACGTAAGCACTCCCTCATTTTCCAATAGGTGGTGGTAGCGATAAAACCGCTCAGCTTCATCAGGAAGATCCTCTAACGGATAACGGAAAAACGGGCCGGCTAGTACGCGGGCAACAGCGCTTCGATCGCGCGGATTTTGAGCTGCACGGACTAGCTCCAAGAGCGTGTCAAAAGCAGGCGAATCGAGAAGAGAGCGGCTTTTTTTCGAAACTGTGGGAAGAGGGCAAAAGTGCATAAAGCGCTCTGCTTGGAAACGGTCACTGACCAAAACGGCACACTCACGCAAACAGAGCCCCAAACGCACGATCTCGTTGACAATCGTAGAAAAAAGGGCTTCTTCTGTTTCCGCAATAAGAAAGTGCACACTCCCTTTTCCATCAGAAATAGGGGCCAAATCAGAAGCAGCCAAAACTGGAGGGCAAGGTAGAGTCTCTCCCTTCTTGGGGAGGGTAATGAAGGGCCGAGCAAACAGGGTGTTCAAGCATTCGACAAGAGAGGGAGTAGAACGGTAGTTGGTCTGCAACGAGGCCCAACTCTTCTCACCCATCGCTTCTTTTGCCTCCAAGTAGGTATAAAGATCGGCGTTGCGAAAACGGTAGATCGACTGCTTTGGATCGCCCACCAAATAAAGCGGCCCTTCAAATTGATCGGTTAAAAAAAGAGTCGAAAAGATTTTCCACTGCTGGGGATCGGTATCTTGAAACTCGTCGATTAATACAGCACGATAAGAGGAGCGAACCGTTTGAGCAAAAAGAGGGTCACTCACATGCCGTGCCATTGACCTAAGAAGGTCTTCAAAAAAAACCAGTTCTTCTTCCTCAATCACTCTTTCCAAGTGAAGACGTGCTTCTTCAGCCAAAACGGCTATAATCGCTATCCGGTCGGAAAAAAGAGCCAGTTTGGGAATTAAACCACTCTGGAGCGTCTCCAAAAACCCTGGATAGTGCAAGCGGGTCTCTACTTCTCTTTTAAGCCGGTTCTCCTCTATGTATTTCAGGATAGGAAGGTCAACGGGATCGATTTTCTCGCCCACCACCAGTTTTGTAAAGCGCTTTAAACCCTCTATAACTTCTCTCTTCACTTGCTTTTGCCGATCACACAGTTTTCCATAACGGGGAGCCAGTGCAACAAGGTCTTCTAACAAAAGATCGGGATCGACTTTTTGTAACTGGGCCAGCTCTTTTGTGTAATCCCAATCGGGTTGCTCAATAGGGAGACGTTGGCCCGCAAGGGAAGCTAGCTGGTTGATCAATGCCTCGCTGTTTCCTTGAAGCGCCTTTTCATATTGTTTAGGTGTGAGCGCTCTAGAAATACGGAGCGCATCTTTGACGATTTCCTTGAGGATTTGAGCCTGTGCATTTTGCTCGATTTGGTCGAGCGAAAACCCTGTTTGTAGGGCGTGTTCTTGGAGACAATGGAAACAAAAACTATGAATGGTCCAGATCTTGGCCTCATCAAATTGAGCGAGTTGCTCCCCTGATAAGTGTCTACGGATCCGCTCTTTTAACTCGATCGTAGCTGCCTTTGTGAAGGTGACAATCAAAATCTCTTCGAGCAGCACTCCTTCTTCGAGCATCCGGAGCACCAAATTTTCGATCGCAAATGTTTTTCCCGTTCCGGCAGAAGCCTCCAGAAAGTGGTTCTCAAAGAGCGGAAGCTCCGGTGCGAGCACATCAAAACCACGCATCAGCCATCTCCTTGTAAAGACATTCTGTTCTCTCCTTCCATTGCGCAATCAACTCTTCAGGTGGAAGCAATTTCTGTCCCCGCATCACCCATCTCAATGAGGCGTCATAGCTGGAGGCCTCCGCTAACTTCTTAGGACTGTCTTTCAAAATGGGCTCGACCCACTCAGGAAAAAGAGGAGAGGGAATTTGTTTCGATAAAAAATAGTAGGCAATCGCCTCACGCAAATACGGGGTTGGATCATCAAAAAAGCGTTCTACCTTTTTTCCATCGCGTGCAAAAAGAAGAGAAGATATTTCAGGCTGTGTGGCAGTGGCAATTAAAAAAAGAGGCCATGAGCGGACCGCTCCTTTCATGCTTTTTTTCTCCAACGCACAAAATGCCTGGGGCAAAAGCGTGTCTAATGTTCCGACCAACCGCACCCCATCCACATCCAGATCGACAGGGCGGCTCACTAAATCGGAAGGCATTTGGGCCATCTCCTCCTGAAGCTGCTCTTGTGCGAGTATCCCCAGCGCTCCAATCGGAAAAACTCCCTGTTTACGCGCCTTCAAAAAGGCGTCCCCAGTCAAGCCCTCTTTTCTTAAAATGGCTCGGTCCAAAGCGGAGAGATGGAAGGCTTCTTCTCCCTTAACCACCCTTTCATCACGAATATAGAGATTTCGGTGATGAAGATAGTGACGTAAAGGGGCACGAAACGAACGGACAAAATCATCCAAATCGATCTGACAGGAAGGAATTTCCACCTTTTGCGGATGCAGTGTAAAAAGAGAAAGTGCGGGCTGCTCATCTAACTGCCCTGCCAATGGAGTGATCATAGGGTGTTTCACTGTTTTAGAAATATAGGGAAGAATCTGGGTGACAGCTGATGAGGGAGGCCAGGGCGTTTGATCAAAGGGGTCCGCTCCAATGTAGCTAATGATGAGCTTTTCCCGAGCTGAGAGCACCGCTTCCAAAAAGAGATACCGATCGAAATCGAGCCGAGTCGGAGCATAATCGCCCTTATTTTTAATGAGATCTAATGAGAAGAGATGATCTTTTCGCGGAAAAGAATCATGATTCATTCCCAAAAGGCCGAGTATTTTAGATGGAATTGCCCGCATAGGCAAAAGGGAACAAAAACGGATCGCCTGGATCAGGTGAGAGTGGATTGTGATACTCTTTTCCCCGATCGAATCGCGCAGCAAAGGTTCAATGGTCGCAAATGAATAAGCGCGTGTAGGCGCAAAACGTCCGGCCCTTGCCAGCTGTTCGAGTTGGACGGCAACCTGATCGGACTCTGCAAAAAAAGTAGCGTGCAGGGTGATGAGCCGATCGATCCAGAGTCGAAGTGGAAGTGTTTCGTGTAAAAACCCTAAAGCCTGAGCGAGTTGATCCAAAATTTGTTTCCATTCTCCAAGCAACTCGGCTTGTGTAAAGTCAATACGCTCGGGAGAATAAGGTATAGCCAGCTCCTCTAAAAGATGGTCAATCCCTGCTTTCCACGTGGAACTTTCATCTTGAATACCGCGTGCGCACTGCCTCTGTTTTAAGAGAGCGTCCCTATGTGCTCCATCGAGTCCCCATCGAATCCCCGTGGCCTCGATCCAGTTGCGTATTTGAAGGAGGTCCTCTTCACTCCAACGCATTTTTTTCTGAAACAGTGGGTGATGAAACAGCTCTAAAACGGCCGGCGCGCTAAATCGGTTTTTTTCAAGCCCGATTAGTAAAAATAATCCCTCAATCTGAGGGTGATGGTGCTGCATCGGCATATCGGCTATCTGATAGGGCAAAGAGTCTTTGAAAACAGACTCGATATAAGGAGCATAACGCGTGATATCCGGGGCCATCACCAAAATATCTTTGGGTTCAAGTGCCGGTTCGGCTTGTAGAAGATGAAGAAGAGTTTGATGAAGATTTTGCACCTCATGATGCTCCGTCTGGGAGATGTGGAGCTGAAGCGAGTCATCTTTGACCCTCTCAACCGTTTCCAGGTTGAGCCACTCCTGCTGCAATCTATGCAATTGAGTCTCTCCCTTGGAAAATGTGTAACACTCCTCAGTGATCAGATCGCTCTCCTCCACCAAGCGCGCCATCTCTCGGCCTACTTTTCCAAAGTAAGTTAAATGAGGGTGCGCATTCGAGAGATCACTCCAAAACTCCTGGCAAGGAGAGAGTTGATAAAAATGCACCCTTGAGAGCTGCTGAAAAAAATGGAAGTAGAGTGGAGGGATATGGCTAAAAGAAAAGAGATGGATGGAAGCGGCTTGTGTCTCCGGTTTTAACCTAGGGAGCATTCTCAATGGGTAATTGCAAGTCGTGAACACCTCTTTCCAAAGCTCTTCTTGCCAATTGTGCGGCTCTTTTTCCCATTGCCCACAAAATGTCTGTCCATAAACCCCGTACCGGTTGAAAAGAGTCGCCAACTCTTTGGCAAGTAAGAGCATCCGCTTCTTTTTTCCACGGGTATAGCGATAAAGGGGCTCCCATTTCTGCTGGATTCGATCGATCGCCTCTTCGATGCGAAGGGTGAGTTCAAGCTTTGAGGGAAAACGTTCTATTTCAAATAATTCATGAATAGCATGATCTAAAAAAGAGGTCGTGATCCCAGCAGCGATTTGAAGAGTACTCGCAAGATGCATCCGAATCCAGCTCTCCATTGCTTGGCTTGGCACGATAACGAGTCGTTTGGAAAAAGGCGTAGAGCCCGGAGAAAAGAGGTTTTCTTTTAGCTTTTCAAAAAGATTTTCAAGAGAGTTGCCAAAAAACAGCCGAGAAGGACTATAATCGCCCGTTATGTCTGCTTCTAAACCAAAACTGCTGAGTTCTTTTTCTGCGCTCAATTTTACCCAATTTTTTGCGGCATTAAATGATAATCTCTATAAGCTCCTCTTGGTCTTTTTTCTTATTTCCATTAAGGGTGAGGAGTATAGCAACACAATTCTATCGCTCGCCGGCGCCATTTTTGTCATTCCGTTTATTCTTTTTGCCTCCACAGCCGGAACGCTGGCAGATCGCTATAGCAAGCGAACGATCATCTACCTTACCCGACTGATCGACATTCTCTCAACGTCCTTGGGGGTGATAGCCTTCATTTTTAAGTCTGTTGTAGGTGGATATATCGTTCTTTTTTTAATGGCGACCCATAGCGCCCTTTTTTCTCCCTGCAAGTATGGAATCATTCCGGAGCTTGTCAAACAAGATGATGTCCCGCGCTGCAACGGCATGATCACCGCTGCTACTTACTTAGCCATTATCTTAGGTACATTTTTTGCTTCCTTCATCACCGAAATCACCCACCGCAATTTTGTCTTTGCCGTCTTTTTCTGCGTGATCATTGCCATCATTGGCACGCTTTTCAGTTTGAAAATCAAAAAAACCAAGCCACTTGCGGCTCGTAAAAAAATATCTGCTCGTTTTTTGTCGACCATTGTCCGTAGTCTTCAAAAGTCCAAAAAGCGACGCTACCTCTTCCCTGTGATTGTTTTTGCCGCTTATTTTCTTTTTATGGGAGCCTACGCCCAACTCAATATCATCCCCTTTACCATTCAGTCGCTCCACCTATCTGAGATCCAAGGGGGTTACCTTTTTTTGATGACAGCTATTGGCATTGGAATCGGCTCCTTTTTTGCAGGCCGTTTCTCAGGAGACCAGGTAGAGCTTGGCTTTGTTCCTCTGGCTGCAATCGGTGTCTCGATTTGCTTTATCGCCCTTTTTCTCTTTGCCGGGCACTTTTTTGTTGTTGTTCCCTTGTTAATCGCACTTGGCATTTGTGGGGGATTCTACATTGTTCCCATCGATACCTTTATTCAAATCGCTAGCCCTGAAAAAGACAGAGGACAAAATGTTGCGGCCTCCAACTTTTTGAGTTTTATAGGCGTGATTATAGCCTCGGGGTTGATTGCTTTTTTTGGGAATCTATTGGATCTAACAGCGGCTACCGGCTTTTTCATTGTGGGGATTTTAACTTTTTTGATGGGTCTGTTTTTACTTCTGCTCTTTGCTGATCAGGTGCTCCGCTTGATCGTGGCAACGGGAGCCAAAATTTTCTGCCGGATCAAGGTGACGGGAAGGCGGCGCATCAAGGCCATTCAACCCACACTACTCGTTGCTCCTCGAACCAGCTGGCTGGACACTCTTGTGGTCATGACCACCCTGCCTCGGATGACCCGCTACATTGTCCCTAAGGGGCGCATCAACAAGAAAAAGTCCTTTTTGTATGGGCTACTATGGCTCATTCCCATTGACATCGAGCACTTCTCTCCGATTGGTCCTCCAGCCCTTGAGGCTGTCAAAGCTGAGTTGAAAGCAGGACAGTCGGTGTGTCTGATGCAGCCAGTAGATATGCCCTCCAGTAGTTTAAAGGAGTGGGAAAAAGAGCTAAAAAAAACGCTCAAGGATATTTCCGTTCCCATCCTGCCCATTCACATATCTCGGAGTAGACCCGAAACATCCGGGTGGTTTACAGAGCTCAAAAGCCTCATGAAAGGCACCATTCGCGTATTTTACGGAAACGGACATGGCTAAAAAAATAGCTAAACGCTAGCATCACGGTTATGAGTCTAGATACGTGGTGGTACCTGCGCGCTTTTGCGCTTTTTGTTCTATTTAACTTTGTTGCAGTGGGATCTGTACTTCTTTTTCACAAAAAAAAGTGGCATGTCGACCCCACTCAATTTCGTCATTATACCTCTTTGATTTTTCAAATTTGCGGCATCATCTACGCTCTTTTTCTAAGTTTTATTGTTTGGGACGTTTGGGAGCGATTCTACGATGTCAAGCGCACCATCCAAACCGAGTCAAAAAATCTCGTGGACCTCTACCGAGACTCGACTGTTTTTGAACCTGAGATGGAAGAGGCCATTCAATCTAAACTCAAACAATATTTAGCTCAGGCAATTTATCAAGAGTGGCCCAAAATGGAATGGCCCGGGGCTCTTGAACGGGGGGATGATCTTGTACACGAGATTTGGCAGGTGTATTACAGCTATACACCCAAAACGGAAAAAGACAAAATTTGGTATACAGAATCCATCCTAAAGCTCAATGAGTTTTCCAAAGCTCGCTTGACGCGCATTTTCAACAATTCAAGTTCTGTTGGGATATTACGGTGGGTACTGCTGATTGTAGGTGGTCTATTTTTGACCTCTATTCCCTGCTTTTTCAAGATCGATCTGCTGTTTTTCAAGCTGCTTCTCGTTCTCTTTTTGGCCAATATTATTGCGTTTTTGCTCTTTATGGTCTTTTCGCTCGATCATCCGTTTACGGGATATGTGGAGATCGACACACATCCTTTCGAATATGCCCAAGAAATCATCCAGCCCTGGTAGAAGGTAGTCAACGTCACACTGTACTGGCCTTTGAAACCAAAAAACCTAAATTAGAAGGCGTAGATGACAGACATTTCGAAAGCCTTGTAACGAAAATCGCCGCCAATGCTCTTGTTACGCGGACGGGTATACTGCCCCTGCGCGCGCAAAGAGAGGTTGTCTGTCATCGCATACAGACCACTAAACGACCATCCCTTGTAATTCGTAAAGCCACGAGCGGCCCCAGGGCCTAGACCATCCAAAATGGCGTCCGAAAGCAAGCCGTTGTCTGCATTCCCATGCCCAATCCCGCATAAATCATATTCGGGAATCGCTTGAGCCTGGACGCTCTGATAATTAATATCGATGGACCAGTCACAGGCTTTACACAATTTACCCAATGTAAAGCCGGCGTACCACGCTCCATTGAGTTTTTTTCCATTGGTCGTTGGTGTGCGTTTTGCATCATGGTTAGCTAAAACAGCTCCATAAATGTAGAGTGTCTTGCAGTGCATGAAATCAATTTTACGCTCATAACCAAAGAGCATCTGAGAGACAATAAAGGAGTAGCGAGGATTTTGACCCACCAATGTTTTGCCGGCTTTAGGTCTATTGCCATAGTCAAGAGTGCGTGCTCCCCTATGCCAGTCTACAATACTGTATTTGAAGCCCAATCCTGTGCCACGAAAGTTAATGATTCCCGTCTCAAGAATCCAAGCGTAGTGATTAGTAAAGCTATCAATGATGAAAGGGCCCCCATGAATGACAAAATCACCCACAGTCTTCCAACAACGCGTGTAATAAAGGTGGATCCCATCAAAGGTGCTGCAAAACTCAACCCGGGAATCGTAGATGTAATCGAGTTTACTCCGTCCGATTTCAATATAGAAATCTTCTTTTCCTTCTTTGTAGATATCATAGCCGATGAAGGCACGGTCCATTTCGACGCGTGTGGCCGTTCCTCCATCTTTTCCATCAAAATTCACCCACTTGAGCTTCGTTGAGACCCAGGAACGAGGAGCCACGTAGTCGAAAAAGAGGTTGACCTCACTTTTGTAGCGATTGATCCCCACAGCCGTCCCTTGCCCACGCTTCTTAAACCCATTCACTTGCTCGCCAGCAGAAATCCAGCGCGCACGCACGTCTCCGGCAATCGTGAGCAAACCCGATTTTTTTCGACACTCGATCAAACCCTTACTCTCGATGAAGTCACGTAAAACGTGCGGATCGACAAAATCGTTATCTTCAGGGCCAAAGTCTCCCTCAGAGAGAAATCCCGAGGCAGTCGGACCTAAATTATCCGGAGCGGCAAAAAAGGGAGTGGCGTAACCGAAAAACAGAAGAATAAAAAGAATTTTTTTCACAAGATGGCTCATAACGGTAACGTTTATAGACACCTTTTATGTTTTTGTAAATGTCAAAGGAATTGTCCATACTCGGAGGGCGCAACGTAAAGCCCCCATTCTTGTCGGTCGACTCCATTCAGATAACGACGCCATTGCGCAATGGGTCTTCCTTCACTACCACAGTCATCGAAGCGCCAAAATTCCACCTCTCCTGTTCCTGGATTTACCGTAAAGCCAAAGGTGTTTTTCACCCAATTGGTGTCAGCCATCAAAAAGGGCTCCGGATAGCCGAAACCCAGCTTTTGCATTGCTCCTGTAATCTTTTGGTGAAACGGAATCGATGAGCGAGTGGAGCCTGTCATTTCCATGATGAGTGCTTTGGCGATATCCCGTAACTGTGTGGCTGAAAAGATCTGATACCGCCCCACATCCAAAGACTCAAGACGCTTGTTGAGGCGAGCATTGAGGCGATCGTCTATTTCATCGGTTGCCTCAAACACCGCCCGAAGCTTCTCTTCAAGCGCATGTTCAGGGAAAAGAGGGAGGCAGCGGTAGAGAATAGCGTCCAGCTCTTCAGCAATGAGCCCAGGACGGAGCCACTTCTCATACGAGAGTGCGCGGATTACATAGTCTCTAAATTCGTTGGAGCGCATGGAATAGGGAAACCCTTGCAAAATGTTTTTTACCAGTGGCTGGTAGCCTGGAGGGATAAAGTTTAAGAGCTCGGAAAAAAGAAAGTCCATCATGCGACTATCGAGAATGTTTTCGTCCAAAAAGCGTTGCTGTGGATGGTTCCAGACATCACGAATCCATGTATAGGTATAGAGATCGCTCTCCCATGCTTTGCGAAACAAACTCCACCCCGGTTTACACAAAAAAGCGTGCGTAGGAGAGGAGGCAAGCATTGAGCGATCCTGCTCCTTCTCAAAGAGTCTCTGAGTACTCAAGGGTAGCTCACGCACCGTATCGATGAAAAAAGCAAGAAGCTCTGTTGGGCTCTCTACCCAGCGTCTCACTTCGGTTGGAGAATGCGGACTTCCATAATAACAGCTAATCAGCGTTCCCATCGTCCCGCCTGAAATGTAGACCCACGGTTTGCGTTTGACTTGTTCTAGGCTCTTTAGAGGCTCTTTGTAGGCGCGTGCCAGACGCGAATAGGATGAATCAAGAAACTCAGGGCGCTTAATGGTGGTAACGATCGTGGTAATAAGCTCAGAGAGCTCACGCCCTATTCCCTCCATCTCAGGCAATTGCTGCAGCTCATTTTCTGTTGCCACAAAAAAGGCACTCAGGTGCTGGATATATTCGGCAGGAGTATGAATCAGGCTCCAAAGAGCCGTATGCGTCCTGCCATGCTTGTAAAGCAAACGAAAACCTGCTGGGCTATCATCGTAGAGAGTAGAGTTTATATCGAGCATCTCCGCATCATAAACCTCCTGGAAGTAGCTCTTCATCTTCTGTCCATAAAAATCGACTAAAAAAGGGAGTAAACCCGATAGCCTCCTTCCTTTATCATGCGCTTCATCCCTCTCGCTTAACGTGCGATTAATCTCTTGCTGCCGCATCCTGTAATCGGCACGCAGCCACTCCAATTCAGAGGCTGAAGCTCTTCGGATACGCCCCTCCAAATACTTGGCTTGGGCAAAAAGATGGTCGTAGCGCGACTGGTACTCTTCCAGTTCGTCGTTGAGTTGATCAATCTTCTTTTGTAGATACTCATGAAGGCTTTGACCAATTCCAAACGGCTCTTCAGGCTGAAACCCTAAACTAATGTAGAGATTCCACCTTGCACAATCTGCTTTCGACTCGGAAAGAGAGGCCAGAGTGAACTCCCAGGACTTAAGCAACGCATTATCTGTAAGAGCTTTAAATGCATTTTTTCCTTTCTCATAAGCGTTTAAAAACTGCGTGCAAGCAGTCCCTTTTCCGGCGTGCAGGTGGGGCGTTTGAATCAAGAGTTGTTGAGCAAACCCCACGATAGGTCTCTCTTGCTGCTCTTTTACCTCATCCTCAGTGACCCCATACCGCTTTAAAAGAGCATGCCGAAGAAATGTGTCTGCCGTGATCAGAGAAAACGGATCCAGCTGTTTTATCCACTCTTGTGAGTTTGCAAATGGATTTTCCAACCGAGTCGCTTCAAATGCAGCTCTTAAACCCGGAGAGGAAGCCGCTTTCTGAAGAGGGTCGTTTCCCAAAGAAGAGAGGTAAATCGGACGGTAAAGATCCCCCGCTCCCCAATTCACACTTAGAGGCACTGTATACTCAACACCTTCATAGACGCGTGTGAGCCTTCCTGTTCCAAAGAGTTGTCCGATATCAGAAAGAAACTGGAGAGGTTGTTCCTGTTGAATCATAATAGCGGGTGCTGTCGCAAAGCAGGAGCCCACGCTTTGACGTAGCTCTGTGAGAAGTGCAGAAAGAGCCGCCCTACGTGCATGAGCATTTGTAACGGGAATCTTTTCAGGAATAAAAAGAGTTTCCCGAATCAACTGAATCGCGCCTTGGTGATGATCTGGACGGTAAATCCGCTTAAGCGCTTTGGGGTAGGCCGACTCCTTAGAAAAGAGGCGCAGAACTTTGAGAACGTGAGAGAGCCTATGCGCATCATGGTGCCGATCAGGACCAAGAGAGTAGCAAGATCTCTCGAGAATGCGGATCGCTTTAAGAAGAATCTTGCGCTTAAATTCTCCCTTTTCATCAATTAGATGAGCGCTTAGCTCTCGCGCCATGTGGGTATTACGCCACGACCAACTCTCTTGAAAGGGAGTCTGATCAAACTCTGCACAAAGTGTGATGGATTCATTGCAGAGCAGATCTTCAAGGGGATCCACATACGAATGTGCTCTTGCTGCGTTTTCAAAACTCTTTTGTAGAAACTGGAACATCATTCAATTTTCAGCGCCACAATTGTCACCTCTTCACTTTGCGAGGCGCTTCCGGTAAAGGATTGGAGTTCTGCTGTTAACCCCTCAACTACTTGCCCTGCTGTGGTCCATTTTTGGTTCTTTAAACATTGCCTCAACCGCTTCTCAGAAAAAGGTTGGCGGCTAGCATTAATCGCTTCGACTAAACCATTCGTGTAAAAAAGAACCAGATCCCCACTAGCCAGCTGAATGGAATCGGCAGCGTACTCTTTTGATTCTTTCAAACCCAAAGCAATACCTGAGTGCTCTAAGTGGATCAAACTTCCATCTGCTCTACGCACAATAGGAGGAATATGTCCACAAGAGTAGTAGGAAAGAATTTTAGATTGGGCATGGTAGGTCGCCGCAAAAATCGTCACAAACATCCCTGTATCTCCAGTATCCGCGATAAAAGCATTATTGGTGCGACTGAGAATATCTGCAGGATCATCGATTAGACGTGCATACGTGCGGAACAAGCTACGCGCCGATAGTGCATAGAGACAAGGTGAAATTCCCTTCCCTGCTGCGTCAGCCACACTAATCATAAGGATCTCTTCACCGACACTTGAAAGACGCGAGAGGTAGCCGTAAAAGTCTCCTCCCGCCTCATTAGCAGGCAAATAGGTGCCGGCCACCTCAGCTCCGGAGATTTTTGGAACCTGCGAGGGGAGCAAACTCCGCTGAACCTGCCTACCAATTGCCACTTCCCTCTGGTACATCTCTTTTTTTACCCGCTCATCTTCTGCCTTTTGGATATTTTCTAATAGGGTAACCAACGTATTGTTGAATATCTCTCCTAGAATATTGATCTCAAAGCCAAAGCGTTGCTTTTCAAAGCGTACATCGAGATTTCCCTCTCTCACCTCACCCATTAAGTAAGAGAGTTGTCTAAGAGGACGTGAGATCCAGAGCGAGAGCCAATAAGTGACTCCCCCGCCGATCACCAAAATCACGCCATACAGCGAGTAGATAAAAAGAAAATGGCGAACGGCCTTGGCAAAAAACTCCTCTTTAGCCGAATAGGCTATCACTGAGATCCCAAAATCAGAAATGAAGGAGCGATAGGCGATCTGTACCTGATCGGCAAAGATAAATTCAAAAAAGGGAGGATCCTCTCCTTTAATGACCGGAATCGGCTTTAAGGGGAGAGAACGACTCCCCAGTTGACTCGATTCCAGAATTTCTTTTTTTCGCACTGAAGTGAGGGGATCAAAATAATTGCCTGTCAAATTCGAATCTGTTGCCGCAAAAACAATCCCGTCGGCATTGAGAATAGCAAAGTCGATCTTGTTTTTTTCCCCATTCGTCGACAGTAAAGAGCCCAATTCCTCTTCAATCTCTGCGCGTGCCATGAGAATAGCAGCAGGTTCACCTGTTTGATTTGACTTGACTACTCGGGCCAAAAATACATACGGAATATAGCGTTTTTCCTCTTGATCATAAATATAGCGGACAAAGTTTCCCTCTCCTGTATCCACAACCTGGTCCAGCCTGCGAAAACTAGTGAAAAAGGTATCCACAAAAAGCTCCGAGCTAGCCGCAATGATTTTAAATTCGTCTCTTTTGGACAAATTGAGGAGAAACAGTTCGAACTCTCCCCCAATATGCGCCACTTCAGCAAGTTGTTGATTGAGGCGATTGGTATCTGTAGCCGGAAGCTGGTCACCTAAATTGAGAAGATAGATCAGTTCTTTTAGTAACACCTGCTTGATCGGCTGAATTTCGGTGAGGGTAAAGGTGCGGAAATTGGCTGCCTCCCGCAGATCTGTTTTAGCCTCATGGATTGTATCGTCATATGAATTTTGAAAGAAAAGGAACGAATCAATCAAAAGGGGAAGAGCCAGCACGAGAAAACTGATCACCAAGACACGGAGAGTGAAAGACTGTTTAATCATGTTTTTACTCTATTTTCATTACCAAAAGCGTGATATCATCATGCTGTGGTGCTTCCCCTGCAAAATCATTCACATCTGAGACAATCCGCTCTACAAGCGTAGAGGCGCTCTTTTCCCCTTCGGTTTCGACCAGGTCAAGCAACCTCTGCTCACCATAAAGCTCAAACTCCTCATCGTGAGCCTCGGTAATGCCATCCGTATAAAGAATGACCACATCTCCGCTGTAGAGCTGTATCGATTCAGCCTGTTGATCTTCAGTTGGAAGTACTCCCATGGCCATTCCATGGTGCCTTAAGATTTCAACCGTACCATTAGCCCGTCTGACAATCGGTGGATTATGTCCGGCTGAAAAGTAATGAAAGAGACCTGTTGCCTGATCGTAGACGCCAATCATCACCGTCACAAACATTCCTGTCTCCTCTGTATCAAGGGTAAAAAGATTGTTTGTGTCCGATACAGCTTTGCCTACATCGTCATACTCTTTCATGTAAGTACGCAGCATATTGCGCACACTGAGTGAATAAAAACAGGCCTGCACTCCTTTTCCCGAAGCATCAGCGACCGCAACAACGAGTTGGGAAGCTCCCTTTTTTGTCTCTTTGACAAAAACATCGTAGAAATCGCCTCCTACCTCAATAGCAGGAATATAGACCTCCGCTACTTCCACACCCGGGTAGTGAGGCATCCGCTGCGGAAGCAGACTCATCTGCACCTGTTGTCCCAGTTTCAATTCTTGTGCAAAAGTCTCTCTTTTTATCCGCTCCTCCTCAGCGACTTTTTTCTGCTCTAAAAGAGCGTCAACCATCTCATTAAAAATGGAACCCAACACATTAATTTCAAAACCCATCGGATCTTTCTGATACCGCTGTTTCAGATCCCCTTTTTGAATCTCCTGCATCACCGCGCTTAACCTTTGAATCGGACGCGCCATGCGCATTGTCAGTAAATAGGCCACCACTCCACCCACGATCAAAATCAAGCCATAAACGCTGTAGATATTAAAAAAGCTCACTACAGGCGAGTGGAAAATCTCATCTTTAGACGCATAACTCAAAAGAGCGAAGTTGGCTCCGGGCAACTTTTTGACATAGCCAATCTGCGTCTCTCCCCTCCACTCAAACTCAGTAAAAGGATAACCGATTTCTCCAACCACCTTCAGGGGTTTTTTAGGTAGTGCGTCCTGTATAAAGTTATTCTCTTTTAGAAAAAGGGCACGATAAGCGGGGTCAAGGGGAAGAAAGTAGTTGAAGCGTAGCTTTGGATCTGTGGCAGCAAAAACAATCGAAGAGGGGAGTAGAAGGGCAAAACGAACCGGGTAGCGGTGATCATCTTGTTCAAGAATTTCGTCCAGCTTTTGAGTGATCGCATCTGAAACAGCAATGACCCCTACTACCTTCTCACGACCCTCTGAGAAGATGAGATGCACCACAATAAAATAGGGATCTAGCGTCTCTGAATCATACGAAATATAACCACTAAAGCCTCTTTCTACCGAGTCGGGTAGGTAAGGATCGTTGAGTTTGAAAAATTCTGTATAGTTTTTTCCAATATAGGATTCTAAGCTAGAAGCGGTTACAATATACTCCTTTTCATCGGTAATTTTAAGGAGAAAAATACCAAAAAAGTCTCCAACTTTGGCTAAAGTAGCGAGTTTTTCGTTTAATTCTTGATTTGTCTTGTCCGGAAACTCTTTTTGTAGGTTCAAAAAGTAGGTCATCACCTCTAGGAGAGGTTTATTAAGAGGTTGAATTTGCTCAAGGGGGAGCTCTCTTAGGTGGGCAACCTCAACCAGATATCCCTTGGCATCGGCAACAGCATGTTCGTACCGCTTTTGGACAAGGATAAATGAGTCCACTAAAAGGGGAAAGGCAAGTAGAATAAAGCTGATACCGAGAAGGCGAAATCCAATGGACTTTCTAAAAGGAATCATGAGCCAAATAATAAAGTGAAATGTTTAAAACGCAAATTGTAAGTACACACAATCCAGTTATCAAACACCTAGTCAAACTGCGTACGGATGCGCGCTATCGCAGGCAGCAGGGGCATGTCGTGATTTCTGGTGTGAAAATAGTCGCTGAGCTCTCGGAAGTGCTCTCTCCAACGCGCGTTTTTTCTCTAGAGCCCCTTTCAATGCCTCATATCGGCGTTTCGGAGTCGGTGATGAAAAAAATCACCGGTCTCCCTTCACCCGAAGGGATTGCAGCTGAATTCCCCCTACCTGAAAGAACACCAATCGACAAAAAGGCGCCTCTACTTGCTCTCGACCGCATCACGGATCCGGGAAATATGGGGACATTGCTGCGCACCGCTTTGGCTCTTGGTTGGGAAGGGGTATTTTTTCTGCCCGGCTGCGTTGATCCTTTTCACGAGAAAGTGATCCGTGCTTCTCGAGGAGCGCTGTTTTACCTGCCTTGGCAAGAGGGAAGCTGGGAAGCGCTCAAACAGCTGCCTCACACACCTTATATAGCCGATATTGAAGGGCGCCCGCTTCCTGAGGTTAGTGCAGACAAAAACAGCTTGCTTCTGTTGAGCAACGAAGCGCAAGGCATTTCGCCAGAGGGGGCAGAGCTCGGCGAACAGATCACCATTCCGATGCCCGGTAAGATGGAGTCGTTAAACGTAGCGATTTCCGGTGCTATTCTGATGTATGCGTTAACCAGATCCCAGAGGAGAGAGTGAGTAAGTTTTTTGAAGAGGAGGATTTTTCTGAGAGCCGCAAAGAGCACAAAACGGCACGTAAAAGAGCATCCAAAAAAGATCGTTCTAAATACAAAAAAACCGATTCCGAAAAAAAAGAGCGTCATGCCAAACAAGCCGCTGAAAAAAAACTCTCCAAAAATCAAAATCTATTACGGGGCCGTGTTCTTGCCATTACCCCCGATGGTATTTCTGTTCAGCATGGGAACACTGTTTACTTGTGCACGTTACGTGGCGCTTTAAAAAAAGAGATCAGCCGGGCGAAAAATCTCGTGACAGTGGGTGATTTTGTGTTATTTGAAGAGGGTTCAATAGCCCACGTTGAAGAGAGAAGCTCTGTACTCTCTAGACAAGATAATCTGCGTCGACGTCAAATGCAGCTCATTGCAGCTAATATCGACCAAGTTTTGATCACCGTTTCTGTTGTCCAGCCCCATTTGAAACCCCACTTAATCGACCGCTACATCATTGCCACCTATAAAGGTAAAATGGAGCCTGTGATTGTGGTCAACAAAATCGATCTGCTCGAAAAAGAAAGTGAAGAGGCAGATCTCTTAGCCCACTGTCTAAAAACCTACCAAAGCTTAGGAATTCCTATCCTACCGATCAGCGCCCAAACAGGAGAGGGGATCTCACAGTTGAAAGAGCAAATGCGGGACCGCGCCTCCGTTTTTTCGGGACAGTCGGGCGTAGGCAAATCCTCTTTGATTAATACCATGACCGGTCTTGATCTAGCTGTTGCAGACGTGGTCAAAAAGACCCGAAAAGGAACACACACCACCTCCTCTACCCATCTCATTCCTTTAAGCTTTGGAGGGTGGTGTATTGACACGCCCGGCATTCGCAGTTTTGGCGTTTGGGATCTCAAACAAGAAGATGTAGAGTCCTATTTTCCTGAGATTCAAAGAGAGAGCGGTCACTGCCGCTTTCCCAATTGCAGCCACACCCACGAGCCCGGGTGTGCTCTTGAAGAGGCCCTGCAAACAGGTACAATTTCCGCACTGCGCTTTGATTCCTATCTCAAACTCCTCAAAGAGCTCAAGTAAGATCTGGAGGGTGCGCTTTGAAGTAAGCGCGCACTTTAAGGCGTGCATAGTGGAGGCGTGAACGCACGGTTCCGTGTGGAATATCTAACTGAGCTGCAATCTCCTTCTGGGGAAGGTGTTCTAAATCATAGAGCTCAAACACAATCCGGTGCTTTTCATCTAGGGTTTCAAGAGCCCGCTTCACCTGCTCCATAAAGGCTCCTTCCTCCTTGTCTACCTCAGCAGAGAAAAGCTCTTCGTTGAGCGCTTGTTCTTTGACATGGAGCTTTCTGAGATAGTTAATGGAAAGATTATGCGCGATGCGCCACACCCAAGTGGAAAACTGAGCTCGCTCTTGAAAGGTCTCTAAGTGCTCAAATGCACGCACAAATGTCTCTTGGGCCAAATCCTCGGCCATCTTTTCATCATGAACCATACGGAGACAGTGATGATAGACCCGGTCCCAGTGCGTGCGTACAAGCTGGTCCATCGCCTCCCGATTCCCTTTTCGACTCTGCTCAATAAGAGAGTGTTCATCCATTGTGACAAATGCTAACAAGTTTTAACATTGGAAAGCAGAGGAAAAATATGACACACGCGAAAATCACAGAAATCCACGCTCTTGAAATCCTGGATTCACGAGGGAATCCCACTCTTCAAGTCACAGTCACCACGGACGAGGGATTCCAGGGAGTGGCTTCCGTCCCTTCAGGAGCTTCCACAGGCGAACACGAAGCTGTTGAGCTACGTGACGGCGATCCCAACCGGTATCAGGGCAAGGGGGTGTTAAGGGCCGTTCAAAACGTTAATGAAAAAATCGCCGATCTGGTCATCGGTAAAGAGGTCTGTAACCAGGTTGAACTCGACCACCTGATGTGTGAAGAAGATGGAACGGAGAATAAGTCTCACTTTGGAGCCAATGCCATCTTAGGCGCTTCGCTTGCCATTGCCAAAGCAGCGGCAGCTTCTCTCAAGCTCCCCCTCTATCACTATTTGGGCGGCCCGTCAGCCCATATTCTCCCTTGCCCCATGATGAATGTCATTAACGGAGGAGCCCATGCTGATAACGGTCTTGAATTTCAAGAATTTATGATCCGACCTATCGGCGCATCCACTTTTGCTGAGGCGATCCGGTGGGGTGCCGAAATTTTCCACACCCTCAAGAAAATTCTAAACAAAAAAGGACTTGTCACGGCTGTCGGCGACGAGGGAGGCTTTGCTCCTAATCTAGCCTCCAATGAAGAGGCGCTCACTCTTCTTGTCCATGCCATTGAAAAAGCCGGATACTCCGCCGGCGAGCAGGTCACCCTAGCTCTTGATTGCGCCGCCTCAGAATTTTACAACGACAACACCTACAGTGGCCGCACCCCCCAAGAGCAAGTCGAGGAGCTGGCACGGCTCTGCGAACATTTTCCCATCGATTCCGTTGAAGATGGCATGGCAGAAAACGATTGGGAAGGATGGAAGTGGTTGACAGAGCGACTCGGAGAAAAAGTGCAGCTTGTAGGTGACGATCTATTTGTCACCAACACGCATTTTTTAGAAAAGGGAATAAGAGAAGGGATCGCCAATTCTATTCTCATTAAACTCAATCAGATTGGCACCTTAACTGAAACCTTAGACTGTATTCAACTGGCGCGCGCTCATGGATATACAGTGATCCCCTCCCATCGCTCCGGAGAGACAGAAGATACAACGCTTGCCGATCTGGCTGTGGCAACCGCTTCCGGGCAAATCAAAACCGGTTCCCTCTCTCGGTCCGACCGAGTAGCCAAATATAATCGATTGATTTTTATAGAGAAAGAGTTAGGCAATCAAGCGCTTTACAGAGACTCAAACCAACACGCCCCCAAATGAAATCCCTTGGCTGCTACACAACCAAGGGATTAAAAAGTACTAGGCGTAGAAATACTCAGCCCAGCCACCTTCCTTAAGTCCTTGACTTTTAGTTGTATAGCCTGATTCATCCGTACGCTCTATAGGAATTCCACCTGTTCTAAGACCGATTACACAACTCACACATGGAAGGGTAAACAGAACACCTGCAAGTGCTCTAGCGAGCCCATGCGCAACATGGCTAGCACCCCAATTAAAAGCACGTTCTGCTTTTTCACCAGTAAAGGGAAAAGCTAGAAGGCTAATCAAAGCAATCACGGCGCCCACAACAGACTCGACCAAACCGGCGATGGCTTTCAGTGCAGCCGGAATCACCCCTAATATAGGGACTGCTGCGGCTCGTGAAAGATAAAGATGCATCTGATCTAGACGCGCATCCAGACGTTCCATAAAAAATTCTCCTCTGTTTTTAAAAAGTGAAATACTCCTGGCAAGAGCTTAGCAGCCGATCGATTTTTTTTCATTAACTTTATGTTAAGAACCGATCCCAAAAGTATCCGCGGATGTCCCGCATCATCTTGTCGTGATTCTCGTAAGACCACTCGTCGGTCATATTATTTCCAATATGCCCTTCCTCGCGGTCGCGCTTACGCTTTACGAGGCTCACCGACAATCTAATACTACGGTCCATTGCCTACATTTGGGATAGGTTCTAAGAGACAACAACAGATTTTATGAAATAAAATATTTTAATTTGCTAAAATTAGTTTGAGGTAATTACTATGCATACAATTGCTTTATTTGGAGAAGCCCAAAAAGGGGAATTTGAAACAGCCTATCATTGTAAAAATTTGGCTCAGCTTTCCGACTTCTTGGGCGAGCCCCCAACAGAAGAGAGCTTAGGGCTCCGCTTAGCCGTACAAGCACTTTTGTTTGAAAGGGGTGTGGTCTTTTTTCGAGTGAAGGAAGAGGGGTTTAGCACCCAAGACTATCTATTTGGGCTCCAGTTTTTAGAAAATAAGAGCCTCTTCCCTACTATCTCCGGACTGTGCCTGCCGGGAGTCGGCTCTAGTGAAATCATCAACGCAACAGAGCCTGTCTGCGAAATGCATCGCTCTATTTTGATGGTGACTGAACGCGATTTGTACGACTACCTAACCAGCCGTTAGTGAGCAAAATACTCGACAAGACCTTCTGGTGTTGCCTTCATGGATTTTTGTCCCTGCTGCCAGTTAGCAGGACAAACCTCACCGTGATTTTCAAAAAAGATGAGTGCATCAATCATCCGGATCGCCTCGTCAACTGAACGTCCAAGAGGAAGGTCGTTCACAATCTGATGGCGCACAACACCCTCTTTGTCGATGAGAAACAGACCCCGGTAGGCGATTCCTTCATCTTCCTTGAGAACGTCATAGTCGCGGCAAACGCGTTTGTTGATATCAGAGAGAATCGGGTATTCAACGCCTTCAATCCCCCCCTTGCTGCGTGGTGTATTCAGCCAAGCTGTGTGTGAAAAACAGCTATCGACCGAGCAGCCTACAACTTGGGCATCGCGCTTTTCAAACTCACCTAAACGCTCTTGGAAAGCGTGCAACTCTGTCGGACAGACAAAAGTAAAATCGAGAGGATAGAAAAAGAGAACAACATATTTTCCCTTCAGAGAAGAGAGTGAGAATTGGTTTTCAATCTTTCCTTTAACAACGGCTTTCAAGTGAAAGTCAGGAGCTTTTTTTCCAACTAAAACGCCCATCGGACACCTCCATAATATAAATTTGCACTGGAGAGGATTCGAACCTCTGACCGCCCGGTTCGTAGCCGGGTACTCTATCCAGCTGAGCTACCAGTGCAGGGACGAGGGAAGTATAAGGGAGACGGCACAACTATTCAAGCCTCTTCTCCTCTAAAAAAGTTTTTTTTGATAGAAGATAGAATCATGGAAGCGCGCCGAGAAGAACACATCTGGTTGGGGGGAGGCTTTATTTTGCTGGCAGCGACGGCTTACGCTTGCATGGGCGCTCTTGTGAAATGGGGAGGAAAAATCTCTGACCAACAGCTGGTCTTTATGCGCAATCTTGTTTGCTTACTCCTCTTACTTCCTTGGATTCTTTTTCCAAAGCCCAAAAAACTGAGCACAACAGTACTGCCCACACATCTTGTGCGCGCTATCGCGGGATTATTAAACATGTACTGTTTTTTCTTCTCCATTCGCTACATTATTTTAACCGATGCGATGCTCCTCAACAACACCATGCCTCTTTTCATTCCTCTAGTTTTATGGATTTGGAAGGGACAGAAAATCGCGCTTAAACTCATTCCGGGACTGCTGGTAGGCTTTTTGGGTGTGCTCTTCATTTTACATCCGGGCATGACGCTTTTTCACCCGGCAGCTTTAGTTGCTTTAGCCTCGGGTCTATTTATGTCGGTGAGCATGGCGGGTATTCGGGAGTTGGGAAAGTTCGAACCCCTCTACCGTATTTTATTTTACTACTTTTCAATCAGCACGTTGATTTCTGCGATTCCCCTTTTCTGGGCGTGGCAAAACCATACACCGTTGATTTGGGGGCTACTCATTGGCGTCGGACTTTTTGCAGCTATCTACCAATACTTTCTCACAAAAGGGTATCAGTATGCCTCCGCACAAAAAATAAGCCCTCTGATTTACTTTGCTGTGATTCTATCCGGTCTGTTTGACTGGATTTTTTGGAATAACAAACCCGATATCATGTCGTATATCGGCGTTGCGCTTGTCATTATAGGGGCAATCTACTGCATTAAAACGGAAGTTACATGAATATTGTCATTATTGGTGCCGGAGATATTGGGATTCACCTAGCCACCATTTTTTCACAGATCGACTATAGCATTGTGCTGATCGATATCGACCCTCTCAAACTAGAGCAAGCTACGCGAGATCTCGATGTAGCCACACGGCTCGGTTCCGGAACCGACTGGGAATTACTAGAAGAGCTGCTCGAGTTTAACCCCGATCTTCTGATCGCCTTGACAAACGACGATGAGGATAATCTCGTTACCTGCACAATGGCGAAAAATTTGGGCTATCCCCAAACCATCGCACGGGTGCGGAGTAACAAGTATTTTATGCAAAGCCGGCTCAGTTTTGAGCGTATTTTCTGTGTTGATCATCTCATTGGTCCCGAAAAACTCACTGCAGACGCCATTGCCGGCATGATTATGATACCCGGATCAATTGCCACTGAGCGGTTTGCTCACGGCTCGATTCAAATGCGGACAGTCAAAGTTCCTGAATCGTGGCGAAAAGAGAAAATCCCACTGATGCAGCGCTCTGAGCTCGGTTTATCTGATCAGCTCATGGTCGGGTTGATTCGACGTGAAAAGACGCTCACATCAAAAGGCAAGATCACCTCCACAAGCGAACAAATCATTTTTCCCCATGGGCAAGAGACACTTCTTCCCGATGATGAGGTCACCTTTATCGGCGAGAGAGGAGCCATCAAAAATCTCCACAAACTGTTTGGAACTTCTCCTAAAATACCCAAATCGGTTGTCATTGTAGGCGGCTCTCTTATTGGTCTCAACCTAGCACGCACACTGACCGAAAGTAATGTGCGCGTACGGATTCTCGATCAGGATTTTACCAAATGCCGCCTTCTATCGGAAAAACTTCCCCTCTGTACCGTCATCCACCGGAGTGGAACGGACTACCGTTTTTTACAGTCGGAGAAAATAGAGGAGGCTGATTGCTTTGTCACCTGTACACGGAATGACGAAGTGAATTTTTTAGCCGCCACCATCGCTCGTGATTTAGGGTGTGAGCATGTCATCTCATCACTATCGGATACCAATTACCTTCCCCTTATGAGCCGGTTAGGTATCTCCCAAATCGCTTCCCCACGAATCAATGCTGCCAACCGCATTCTCTCCATTGCCCGAGAAAAAACAATTGCCTCAATGGTTTCGATGTACCATAACCAGGCAGAGGTGATGGAGGTAAAAGTTTCTCTCACCTCAAAACTGGTGGGCATTCCGATTCGCGAACTGGGACCCGAGTTTCCCAACGATTTTTTAATTGCGATGATCCAAAGCCGTGGAAGAGTATTTATTGCGGATGCAAACCGCGTGCTGTCACCCGGAGATACCGTTGTTGTGATCAGCAGCCCCCAACATGTACCTGAAATTAAGAAGCTGTTCTGATGCTATACCGTGATATCTGTAAAACGCTCTCTTTTTACATGTGGATCTTACTGATCCCCCTCTCCATCCCTTTTTGCATCGCGGCCTACTGTGAATGGATTGTGGGGCCAGAGGTCTACCCACAACCTCCCGCTGCTCTCGCGTTTTTATTCACTCTTTTCATTACAGCCGCTCTCGGAGGGATCTTGTGGCTCATTGGCCAAAAAAGAACCGGCCACCTCTACAGACGTGAAGCTCTGTTACTCGTGCTGCTTGTTTATCTTCTCACACCAGCAGTCGGCGCTCTACCCTTTTTTCTAAACAAAACGCTCACCAATCCTATCGATGCTTTTTTTGAGGCTGTTTCCGGTTTAACCACCACAGGTGCTACCGTCATGCAAGCCAAAAATATCGACCCCTACACCAATCTGGAAAGCCCAATCAATAAGACTTTTAGCACAGGTGAAAAAACCGACTATAGCTACTTCGGCACCCTCTATCCCATCATCGAGCCTGAAACAAGGGAAGTCCTTTTGTCGGGCCTTGATGCCGTTAGCCCCTCCCTTCTTTTTTGGCGCAGCTTTATGCAGTGGCTGGGTGGAGGAGGAATCATCGTTTTATTCGTGGCCATCTTACCCGCATTAGGAGTAGGAGGAAAGATCCTCTATCAAACGGAGGTGACAGGGCCCAGCAAAGAGTCGATGATGCCACGGATTAAGGAAACTGCCAGTCAGTTATGGAAGATCTACCTTGGTCTCACCATTGCCCAGGTCATTCTTTTAATGATCACCAATCACTCTATTACCTTTTTTGAAGCCATCACTACCTCCTTCTCAACCATCTCAACAGGAGGCTTTACACCCAGAAATGGAGGGATTGCCGCTTTTCACAATGCCTATACAGATTGGGTCGTTATTGTGTTTATGATTTTGGGAAGTATCAGCTTTTCGATTTACTTTTTTTGCATGAGAGGAAAGTTTTACCGACTTAAAGATCCTGAGTTGATCGGTTTTTTACTGATTATATTGTGTGTTGTGGCGATTGCCACATGGCAGCTCACAGGAAAAATGGGCTATCCTCTTTCACCTGATGAGCAAACAGGCGAGCTCGGCTTTTTTGGAGCGCTCCGTTTTGGCGCTTTTCAAGTCATTTCTGCTCAAACGTCAACCGGCTTTACAACAGCTAACTACGATCTCTGGCCCTTCTCTATCCAAGTGTTGATGCTGGTTTTATTTTATATAGGAGGAATGGCAGGATCCACGGCAGGTGGTCTTAAGGTGATTCGGCATCAGACTTTTTTCCGGATTATGCTCAACAAGATCGAATCGATATACCGTCCAGACACGGTGCGGACCTATCGCGTCGGCAACAGCCTTATTGATAATCGGATGGCGACAACCGTGCTCTGTTTCATTATGGTTTCCGCTTTTTTAGCTATCTTGGGGACCTTTTTGCTTGTCCTGGATGGCATCGATCCCGAGACGGGTTTGAGTACCGTTTCATGCATGCTCAATAACGTGGGGATTGCCTTTCGGATGGGAGGGCCTGTCGAGTCGTTTGCCTTTTTATCGAATTGGGGGAAAGTACTCTCCTGCTTTTGGATGGTAGCTGGACGTCTCGAGTATTTTGCGGTCCTCATCGCTTTTGTTCCTGCCTTTTGGAGGACCTCCTATTAAGTCGGCTTAGAATTATGCTCTGAAACATTATGTTGAAAAACATTATGTTTTATTGCATAATAGTAGGTATGGAGTTTGTAGACAGAATCCAAGAGATGCAGAGGCTAGATCGGCTCTTGCGATCCAAAGAAGGGAGTCTAGCCGTCATCTGGGGTAGACGACGTTTGGGGAAAACCCGCCTTCTTCTTGAGTGGGCTGCGAAACACCGGGGTATCTACTATGTAGCCGATGAATCATCCGCATCCGTTCAAAGAAAGTATTTTACTCTTGCTCTTTCAAGCGCTTTTCCTGGTTTTGCTGATGTGGATTATCCCGATTGGCGCTCTCTATTTCTCCGCTTAGCTCAAGAAGCTAAGCGTTTGAATTGGCGCGGTCCTCTTATTATTGATGAACTCCCCTATCTCATCGCTTCTTCACCAGAACTTCCCAGTGTTTTACAAGGCTTTGTGGATAGGGAAGCTAAGGAGGCTCAATTGATCATCGCTTTATGTGGTTCTTCCCAAAGAATGATGCAGGGAGCTGTTTTGGCCCCTAGCGCCCCACTTTATGGACGTGCAGACGAGCTTTTCAAGCTACGACCCATCCCCATCGCTTATATGGGCGAAGCCCTGAAGATGAGTCGGGCCCGTGATATTGTGGAAGCTTACGCGATTTGGGGAGGGGTTCCCCGTTATTGGGAGCTTGTGTCCAGAAGAAAGGGTGATTTGTACACGCTGATTAGTGATTTGGTTCTCGATTCGATGGCTCCTTTGCAAGAAGAGCCAAATCGCTTGTTGTTGGAAGAACCCTCCTCCAGTATGGTCCTTCGCTCTATTTTAGATGCCATTGGCTTAGGGGCCCATCGTCTCTCAGAGATCGCAGCACGCATTGAAAAACCGGCTACATCTCTTTCACGCTCAATGCAGCAGCTCATTGATCTGGATTTGGTTTATCGAGAGGTTCCGTTTGGAAAATGTGCTACAGATTCTAAAAAAGCGCTCTATAAGATGCGAGATCCCTTTGTACGGTTTTGGTTTGAAGTGGTTGCTTCCAAGCGTAGTCTACTTGCTCAGATGAATCGGCGTGAACACCGACTTCATCTCGAAAAAACACTTCCAAGGATTTTTTCCGTTGCTTGGGAAGAGCTTAGCCGCGCCGCGCTACCCACCCTTGCCAGAAGCTGGGGGCTAGAGTGTGCAGAAGCGGGGCGTTTTTGGCATGGAAAGGGACATGAATGGGACCTTGTTGCCGAAGCTAAAAAGGCAAGAACGCTTTTACTTGGTGAGGCTAAGTGGACCTCCAAAAGCCCTAATCAGGATTGGATAGAAAGAGAAATCAACGCGCTGCGAGCAAAGGGAATTCCTCCCGTTTCTCGTCCCGATCAAGCCCAGATTCTCTATATCCTATTTGTTTCCGAAAAACCCCAAAACCTGCAGCTCTCAGCAGATGTACGCCTCGTTGATGCTAACGACGTCATCCATTGCTACCTTCACTCCTAATCAGAATGTTCTCTTGGTCATCAAGGGAGATTTCCACCGCTAGCTTGAGCATTTTTTTGAGTCAGAAGAGCAGCCAGAAGAGCACGTATCTGACTTGTAGTCGTTGATATAGAAACCCTCACCTACGAAACGGAAGGTGGCGCTTCCACCCCCAACACCGCGTTGAAGCCTCTCCTTTCGACAAGCAGGACAGGTGACAAGAGGCGCATCCGTAATCTTCTGAAAGGCCTCTAAACTATGCTGACACGCTTCACAATGATAATCATATGTTGGCATTTTCTTTTCCTCACATTAAGGGAGGCCGGAGGGACTCGCCCCTCCGGCAGGTGGGGGCTACATCATTCCCATGCCACCCATATCCATACCACCCATACCTCCCATACCTCCCATGCCTCCCATGCCTCCCATTGGAGCTGATGGAGCAGCCTCTTTAGGCTTCGGTGTATTGGTAATCATGGCAGCTGTTGTTAGCAGTAGGCCTGATACGGATGCTGCATGACGTAGAGCGCTTTTGGTCACCATGACAGGATCAATAACACCATCTTCAACAAGATTGCCAAATGTGTCGGTCAAGCCATTATAGCCCCAGTTGCTCTCTTTGCTCTCAAATATCTTTTCAGCAATGAGGTTGCCTTGCTTACCACAGTTATTTGCAATTGCTGTTGCAGGGGCAAAGGCCGCTTGGTAGATAATTTTGGCCCCAACAGCTTCGTCCCCAGTAAGCTTTAACTCATCCAGAGACTTGACAGCTTTCAGTAGAGCCACTCCACCTCCAGGAACAATTCCTTCAGCAACCGCAGCACGTGTCGCATGAAGAGCATCTTCTACGCGCGCTTTTTTCTCTTTCATTTCAGTCTCTGTTGCAGCTCCCACTTTAATAACGGCCACACCGCCAACCAACTTAGCTAGTCTCTCTTCAAGTTTTTCGCGATCGTAATCAGACGTGCTATTCGCAATTTCACCGCGGATTTGCGACTCACGTGTTTTGACACGGCTTAAATCGCCTGCACCGTCGATCAATGTGGTCTCTTCTTTGGTGACTTTGATCTTTTTCACTTGACCAAGCACCTCAGGACCCACATCTTCGAGCTTTAACCCGATATCTTCAGAAACCACGGTCGCTCCTGTTAAGCAGGCAATATCTTCTAGCATAGCTTTACGGCGATCCCCAAATGCAGGAGATTTAACCGCACAAACCGGTAGGCCTCCTTTGAGCTTGTTGACAACAAGCGTTGCAAGCGCCTCTGAGTCTACATCTTCTGCGATAATCAGAAGAGGTTTGGGGCTCTCTTTCATTGTTTTTTCAAGGATCGGAATCAACTCTTTTGCAGAAGAGACCTTCTTGTCGACAAGCAGAACAAGAGCGTTTTCAAGCTCAACACTCATGTTTTGTGGATTGGTGATGAAGTAGGGAGAGAGAAAGCCTTTGTCAAACTGCATTCCTTCTACGACATCGAGGACAGTTTCAATCCCTTTCGCTTCATCTACCGTAATAATCCCGTCTTTACCCACCTTCTGCATCGCCTCTGCGATAATCGTTCCAATGTCAGGGTCGTTGTTGGCAGAAATGGTGGCAATCTGCTTCACCTCTTCAGGCGTTTTGACAGCAGCTGCAAGATTGGAAAGTGTCCCGGTCATTTTCTCGACGGCTTTGTCGATTCCTTTCTTCAGGCTCATTGGGTTACAGCCTGCCGTTACATTTCTGGCGCCTGCGGTGAAGATGGCTTCGGCCAGAACAATCGCTGTTGTGGTTCCATCTCCGGCAACATCAGAGGTTTTAGATGCCACTTCTTTAACAAGTTGGGCACCCATATTTTCGAACTTATCTTTTAGTGAAATCTCTTTGGCAACCGTCACACCATCTTTTGTCGAAAGAGGCGCTCCATAGCTCTTTTTGATCACAACATTGCGCCCTTTTGGACCGAGCGTCACAATAACGGCTTTGGCCAATTTGCGAATCCCTTCTTGAATAGACTTAAGGGCATCTTGCTTAAACTGAAACATTTTTGACATAATTGGATACTCCTTAAATTTATACTAATACACCCAGAACATCATCTTCTGAAAGAATGAGATATTCCTCGTCGTTATCTTTGACTTCTGTTCCTGCATAAGAAGAAAAAAGAACACGGTCACCCACTTTAACGGTGAGGGGGCTCAGCTTTCCCTCTTCATCACGAGTTCCTTGACCGACGGCAACGACTTCCCCTTCTTTAGGTTTCTCTTGTGCTGTATCAGGGAGAATAATGCCCCCCTTTGTTGTTTGCGCCACGGAGCGCTTGATTAAAACGCGGTTGTTAAGAGGCTTAATCTTACTCATTTTTGGATCTCCTCAGATAGGTTGTTTTTAGAGAAGCCATCATAGGAGGAAGTGTTGATTCGTGTCAAGGGAAAAACAAGGATTTTTAGCAGAAAAGACTATTGAGTGCTAATAAATGAGATAGCGTTCACGAATGGGGAGGAAAGCGGTGCGGGCAGAGACGCATTTTTCACGCAATTTCCAAATCACAAAACGTTCATTTTTAAGAAGATAAAGAACATCTTCTGAACCGTTCAATTTGTGAAAAACATCTATTTTACTTTTTGAGCCCATCATATGGCCCAGTGCCTCAGAAAAATGTCGAGGGTAAAGATTTTTTAACACCCCCATGATCGTAAATTGCGTGGTAATCGGTAAATATCGCTCAGGATCTGTGATGACGATGCGCACTCCTTGGCAATTTTCCGCATGAAATTTTCCGAAAAAAGGGCGATAGTAATAGGGCTGAAAATGGACTCCAGGAAGTTTTTGTCCATTGAGCGTAGCCGCAAACTGATCCGCTTGAATCCACGGAGCGCCAACTAGCTTAAAGGGAAGTGTATACCCGATTCCAATATTGGCAAGCGAGCAGTGTCCCAATAAACCGGTCGTCGGGTAGAAAAACGGGGTGTCGGGCTCAGGAATCTGAGGGCTTGTCGGCACCCATGGAAGACCGGTATCCGTAAAAGTCATTCCCCGTTTCCATCCGCGCATGGGAATCACTGTGAGATCGCAGCCTATTTGATGCTCTGTGTTAAAGAACCGGGCCAACTCACCAATTGTCATGCCGTGGCAATAAGGGATATGAGCATAGCCTAAAAAGGAGCGCCACTTCTCTTCAATCAGGGGACCGTCTACAACTAATCCCCCCATCGGGTTGGGACGATCGAGCACAATAACAGGGATGCCAAACTGGGCCGCCTCCTCCATGCAGTAAAAAAGCGTTGAAACAAAAGTGTAGGAGCGCGATCCAATGTCTTGAATGTCATAAATCAAAAGATCGATTCCTTTAAGCATCTCAGCAGTGGGCCTACGCACACTTCCGTGGAGACTGTAGAGTGGAACACCGTCTATTTTTTGATGTTCCACGCTCTCACAGGCATAGGCATCTCCGTAAAATCCATGCTCCGGAGCAAAAACTGCCGCAAGAGTGTATTTTTTTGCATGCGCCTTCAGGAGATCAAACGTCGTTTGCAGTTGCCGATTCACTGCCGATTGATTGGTGATGAGACCGACCCGCTTCCCTTTCAAGGAAGGAGGCGCTCCTTTTTCAAACAGCACATCCGCACCCACATAAACATCGGCAAACAGAATGGAAGAGAGAAGGAGTAAGAGCATACAGTATTTCATGACCATGAGAATGTCTTAGGAAGCGATCTTTGTCAATAATCTGATCAACGTGTAAAAAACATTTATGCAGCAAGCCCTTCAATTAATCGACTCTGTCCGGGGGCGCTCTCTTTCAACCGAAGAGAGAAAAAAACACACCCTTGATCTCGCTGCCCATCTAGTTTGTGCAGCACGCCAGGAAACGACCACGCAAGAGAAAAAGCGAGAGCAGTGGCTAGGGCGGATGGTGAACGATCCAAATGGACGCCTGTTCATGACAGCGCTAACCGATCAGTGCTTCCGCAGCGCTTCCCATGCACGCACAGCTGATCAACTTGTGGCACTGATCCAAAAGTATGGCATTCCTCGGTTTTTAAATGAGGGAAGCCGGATGCAAATTCTTCTCTTTCGGTTGTTTGGGAAAATGTGGCCCACTCTCTTTATCCCTCTCATTAAAAAGCAGATTCGAAAAGAGATGGCTCCCGTTCTTTTACCCGAAGAGCCTGAAAAAAGAGCAGACTATTTTGCCTCCTGTCGCAAGCAGAATATCCGTGTAAACCTAAATCATTTGGGGGAAGCGATTTTAGGCGAAGAGGAAGCAAAAAGGCGGCTGGAAGTCTATTTAGACGATCTAGCCGGCCCTGATGTGGACTACATTTCTGTGAAAATCTCCACTCTCTTTAGCCAAGTGAATATGATAGGATGGGAGACAACCCTTGAAACTCTCGCCGATAGACTCCGCACTCTTTATCGTGCCGCCCAAAAAAAGTCCCGTTTTGTCAACCTTGATATGGAGGAGTATAAGGACCTCGATCTCACTCTTTCTCTTTTTAAAAAGGTGCTTAGTGAGCCTGAGTTTCACAACTACACAGCAGGAATCGTGCTCCAGAGTTATTTACCGGATGCCTTTTCTACTCAAAAAGAACTGACCGAATGGGCTATGAAACGCACTGCACCGATTCGGTTGCGACTGGTCAAAGGGGCTAATCTAGCTTTAGAAGCAGTTGAAAGTTCGATCCGCGGGTGGGAGCAAGCTCCTTTTTTACACAAAGTGGAGAGTGACGCTAACTTCAAACGGATGCTCGAATGGGCTACCCGAAAAGAGCATGCCCAGGCCGTTCACATCGGTATTGGAAGCCATAATCTTTTTGATATAGCCTACGGTTTAATTCTACGCGCAGAAAGGGGTGTAGAAAAAGAGGTCTCCTTTGAAATGCTCGAGGGGATGGCCACACCGATGCGTCGCGTGGTTCAAAAGTTATCAGGAGAAATGCTCCTCTATTGCCCTGAGGCCAAAGAAAAAGACTTCCAAAATGCAATCGCCTATCTCATTCGGCGGCTTGATGAAAACTGTGGACCGGAAAATTTTTTACGCCACTTCTTTGCCATCAAGCCGGGTAATCCTATATGGGATAACCAAGTAAATGCATTCGAGAGAGCTCTTGAATGCTCAGAAACACTTCCTATGGAGCGGAGACGGAAACAAAATCGACTTATCCCTCCTCCCCCAGTTGATTCTGAAGCCCCCTTTATCAACGAACCCGATACGGACTTCTCTCTAGAAGAGAACCGCCAATGGGCTCAAGCCATTTATGCTGCCTACAAAGATAAAGACTATTCAGAAATCCCTCTTGTGATCAACGGGAAAGAGAAAAAAGGGACGCTGATCGAGGGGATCGATCCTTCTAGACCGGGTCAAAAGACATACTCTTATCATATTGGAAATGAATTAGATATCGAAAATCTTTTTACTCAAAATACACTCTCTTTCGAAGAAATGAATGCCTATTTAGCCCAAGCGGCGCAGCTGTTTCGAGAGAGACGAGCGCGTCTTATCGGAACCATGATTGCCGACGGAGGAAAAACAGTCTGGGAAGCCGATCCGGAAGTTTCGGAGGCAGTCGACTTTATTGAGTACTATCGGAAAAATTGGGAACGCTTTCGCTCTTTCTCTGACCTAAAGTGGGAGGCAAAGGGTACCCTTTTAGTGGCACCACCTTGGAATTTTCCTTGTTCGATTCCTGCTGGAGGGATTGCTGCTGCCTTAACGGCGGGCAACGCGGTGATTTTTAAGCCGGCACCTGAGGCTATCTTAGTTGGGTGGGAACTTGTTCAGTGCTTTTGGGATGCGGGTATACCCAAAGAGATACTCCACTTTTTCAACTGCCCGGACAACCCTGTGGGTAGCCATTTAATTGCGCACCCTAAACTAAATGGTGTGCTTTTAACCGGTGCTAATGAGACCGCCCATCTCTTTATGCAAATACGTCCTAACTTGGAACTACATGCCGAAACTGGAGGGAAAAATGCGTTGATCATAACGGCTATGAGTGACCGCGATCTTGCCATTCGGGATCTTGTTCAATCGGCTTTTGGTCACTCCGGACAAAAATGTAGTGCCTGCAGTTTAGCGATTTTGGAAGCAGAAGTCTACGATGACCCACGCTTCCAGAGGCAGCTAAAAGAGGCCGTTGAGAGCTTGGTAGTGGGTTCCGCGTGGAACCCCGACTCAAAAATCACCCCTTTGATCCGTCCCCCCGAAGGCCCCCTTCTCAAAGGGCTTACCTCGCTAGACGAGGGAGAGTCATGGCTGTTAGAGCCTAAGCAGGACCTTAACAACCCGCATTTATGGAGCCCCGGCATCAAGTATGGAGTACGCCCCGGCAGCTTCATGCACCAAACAGAGCTTTTTGGCCCTGTTTTAGGGGTCATGCGCGCTACATCTTTAGAAGCGGCTATTGATCTGGCAAACGGAACACCTTATGGCCTGACAAGTGGCATTCACACTCTCGATGAAAGGGAGCAAAAAAAGTGGAAAGAGGAGATTGTAGCGGGCAACCTCTACATCAATCGGGGCATCACAGGAGCCATTGTCCGCCGCCAACCTTTTGGAGGGTGTAAAGCGAGTGGATTCGGCCCCGGCGCCAAAGCAGGGGGCCCCAACTACGTCGCACAGCTCGCCAAGCCCCTTCCAGTCGCACTACCTCATGAAAAAGCCCCTCTTCCTGCCTCAATCGCGCCCCTCATTTCCTCCCTGAGCATTTTTGATCTAGATGAGTCGCAAGTGAATATCTGGAAAAAAAGTGCTGAGAGCTACGCTTACTGGGCAGATATTTTAAAAGAGCCCACAGATTCCTCTTGCTTGGTTGGTCAGGACAATGATTTCTACCACGTTCCTCTGAATCAGATGTATATGCGGGTAAAAAAAGGGGATCCCATCTTACCGCTGCTCCAAGTTGCTGCTGCCTGCATCATTGCCGGAACACCCCTCGAGATTTCAACAGAGGCACCCCTACCCAATGTCCACGGCTTTACCTTTATCGAAGAGAAAGAAGGCGCCTTTTTTAAGAGAGTCAAGAGGGGAGCACGTGTCCGGCTTCTCTCTTCTCCAACAGAAGACTTTCTCAAGCAAGCCGCACAGAAAGAGGCGCTTGTTATGAGCGCTCCAGTTTTAGCCAATGGCAGACTGGAACTGCTCCACTACTTGAGAGAGATCTCAATCAGTTTTGATTACCATCGGTACGGCTATATCGCCTTTTCCAAAAAGTAGAAAAGCGTTATTCTCGCTCGATGCTACAAATGGAAAATTCTTCTCAACTCAACCCTTCACAAATCAGCGCCGTTCAACACCTTGAAGGGCCACTCCTCGTACTAGCCGGGGCAGGATCGGGCAAAACGCGTGTGGTTACCTGTCGTATTGCTCAGTTGATTGAATCAGGGGTCTCTCCTTCTCAAATTCTGGCTGTCACCTTCACTAACAAAGCCGCCGGAGAGATGCGTGAGCGGATTCATGCCCTTCTTCCTCGCTATGACTATCCCACAATCTCAACGTTTCATAGCCTGGGTGTGAGGATCATGCGCGAATCGATTCAACATCTTGGCTACGCTCCTAATTTCTTAATTTACGACGAAGAAGACTCAAATAAATTATTGAGAGGGTGCCTCCAGTCAGTGGGCATTAAAAAAGAGGTCAAAACCTTCCGTGGACTCATTTCACAAGCCAAAAATGCCCTCCATTCTCCTGGGGACCTCGATTTGTCTGACCTTCCCCACTCTATGCAAAGGGTCTTCCCTGAAATCTACTCTCTGTATCAGCAAAGACTTAGAGAAGCCAATGCCCTCGATTTCGATGATCTACTCTTTTTAACGGTCAAGCTTTTCCAAAACCACCCCACTGTTTTAGCTCACTACCAAGAGCAGTGGCCCTTCCTTCTCATCGATGAGTACCAAGATACCAATCAGGCGCAGTATTTGATGGCGCGCTTGATCGTCGGGCAAAAGCAAAATATTTTTGTCGTAGGCGACCCTGACCAATCGATTTATTCCTGGCGAGGTGCCAACATCCAAAACATCTTAAATTTCGAAAAGGATTATCCCGGCGCTCGCATCATTCGACTAGAGCAAAACTACCGCAGCACCACAAATATTTTGGAAGCGGCCAACGCGTTGATTCAATACAATAACTCCCGTTATGAAAAAAACCTCTGGAGCGATCAAGGGGCTGGAGAAAAAATTGTACTCTATGTTGGGGAGACAGAGCGTGAAGAAGCCGGTTTCGTTGTCCATGAAATTGAGAGGCTCCACACCTTTCACCAGATTCCTCTGAGCGAAATGACAATTTTTTACCGCACCAACTTTCAGTCTCGTCTATTTGAAGACTTCTTGCTCAGAAAACGGCTTCCTTATGTAATCGTGGGTGGCATTTCTTTCTACCACCGGAAGGAAATCAAAGATCTGCTCGCTTTTTTACGTATGCTGGTAAGTGATCACGATGTGGTCTCTTTTGAGCGCACCATTAATTTACCCAAGCGGGGAATTGGACTGGCAACGCTAGAAAAAATCCGCTCTCAAGCGGCTCAAAAAGAGATTCCCCTCTTTGCTTATTGTGTCAAACTCGTTGCAGGAGAAGAAGAGGATGTGCGCTTGTCGGCTAAGCAGCGTGAAGGACTGAGCGCTTATACGCGTCTCATCCAAAACTTAAGAGGGCTGATTGAATCAAGCTCACTACAAAAGCTGGTGATTGAGACCATTGGCCAAAGCAACTACCTCGATATTCTGCGAGAAGACAAAGAAACCTTTGAAGATCGAAAAGGAAACGTAGATGAACTAGTCGCCAAAGCCCACGAGTGGGAGGTCATGAACGATTCGACTGATTTAGAGAGTTTTTTGGAGGAGCTTTCCTTAAAAGGGTCTATTGATGAAGCCAATTTTTCTGGCGATCAGGTCAATCTCATGACACTTCACAATGGCAAGGGACTTGAATTTCAAGCTGCCTTTTTAGTCGGAATGGAAGAAGATCTTTTTCCACATGCTAATTCACGCAACTCTTTTGAAGCGCTGGAAGAAGAGCGCCGCCTCTGTTATGTCGGCATGACCAGGGCTAAAGAGCGCCTCTACCTATCAGCTGCTGAAACCCGATTCCTTTGGGGGCAGCACCGGATGATGCGTCCCAGTCGATTTTTACGTGAAATTCCTAAAAAGTATTTAGAAAAGTTTTACTAAATCCTGCTTTCTGTTACTCAAACAGAGGGAGGGGATAGTACTTATGGGCCGGATGGAACAGGTCACATCACAGAGTGTGAAGCAGATCCAGCGTCTCATTTTGTCACCACAAATGCAGCAAGCCCTTCATCTTCTGCAGCTTCCAGTTTTAGAACTCAGCACTGTCATAGAAGAAGAGCTCACTCAAAACCCTCTTTTAGAGAGAGGCGAAGAAGATGAGGCTCCTGTTGCAACGGAGACAGTCAAGAACGCTTCGGGACATAAAGGGGATGATTTACGTTCTTTTATCGAAAATACGGTCGCCTACGAGCATTCTTTGTACGATCACCTGATGGCCCAAGCTCGTGAAACCTTTAATGGGAGAGAAGAGCTATTGATTGCCCAGTGGGTGATTGGCAATCTCGATGCGGATGGATTACTTACTGCCTCCGTAAAGGAAATAGCCGCTTTAGGCGGCTATACGGAGGAAGAGATCGATTCGGTGCTTGCAGAGATTCAAACATTTGATCCCCCGGGTGTAGGAGCGAAAAGTGCGCAGGAATCGCTACTGATCCAGCTCCGTTTTTTCGGGAAAAAGGATACGCTCGCTTTTCGCATTATTGAGAGACATTATGAAGATGTTTTGCACAATCGGATCCCTGCCATTGCCAAATCGCTCTCCCGATCAGCCGATGAGATCCGCAAAACAATTGCACAGGAAATTGCACGCTTGGATTTACATCCCGGTACGAATCAATCAGCGGGACACTATCGAACCATCGTGCAGCACATCACGCCTGATTTGACCATCTCCTATCATGAAGGATGTTTTTCCATTGAGATCAACAACGACAACCTGCCCCATCTCCGCCTCAATCAGACCTATATGGAGATGTTAACCGATGCTGCTCTTCCCCATGAAACCAAGAGCTATATTCAAGATAAAGTCGCTTCCGGAAAATGGTTAATGCGCAACTTACATGAGCGCAATCAAACCCTATATCGCATCGCCAGTGAGCTTGTGCAGACACAAAGCGCTTTTCTTTCCAATCCAAAGGGAGAGTTAATTCCCATGACGATGAAGGAAGTGGCGGGAAAGTTAGAGCTCCACGAATCTACGATCGCACGCGCTGTTGCACATAAATATGTGAGCTGCCCGCGCGGTATTTTTCCTCTCCGCTCCTTTTTCACGCACGCCTATAAAACAGACGAAGGCGAAAACATTTCGGCGCAAACAGTCAAAGATCTGCTTCGCCATCTCATTCAAGAGGAGAACAAAGCACGTCCACTTTCCGATGAACTGCTCTCCTCTATGATTAAAGAGCGTGGTATTCCGTGCGCGCGTCGCACAGTGGCGAAATACCGGCAAGAGCTCAATATCGGCAACACATCCCAACGCCGCTTGCATTAGTTTGGGGGATAAACTCTCAAAAGTGCTTTGTTGTCTTTTGGAATCGTATTTCTATTAAAGTTTTCCGCCCTACTAGCCGATGTTTGTAGAAAAAGGGGGAAAAAATGTCCTACTCACCCGGTGGCTATAGTTGGCTTGGAATTGCACCTGAACCTAAAAACATTCCGATGACCGAAAAAGAGAGAAACCGTTTAGATAGTGATGTCGATTCAATGAAGCGCTCTGCTCTTTCTCTAGAAGAGAAAATCACCCGTTATCACGCACTTTGCAAGAAATATGAAAGGGAAGCCGGAACCGAGAAAGGTGCTTCTCTTCTAACAGAGATGCAAGCTCTGAAAAAAGAGATCCAGCACCTCTCCAAAGAGATCTCTCGCTCTCTAGATGATAGCGCGGATTTGACTCATTTAGACGATTAAAAGCCCGACCATTTTAATGCACTCGTTAAAATGGTCGTGACTTTTTTAACATATGTGTTTCGGATTCATCCATTGAGCGTGGCTGAATTATTGTACCCTCAACTGACAACTGAATTGATCCGTCCTCCCAAGAAAATAGCTGAAAGCACACTCAATCAGTTAGTAGAGTTTGGCGGGTTCCCTGAACCGTTTTTGAAGGCAAATCGTCGCTTTTCGACCAACTGGCAACGGACCAGAAGAGAGCAGTTGGTGCGAGAGGACATTAGAGATCTGAGCAAAATTCAAGAACTCAGCCAATTAGAGGTGTTAGCCACTCTATTGCAAGAGCATGCAGCTCAACAAGTCAGCCTTCAAAATTTTGCAAACCTGATCCATGTTTCCGTCCCTACGGTAGGTCGATGGCTTGAAACGTTAGAGACCTTTTACTACAGCTTTTCTGTCCGTCCTTGGAGTAAGCAGATCAAAAGGAGTCTAAGGAAGGAGCCTAAATACTATCTCTGGGATTGGTCCCTGGTGCAAAAACGTGGCGCATTGTTAGAAAATTTTGTCGCTTCTCATTTGCTTAAAGCTGTCCATTTTTGGACCGACTGTGGGCAAAGTGAATTTGATTTATTCTACTTAAGGGACAAAGAAAAAAGAGAAGTCGATTTTGTCGTCACAAAAAATCGGAAACCTTGGTTTCTTGTCGAAGTGAAGACGGGTAATCATTCAGGCATGAGTAAAGCGCTTTATTATTTCCAGGAACAGACAGGGGCTCAGCACGCATTCCAGGTCTGTTTTGGCCTAGACTACGTCAACAAAGACTGCTTTTCTTACTCTAAACCGGTCATGGTTCCAGCTTCGACGTTTTTGTCTCAGCTGGTCTAAGATAAGCGGAGCGGATCTGGCGCCAGCGGACTTGCGTACGGCTTAACTTTACCGCATACGACACAATCTGCTCCTTTTCCATCGTAGAAAAACGGATGATCTCCCGATCGGTCAAACGAATCATCACAGCCAATGCTCTCTGTTTGCCCACAATCTGTGCAATCTGCTCGCGTGCCCGCGCAAAAATCCGCTGCGTGCGGATTAAGCGAAATGTTCCATAGGAAACAAAGCTGAGTGTTCCTAAATATACAAATGTTTGAAATGTCGCGAAAAGAGTGGAGAGCAGCATGATAAAAAGCGCTCCTACAAAAAAAAGGCTCTCTTTGGGGGAACGAAAAATGGGACCAAAAAAGCGACGGAGCCAGGAGGGACTTGTCTGATAGGCCAAAACTTCCTCAAAAACCGGCTCTTCAAATCCATTGCGCACCACATGCACAAGCTCATGCGCAAAAATTTCCTCACGCGAATACCCTAAATAGCGCTTCTTTTTCTCGAAGACTTTGCGTAGCTGTAGGGTGACCTGATCCGCTTCGATCCACGTACATCCCCCCTCCCACAAACGAAGGCGCTGGTCGCTATAACGGATATGCACCCAATCAGGTTCGATATCAAAGAGCCGTTTAGCTCGTTTGGATTTTACAGCTGAATCACTTAAACAAGCCTGATGACACCGCAACAAAAAGGCCTCTTCTGATTCATCAGGTGCGTGGATCAAGCCGCGCCGATTTTTATCAATTAACTCTTTATCCTTGTGCATAGACTCCTTCACCTAGATCATCGAGTACACTGCTGCCTTTAAAGTAGTTTCCAGTCAGGCTGGAGGGGCCGGGTCTGACAGGTCTTACTTTCACTTCTGCTAATTTATTTACAATATTTTCAAAAGAGCTGGAAGCATCTGAATCACCGTGATCGAGTTCTCGCACAAAGTCCCGCTCACTACGCACGCGCAACATACGGCGCATGGGTGGTGGGGTACGTGGACAAAAATGCTTTTGGATGATGATCCAACTATCTACGCGTGTGGAACTATTTTCATGGATCCGTTTCAAGTGATACTGAAAATAGAACGCATACGCCTGTAGGTAATCTGGAGAAACATTGTTGGCCTCGATTAAGTTGTTGCACACAATATTGCGCTTTGTAAACTCCTCTCCCGGATCCGTCTCTAACAACCAAGCTTTGAAATTCTGACGATACTCCGCATTGTTCCAATACGCTCTAAATACATGAGGCTCATGAATATTACGAAGAGAACGGGCTCCTTTTTCAAGAAGAAACTCCACAAAATCTTGTTGTTTATTTAGAAAAAGCATGCGGCTTTTCGGCGCGACCGACTCATCATATTGCGGAAGCACTTCAAAAAGGTGCTTGAACCGCTTGGCTAAATAGCTGGTGGGATGTCTGCGTGGATTGCTCGACCCTCCATCGTGTTTGATGAAGGTGGCACGTTGAACCTGCTGCCCCACCCTAACCTCATGGGAGGATAGAATGGCTTCAATAAGCGCCTGATTGTGACCACTAGTGAAAAATGTGTTCACAAACGTATCGATCTCTGCTCGCTCTACTGACTCACCTTTGAAAAGGCGATCCAACAATGAGTGGCCACCGGCTCCATCGCGTAATCTCACCAAGATATTTTCAAAGTGACAGTCGATATCCTCAATGCCCACATTATGCAAAGCGATGTTACCCGCTGCTTCCTGAGGAATTCTCTGTCGATTGGCCTCTGTTCTACAGTACCAACGCAAAAAGGGTCGAGGAAGAGAGTGCATTTTAGGAGAGACACCTACATACTCTCCCAACGTTTGGCAATCTGAAACAAACATCTGAATTGAACACTCTTTAAAGTTAGGTCCGTTAAATTGACGGCTTGCAATATAGCGGAGCTCAGTGGGAGGAACGATGTAAATTCCCAATCGACGGTCAAAGAGATAAGAATCAACCTCTGCTTGCGGCTCTGAATTGCCCTCAAGACAGTAGCGAGGAGAGACAAAAATGCGCTTAATGCGCGCGTAGCGCTGGGGATTATTCACACCATGGGGCCCTTCATCCCCCGGTTTCACCACCAAAAGTTTCTTCCCAAAACGACTCCGCGCATAACGGGCTCCACCTGATCCCCCATCTTTGTTTCTCTCTAGATCGACACCTAATTTTTGGTGAAAATAAAACTCGGCAAGCACCAAATCCATGAATACGGTTTCTAAGGATTTAATGGCCTCTTTGCGATGTCCCTCCCGAATATGATGAGGAAACACAGATAGGTGATCAGCTAAATCCGCTCTTCTTCGGACAAGATCTGATGCAAACGCTTCTAGTAAAACGGATTCAACAAGAGAGTTTTCGGCCACAGCGCCCCGATTGTAGACCTCTCTTTTCATCCGTGCCAGGGGACTATCTCCGAAAATGTGCTTAAGGGCAACCTTGTGCGAGCGTGTGACCAAAACCTGTTGCAAATGGTGATTCAGTTTCGTCAGGACATCTACCGCAACTGCTGATACTTTTTCTTCTTGAGCCTCTTTTTCAAAATGATAGTCAATAGGGTTGGTTACGCGCTCTAAGTTACCCTCTGTATCCACTCGAAAACGCTCTCCTTTTTTCCGCTGGAGAAGCATGGCTAGGTGCTTGTTATCCCGTTCAGACCCTAAATTAAACTCGATAAAGGGTAAGTCCATGATTTCCGCGCCCTGAACCTGGTAATCGATGTAATCTTGTCCCACTTTTAAGCGGATCACACCTTCTGGAAACGTAAGTCTGGAAAGCTTATTATGAATGGAAAAGAGTCTACGATCGAAGACTCGTGGACTTAGTGGCTCCAGCCGACTGCGCAACGTTTGGGCTGCAATCCGATCGGTCTCATCTACTTGCTTGCGAGAGAGCAGCCGATTGTAGTGAAGCAAAGCGTTTGAAACAGCCTGCTTTACCTTGGCTTGCTCGCTTTCTCTATTCCAGTAATAATGAGCATGTGCATGTGCACCGCGTATATACTGAAGCCGGCCCTGCTCATCGACTCGATACAGCACTCCCGGTCTGACTCGATTAAAAAGAATCTGCAGATTATAAGCCGCCGTTTGGTCCTCAAACAACTCCGTCGAGAAGGAGCGCGCTGGGGCCGAGCGGGAAGTTTGAAAAGAGACGGCGCTCATACTTATCTTAAATTTGTTTTCTTAAAAAAGACATGCCCATAAAGTATACTTAATTAATTATTTTCAGGCAATTTGTAGCCTTAATGTGGATTTAGGGACCAAAAAAAGATTTGCTCCTCTAAAACTGTTCCTTGTAGAAAAAGAGAAAGATCTGTTGAATGTTTGTGTCCACAACTAGTAATAATGAGTAATAATGGGAAAATCTCTGATCATCGTCGAGTCTCCTGCTAAGATCAAGACACTTAAAAAATTTTTAGGAAGCGATTTTCTATTTGCCTCCTCAGTCGGTCACATACGCGATCTTCCTCAAAAAGGGTTCGGGATTGATATTGAAAACGATTTTGAGCCCGATTATCAGGTTCTTCCCGATAAAAAAGAAGTCATTTCGAAACTAAAAAAAGCAGCCAAAGAGTGCGATACCGTCTACCTCTCCCCCGACCCTGACCGTGAAGGAGAGGCGATTGCCTGGCACATTGCCGCTCTTTTGCCTGCCAAAACCAAAATAAAACGGGCTGCCTTCAATGCGATTACCAAAGAAGCCGTTTTAGATGCTCTCAATCATCCCCAAGAGATTGACATTGCTCTTGTAAACGCGCAACAAGCGCGTCGTCTTCTTGATCGGATTGTGGGGTATAAAATCTCTCCCATTTTAGCACGCAAGCTCCAACAACGATCAGGCGTCTCAGCGGGTCGTGTTCAATCTGTTGCCCTTAAGTTAGTGGTCGACCGCGAAAAAGAGATCGAGGCCTTCAAGCCCGTTGAGTATTGGAATATCGGCGCCCTTTTGCAAGATGGAGACCCGTCAAAAAAATTCCCTGCTCGCCTCTTTTCTGTGGATGGGAAAAAGTGGGAAAAAGAGCCTGTTCAAGGAAAAGATCTCACGATCATCAACAACAAAAAGAGCGCGGATGCCGTTGTGGCACGGCTTGAAAAAGCCAAATATCAGGTAGCAAAGGTCGAGAAAAAGGAGAAAAAACGGAATCCCGAGCCTCCCTTTATCACCTCAACTCTCCAGCAGGAGGCAAGTCGCCACTACCGATTTGGCTCTTCTAAAACAATGGGAATCGCCCAATCTCTCTATGAAGGGGTCGACCTAGACAGCGAGGGAGCTGAGGGTTTAATTACCTACATGCGTACTGATTCTGTGCGTATAGAGCCTCAAGCGATTAAAGAGGCGCGCAGCTTTATTTCAAGCCATTACGGAAAAGAGTATCTACCTGAAAAGCCGCGAAACTACTCAACCAAAAAAGCAGTCCAAGATGCGCACGAAGCGATCCGGCCCACTAATATCAATCATCCTCCTGAAGTGGTAAAGCCCTATTTAACGCGTGAGCAGTTTGTGCTTTATGAATTGATTTGGAACCGGTACATCGCCTCGCAAATGGAGCCCGCAGTCTACGATACGGTGACAGCAGATATTGCGACCGACCAAGACATTATGCTGCGCGCAACCGGCTCAACGATCAAATTTAAAGGATTTTTGGCTGTTTATGAGGAGAAGAGGGATGAAGAGGAAGAAGAGAAAGATCCGACTCTTCCCCCGCTCGAAGCGAATATGCCACTTCATTTGGTTAAAGTGACCTCCGAGCAAGCCTTCACTAAGCCGCCGCCTCGCTATTCAGAAGCCTCTCTTGTCAAAGCGCTGGAAAAATCGGGGATTGGGCGTCCCTCTACATACGCCTCAATTATGAACAAGATCCAGAGCCGTGACTACACAGTAAAGGAGAATCTCCGCCTTAAACCGACGGAGCTGGGCCGCGTCATCGCGCAGTTTTTGGAAGACAACTTTCAGCAGATCATGAACATCGGCTTTACAGCCGAGATGGAAGACACTTTAGAGTTGATTGCTGTGAATAAAAAAGAATGGAAAGCTGTTATCCGAGAGTTTTGGGAACAGTTCATTCCTACAGTCGAGATCGCTGAGAAGGAGGCTTTTGTCCCCAAGATCATGACCGACATCGACTGTCCCAAATGTAGTAAGGCAAAGCTTCAGAAAATCTGGTCTAAATCCCGGTACTTCTATGGCTGCGCAGATTACCCTGACTGTGATTATACGACTTCTTTGGAAGAGCTGAATTTCAACAAAGAAGACTATGCTTCTGATTTTAATTGGGATCAGCCTTGCCCTGTCTGCAAAGGAGCCATGAAAGTGCGGCATGGGCGATATGGTCCTTTCTTGGGGTGCACACGCTATCCTGAGTGCAAAGGAATTGTCAACATTCCTCGCGAGGGAGAGACAGTAGAAGATACACCCCCATGTCCTGCAATCGGCTGTGATGGGCGGCTGGTATCACGCAGATCTCGTTTCGGAAAAATTTTCTACTCATGCTCCAATTTTCCTGATTGTGATGTGATTGTCAATGAACTCTCACAACTGGAAGAGAAGTATCCCGACCACCCTAAAACTGCCTATGCCAAGAAAAAAGGAGGCAAAAAGGGTGCTGGAGGCGGAAAAGGGGCGCGCGGCAAATTAAAGCCCTCAAAAGAGCTGGCAGCGGTGATTGGGAGTGAAAAGGTCACACGAGGTGAGACCATCAAAAAGGTGTGGATCTACATCAAAGAAAATAATCTGCAAGATCCGAATGATAAGCGGCAGATCGTTCCGGATAAAAAACTGGAAGCTGTCTTTGGATCCAAGGAATCGATCAGCATGTTTCGCCTGTCTGGGATCTTAGGGAAACACCTAGGATAAAAAATTTTTTATTTTAAATAAAAAAAACAAACTTTGTTATAACAGGTGCAATAAAACCGAAAAAGGAGTGTTTTATGGGCTTTATTCATCCTGAGTATGCAAATGAAAGGCTGCAAGATCGTGTCGATTATGCTGAAGAAAGAATCCAAAGCATGTACCACCTACTTGGAGATGGGGCCAGAAATCCCATTTTGGGCCCCATCCCCGCAGCACTCATGACGATAATAGGGCTAGCAGAAAGCATGGCTGGATCCTGTATCATGGCAGGGAGCTACGCGCGTTATCCTTTCACAGGGAAAAGGAGCGAATCCACTTTTGCCCTGGGTGCCAGGCATTTTATGCTGGGTCTGGTCAGAGCTCCCCTTCGAGAATAGCTGGTCTAGGAACCTATCCCAAGAGTAGACGCGCAATGGACCGCATTAGATTTTTCGGTGAGCCTCGTAAAGCGTAAGCGTGACCGCGAGGAAGGGCATATTGGAAATAATAGGACCGACGAGTGGTCTTACGAGAATTACGACAAGATGATGCGGGACATCCGCGGATACTTTTGGGATAGGTTCAGATAAGAGAAGTCATCTTTCTCTTTGTTTATCGGCCTTGCGCTGCTCCTGCTCTAGCCGGCCTAAATCATGTCCATCATAGTCGACAAACTTAAAAAACGTCTCCAGGGAGGGAACCGTTTCGCTTACTTGCCGCGCCATTTCTTGCGCGACTAGGCGGTAGCTCGGGTGGCCGGCCGCTTGCGACCTAAGCTCACACAGCCACTGCAACGCGCGCAGATTGACATGGAAGTACCAACGGACGTTATAGGCCATAGGAACGACATACTGCGCCTCTTCTGGCAGCTCATGAGCGATCGTTTCATAGGTCTCTTTCGCCATTTCCATTGCCTCGCGATACTCTTTTTCCATGGGCGTATCGAGAACTTCTTCTGGGGTATAGTACCCATAATCAGTAGAGAGGAGCTGCCTCTCTTGGGTCAACATCCGATGGCGATGCAGGTCTCGGTAAATGCCAAAGTCTCCGACCACTTCAAAGGTAAACTGGGCATGCTCAAGGGCGCGCGGCGATTTATGGCGACGATTTTCGCGCACCGACGAGGCAGCGTCAAAAATATTGGCGAGTGCCTCATCCGATAGCGTACGGCAGTAACTTTGCAAATCGTGTAAGCTGTGCTTCCCTTGTGCAAAAAGAAGGCTCGCCGCTACTTTGTAGGGCCCATCAGGATCATGGGCTATTAAACGCACCCCTGCCTGCGTTTCACTTTTGGGGATAGATTGCTGAGCTGCGACACTTTTCAGTTGTTCTTGCATCGATTCTGTAAACTGAGCAAATGTTTCATAATGGCGGTGGTGACACTCAGAGCGGCGGACAAAAGAGGGAATCACTTTGGAAAGCTCATCGTAAGATTTCTTGCCCACATCTTGGAGCTCAGCCAAATTTTGACACTGCAGCTTCTGAATAAGACTCTCCCAAAAACGGCCATTTCCATAAACGCCCATGTTGGTCATGGTCCCGGCAGGCAGAAGGCCGCGTAGACAATCGAGTACGCGTGCACGCAACGCGGCTGTGTAAGCACCTTTGGATTTTTCGGGCTCTTTGGGAAACCGTTTTTCCATCAGCTCGGTCATGGGGGGGATTAGCTTCGTATACGTTTCAAAAAGATGATCACAAGTTTTAGTGTAGCTCTCACGAAAAGCCGAAGTCATCAAAATCGGCTCACGATAGTAGAGGTATTGCCCCTCCACCTTTTGGTCGAAGTAAATGTAACGAGTCGACTTTTCGAGAGGCGAGCCTCCAATACGGCTATCTTCAATCATTTTAGCGGCGAGCATCGAAACATCTTCTATCGCTAAGTGCGCGCCCCCTAGCTCACCAATAGAGTCATCCCCGTACCCATCTAGAATTCGATCGTAAAAATTTTGCGCCCGTTTAATGGCAATCACTTGATTTTCTGGATTTTCGGATTCGTGATCCAGTGCCCCTCCTACAATCGCGTCAAATGCGGTCTCTTCTCCCTGGATAAACTCTTTTAACAAGAGTGAGCGGAGCCCCAAACTCGAGCGTGAGTAGCGGGAGAAAAGAGCCCCTTTAATCACCTCCGGGAGGTTGCGCAAAACAAAGATATTGCTGGAAGTGCTGGAGACATAACGTTCGAGAATACGTGTTTGGGTTTCTGTGAACTCTTCCATATCTACATGCCTTTCATCGTTGACGGGAGAATGAGCGTGCCACAAATAGAATAGTACAATCAAGCAAAAGTTGGTGTTGAAAACATGTGAATAGAGTGTTGATGAAATGTCAAATTAGTGATGACAATCGGTTGCTTCTTGCTAAAATGTCTGTAACTACTCTATTTTCGACAAGCTATGCACACCTTATAAACAGTTCATTTGAGAGTAAAAAACACCCCTTACAAACATTTCCACACCATAAGAGGAAGAAGAGAATTAAGAGCATTAATTATTTTCTTTTTCAAAGGAGAGAGAAGATGACCTTAACTTCCCCCCCCCCACTTCCGCACTTCAGGCCTCGGCGTAATCGAAAGAGTGCCGCTATCCGGGCGCTTGTTGAAGAGACGCATCTCACTCCCCAAGATCTCATTTATCCGCAATTTGTGGTAGAAGGTACACAGATTCAAGATCCCATTACCAGCATGCCCGGGATTTATCGCCTCAGCATAGACCTTTTACTTAAAGAGGCAGAGGGCCTTATGGAATTTGGGATTCCCGCTTTAGCCCTTTTTCCGGTGATTCCCCCAGACTTAAAAGACGCCACAGGTTCTGAAGCTACCAATGCCTCAGGAATTTTGCAGCAGGCCGTAAAAGCGGTAAAACGGGCCTTTCCTCAGCTCTGTATCATCACGGACATTGCGCTCGATCCCTATACCTCTCATGGACATGACGGACTTGTTAATGAAGAAGGGGAGATTCTCAACGATGCAACACTTCAGGTTTTAGCTGAGATGGCCTTGATTCAAGCCGAGGCAGGCGTTGATATGGTGGCTCCGAGTGATATGATGGACGGAAGGGTCGGGGCAATACGGAGCGCTTTAGATGAAAATGGGCATGAACAGGTGAGTATTCACGCCTACACGGCAAAATATGCTTCCGCTTTTTATGGACCCTTTCGCGAAGCGCTCGGTTCGCGCTTGTCGTTTGGAGATAAGAAGACCTATCAAATGAATCCAGCCAACTGGCGAGAGGCACTGATCGAAGCGCAACTGGATGAGATGGAGGGAGCCGACATCTTGATGGTTAAGCCGGCGCTTCCTTATTTAGATGTGATTGCTAAGATCCGCGCTGCCACCTCTCTGCCCATTTCAGCCTACCATGTGAGTGGAGAGTATGCGATGGTCATGGCCGCCGCTCAAAATGGATGGCTTGATGGCGATCGCGCCCTTTTTGAAAGCGTGTTGAGCATCAAGCGTGCGGGTGCCGATATGATTTTTACCTATGCCGCTCCTAAAATCGCCGAACTTTTGACTACCGGCGCTCTCGGTTAAGTGTTTCAAAAAGCGCACGGCCTGTCCATGTTGAGTAGCCGGCATCTCGTAACCAAGCAGCCATAGCATGGCTCCATACTCGCCTGCTACTGCATTTATAGAAAAAGTCGAAAGGAATTTCGAGCGCTACACCTCGATCATAGTAGTTCTCTTCGTGAATCTGATCATGCGCATCTGTGTAGGTCATCCATCCGGTGAGACGCATGCCGTTTTTAAAGTAGCGTGTTAGCTCAACCCGAACTCCTTTATCGCGTGCCAAAAACTGTCCCACGCTTACCTTGCTGAAGAGTTGAAGTTCTGGTAGATCGAAATAGAAGTCTAAAAAATACTGTTGGAGAGTGGTATAATGGCTATAGATGGGAGTAGTTCCTTCAAAATGGCGGAGAGTGGATTGGAACCCGAGGCCTGTATAGCGTCGTTTTTTGACAACAGCCCCTTGCAGCCCAATGGCAAAGTAGCTTTTGGCGGGGTACCAAAGCACTTCTCCTGCAATCCCTCCATAGTTTACCTGAAAATAGCCTCCAGCCAGGCGGGTAAAATAGCCGCGCCCCATATTCCAGCTTCTCTGTAGATAGAGACGGTCCCAGGAGAGGGCGCGCGACTGTCGGTAGCGAACGTAGTCAGTGGCAACATTGGGGAGTTGAGAGGGAAAAAAGATATCAAAGTCTGCTAAATGGTTTAAATCTGAGAATAATGTGTTGCTCACCTGTACTTCATAAAACCAACCACAGGGCAAAAACCCCTCGAGGTCTAGCTTGACGCCCACATCATATTTATATTTTCCACTGGCGCTTCCAAAGAAGTTTTCCAGGCGGGGACTAATGTGTGCGCGCCAAAGATCATAGCGCCGGTTAAAGATCTGTTCTCCGGGTGGACATACGCCCGCCTCTTCTCTTGGAGAGACAACGTCAAATTCGAAAGGAGAGATACAGTGGGCGGCATAGCGTAGAAGGAGTTCGTGGCGATAGACGTACTGCTGGCAAGGGACTCCGTACGACTCAATTTCTACAACAACAACCTCCACGTTAACAGGAGTTAAGGCGGCTAGTAGTTTTTGTAACCGCATCCGCGCCACCTCCTCGTGACGGTAGCACCGGTTGATTAGGCGGAGCCAGAGCGTAGAGCCATTAATCCACGCCTTGGTCAGCTGAAAACCCTGTTCATCCAGAGCATAGCTCATGCTTTGGATCATCACGCTGGCTGGGCGAGAGCACCCTAGCGGCTGCCGATCAACAGGAGCTGTGTAGGGCTCTGGATCGCCTATTTTAGGGAGAAAGCCCTCCATCTGCCCCCAGTTATAGTGGACAGAGCCTGCAGCAGCAAAGGCGTCTCCTCGAATATAGCTCGCGGAGAGTTCCACCAGATCGCACAGATTATACTTAGCCCCGATATTAATCGGCGTATGACTTACTCGCCCGTCAGGGTGGGGTTCTGTTTCGGGATTTTTGTAGTTAGTGGGGTCGTATTCTGCTGTTAGGCAGAGTCCTTTAATCCATTTGCTCGAACAGTTATGCAGTGGAAACCAGTTAATACCACCAAAAAATCCTCTTGAAGGACCATTTGTGTAGCGGCCGGCTCCCCAACCAAAGCTTGTCTCTAGTCCATAATCGGGCCACACTTTCGTTCCGACAACAAAGTAAGTCGTGAACTTTTTAGAGCCCATAAAATCATCAATTCCAAATGCGATTCCGGGAAGAGCGTAAAAGCTTTGCTCAGGTGTAACCAATGCGACTTTAAAATTGGCTCCACGGTCTGCGTAGTCGCCAAATCCATATGGCGATAATACAGCATCTTCACAGCCGCAAAAAACACGGTAGTTCAATCCAAAGGCAAGATAGGGGAAAGGTTGAATACGTGCATTAGAGTTTAAGTAGGGAGGAGCATAAGCAACACCCAGACCGATGTCTCCCTCTTCAGCCATGCGCGCTGAGTGTGTGACAAAGTAGCCCGTGCCCAAAATGTGATTGAAGGTGAGGGGGAAGCGTTCACACATTTTTTGGTCCCAATAAGCAGCCATCTCAAGAGCATAGAAGAGCTCCTCGATCGATTCATTGGCGACGAGAAAAGAGGGGAACAGCAAAAGAAGGACCAATACAAATCTGCGCATGAGAAGAAATGTAATAGCCTACAACAGAGTTATGAAACCAGTACAATTTAAAGAACCAGAATCTAAGCCACGAGCACTTTATAGGCGCCCTCTAATGACCCATTTCTTTTGCGTAGAGGTGGAGGCCTTCTTTCACGGCCTGGATCATCTCAATTTTGGAAGGACAAATAAAGGACGCCAGAGCAAAATCATCTCCCGTGACCTCTAAAAGGCCGAGCTGCTCGGCTGTTTCAAAATCTTGAGCCATAATCGCTTTTACAAGGTGCATCGTGGGAATCCCCAGCGGCATCACTTTTTCATAAACAGCCCCATCGATGAAGGCGCGCTCCTCTCCGTGCTGATTGGTCGTAAAGAAATACCCCTTGTTAGGCGGCTTTACATGGCCGGTAAAATAGGCTCCTGTCGCGCTGTACTTGTTCAGTCCGGGGCGGAGAAAGTGAAAAAGCTGCCTCTGTGTATTTTCCGGAATGACAGAAAAGGCTGTGTGATGAAAGCCAATAAAATCACTCTGTTCAACACGTGTTCCGGTTAAAGGGTCGCCCGAAATGAAACAGGCGAGCTGGTTGGAGATCCGGTCGGTCATGAGAGCCTGGATAGGAAAGCCCGCCCGAGCGCGAAAAAACCCTCTTCGCCCCTCCACAATCCCGCTTCCTCCGATTCCTATCACACGATCGGTAAAATAACGCCCCTCCACCACCATTTTTCCCGCAGTGATGACAGCAATGGTGGATAGGGTCCACACATAATCGCTTGGGCTTGTGATGGGAGCGATCTTATGAATGTGAAGGGAAGGGGTCCCTGCTGGGTGGGGGCCTGCAACAGTGTGCTTCTCGACACCGGTTGCTTCAGTGAAGGCTGTCGAGCCTGAGCCCTCTCGATAAACAAGGTGCACTTTGCCCGAGGTGAGCTTGGTTAGCGCATCGAGCCCGGCTTGAAAATAGGCTTCGTGTCCCTCAACCTGCATTTCGGCAGAGGGAACAAATGGGAGCGATTCGATGGCGTGCACAAAGATCGCGCGCGGCGTGTATTGGGGATCGGCGGTCAGATCAAAGGGGCGCATGCGTATGTGGGGAAAAACCCCTGAGCGCATGAATAGGTCAAGGATCTCTTCCCGTGCAGCGCCGGAGTGAGATCCATAGTCCACGCTCTGTTCACTCGCATCTACATCAATCACAATATCAATCAAGCGACGCTTGAGCCCGCGTCTCACCTCGCTCACAACCCCACCGGCAGGAGAAACGAACATCTGACCTGCAACGGCCTTGCTTTCTACAAGTGGTTGGCCGACTTTAACCGTTTCCCCCCCTTTCACAAGGAGTTTAAAGCGTGTTGTATCAAACGGATCTAGATTGAGTGCAATTTGAGCAGCAGGAGGCAGGCTTTGTGCGGGACCCTCCGGCTTTCCTTCGATAGGGATATCCAGCCCTTTTTTTACGGTAATCTTCATAATTGAAGATTATAACCAAAATTATAAGGGGATCCAGTGTTTTTTCTTGGCAAAGCGTTGAGGCTGCTTTTTTCTTTTCGTTTCAACCTTTTCTTCAAACAGCTCCTCTCCAATTCTGCTCTGAGCCTCGCGTTTGTACTTCTCACACGCCTCTTTTACCTTTTGCAGAGCTTCCCACTGTTCTTTTGAAAAATTGTTTGGGTTGGCAGCATACGCCTCTAGCTGCTCTTGTGTCATCCCTGTGCGCTTGTAAATGTCTTCGGCCTTCTCGTTGAGGTCGTCTAGGCGCTCTTGAGTCTTGTTGATAATTTCGGAATAATCTCCATATCTTTCTTCCTTAGATGTTTGCTCATCATCAGGCGCCGCCTCTAGCTTGATATCATACAGCCCAAGCACCTCTTCTAGCGCCTTTTGTACCTCTTCTTCACTTCCTGCCATTTTCCCCTCACAACCTTCACTAATTACTCTCTCCATTCTACAACGACTTTTTTTTAATTTGTAGGGTGATTAATGAGGGAGTCATATAAAAAACAATTTATCAGGTTTTTATTGCCCTTTTTTCCAGGTAGAGGTATAGTACTCATCAAAAACAAGATAAAGGGCAAGATGAGTTATTTAGAGGAGTTTAAGTTTCTCTTAGAGGAGGGGAAGCTAACCAACTTCTTACGCCTCTGGGAAGAGTATTGTTTGGCTAACCCAGCCGATAACGAAGAGTTGCCGCAAATATTGCAAGTCATTAAAGATTCCCCACTTGCAAAAACTTTTGGGCAGTTCGCCGAAACCGCTCTCCCCGCTTGGCAAAAAATTGAAGACCCCACTTTGGCTGGAGATGTTCTTCGTCTTATCCTTGATCTGCAAACCGTGAATTCTCCCCTTCTTGCTGACCTTGCTGTCGACTTTCTTAAAAAGCACTATGGAAACCACAAGCACTTCAACGAAAAGCTCCGCATTGTGGGCCTTTTGACACGTAGCACCTTTCAAGGGGCCATTTCCAACTACGAGCTACTCACCCATATGGACAAAGGCAAGTTTGTCTTCCATTCAGGAGGATGGGGTGTGGGTGAAGTAATGGATATTTCTTTGGTAAGAGAACATGTTGTCCTTGAGTTTGAAGGAATCACGGCTCTAAAGGATCTCTCATTTGATAATGCGTTTAAAAACCTGGTTCCTCTTCCCTCCGAGAACTTTCTCTCTCGCCGATTCGGCGATGCAGATGCTCTTGAGAAAGAAGGAAAAGAAGATCCTATCGCTTTGATTCGGCTACTTTTAAAAGATTTAGGCCCCAAAACCGCCCAAGAGGTCAAGGAAGAGCTTTGTGAGCTTGTGATTCCTGAGGAAGATTGGTCTAAATGGTGGGGGGCTGCGCGCGCAAAGATTAAAAAAGACACCAAGATTCAATCGCCCAAAACGGCAAAAGAGCCCTTTAGGCTGCGGGAAGAAGATGTTCCTCATCACGTCCGTTTCTCTGAAGCGCTCAACGAAGCCAAGGGAGTGGATGCCGCGATCCAGGTCATTTACAATTTTACGCGGGATTTTCCGGAAGTGCTCAAAAATCTGGATTTGAAACAACGCATCAAGACAGTGCTTCTTGAAGCCCTGGAAGGTGACGCACTTCTTCCTGATGTTAGCTTAAGCCGTAAAGTGCAAGCAACTTACCTTTTAGAAGACATCTTTGCTGATGAATTCACGGGAGCTTCGGCCGCTTTGATCCAACGGGTTGAGCATATTGAAGAGCTTCTCAATTTGATTGATATTGTCTCTTTCAAAAAACGCACTTTGGTTGTGATGAAAGAGCATCGCGAGGACTGGGGAGCCATTTTTTTACGCCTTCTGTTTTCTGTTTCTCAAACACCTATTCGCGACTACATGTTCAAAGCGCTTGAGAGCGACCCCGGCACGAAAGAGCTGCTCAAAGAGAAGGTGCATGAGCTGCTCAACCGCATGACCCTCTATCCGGAGGCCTTTTTCTGGTATTTCCAAAAGGTGATTTCTGGGGAGAAAGTTCCCTATAACGACAAAGAAAGTCGTTATCAGTTTTTTGAAGCGTACTTAATTTTGCTCCACTTCGTCGAGGGAAGTGAAGAGTATAGAGAGCTTGTGAAGAAGATGCACCAACTCTTAGTTGCCAAACGGTACGCTGTTGTCAGAACGTTGATGGAGGGAGCCTCAGTTGAGTATCTCCAAGAGATCCTCCTTCTTGCCAGCAAGTGTCAGATCTTTACCAAACACGATCTGCGGATCTTGCGTAACTTGGCAGAAGTTGTACAACCGAGCATGAGCACAAAAAAAGGTGTACGCGAAGACGAGCAAGATGTCATTTGGACCACCCAAGAGGGGTATCAAAAGATTCAAGAGCGCATCCAACACATTGGCACTGTCGAGACCGTAGATAATGCCCGAGAAATTGAAGCGGCACGCGCTCATGGTGACCTGCGTGAAAATGCTGAGTATAAATTTGCTTTAGAGAGACGCTCACGCCTTCAAAGTGAGCTCAAGGCGTTAACCGACTTGGTCAATAAGGCGCGTATTTTGACTCGCAATGACATCTCAACTGACAAGGTGAGCGTGGGAGCCATTGTTAAGCTTCTCAACTCAGAGGGACAGATTGTCACCTACACCCTGCTCGGTCCTTGGGATGCCGACCCTGAAGAGCGCATCCTCTCTTTCCAATCTAAGCTTGCGCAAGCCATGATTGGACATAAAGAGGGAGAATCATTTGACTTTCAAGGGGAACACTATACAGTTAAAGGGATTGAAAGTTACCTGAGTTAGCATGTGGACCTCATTATAGCCACCCAAAATGGGCATAAGATCCGAGAGATTCGACATTTTTTAAAGTCGCTGCCCTCTTTTGATGTCTATTCCATTCTAGATTTTCCAGAGTATACCCCTCCCCCCGAAACGGGAGAGACGTTTGAAGCCAATGCCCGTATTAAAGCTGAACACGCCGCACGCACCCTTGGAAGGTGGGCTCTAGCAGATGATTCAGGAATTGTGGTGCCTGCTTTAAACGGAGCTCCAGGTGTCTATTCTGCCAGGTATGCGGGCCCTAACGCATCAGACAAAGATAACCGGAAGAAATTGCTACAAGAGATGACCGGCTTCAATGACGAGAGGCGCTCGGCTTACTTTGAGTGCTGTATCGCTTTGGCATCACCGCGCGGTATACAAAAAGTAGTGCGGGGCTATTGCGAGGGCATGCTGTTGGAAGAAGAGCGTGGGGGAAATGGTTTTGGTTATGACCCTCTTTTTGTCAAAAATGACTACCACCAAACCTTCGCAGAGCTGGGAGAAGGAGTTAAAAACCAAATCTCTCATCGTGCAAAAGCACTCACAAAAATTCTGCTCACTCTAGAAAGTTTAGCCTGAAAGAGAGTCCAAAGCCTTTTCTAAGGAGTGACGAATCTCTTTAACAAGGGCAAAGGCCCGCTGCACCTGTTCCATCTCTCCTTTAAACGTCTCCACCTCTTTGATGGACTCTGCTCCCTTTGTGCGCTCGGTGGCGGCTGTGTCCATCGAGGCACGTGGCTTTGAGGTGAGCTTTGTTGAACTAGAAAGGCCTGAAATTTCTTGAGTCATGAGAGCGCCCAGTTAATCGGTTTCTTACCTTGCTTTGTAAGCAGTTCATTGATTTTTGAAAAGTGCTTACATCCAAAAAAGCCGCTATGCACAGAATAAGGGGAAGGATGCGGAGCCATAAGTACAGGGTGATGCGGGGCAATTGCCTCTTTTTTTGCCTGCGCCGCCTTTCCCCATAAAACAAAAATAACCGGGTCACTTCGCTCACTGAGGCGGGCCAAGGCGGCGTCCGTGAACTTTTCCCACCCAACACCATTATGGGAGCGTGGTGTGCGCGCACGTACTGTTAAAACTGTGTTGAGCATCAAAACACCTTGCTTAGCCCACCCCTCCAAGTTTCCATGATTAGGGGGTTCAATCCCCAGGTCGTCTTGAATCTCTTTAAAAATATTTTTGAGTGACGGAGGTTGGGTGACGCCCTGCGCAACACTAAAGCTCAGGCCGTGCGCCTGATTGGGCCCGTGATATGGGTCTTGTCCCACAATCACCACCTGCACTTGATCGAAAGGAGTGTGATTAAAGGCACTGAACACCTCCTCTTTGGGTGGATAAACAGGAACACCCGAGCTCCTCTCTTGGGCAATAAACTGACCCAGAGCATTTAGGTAGGGCTTGGTCCACTCCTCCTTGAGCGCTTCTGCCCAGCTTTTTTCTAGTTGTGGCGGTGGTTGCATCAAAAACAGTTTACCCGCTTTTCAAGATTAGGTCAAAGTGGTAGACTTTCCCCCCTATGAAGGACTTAATCGAAAACAATCTGGTTCGTTTCAAAAACATCTCAAAAAATAAAGACGGAATCTTTGCCAATTTCCGTGTAAAGGGAGTGCGGAATGGCACGACTTTTACGGCAACCATTGCTGTTGACCTCGATGCCGCCGACGTCGATCCGGGGGATCCTCTGGAAAACATCATAGAGGCGTGTGCACGCATTGGGGTGAAAGAGTTTCAAAAGAGCGAATTTCAGTTTGAGGGTTTAACAGCCATTTAATCTGGGTGTAGCGCAGCCTGGTAGCGCACTTGCATGGGGTGCAAGGGGGCGGAGGTTCGAATCCTCTCACCCAGATCTTCTTTTGTGGGCGCGCCCATATTTTATGGGCGCTCATATCGTTACTTCTTGATTTTGTAGGACGTGCCTTTTCTTTGGCCATCCGCTTCCCCCTTTCCCTGACCAACAAGTTTTTTAGAAAGCGTTTGGCCAGATCGGAACCATTCCTAATGAGTTCAGTGGCTCAAAGCTAAGAAATTGTTGATAATAGCACATGCGGAAAACGTGTTGATAAGGGGGTTCACAAAGTGTCGATAACCATGTTGATACTTTGCCCATGTTGATAACCGGAACGTTGTCTTCACCCTATCGACATTTTATCTACACTAGGAGCTTCGAGAGGCTATTAACATTCCCACACCCTTCTTTGAAGAAGAGTATTATGTAAGAATATATATTCCTTTTCCCCAATTGTGGGACCCTTGTATACATTAAGGGCATGAGCCACTACCTTCCCTCCGCGTTTTTTAACCTCACTTCATTTAAGCATGCCGCTCTGTTTGCAAACTCAGAGCCTGTTTGGATGGCTTTAAGCAAAATTCAAGCGTTTCTTCACACTCACCCCTTGGGAGAAATTCTGGGGAGGGTAGAACAGGGAGCTTTTCTAGTGAATCCAGAAACGATCTCAATAGGAAAAGGAACGGTGGTGGAGCCTGGGGCCTACATCAAAGGCCCTTGCATTATTGGGGATAATTGTCAGGTCAGGCATGGAGCGTATATTCGAGGCTCTCTGATCACCGGAAACGACTGTGTGATTGGACATGCAACAGAAGTTAAAAATGCGATTTTCTTGGATGGGGCCAAAGCAGGCCACTTTGCGTATGTCGGTGACTCAATTTTAGGTAATCGCGTCAACCTTGGAGCCGGAACCAAGTGTGCAAATTTACGTTTTGATGGGGCAACTGTCTCTATCCGTGATGGAGAAAAGAGGGTGGATAGCGGGCTACGTAAGTGCGGGGCTATTTTCGGAGATGACTCCCAAACAGGGTGTAATGCGGTTACAAATCCCGGCACACTGATGAGAAAACAGAGTGTGTTAGGGCCCTTGGTGAGTGGAGGCGGGGTTGTGGCTTAGGATTTTGAGCACTCATAGAACCAGACAACTTTCTTCTTCGGAAGGTAATAGAGCTTCAATTTCTTGGGCTCGATCGGGATTCCCTGCTTCGCGGTATGCATATGCTACAACACAAAGAGCCTTGATCTTTCAATGAGAAAGAAATGAGTGCAATAATATCTCTCCTCCACTGACTTCCTTCTGACATGGCGCAGGCGGCATCTACTGCTCTCTCTATTTGTTCGCTTGCACGGAATTTTCCGGCCACCTCCCCCAACATCTTATCCTTTATTTCGGTGTTGGAGACCCTCTTAGCAATCCTAAAGGCTTCATCGAGAAGACCTTTTTCAATACATAGGTTAGCTAATGCCCCCAGAAGCTCGTCCTCCCCCCTTTGGGTAGTGGCAGTCATTTCAACCAGAACCTGGAGGCTATTTCCAGCCTGTAGCTGCCCTTCCAGAAGTCGTTTGTAGGCCTCTGCTCTTGCTTTGTCTGGGTTGTAGTTGTGAGCGCGCATGGTTTCAGGGAGGTCTTCTTGACGCACGTAGTCGTCATTTGGGTCGTTGAGCGGATGTCCTTCTTTGATCGCGTGATAAGCTTTGGCTAGGTCCAACCAGTTTTCTACGAACTCCGGTTGAGCGGCGTTCTGACAAGCCTGTTCCAAAGCCGTTACTTCTACGGTGCTTAAGCCCATTAACGTCAAAGCAATCTCTTTTCCAATTGCCCTTTGTGCAGACTTGATTCCTAGTAAACTAGTCGTTCTAAAAATCCTTTTGTCATGTCCAATTGCGCGTAGCTTTTCTCTTCTATCCAGGTGGCGTTCGCCTGTGAGTTGACCCGCTACCAACTCAGTGAAGGCTTCTACCGAGGCTGCTGCTTGCCTTCTGGCGGTCACAAGTGAGGCATCACAACAGCTTCTACTTACCCAAGCGGCTTGTTGGAGGCCGCTATTGCTTAAGTGGGAAAAGATGTAAGCAAGCGCCTCAAAAGGCAGGGCTCTATCGAGAGCTTTTGTTGAGTCTGTTGGAGGAGCTGGTTGATAAGCATTTCCTTCCGTAATATTAGTTGTACTGCTCATTTGCGGCCTCTATTATTATTTAATTTGTTCCCCACGGTAATAACAAAAAAAAGTTAAGAAGAGGTTAGTGTGGGGAGGGTTCCAAAAAAATATGTTGTGAAAGCGCTCGAAAATGGTATGATAGCTCACTAATTTTAAACGGTTTCAAATCAATGAGTTCCTTTAAAGATATTCTTTTGCGCTACCAAAAACCGATCAATGAGGCTATTACTGAGAGCTTCTCTTCCTTTGGTCCCAAGACAGACCTCAGAGAGGCAGTTGAGTACTCTCTGAAAAATGGGGGTAAACGGTTCCGTCCGGCGATAGTCTACATGGTGGCAAATGCTCAGGGAAAAGGGTGGGATGTGACCGATGCCGCTTTGGCCGTCGAGTTCTTTCATACAGCCTCTCTGATTGCGGACGATCTTCCTTGTATGGACGATGATGACATGCGCCGTGAGCATCCGTCGACCCATAAGGTATATGGGGAGTCAACAGCAATTCTGGCCACCTACGCGCTGATCGCGGCCGGCTACGATCGCATTAGGCTAAATGGACAAAAGCTCAATAGCGCCCATCTAATTCCCCTTGCGATCGAAAATGCAACCTATAACACAGGAATCTTGGGAGCAACGGGTGGTCAGTATGCTGATTTATTCCCGGGGAAGCTAAGTGAAGCCACTGTTTTAGATGTGATCGATAAAAAAACGGGGACGCTTTTTGAAATCTCATTTGTGTTGGGATGGCTCTTTGGTGGGGGTGACCCCTCCTTGCTAGATTTAGTCAAAAAGGCGGCGGGTCACTTTGGAAGAGCTTTTCAAATCAGCGATGACTTTCTGGATCTCGAGCAAGATGCAGGAAAAGCAAATTTTCCGGGTGTGGTCGGTTGCGAAAAAGCGGCACGTTTTTTGTCTGAACAGCTAAAAGCAACGAAAGAGGCATTAAAAAAGCTCCGGCTTGATTCACCGGAGCTTTTAACTTTAGTGGCTCTCATTGAAAAAAGGGTGGCTTAGGCGCCTACCAGCTCTTTTTTATCTACCAGTTCTTTTTGCTGAGCAGCCATTTTCGCAGCAGCTGCTTTCGCAGCCTCGTGTTGAGGAAGCATGTCGTAGCAAGCCAGCACCTTTCTCTCAATCTCTGCGCACAGCTTGGGGTTTTTCTTGAGCTCGTCACGTGCGACTTCTCGCCCTTGGCCCAGTCTGGTTCCTTCGTAGCTAAACCAAGATCCCTTTTTCTCGACGATGTCTTTTTCGGTTGCTAGATCCAAAACGGTTCCTTCGTAGGAAATGCCTTGGTTAAACATGATGTCGAACTCGGCAACGCGGAAAGGGGGCGCCAGTTTGTTTTTAGCCACTTTTACCTTCACGCGGTTTCCTGTGTCACTTGAGTCAGCCCCTTTAATTCCGCCAATGCGGCGAATATCGAGCCGAATAGAGGAGTAAAACTTAAGGGCGCGTCCCCCTGTAGTGGTTTCTGGGTTACCAAACATGACGCCAATTTTTTCACGAATCTGGTTAATGAAAATGGCGCAGGTTTTGGACCTAGAGAGGGTGGCTGTAAGCTTGCGAAGAGCTTGGGACATCATGCGCGCCTGAAGTCCGACGTGGGTGTCACCCATTTCTCCTTCTAACTCGCTTTTCGGAACCAAAGCCGCAACGGAATCCACTACGATTAGATCGACAGCGCCCGATCTAGCGAGTAGTTCAGCAATGTTCAGCGCGTCTTCTCCGCAGTCAGGTTGAGAGATCATCAATTCGTTGATGTTGACACCGATACGGCCTGCATAGGCGGGGTCTAGAGCGTGCTCAGCATCGATATAGGCGCAGAGTCCGCCCGCTTTTTGAGCATTGGCAACGATATGGGTCGCCAGGGTAGATTTACCGGATGACTCAGGGCCATAGATTTCAACCACTCTTCCACGTGGAACTCCGCCAATTCCTAATGCAATGTCCAAAGTGAGAGCACCGGTTCGGATGACAGAGATTTCGCGGGTTGCGGAGTGTTTTCCTAGGCTCATGATCGAGCCTTCTCCGAATTGTTTTTCGATGTGTGCGACAGCGGCTTCGAGAGCCTTTTTACGATCAGAGGATTCCATATGTGCGCTCCATAAGTAGTGTGGTCGGGCACGATTTGAAGCCCGATCTTGTTTTGTGCGCGATGATAGCAGATGAAGATATTTGGTACACCAATCGGGTTAAAATAGTGAGAGGTGCGTCAAAGTACGGTCGGTCTCCTCATGGGGAAGCTGCTCAACAAGCTGCTCGTGAAAGCCCAATCCAATGGTAGGACATGTGGGAAGAGTCGATAAAAAGCGGTCGTAATATCCCTTCCCGTAGCCTAATCTATGGTTGTGACGATCAAATCCTAGGGCGGGCACCAAAACAACCTCAACTTCCTCAAGAGAAGCGGCACGGCAGAGCGCTGGAATCGGCTCAAGCAGACCAAAAGCCTGTTTTTCAAGCTCCTTTTCTATGTCTGTGACGTAGTATACTTGGATTTGGTTCCCTACCACTTTGGGGAGTAAAAGGCGGTGAGTAGTGGCCAGGTAACGATTGAGTAAGGAGGTGTCGATCTCATCGGGCAAGCTCATAAATGAGACAACACGTTCAAAAGGGGCTAAAGAGCTGATTAGAGAGTTAAAAAGCGTCTCTGCAGCTTCTTTTCTTCGCTCATAAGAGAGGGCTGCGCGTTTGTTTTTCAGCTGGAGACGAACCGCCTCCTTACTCAATAGGCTTTCCTTCTTGATAGTACACCTTCCTTGAAAAATTTCCCTCGGGTGTGAAAAGAGTAGCCACTCCTTTGCCTTTTTCAATTTTAGAGACCGCCACCTTTTCTCCCTCACGATAATACTCGCCTTTAAGAAGCTTGTCACCCTCGTAATCTTCCACAAGCATGAGTGAGCCGTTGCGAAACCATGCTGTGAGCAGACCGTTTTTCTTGTTCGCGCTCATCTCCCGCTGGCTCTCAAGGGTGCCATTCTCATACCAGGTCTTGACGCTTCCTTGCAAAACGCCTTCATTCCAGGTTAAGAGCAACTTAGGTTGTGTCGTATTAGGAAAATAGTCGATCTCCTCACCGTGCTTCATGCCATTTTTTATGCTGTAAAGTCGGATAAGGCGCTCTGTTTCATCAAAAACACGTACCTCTCCCTCTTGGATGCCTCGGTTAAACTGCTGAAGTTCTTGTAGCTCTGCCTTCCCAAAGATGGCGCGCTCTCCTTTTCCCTTTTCAATGCGAGCCACACAGTTTCCCAGTCTGTCATAGTAAGTGGCTTCTTTTAGCAGTCCTTCTTTGTAGATTTCTTTATAGGCAATTTGTGAGGCGTTCCAATAACGGGTGGACTCTCCTGCTTTCTCCCCGGCACAGTAGGTGGCGGTTTGAAACAGAGTGCCATCGTCGAGATAGATTTTCTGACATCCATGGATCGCTCCCTTATCGTAAGGGATGGTTTTCCATGTCTGCCCATTAGGGTGGAAGTAAGTGGCTTCTCCTTGGAGCTCCCCTTTTTGATAGGGAATTTTGGCAATGAGACAGCCCTCTTCATTCCACGCTTGGTTGAGGCCATCAAAAAGCCAGCTCTGTTCGGCGCTTGTGTTGAGGTCGGCGCTTCCCCCAATGACCATTGCATTGATTTTGAGCTGTCCGTTGGGATACCACTCTTGATAAGACCCATAAGCGCGGTTATTGACTGCCTCCAGACACTGTTTAAGCTGCCCGTTGGGATGGTAGCTGGTAATGCAAGAGTGTACATCCCCATTTTTCTCTCGGCCATAAACGCGCAGGACTTTTTGGTAGGGCTGAGGGGCTAAGAAATCTGTCTTATCAAAAGCGGTCAAGCGCTCTTTTGAGCTGATGGTTTCAGAAAGCCCATTACGATCGATGATATTGATGCTAGTGATTTTCCCGGGATCAATCTGGTCTGCTGAAAATCCACAGCCTGATACAAGAAGGCTTAAGCAAACGAGTGCAAGGGGAAAGCGTTTTTTCATCATTGTTTAAACTCACGTTTTAAAAGTTTTAGGCTGAGTTCGTAGACCTCATTTCCATTGGGGTGCGCCTTTTTATTCAGCTTGAAATCAGTGACAAGAAGCTGAGGCTTACCGGGGCGGTTCCCTTCTATACGGGTTAAAATCTCTTTGAGATCGTGCGTGTCTACCTCCACGGAGTGCTTCAGGGAAACAATCCTCTCTTGCACGCCTTCTCCCGATTGGACAGATCCTTCTGCAAACTGAATCTGGTTAGCGGCTCCTGATAGAAAAGCGTGCCTTTTCTCCGCGGCTTCATTGCCTGTAAAGGAGGGGTTTTGAATTAAGTTGTCGAGCGCTTCCCGCTCTTTTTTTAAAAAAGTGAGCGAGGCGACTTGGTGATCCAAGTAAAAAGGATCCGTTTGACTAAATTTGTTGCGGACAGCGGTATTAAGGGACTGTTTTCGTGCTTTTTGAACCGATAAGGAGTGCACGCTCATGATCCGCCTTGCCACATAATCCCACTCGTTTTTCTTTTTTATGTAGGTATAGCCCACAAAAAAAAGCGGAAGAAGTCCGAGGACAACTAAATAAGCAACGAGGCGAGAAAAAGGAATAGAAGAAATCAATTTTTTCATTATGGGTAACGGGTTTTATCCTTTAAATAAAAACTAGTTTGATACTTGCCTTTACCCGTTGTCCACTCCACGCTTTGTTTGCTGTCGACAAAAGCATTAGGGGTAAGTAGTAGATCGTGAAAGGCGTTTGCGGAGCTGGCATCTTTGGCAGAAAACTCGAGATCCACTTTCACTTTATAGTGCTCTTTTTTATGCGCCAAATCAGGACGGGAGGCCATTGTATAGTTTAATGTTTCGATTTGGACCCCTTTGTGCGAGGAGAGCCAAGTTAAAAACTCACGCACTTTGGGCACATCTGGATGGAGAGGATGCGTATCAGGGCGGGCGCGCACCTCTTTTTCAATTTGGGCAAGAGAGGATAGGTAGGCCTCGGGTAGGAAAGGAAGTTTTGAAGCGGATTTTCCTTCTGCTTTAACTAGGGATAGGTAGGCGTTTTCAACATCTTGTTTTTGGTGTTTGAGCGCAACGTGTCCAAAAGTGGCCAGAGAGCCTATCAATAGGGTAAAAAGGGCCACGCAGCCGATCAGAGGTTTTTTCACACGGCGCCATCTGTGCGGATAGGTCAACGTTTTTTGACGAAAATCGACTCCCTCAGCAGCTAAAGCTGCACCCATTGCAAGCCCGTAGCGTATCAACTCTTCTTGTGAGAGGGGAAGTATTGCGGTGGAGGGAAGTAAAACTGTCTTTCCTGTCGCCGTTTGAATCGCCTCATTATTTCTGCCGAGAAGCAGAATGGTCTCAAAAGTCTTCATTTTATGGCTGGAAGCGAAGCTGAGAACTGTTTTTTGGACCTCTTTTCCTATCTCGCGACTGCTGTCAAAAGCGCGCGCTGCAAGCAGTTTGCCTTTTTCTACTAAAATACAGGTGACCTCCTTCTCCCCCTCATGGACGAGAAATTGTGGAGATGTCGTTTTAGGAAAAAGTGTCGTAAGAGCAGCCAGGGCGTAGGGCACCGAGGTGATTTTTTCGGGTTCCATTCCCCGTTTGCTCAGCTGGTCGATAAAGGCCTGAATGTGGTCGATGCGAATCGCAAAAGCTGTGAGAAGCGTGTTGCTTCCTTTTTTCTCAATCGTCTGCGCTTGTATAATGGCCTTATCAGCGGCGTAGGGAAGAAGCGGCTCCATCTGAAAATCGAGAGCGGCGTGCAAATCTTTTTCTTTTTTTACCTTTAGCTCGAGGCTCCGAACAAGCGTCTCTCTGGAGGGAAAAGCCGATATCGTGATACTTGTGTCAAGCGGTTTGACAGGTTCAGTTGAGGAAAAGGTTTTGAGATGCACCACTTCCCACCCTTTACGCGATTTACGCAAACTAGCGATATGTGTGACGCTTTCACAGGCATCAATGCCGGCATAGATAGGAGGTGTGGGAAAAAAGGACATAAACTATAAACTAAATAAAATCTGCTGTTAGAGAGAGGATTATAAACTAACAAACATGTTTTTTCAACTGGAAATCAATGAGGGGGGCTGTATAATAGTTGAGAAATTCTTTTAGGTGAGCCATGATCCTCTATATCTTAAATATTTTGTTCACAGTTTACACCTTTATGCTTCTGGCGAGAGTGCTAGGATCGTGGTTTCCCAAGTTTGCTCAGAGCCATTTAATGCGTTTTATCGCTTTTTACACTGATCCCTACTTAAACATTTTTCGAAAAGTGATTCCTCCCCTTGGTATGATGGATATCAGTCCTATGGTGGCCTTTTTCTCTTTGCAAATGATACAGTGGATCCTTTTCTCCATTATTCGATGAAAAAATTTCCAAATATTATTTATGCCCCACTAGCCGGTTGTTCTGACTACCCTTTCCGCAAAATGTCGGCGCGCTACCATCCCGGTCTGATGTATTGTGAGATGGTGAAAATGGAGGCCCTTTTACGTAAAATTCCGGGCACCTATACGATGCTCGAATATGCGGAGGAGATGCGTCCCATTGGGGGGCAGATTTGTGGGAGTGACCCGAAGCTGGCCGCTCCATCGGCTAAAATCATTGAGGATTTAGGATTTGATGTTGTCGACCTCAACTGTGGCTGTCCGGTAGATAAAATCACCAAAGATGGAAGCGGCTCGGGGATGCTGAAAGATCCCGATAAAGTAGGCGAGATGATTGCCAATATGGTTGCCGCCGTCAAGATTCCGGTCACCGTGAAAGTGCGCGCCGGTTGGGATGAGCAGAATATTAACGCGGCTACCATTACTAAAATTGCCGAAAAGGCAGGTGCAAAGGCCATTTTTGTGCACGGCCGCACGCGGCAACAAGCTTATAAGGGGCCTGCGAACTGGGCCCACATTAAGGCGTGCGTGGAAGCTGCCGATACGATCAAAGTTGTGGGCAATGGGGATGTATTTAGTGCTGAGGCAGCTCTGCGCATGTTTGAAGAGACCGGTTGTGATGCCGTACTCGTCTCAAGAGGCACGATGGGGCAGCCCTGGATTGCTGAAGATATTCGACGGGCGCTAAATGGAGAGCCTCCTTTAGAACGTGGTTTTGAAGAGTGCCGAAAAGCCCTTCTCGACCACTTCACCCTCTCAACTCAATTTAAGTCGGAGCGTGGTGCGTTGATTGATATGCGTAAAGTGTGCTGTTGGTACTTAAAAGATGCCCCGGGTGTACGTGATTTACGTAAAAAAGCGAGTCACGCAACCACTTTAGACGAGGTGTATCAATTGATTCGGACATTTTAATGGAATTACATGCTCTTTTTAGAGGACGCGTGCAAGGGGTTGGGTTTCGGTGGACTGTTGTAGACCATGCAGAGAAATTTCGACTAACGGGAACAGTAAAAAACCTTTCAAATGGCAGTGTTGAGGTGTATGCTTACGGGGATAAGAGGAGATTGGAGTCCTTTTTAGAAGCGCTTCAAATAGACCCGGGCTCCGCATGCATTGATTCTGTTGCTACAACCTATCGACATGTGGATGCCTCGTCGGATTGCTTTAAGATCATAAACTGAGAAAAAAGATGACACAATTTAAAGAGGGAAGTCTTTTTGGAGGCGTGCTTCTCATCGCCGGCAGCTGTATTGGAGCGGGAATGTTAGCCCTTCCTGTCATTACAGGAAGTGGAGGGTTTGTTCCCTCAGTTTTTATGTTTCTGATTATTTGGCTGTTTATGACCGCAACAGGTCTTATCCTATTAGAAACGAATTTGGCTATCGGTCATCACTTAAGCCTCATTTCGATTGCAGAGCGCACGCTGGGTAAGTGGGGCAAGCTCAGTTGCTGGGTTTTGTTCTTGTTTCTTTTCTATTCCCTTAGCATTGCGTATATCTCAGCCAGTGGCTCGATTTTACAGTCGATAAATGCTGATCTTTTCGGGTTTGAGTTTCCTGTGTGGGGGGGAAGTCTTCTTTTTACCCTCATTTTTGCGATTGTCTTATTCATTGGGACAAGGCATGTCGACTATGTGAATCGAGCCTTGATGTTAGGGCTTGTGATTGCCTACTTTATTTTGGTTTTGCTCGGGAGCCAATATGTTCATCAAGAATACCTGGCTGTTAAACACTGGAAATATGCGTTTGCGGCCCTTCCTGTTTTGGTCACATCTTTTGGTTTTCACAACATGATTCCCTCCCTAGCCATGTATATGAAGGGAGATATCAAGAGATTGAGAAAAACGGTATTGATTGGAAGCTTGATCCCTTTACTGATTTACCTGGTTTGGGAAGTGGTGATGCTAGGCATCATCCCGGTTGAAGGGCGCGCAGGACTATTGGAGGCGCTGGATCGTGGCGAGGCGGCGACTGAGGCATTACGTGCAGTTGTAGGGCGTTCTTGGATCAGTACCGTGGCCCAAGCTTTTGCATTATTTGCCATCATTACCTCTTTTCTGGCTCAGTCTCTGAGCTTGGTCGACTTTTTAGCCGATGGCCTTAAGATCCCGAAAGAAGGGTTAGGAAGAGCGACGCTTGTGTTAATGGCTCTTGTTCCCCCTTTCACCATTGCCTTTGTCTATCCAGGTATTTTTATTGACGCATTGAATTTTGCTGGAGGATTTGCAGCCGTTCTTTTGTTTGGTGTCTTGCCTGTTTTGATGATTTGGGTGACGCGTTACAAACGGAAGTTGGTTACCACCCGTATGCTCCCCTTGGGAAGAGGTCTTTTAGTTCTCATTATGCTTGTCGCTGTCGGAATTTTTCTGCTTGAAACAGCCCAAGAATTTGGACTCTCTCTCATTCCAGAACACGTTGAGGCCATACCATGATCACCAAAAGCAATCGCCTAGTAGGGGCTATCTTACTGGTCTCTGGAACCACCATAGGTGCGGGGATGCTCGCGCTTCCTGTGACGACAGGGCTAGCCGGTTTTGTTCCTTCACTGATGATCATGACCGCGATCTGGCTCTTTATGATGCTGACCGCTTTTTATCTACTTGAGGTGAATCTACGCCTAAAGGGGGAGAGTAATTTGATCTCCATGATGCATAAAACTCTAGGTAGGCCTGGGGAGATCGTGTCATGGATCACTTATTTGCTGCTTTTGTATTCACTGGCTGCTGCCTACATGGTGGGTTGCAGCCACATCTTAGAAGATGTGCTCAGTGGTGTTCTTCCTTTTGATCTTCCCGAATGGACATGGCCCGTATTGATCTTTTGTACCTTTGCCGTTGTTGTTTACTTTGGTACTGAAGTGGTCGATTTTCTCAATCGAGCGCTCATGATTGGACTTGTAGTGGGGTACTTATTTGTGCTTGGAATGGGGGGACCTAAAATCAATCCGGCCATGTTGGCTCACTACGACTGGCACTTTTTGCTCCCTTCGGTCTCTGTTGTGCTCACGACCTTTGGATATCATATCATCATCCCCACTCTCACGACCTATTTAGAGCACGATAGTCGATTGCTGAAGCGCGCGATCTTTATCGGCAGTTTAATCCCTTTTTTGATCTACATACTCTGGCAGCTTTTAGTGATGGGGGTGGTTCCTCCCACAGGCCCCCAAAGTCTTTCAGAAGCAGCTCACAGGGGGCTTCAAGTGACCTTTTACTTAAAAGCCATTTTGGGCTCTCCCTGGGTTGCATTTGCCGTGCGTAGCTTTGCTTTTTTTGCCATTGTCACCTCTTTGCTAGGGGTTACACTCAGCCTATCTGACTTTTTGGCTGATGGGTTAAAAATCAAAAAAGGGCATAAGGGTAAAATTGCTTTGATTTTGCTCACCTTTGTCCCCCCACTTTTATTTGCTCTCTTTTACCATGAAGGGTTTATTACAGCGCTGAACTACGCCGGCTTTTTTGTGGTGATTCTGCTGGCTTTACTGCCGAGTTTAATGGCCTGGTTTGAACGTTATGGTCCTGAAACAGAGCGCTCTTTTATTAAATCAGACTTTCAGGTGCCGGGAGGAAAAACATTAGTGATTTTCTCAGTTACACTCTCTATTATCTTGCTTGTTGTGGAGGTATTGGCATGAAAAAACGGATTTTGACAGGAGATCGTCCCACCGGAAAACTCCATTTAGGGCATTGGGTAGGTTCGATTCAAAACCGTGCGGCTCTCCAAGATGAGTATGAGTGTTATTTTTTGGTCGCGGATCTCCATACTTTGACGACCAAGCCCGAAAAAGAGGCCATTTTAGAGATGCGCTCTCATATTCACGATGTCGTTTTAGATTGGCTTGCCTGTGGGATTGATCCGCAAAAATCGACGATCTACCTGCAGTCGGCGGTTCCGGAAGTTTACGAGATGAATCTGATTTTTGAGATGCTCGTCTCCATCAATCGACTAACCGGACTGCCTAGCCTTAAGGAGATGGCACGTAACGCCCATATGTCTGAAGAGAGCATTCCACTTGGATTGATTGGCTACCCCGTTTTACAGACTGCCGATATCTTAATGCCGCGCGCCCATGTCGTTCCTGTAGGGAAAGACAATGAAGCCCACATTGAGCTGGCGCGTGACATCGCTCGCCGCTTTAACTATTTGTATGGAGAGGTCTTTCCACAACCTGAAGTTCTTTTGAGTGAGACGCCTACACTAATCGGTGTGGATGGAAAAGGAAAAATGAGTAAATCAGCTGGCAATGCCATTTATCTTTCGGATGATCCCAAAACAGTCGAAAAAAAAGTGCGGGGAATGTTTACCGATCCCAATCGGGTGCATGCCAACGTCCCCGGCAAAGTAGAGGGAAATCCCCTTTTCATGTTCCACGAAGAATTTAACACCGATCAAGAAGAAGTAGAGGCTTTTAAGAAGCGGTATCGGGAAGGAACGGTCGGTGATGTAGAGGTGAAGGGACGACTTGTCGAGGTGCTCAATCACTTCCTCGATCCGATACGCGAGAGACGGAAAGCCTTTGAGGGGGATAAGGGAGCTGTCGAAAAAATCATCTATGAGGGGACCCTGAAAATGCGTGAGAGAGCACAGGAAACGGTCAAAGAGATGCGTGGCGCGATGGGGTTGGTCGGAAGTTGGAATAAAATTTCACGTATTGCGCGGAAAAATGTTTAAACTTCAAACTGACTTTCAGCCATGTGGTGACCAACCTGCAGCCATTGATGCCCTTTCAGCTGGTGTGTTAGAGGGAAAAAAGAGTCAGGTGCTCCTGGGAATCACCGGATCGGGCAAAACATTTACCATGGCCAACATTGTTCAGAGGGTGCAAAAACCCACTCTTGTTTTGGCGCACAACAAAACCTTAGCCGCTCAGCTCTATCAAGAGTTTAAGAACTTTTTTCCGGATAACGCTGTTGAGTATTTCGTCTCCTACTATGACTATTACCAACCCGAAGCGTATCTTCCACGCACCGACACCTATATTGAGAAGGATCTTGCAATCAATGATGAGATCGACAAGATGCGCCTCTCGGCTACCCGCTCTTTACTTGAAAGAGACGACGTATTGATTGTCTCTTCTGTATCTTGTATCTACGGTTTGGGAATGCCCGAGCACTATGCACAGATGAATCTTACCTTTCGATTGGGTGATCGGAGGAGACGCGATGAAATTTTGCTTCATCTTGTTGAAATGCACTATAAGCGCAATGACGTCGACTTTTTCCGGGGCATTTTTCGCGTCCGTGGCGACGTTTTGGAGATTTATCCTGCCTATGAGGAAGATCTTGCCTATCGAATTGAGTTTTTTGATGACGAAATTGAGCGGATTAGCGAGATAGATCCTCTCACCGGCCGTGTCCGAGAGCGAATAGAGAAGATCACGATTTATCCCGGTTCTCACCACGTCACCCCTCACGCTGTCCGTCTCCAGGCAATGGAGACCATCAAAGCTGAACTAGCTGAGCGCATCCACTACTTTGAAACCGAAGATAAACCTATAGAACGGCAAAGGATTCAGCAAAGAACCACCTATGACTTGGAGATGATCAAAGAGATCGGCTTTTGCAAAGGAATTGAGAACTATTCGCGCCATTTTTCTGGGCGCAATCCGGGTGATTCTCCCTCCTGTTTGCTCAACTACTTCCCCGATGACTATCTTCTTTTCATCGATGAGTCTCACCAGACCATTCCTCAGCTGCATGCCATGTATAACGGAGACTGCGCGCGCAAGCAGTCGCTTGTCGACTTTGGCTTTCGTCTTCCCTCAGCTTATGATAACCGTCCCCTGCGTTTTGAAGAGACCTATGAGCGGATCCATCAAGTCATCTATGTCTCGGCGACTCCGGGGAAGTGGGAGTTAGAGGAGGCAGGCGGCACGTTTGTGGAGCAGGTGATTCGTCCAACCGGCCTTTTAGATCCTCAAATTGAAGTACGTCCGGCAACCGGTCAAGTCGATGATGTGCTTGAAGAAATTCGCACGCATACGGAGAAAGGAGGGCGCGTTTTGGTTACGACCCTCACTAAACGTCTCTCTGAGGATCTCACCAAATATCTTCTCGATCTCAATGTAAAAGCGAAGTATCTCCACTCCGATATTGACACTCTTGAGCGCGTGCAGATTTTGCGCGATTTGCGGCTTGGGACTTTCGATGTGTTGGTGGGGATTAACCTACTTCGTGAGGGGCTCGACCTTCCCGAAGTGTCGCTTGTGGCCATTTTAGATGCTGACAAACAAGGATTTTTACGCAGTGAGACCGCGCTTGTTCAGACCTGCGGCAGAGCCGCGCGTAATAGTGAGGGGCGCGTCATCATGTATGCCGATAATGAGACCTCAGCAATCCGCAATACCCTGGCCATTACCAAAAAGAGGCGAAAACGACAGATCGCCTATAATCAGGAACATGGCATTACTCCTAAAACCATCAAACGGGATTTAGGGGTCGAAATGGGGCTGCCCAAAGATGTGCTCGAGCAGAAAGAGGAGGAGCCGGTGATGACCCTCCACGAGAAGCGGCATGAGTATTTGACGCCCAAGGATCTTGAGAAGAAGATTCAGGAATATGAGCGGCTAATGCGGCTAGCAGCGAAAGAGTTTCGCTTCGAGGATGCCGCCAAATACCGCGATCTCATGCGTAAGTACAAAAACATGGAACTTCGTGCAGGATAATTCTTCTTGATTGGGAAAATCCACCACTGTATGGTGGAATATCCACCACCAGATGGGGGATTTTTACATGTATCTCAGAAGGGCTCTATTAAAGCGGCTTAAAAAATCACTGACGGTCCACCCGGTTGTTTTTATTTCTGGAGCTAGGCAGACAGGCAAGACCACTCTGGTTAAGGAGCTAGCCAAGCTTAAGAAATACACATATGTCACGTTCGATGACCTCCGCTTTTTAGCTGCAGCCAGAGGGGATCCCCAAGGATTTTTGAGTGGACTACCCAAGCCTCTTATTCTAGACGAAGTGCAGCGCGTTCCTGAAATCTTTCTCGCAATTAAGCAAGATGTGGATGAAAACCGCAAGCCTGGACGGTATCTCTTGACGGGCTCAGCCAATCCCCTGCTTGTCCCCAAAGTAGGCGATTCTCTAGCCGGACGGATGGAAATCATGCAGCTCCATCCCTTATCGCAAGGAGAGCTGCTGAAAAGGCAAGAGCGCTTTATTGACCATATTTTTGATGAGGCCTTTAGCGCCCAATCAACGCCCGAAATTCCTAAGGAAGTTTTATGCAAAATGATGGTGACAGGAGGCTATCCGGTGATGCGCACTTTCAAAGAGGAAGAGGCGCTAGATTCATGGTGCAACTCTTATATCACCAGCATGCTGCAAAAAGATGTCCAAGAGCTGTCGCGCATTGAAGGGCTTAGACAGCTTCCTAATCTATTGCATCTTCTCTCTTCGAGAGCAGGAAATCTTTTGAATGTACAAGAACTGGCCAGAACGAGTGGAATCGCTGCGACGACGCTACAACGTTATATACAGCTTCTTCAAGCGCTTTACTTAGTCGACTTTGTCTTTCCGTGGACTTTGAACTATGGAAAGCGATTTGTAAAAACTCCCAAAATTTACCTTTCAGATACAGGGATTCTCTGTTTTTTGTTGGGCGCCAATCAAAAAAAGCTCCTTTTGACCCCTCATTTGATGGGAAATGTGTTAGAAAACTTTGTGGTTTCCGAACTACAGAAGCAAATGACCTGGAACCAGCAAAGAGTGAAGCTCTATTTTATGCGCACCACTCAAGGGATTGAAGTGGATATTGTGTTAGAAGATGCAGAAGGAAATCTGGTTGCTATCGAAATAAAATCATCTCAGAAGATAGATCATCAAGATTTTAAGGGAATTAATTTTTTGAAAGAGATGGCAAAAGAGCGCTTTAAACGCGGCATTGTCCTTTATCCTGGAAAAGAGGCCGTTCCCTTTGGAAAGGATCTGTGGGCTCTTCCTTTGAGCTCGATTTGGATTTAGTGCACCCCACTTAGTTCATTAGATTAAAAAATTAGCAATACTTCTAAATTAATAATATCTTAATTATTTTGTTTTATAATTATTCTAATTAGTTTTAAAAAGGGGTTTATATGTTTATTACAATGGCACGAGGTGTAGACAGAGCCTTAATAAATGACGCGCAAAACCGTACAGGCTCTAGTAAAAAGGCTTCCCTCTCTTTGTGCGATAAGTATAAATACAGTGTGATCAGTGATATAGCTATAGTCGCTTTAGCGTTATTAGTGGCTTCTGTTAGTGCGGCGCTGATTCTCTCTTATCCCACATATTCTGGTGCCACTTGTTTAGGCACCATGGTGGCAGCTGCATTGTTTTTATCTACAGCTCCCTTCATTGAGTTTGCCGGGAATGAAGCGGATGTAAGACATGTGGGCAACTTGCTAACAAGCAATGGTCATTTGCTTTAGTTCCATTCAAAAGTTGATCAGTTCTTGGTGCTTAGTCAGTGGATTTAGCGATTTAGCTCCCTGAGCCATTTTTTCTGGAAAGGACGCCAGATCAATCTTTTAGCCAAGCTTCGAAACGGCTGGGGAAAAGTGAGGCTCGCTTCGTGAATCGTTTTCACCAAAAGATGCAGTCGATTCTGCAGGCGCTCCTTCAAAGTCGTATGATCCACCTTGGTTGCATACGTGATACTGTTGATATAGTGCACATTCTTGAAGAAAGGAGATTTAAACACTTCATTGTGAACAAGATCCTTCACGCCTTGCCAACCTGGACCAAAAGAGTCATGAAAGGCCACAATGCCTCCCACTTCCACCTTAGGTAGCCACGCATCGAAGTCTTCTTTGACAGATGTAAAGTCATGCGCTCCATCAATGAAAATCAGCCCGACACGCCCAGGTACGTCGTAAATGCCCTCAACAGATGTTTTTAATATGGGCACAACATACTGAGCAACATCAGCATGAGAGATGTTCTCTTTAAAGGCATCGAAGGTCCAAACAGGCTGACCATCTTTGCGATGCTCCTCAGACCCTGTGTGTGGATCGATCGCATAGATCTTTTGCTTACTGCCCGCTTCGGATCCCTTGCCCAACCAAATCGTTGACTTCCCTTTCCACGATCCAATCTCAACAATTTTTCCCTTAGACTTCAAAGCAAGGCGGTAAAGCACCTCTCCTTCGAATAGATTTTCGCTATTTTGACTTAAAAAACCTTCGACCGGTTTTGTAAGGTTTTCTATTTCAGTTATTTCCATAAATCATCCCTGAGTTTTTCTTTATTATAAAATGGTAGATTAATTTTCAATTAAGAAGTGTATCTATGCTGGCTAAATCCATCCGACGGGGAGCTGGAAAATCTTGTCTGAAATCCATTGGGGTTCTTGTGATTGGTTAATCAACAAACCAAATGGAAGGTGGTGTTCTTCGACAAAAGTAGACAAGGCTCTTAATTGTCTACGATCAATTTTGACCCCTCTTTTGATTTCAATCGGCAAAATGCCAAAAGGACCGTGAAAAACAAAGTCAATCTCCGCTTTTTTTAGGGTGCGGTAGTAGAAACATTGCCAATTTGTGATCATTGTGGCATGCAAACCCTTGGAAATTTCATCAACCACAAATCCTTCAAATGATTTTCCTACAATAGGATGACTGAATAGATCTTCGAGTTCTGAGAGTTTGAGGAGATGATGAAGTAAGCCTGTATCTCTTATATAACCTTTGGGTAGCTTCGTGATTGTCTTTTCAATGTTCTTTTCAAAGCTGGGTACCACACGAAACAGAAAGGTGCCCTCTGCGATATCGAGGTAGTCTTTGATTGTAGATTCGCTCACTTCAATTGCTCTGCCCAGCTCGCTTTTGTTGATAATCGTGCCAGATAGCTGGCAAAGCATAGATAGGAATCTTCTGTAAGCCAGTTTATTTAGCTTGGGAAAAAGTCTAGCGATATCGCGATTCAGGTATGTTTTACGGTAGTTGTCCATCCATTGATTGTAAAAAACAGATTCTCCTTCGATTAGAGGCTCAGGGTAGCCTCCTTTTAGCCAAATTCTCTGCATTTGCTCTGTTGTAAGACCAGGAGCTTTTTTCGGTAACGCATCTCGGTTGAGCTTTCCTTCAAATAGTTGATAAAAGGGGCTTAAAGGCTTTTGATAGTACTCGCCTGCTTTTAAGGTTCCGAGTTCCACAATAGCAACACGTCCAGCCAAACTCTCAGAAAGGTTTTTGAGTAGATCAGGGCTACTGGATCCCGTTAAAAGGTAGCGTCCCTTCTTTTTGGGATTTTGATCGACCACACCCCTAAGTACACGAAATAAAGCGGGGTATTCTTGTGCTTCGTCGAGAATGATTTCACTGGGATATTGATTAAAAAAAAAATTGGTGTCTGTGCTGATTAAATCGAAATCGCTCTCATCTTCTAGGTCAAAGTATTTCCAGTTAAGGCCTATCTTTTTGGCTAGAGTGGTTTTGCCCACCTGTCTAGCGCCGATAATAGCCACAATAGGGAATAATCTTAAGAGCTTACGAATTTTACTCTCTGCGTATCTGGGAATACCGTCAAATTCCATGCTTTACCCGCGGATATTTACCTATAAATATACTTTACTGAGGGGAAAAAGCAAGACAAAAAAAGGCTTTACGAAGTTTTCAAGATCCAGGCGAGAATAGAAATGAGGATGCCTAACCCCAAACAGATAACAGAGATTCCCCACTTGGCCCACTTCTCTTGGGTGGAGACGTTGGGTGTGACGTGGTGTTGATGCACCATCTGGGCATGCTCCATCGGGAGCGGATCGTGGCTTTCCTTGCGCACGGTGGTCATGCCGTGCTTCAAACCGACCCGCACAAGCCATCGATTCATTGAAAACGCGGTCAGACCTGCAATGATCGTCGCCAGACTCATTTTCCCCCAAAAGTGGATCGAGAGGGGCGAAAGGGCCGAGGGCTCCATTAAATTCCAAATCACCATCGTGGGGATCATCCCCGCCATGATCATGTTCATGGAGACAAACTCAGGGTAAAATGAAGTCGCGAGTGCCTTAAAGTAAGAGCCGCCCATCATTTTTCTCATAAAAAGGGACTGAAAAATGAAAAGGCCAAACACAAAACCAGCGACATACTCGATGGCGATTTCTAAGCTCATTGAAACAGTGAAAAAGGCGATGACTAGGGCGGCAAGAATAATGCCGGTCACATCTCCTGCAAGACAATGAACCATCGATCCAAGCGACTGCTTCCAAAGGGGCTGAATGAATTTTTCGTGGGTGCCGGGTAGGGGCTCCTTACATGAAATCAGATAAAAAAAGAGGCCGATTGGTCCCGCATAAAGGGTAACGAGCCACCAGCCGGCTTTCATTACCGTGGCCTCAGGGGTTACTTTGATCAAATCATAAGTGATGTAAATCAAAGAGAGTGCTGTGAGCACAAACCAAAAAATAAGAATTCCGTCGATCATCTTTGCCCTGCAAAATGAATTTTGATATTGTCCTTTCTTTACTAAGGGATGAAGCATGAGTGATGCCAAAAAGGTCTATCGGGAACTCTATGACGTGGTGGTGCCGGATCTTGACTACTTTATCCGCCAAATCGATTGCCGAGACGGATGTCCGGTCAATACCGATGGACGGGGGTATATGTTGGCGATTCATGCGGGCAATCTACTGGAAGGGTATAAGATTGCACGTGGTCCCAATCCATTTGCCTCCATCTGTGGAATCATCTGCGGTGCCCCTTGTGAAATCTCGTGCCGTCGCGATCGAGTCGATAAAACACTGACGATTCGGGCACAGAAACGGTATCTTGATGAGTGGTTTGGATTAGATAAAAATGCTCACATCAAGTCACTTGAGTATAGTTATGCACGTGGAACAACAAACCCTGAAACCAATGGGCTGCGTGTGGCTTGTGTAGGGGCCGGTGTGGCTTCGCTTACCTGCGCCCATGACTTGCTGAGGCTAGGCTATCAGGTGGATGTTTATGAACAGATGCCGCTTCCGGGTGGTATGTTGATCTATGGCGTACCCAACTATCGTCTGAAAAATAGTGTGGCGGTCAATGAGTGCTCTGCAATTGAATTTTTAGGGGCCAAGGTTTTCTACAATACCAAAGTCGGCCGTGACATCACACTTACGGAACTGCAAGAAAGGTATGATGCGGTCTTCATTGGCAATGGACTGTGGAAATCACGTGACCTCCCTCTTCCCGGATTTGAAGCCCCCGATATCATTCGAGGTGTAGAATATCTCCGCGTTTTGTGCGCAGAAGACAAATGGAAGATCGGCAAACATGTGGTGGTCGTTGGAGGAGGAAATGTTGCCTTTGATGTGGCCAGAACCTCGGTGCGCAATGGGGCTGAGAGTGTGACGATGGTCTGTCTAGAAGCGCGTGATGAACAGACTGCCGATGAGTTTGAGATTGAAGATGGAAGAGAAGAGGGCATTCAGATTATCAATCGAGTCGGACCCATTGGTGTGGAGCGGAATGCAAAAGGGGCTATCGTGGGGCTGAAAGTACAGCGGATTGCCTCTCTTTTTGATGCCGATGGACGGTTTGATCCTGATTTTATTCCCGATACGGACTTTATCATTCCCTGCGATACGATCGCTCTTGCAATTGGGCAGACAATGGACATGAGCGTCTTTGATGGGTGGGATCAAAAAGAGGCACTTGTTTTTGATCGAGGTACGATTAAAACAGAGCGGGATACTGGACGCACCTCTGTCGACAGGGTTTATGCGGGTGGAGATGCGGCTTTTGGGGCGGCTCTTTTCATCACGGCAATCCGCCATGGACAGAATGCGGCGCGCGCCATGGATAAAGATTTGCGAGGAACAAAGCCCTATCAAGAGTTTGTGGGGATGTTTATGACGATCCCTCCCATGCGTGACAAGAGTTATCTGCGCACCGAATGGGCTTTACCCACTAGTCAACCAGCCCATGTGCGGAAAAACAACTTCAATATGGTGGAAAACAACTACACACCAGACGAAGTGCACCAGCAGGCTAATAGGTGCCTACAGTGTCATATTTCACCTGTCTTTGATGGTGCGCTCTGCATTAAGTGTAACGGCTGTGTCGATGTCTGTCCGACAAACTGCTTGAAGCAGGTGCCGCTTTCTCTGCTTAACCTCGACCTGGGTGAAGGGAATCTACGTAAAGCGGTTGACAATCACTTTGGAGTGGATTCAGCCGCGATGGCGGCGGAAGATTTAGACATTATAGGGACTGCAATGTTAAAAGATGAGGACCTTTGTATTCGTTGCGGCCTCTGTGCAGAGAAATGCCCCACTCAAGCGGTGACGATGGATGTGATGAACTACTCATACCGTTGGATCGGGTAATGGAAATTTTCTGTTTTCTGCTGATTGCGCTTGTAGGGGGGCTTGCCGGTGTGGGTGTTTTTATTTACCACATGAAAAAAGGACAGTTTGAGGATCCTGAAGATCCCAAATATCAAATGTTTAGGGATGATGAGTGAAGCATGCCGAAGTACCGAAATAGTCTGCGCGTAGTTAACAACGAGAAAGACCCAAAAATCTCCCGTCGACGCTTTCTTGCTCTTGTTGGGTGGGGGGCTGTGGCCGGTGTGGGAGGCGTTTTAGGAGCTGCCATGCTGGGCTATCTCTATCCGAATGCACTGAAAATACCCCCCAGTGTCTTCTCATTGGGTCGTCCTGATGATGTCCTGGCTTCAGAAGGGCGCGTTTTTCTACCTAAACAAAAAGTTTTTGTGGAAGTAGCCCGTAGCCGTGTCCGTTGCATGACGGCGATCTGCACACATCTGGGCTGCACTGTCAATGCTGTGGAAACGGGCTTTAAATGTCCTTGTCACGGTTCAACGTACGATCTTGATGGAAAAAATACAGGAGGCCCCGCCCCTCTTCCTTTGGTTTACTATCGTATCTTCAAAGGAGCGTCGGGAGAACTTTTAGTTGATAAGAGCCGGCGTGTTCAAGTTCCATCGGAGGCGTGGTTTTAAAGATGGCTGTATTTAAGGGTAAGAAAAAGCAGAGTTTTTTAGAGATGCTGGAGACGTTTCCGGCCCGCTTTGTCCGTTCGATTTTTCGGCACAACTATCCCAATAACGATGTCGATCGCTCTGAAATTGTCTTTAAGAATTTTTTCCTCCACATCCACCCTGTCAAGTGCCACAAAACCGTAGTTGATCCCTTTCACACACTAGGTTTGGGCACCATTACAGCCTCACTTTTCTTTTTGCTTGTGTTTACCGGGGTTGTGTTGATGTTTTTCTACGTGCCTGCTGTGGATCGCGCCTACACCATTTTAGTTGATTGGCTGGACACCACCCCTTTTGCCATGATGTGGCGCAATATCCATCGCTGGTCCGCTCAGCTGATGGTGCTGTTTGTCTTTTTGCATATGAGCCGTGTCTTTTACATGGGCGCTTACAAAGGAGAAAGGAAATTTAATTGGGTGATCGGGATTCTGCTGATGGTAACCACCTTGTTTTTGTCGTTTACCGGCTATTTGCTTCCTTGGGATCAGCTGGCCTTTTGGGCAATTACAGTGGGGTCTGAAATTGCGGGTTATGTGCCGAGTATTCCCGGCATGCAGTACAACATTAACAAATTAATGCTTCTGGGCTCGACAACGGTAGGACAGGACGCTCTGATCCGTTTTTATGTTTTGCACGTGATGGTCCTTCCTCTTTTAACGGGAATCTTGTTGGGTGTACACTTTTGGAGAATTCGCAAAGATGGAGGACTGGCTCGCCGCCCTGACACGTGGCGTCCCGACCCTTACCGTGTTGTACAACGGTCTGACACCAAAGAGTCGTTTGCTCCCGGTGTACGCAGAACGTATGGTTTGATGGAACTCGTGCGCGGTTCGTGCCCCTCCGTAGATCGTGGTCCTGAAAACTATATTTTCTCTTGGCCCAACTTGTTTCGCGCTGAGCTTGCCGTATTTTTGGGAACCACTGCGCTTGTTGTGCTTCTCTCTCTCTTTATTGACGCTCCTCTTGAAGAGATTGCCGACCCCTCGAAACCAACGAATCCGGCAAAAGCGCCTTGGTATTTCTTGGGACTGCAAGAAATGGTTGCCTACAATGCCTTTTGGGGAGGGGTGGCGATCCCGACTCTCATCGTGATTGGTCTTGCCCTGATCCCTTACTTTGACTCAAATCCCTATGGTGAGGGTGTTTGGTTTCACAGGAGTCGCTATTTTGCCATTTTTCTCTACACAGCCTTCATGTCTTTCCAAGGGATTTTAGTGATCATTGGGGTCTTTTTCCGTGGACCTAACTGGGGGTGGATCTGGCCTTGGACTGAAAATTTTGCGAGGCATTAGTGCGTTATCAGGATTTTTATCAGTTCATGCTCCTCTTTTTTGCCTTTTTGGTTGTTTTTGGCATCGGCGTATTTGTCTACAAAGAGCTTTTCCCTGAATACAAAACCTATCAATATGTGTACGAAGATCTCGAAAAATTTCGTGCCAGCTACACAGGAGAAAAGCCGGCGCCTTTCGCCACCGGAATCAAACAGATCCTAATCCCTGATGAAAAAAATGGCCCCGAGATCATTGACAGGTGCATTTCTTGTCACGTGGCACTTGATCTTCCGCATTTTTCTCCTGTGCGTGTGGCTTTAGATGTGAACGCTCAACCCTCCTACGATGCGGAAGGAAAACCCGTGTTAGAAAGCAATCCTGACTACATTTGGGCTCAGCTTGACCAGACGATTCAGGAGACCACAAATGTTGCCGAGGCAGAATCGCTTGTGGCGCTTCAAAAGCGGGTAATTGGCGGTCGTGAGGTGGACATGACCAAAGTGCTCCAAATGCACCCTTTGATTGGATCGGAGATACGCCCCTTTCAATACCACTCGATGGAAGAGTATGGATGCACATCATGCCACAGCGGAAATGGACGCGCGCTTGTGGCAAAACGGGCGCATGGTCCTGTTTATGATGGGGAATATGAACCGGCCTATACGACTGTAAAGCCAGAGTTTACAGAGCGCGATGAGAAGAATGATCCTCCCTTTGCCCGGATGTACAACGATAAACCCGGGCATGGTCTTGCTTTCCAAACAACGCCCATTTTAGCCGGTGATTTGATCGTTGCCAAATGTGTCAACTGTCACCAATCGGCTTCTAAAGAGGTGCAAGGCTCTATAGATAAGCTGTCCTATTTTTCCGATCAGAAAAAACAGCAGATTGAGCGGATTGAAGAAGGGGTTGAAAATGATCAAAAGGCTCTTGCTACTCTACTGGTCCTTCAAAAATCGATTCAAGAAAAGGGAAAAGAAGAGACAATAGCCTGGTTAAAAGAAGAGCTGGGCAATTACCACAACTCATCTGCTGAAATTGATGCTTATGAGGGGCAGCTCACCTATCTGAAGCAACACCAAGATGTGCTGGCTGCGATTGAAGAGGATATCACGCGTATACGCGCTTCAGAAAACGGTAAACAAAGAGCTCTCGAAAAGGAGCAAGCCGTTTTGAAGCAGTTTGAGAGCTCATCTGAACCACTTAAAATTGCGAATCAAGATACTGCGCTTGTGACAAAGATGGGCACTGAGGTAGATCGACTGATTGTCAACTACAATCGGGGTAAGGAGCTGTTCATTTCACAGGCCTGTTATGCGTGCCATCGGATTGCCGGTTTTTCTAGAGCAAGTGTAGGTCCCGAATTAACCCGTGCAGGTTTGAGTTATCCTTGGTTTATCAAAGAGTCGATTGTGTGGCCGCAAGCCGATCTCCCTTCCTCGACCATGCCGAACTTCCGTCTTGACCACCAAGAACTCTCTGATTTGATGACCTTTTTATTGGCGCAGACAGGAGATACAAAAGCAGTTTCAGAGGTTGACTACCACATCTCACTTAAAGAGTGGGAGGCGGGAGAAAAAATGCCGTGGGAAAAACCGGTTTCTCCTACAGCTCTGCATGATGTGCGCCAAGGAATGAACGTGTTTGTAACGGAGGGGTGTGCCGCTTGTCACAAGCTTGAAGGATTTGAGTCCACAGTAGGGTTTGCTCAAGGTCATACAATTGAAGAGCGCGAGTGGTTTTACCGGTTGATTCCTGAGCAGATACCCGGTTCTAAATTAGCTCAAGTCGTCGTTGTTCAAGCTGAGGAAATCGATAGGCATATTGTCGATGGTGTGCGTAAAGAAGGGATCATCGAAGAGATTGAAGCCGCACATCCTGGCCTCGTAGAAGGGTTTTATACCAACTTCAAATATGCCGCGCGTGCCATCGATCCTGCAGATCAGGAGCGCCTCCATCGTGTCTTAATGATGTATATCCAAGTTTATGGAATGGGACGTGATATTGCCCCTCATCTGAACTGGTCAGGTGTCTATCGGGATGATGCATGGTTGCTTGGACACTTTCAAAATCCAAGCGCCTATACAGCGCGTTCAATCATGCCTGTGATGCCATTTGATGATACGAAATTCTACATGCTCAATACGATGCTACATGTGCTGGGGCGCAAAAACCGTGATACTTTGCAGGAAATTTGGCGCGATCAAGGATTCAATCCTCCCCTGGCCTATGATCTTCTGTGTAGTTCGTGTCATGGAGTGAACCGTCAAGGAAATGGATTGATCTCAGAGTGGATCTACCCCATTCCCAAAAACCTTCGTAACCCCGTTTTCTTGCGTAATCTAACCAAAGAACGGGCTATAGATTCGATTATGCATGGCGTCAAAGGAACGCCCATGCCACCTTGGGGAGAGAGTGTCTCTCTGGAAGATCCGGATCCCGTTTTGACAAGGTCGCAGGCCACTCAGCTCGTAGATTGGCTCTATCAAGGATTACCCGATGAGCGCCGTAGTGAGACAAAAGAGGATTTTGAGAAATGGAGCTATTCGCCTGAAGGAGTTGTTCAGGAGATGGAGAAACAAAGAGACCTGCTGGCACCAATCCCCTCAAATGTGGATGTGGAGGCGTATTTTGAGGCACGTCCAAATCCTGTTCCCGGTCCCGATAAGGAACTGTATTACATCCGCGAAAAGTACTACACAGACCATAATCTTGAAGAGGCGGAAAAGTATTTTATCGTCAACTGCGCCACTTGTCATGGAAAAGAGGGTGGGGGCACAGGATTGCGATCGACCTCGATGGTAGAGGCAAAACCACGCATGCTCACCAACCTTCCCTGGCTGCGTACGCGTGACGATTTACGTCTGATCCGCTCCATCAAATATGGGGTGCCGGGAACCTCCATGATTCCGTGGGGAGACCAAACAACTTCTGCCCAGCGGATGCAGCTTGTGATGTTTATTCGTGAGTTGACGCGCGCGCAAATGCTAGGTGATGAGCTTGAGGCGGTGCTCTACGACGTATTCGATGAAAAAATTCAAGCAGTAGAAGAGAGTCGTGCCGCTGAGTATGCGCAGCTTGAAAAAAATCAAAAGGAGCTGAGAGAAGCTAAACAGCGTCTTTATGAAGATCTTAAGCTCACTCCAGGGCTGCCAGAACTGAACAAGGCCGTTGAGAAAGGAGAGGCGCTTGATGCGCTCTACGTTGAACTGATTCAGAAGATCCGTGAAGAGAGAGAGATTTTTGATACATTGGGTAGACAAGTGATCGCGGCTAAGCTTTCAGAGCCTCTTGTGCGCGACTTCTTTAATGTCATCCGGTCAGATAAAACCGCTTTTGAACGGGTGATCTCTGCTTTAGATCAAGAAATAGCTGCCTATCAAGCTCGTATCGATCGAGAAGAAGGAGACATCCGTTCACCGGAGAGAGGAAAGACCATCCAAAACCTGATGGATGAGCAGGCGACCTACATTAATTTAAGGACCAAACTAATCGTACAACTGGCCGATGTCCAAAAACTGCAAACCACACAACAGAGTATATATGCAAGGCTCCCCTCCCATAATCCATAACGACAGGCCCGTGCGGCAAATGCTCTATCCTGCATTGCTTTTTTTGATCATCGGCCTATTTGTCGGTGTTTTTATCTCCTATAATGGCTTTTTGGTGCCTGATTATTTTAAAGGGGAATACATCCATTTTGGGCGCGTTCGCCCTGTGCATGTATTGACCGTGACACTGCTTTGGCTCCTTTCAGCCAATCTTGGCTTGATGTACTACTTTGTGCCCAGACTGTGCGGCTCACCCTTGTGGAGTGTCAAACTTGCCACATGGACCAACTATATTTGGTGGATTAGCTTGATCTTGGGTGTCTTTTCCTTACCTTTAGGTACCAATTTTGGGTGGGAGTATGCCGAACTTCCCATGACCATTGGAGGGGGATGGGTGCCGATTAAGCTGATTGTGACCATTGCTTGGGTATTATTTGCGTTCAATCTATTCATGACCATCGCAGGGAGACGTTACAAGAAGATGTATGTCTCTCTTTGGTACGTAATGGGAACCTTGATTTGGACCTCATTTACCTTTGTCGTGGGTAATTTCGCCGTTGAATGGGTGCCTCAGGGCATTTCACGGGTCAATACGAGCTTCTTTTATGTACATAACCTTGTAGGACTCATCTTTACGCCTATGGGTTTGGCAACTGCTTACTATTTCATCCCCAAAATTTCCAATACACCCATTTACAGCCATCGCCTCTCGATGGTTGGATTTTGGTCAATCGCCTTTGTCTATGCATGGATCGGCGCGCACCACATGCTCCATGGCCCTGAGTCGCAGTGGCTGCAGACCACCAGCATCGTCTTTTCCATGTGGCTGATCATTCCTGTCTGGACTGTTGTAGCCAATCTTTTAGGGACTGTCAAAAATCAATGGCAGATGTACAGCCGTAGCGCGCCACTCCGGTTTTTAACGATTGGTGTTGTCTTCTACCTGATTGTCTGTATGCAAGGCTCACTCCAATCGCTACGCAACGTCAATGAGGTGATTTCCAAAACCGATTGGATCATCGGGCACGCACACATGTCACTGCTCGGCACGTTCACCTTTTTTGCCATTGGTGGAGTTTACTACGTCGTTCCCAAAATCACAGGCAAGCCTCTTTGGTCAGATAAGCTTGCTGATTGGCATTTTGCTCTCACCCTTTTCGGGTCTGTTTTGATGTTTGTGGCCCTTTGGCTAGGAGGTTTTAGACAAGGGCTCATGTGGGCCGACTGGGGAACGGGCGATAGCTACGCCCAATTTCAAGAAAACATCAGCCGTATGCCCTTCTTAGCCACTCTAGAGGCAATGTGGGGGTGGTGGTTTACCCGAATGATCTCTGGTGTGATCATCTTTATCGGGTGTTCCATTTTCGTTTTAAATATCATGAATACCATCATCTTAAAAAGAGAAAAGCCGGAGTCTGCCTCATGAGCGACGAAAAAAAAGGGGTGAATCGTCTTGAGTGGTCGGCAGTATGGACGGTGATAGGGGTGATTCTTCTTTTCTCCTCAGCAATCGCGGTTACATTGATTGCACCTGAGTATATCGATCCCAGTTGGAAGCAGGCTTCTAGCACCTATCAGGTGCAGATGTATGAAGTCTCTGATCCCAATGTCTATGTGAGCACTTCTAATCCGGGTGGATGGGGGCTAGAGTACGTTTATCATTTGCAGGCAGGCTTTACTCTGCTTGCCTTTCAAGAGAGCGCCCTTGTGCGCATTGTGGCGCCTCCTGAGCTTGAAGAGTACGTGACGCGTTTAGGCGCGCCCACAACAACCTTAACTACCCGTCTTTTGCTTCTCCGTCCAAAGGAGGGAAATGCCCATCAAAAAGAGCTGCAGAGCCAGTGGAAAAAAGAACATCCCGAAGAAGATAATGCTCCTCATTTTGAAATTTTAGAGCTTTTTGATCCCATTAAAGAGGAGGCCTTTGCTGTCACCCAGACCGATGGAGTTGTGGAAAACTGGATCGAGCGTGACTTCACTCTTTTGGGTCCATCCCCTCCTTATTACACCGAAAAAGGGGTGATCTATGTGCGCAATCCTAAAGAGTACCGCGTCTCTGAAGTGAATTATTTAGGTGCTAGGTACTGGCTTTACAATGAAAATGGAGAGCCGCTAGAGGGACTAGACCAGCTTAAAGAAGGAAAGCTTCGCTTTCTTTCGCGGCAAACGTTAATCAACATGGGAGAAGATATCTACCGTGTCGAGGGGTGTTGGTATTGTCATACTGACCAGACCCGCACCCTTGTGCAGGATACCGTCTTAAATGGATCGGCTCAATATCCGGCACCACCCTCCTCAGCCAATGAGTACATTTTTCAGCGCGTCACCTTTCCCGGAACACGTCGCATTGGGCCTGATCTATCGCGTGTGGGGATCAAGCGTCCTCATCGCGATTGGCACATGTCCCATTTCAAATCGCCCTCATCAGAGAGTAAAGGGAGCATCATGCCCTCCTTTGGGCATTTCTTTGATGACGATCCATCGGGCACGTTTGCGAGTCCCTATACGGTACCTAATTACAAATTCGAAGCCATTTTTCAGTATTTAATGACCAAAGGCACGCGTATTACCCCACCCAATCAGGCGTGGTGGCTGGGACTCGATCCTATTCAGACTCTGGATATTATCGAGGGAACCCATGATTGATGGTGTAGGCGTATACGGATTTATCTTGCATTACTCTTTATTATTTGCTTTCTTTGGAAGTGCCTTTACCGTTTTTTTATACTTATGGAGAAAAAAGCGGTTGGATATGGATGAAGAGGCAAAATATTCCATGTTTGACGAGGAGGAATGATATGGAAGAAGAGGTCCCTGTTTCAGAAGATCACAAGATTCCCAGATTTCTATACATCACTTATTTGTTCATGTTTGTGTGGGGATTATGGGCGTTGATTGCCTACTGGAATGGCTCGCATGGATGGCTGGACCGCGGCTACTGGAAGCAGCTTCAGGAGGCAGCGCACACAACTTTTCCTTTCGAGCGAAAAGAGCCCTACCTAAAAGAGGGTCAAGAGCTGACAGATGAGTTATCAAAGCCTACTAGAGAGGCTGGAGGCGTGTAAGGATTGTAGTGATTGCCTGTGTAGGTGAATAGGCGGGTCCGATCGAGTGTCTTTTCGTACTGCTCACCTATGATCACAACAGGATTTTCGCTTAACCGATTAGATTCCTTACGGTAGATTTTGAAGCAGACTTGATGTCTATGGCTTAACGTATACAGCTCAGCGCTCCCTCCGTGTGTACCGGACTGAGACATCGCGGTGAAGTACTCTTCACATAGGCCCGCTATGGCTCCAAAGTCACCGCCTATGGAGGCCATTAATCGGTCTTCTTTTGTTTGTGCTGCATCTATTTGTGCTTTCACGGCCTGCAGCTGTTGTTGCGTATTTGGCAAGGCATTTAAATTGGCTTGCTGCTCACCTAATCTTCTTTTTTCAGCTTCATAGTGTCCTAGCAACGAAGTAATCAAAGCGCTTTGCAGACCTGCGTCCGCGCGATAGTGACGGCGCATCCACTGTACTGTTTCTATTCGCTCTTGGTGTGGACTCCCCACATTTGAATCGTTTACATTTGCGAGGAAAGTCGAGGCTTCAAAAAGGCAATCGCCGTTATCTTTGACGCACTGTTCTCCGGGAGCGAGCCAATCATTTCCTTCACGCACGGCAGAATCGATAAAGTGGTAACGCCAGATCAGTGCATCAATCCAGGTAACGAGGTTTTCGTACTCAGCAACAGCTCGGTTGATCGGGTGATCTGCGTCTCCAGAAAAGAGTGGAACCGCGAGCAAACCCGCAACATTGCGATCCTGCAGTAGAGTTTCCTTAAGATGCTCCAGTGTTCTTAGATTAATAGGACTTCTTGTTTGTTCGCCGATCTGATTGCGGGTATTTTCGAACACCTCCTGAACCGCTTCTACCTGTGGTGGGGTAGCGGGCACACCTGCAGCGCCGCCGCCTGAAGGGGGAGGTGCCACTGTAGTTGTAGCGGGTGTTTGTGGAACGGGTGGAGCATCAGTATGAGCATTTACTATTCCTGAGCTTGAATCTATCTCATCTTCCTGAGGTGCCCTGCACAGGGAACCGATTCCAATTGCGAGCAGACCAAAGGGAATTAAGAGAGCGCTTAGAAGGGCACCGATAGGCAAGACAATAAACAGAGCGATCCGATTAATGGTCTCGATGGTGGCATCACACTCTTCTTCAGGAAGAGGGGAAAAGATCCAGCGATACCCTTTTGCAACCAAGATCGAGGGTTCCAGGAGGAAGTGGCCAGGGAGGGCCTCATCCAGATAAAAGCTTTTAAAGTTAACGTCTGAGCTCATAAAAGAGCATTCTAACAGAATTGCTGTAATAATTAAACACTAGAAACTATTTTCTTGGGCGCTTTTGAATGGCCTTTAATTTAAGCAATCCCTCATCTACTAAAAGATCTAAGGTTTTATTGATGGATTTGTGTGCTTCTTTGGCCATTTTTGCAACAAAGTAGTGGCGCTCACTTGTAGTTCTGTAGGCAATATTTCCTTTAAATTTTTCTTTATTAATAGGTTCAGGGATAGCTTCTCCATTTTTTAAATAAAGTTTAATGGCAGCTTTAATAGCGTCTTTAATTTCCTTCATTCCTTCTTCTATCGTCTCTGCGTCTGTGGAAACACCGGGTAGTTCATTCACCCTAATGATATAGTAGTCGTCACCATTATGAGATTCTTGCTCAATGGTGTAAGACCATTTTAGTTTTAAATAGTAGCTTAAATTTTTTTTAGTAGCCATGATCGACTAAGACCTCCTTTAAATCTCGAAGCTGATAGGGCAAGAGCTGGGGACGTCTTTTAATGGAGACGTTCCTGGGATACCCTGTCTTTCTAAATACATGATGCGATCCGCAAATTTCTACTTCAAAACCCAATCGGAGTAAAAGTGTTTCAGCTTGTTTGTAAGAAATATTTTGACCATCCAAGACTTTCTTAATCAGCTTTTCATACTTACTCATGATTAAATGATATCATAAATGATATTATTTTCTAACACAATTTCACCCCCTCCCAAAAAGACCCACCCGGTCTTATTGAACTGTTGGTTTGTATGAGCTGCTGCGGTAGCCGAGTGCTGAGATGTAGACCGAAGCTATATGGGAGTATTTTGTATTTTACAATGCTTGCTCAGTTACAAAATTAGTTTTTAATAGTGAAAATTTAGGTTATTTTTTGCACAATGTTCTTGACTTTGGGTCTAAATCTAGAGAGATAGGTGTTTTATGAGCAGTAGCTCAGTTTCTTATGCAGTGGGCAACGGCAGCACCGTTGCCGACTCTAATCCCCCGTCCAAGTTGAAAACATACGGGTTTGCTCTTGTGATTATAGTGGGCATTGGTGCTCTTGCTGTAGCAGGTGTTGGGGTGGCGGGCTATTTTCAAGTCGGAGCATTGAGTCACATGGGGCAGGTGCAAGCGGTCGCGATGATGGTAACGGGGAGCAGCGTGGGAATCGTTGCTCTGGTCCTCGGCAGTATTGGTTTGGCCAAAAGTTCTCAACGGCCGCATGCGGTGATAAACTCCGATGAGCATTTTGTTCCTGAAATACCAGACGGGCGTATTTTTGGCCCTGATCTGTGGAGATGCTGGGGCATTGAAGTGGTAGAACAAGCTCCTCCTCCTCCAGAATTTCAAGGGTTGGATAGCAATGATCCTTTCTTTCAAGAACCTTATCGGAGCAATTATGTGCAGATCTACATTCCCAAAAGAGTGCGTCATAATGGAAAAGAAATGAAGTTTAACCTGAATGCCCTCAATGAACTGTTTGACTGGCAAGGCGTGACATTTAGCGAGACCGTTTTGTCAGAGATTGGAAAGCGCGCCCACCCTGGTTGGATTTTAATAAGTAAAAAGGTAATTCCTTCCCAGGATTCAGACTTAGGAGGGGACTTTTCTCTTCCTTATGCTCTTGAGTCTGTCGTGTGCACCTTGTTCTTGAATCGATTCTATCCAAGTCAAGCCCACTTTTCACTCTTCCACTTTACAGAATGCCAAGAAACACTTTGTAAAGGTGGTCCTGTTGTCGCAGGCGACCTGCGAACGGCCCAAGTGGGACTTGATCTCTTGTCAAACAATGATTTAGAAAAGCGTGGTCGCACTGTTGTTTTTAGGCCTTCTTAAGTAGGCATAGAGCACTACGCTCTCATAGAGCAGAAGCATGGGCATAGCAAGCAGTAGCTGAGAGAGGATGTCAGGGGGAGTGAGCACCGCTGCAATCAGCAGAATCACCACAATGACCCCTCTCCTTGCACGCTTCAATTGATCACACCGCACGAGTCCTAACCAAATCAAAAATAGTAGTCCAACGTAGAGCTCAAAGACAAGCCCATGCGCCAAGATCAAGGTGAGCGCAAAGTGGAGCGTTTGCTCGAGTCCCCACATGTTCTCCCCAATCCCCTCGTTAAACCTCTGAAAAAAGCCGGTTACGAGAGGCAGGGTAACGCAGTAAGCAAAGGCGATTCCTAAACTGATAAAAAGAAGAGAGAGTCCTAAGAAGGGAAGCACAACTCTTTGTTCGCCGGTCCGGAGCGCAGGAGCAATAAAGCGAAGCAAAAACAAGAGCCAGAGGGGTGAAGAGAGAGCCAGTCCAGTCCAAAAGGAGGTCTTCATGACCGTGGCAAAGCCGTCGAGAGGACCGAAGAGATAAAAGCTCTGTTTGGGTCGCTCAACGTCGATACTTTCACCGGGTGCAAGATGGACCTGGCCGGAGGGAAGAGTCAGAGTGGTGGCGCGCGAGGCGGTGAAACGTTCTTTAATGAGCACTTCGTGCTTAAGTGATGAGGTTTCAAGCGGAGCGAGTAGAAGGGAAAAGAGGGGCTTGTGAAAAATAAAAGCCACAAGAGCCGCAAGGACCACTACAAGCCCCATCCGTAGAAGGGTGATGCGCAGCTCCTCGACGTGCTCCCAAAATCTCATTTTTTCTCTTCCTCTTCGTCAATGCCCTGTGAAGCTTTTTTAAACTCACGCAACCCCTTACCCAAGCTGCGGGCAAATTCGGGGAGGCGCTTGCCTCCAAACAGGACCAAAACGACGAAGAGGACTAAGATGAGCTCCCAACCACCTATCATGTGCTTAACTCTTTTAACCGCTCAGCAATCATGCCGAGCTCTTTTTTGTATTTGGAAAGCTCTTCTTTGGCCTTAGGATTGCCATCCAATTCATACAGGCGACCGACAAAGTGCTGCACCAGATGAAGCGTATTTTGCGTGTCAGACATGAAAATAAACTCTTCTCCATCAATGCGACGGAGACGGTTGAGAAAGGCATGCTGATCTTGTTGTGTGACAAGATCAGAGGTGATGATATTCACAAATTCACCCCGCTCATACACTTCTTTAGCAAGGCGAGCAGGAATGGTGAAATTTTTGATCACATCTTCGAGAATTTCACGGTGTTTTTCATTAGGAATATTGACTTTGATCTGACCGGTTAAAAGAGTCTCGAACAAAAAGTTAGCCAGCTCTTTGTTTTGGTTGGTGCAGTTTAAGATCACATTTTGGATCTCCCGAAAGGTGGATCTTGTGATCTTCATAGCGAAAATCCGTTTCATGTTTCCTTCGAAAAGCATGATGATACGGTCATCAATAATGGCTTTGTCTCGTGTCTGCTCCGGCATGTTAACTCCTTTCTATTGTTTCACATACATCAACCAGCGAGCCGAGGTGGGCGAGCAAGGCGTGCATCGATTTTTTTTGTTTTTGACTCATCTTCACCTGAGAGCGTTCAAAGGTGGTCACCAGGCGTTGCAGTGTCTTGAGGGTCGATTCACCGACATCCTCTCTCCGCCCGTCTTTCTCATCAAGAGGAAAGAGGGTACGGATAAGGGTAATCATTTCTTGTTTGGTCTCTCCCTTGTAGTTGCGCACCACCTCTTGTTTCTGGTCTAAGGAGCCCTGCCGGCTGGCTAGCGTGTAGACGGCTTGACGGGGCATAGATTCAATTTGAGCGTGAAGTGTTTTAGGAATTTGAGAGTGAAACTCGTAATACTGCAAAAAGTTATAAGGGGTTTGTCTGTTACCGTAGGTTGCATTGAGCCAAGCAGTAAAGGCTCCATCTCGGTAGTTTTTGAGAATCGTTTGCGCCTGCTTGATCCGCTCACCGTGCAAAATAGCCGCCTGGTTATTGATTGCCTTGACCTCCGATGTAATGGCAAGAAGTGAGGTAAGGTCAGCGGAGATATCGAGGCTCTCCTCAGGAGAAAATTTCTGCAGAAGCTCGGAGATTGCTGTTTTTTCTTTTTCGCCGAGCTTTCCGACTCCAAAAATGCCGGAGAAGACGGTGAGCTCTCCCTGGGAGCTTTTTTCGGCCAGTTCGGACATTTTGGGCTTCTCTTTTTTCAAGAAGCGCTGTTGTAATATCGAAGAGAGTTTTGCCATGTCAACCTGCTTTACACTAAAATTTCAGACCCTAGTTTCATTAAGATTTCGTCTGTGAGCGCTAAATAATCTTCTGCCGCGCGACTGGCTGGATTGGCTTCAAAGACGGGCTGTCCGTAGATTGCGGCTTCGGAAACAGCGATGTCGCGGCGGATTTTGGTATTAAAGAGCTTACCCGGAAACGTTCTCTCAATCAGGTCAATGAAGGCCTGATTGTTTTTCCCACGCGGATTCCAAAAGGAGAGGGCAACACCCAGTACATCTAAGGGATGGCGCTCCGCAATGGTATCGATAAACTGAGAAAGGCGCTCGAGGCCCTTAATGCTATAAAACTCCGGAGTCGCTGAGATCAGGGTGTGGTGGGCTGCAATTAGGGCCGATTCTGTAAGCCAACAGAGAGAGGGAGGGGTGTCAATGAGGATATAGTCGTAGGAGAGAGAGTTGAGAGTGTGTTTGAGTCGCTCATGCGAGTAGCGATCAGCGGCAAGTGCTCCTGTCACTTCGACCCTTTCGAGCCACGTATCAGCAGGAATCAAGTCTAGATGAGGCTCGTCGGTTTTCCGAATCACCTCTTCAACAGAGAGATTGCCCTGCAAAACGGGAGCAAGACTGTCGTGTTCGTCGGGGTCAAATCCAAGGCCTGCCGTCAAGTTGGCCTGAGCATCAAAGTCGATGAGCAGAACAGAGGCTCCATGGTAACGGGTAAGAGCAGCTCCTAAATGGAGTGTGGTCGATGTTTTGGCGGTTCCGCCTTTAAAACTGCAAACGGCTATCGTTTTCATGTTGATTGACTCCAGGGTGAGTGTAGTGCGCGCGTCTTTTTTTCTTCAGAAATATGGGCTAAAAAGGTCTCGAATGGCATCTCCCCGTGCACCACGTTATCGCGGGTGCGCAGAGCAATGGTACTGTTTTCTACCTCTTTGTCTCCAATGGTGAGCATATAATTGACCTGCTGGATTTGGGCAAGGCGAATCTTTTTACTGACCGACTCATTGGTATCATCTACTTCGCAGTGGAACCCTTCAGCGACAAGCTGCTCTTTGAGCCGATTTCCGTACTCTAAATGGCGATCGGCAACAGGAATCACACGCACTTGTCTCGGACTCATCCAGAGGGGAAATTTACCTGCGAAGTGTTCAATCAGAATACCGAAAAAGCGCTCGATTGAACCGTAAAGGGCTCTGTGAATCATCACTGGTCGGCTCCGGTTCCCCTCTGAGTCGACATACTCTAGTTCGAACCGTTCAGGAAGAGCCATGTCGAGCTGAATGGTGCCACATTGCCAGGTACGCCCCAGCGCATCCCGAATATGAAGATCGATTTTAGGACCGTAAAAAGCCCCTTCACCTTCACTGACTTTGTACGCTTTACCACTTCGATCAAGGGCACGTCTTAAAGAGTTTGTAGCGTGCTCCCACTGCGCGTCGGTGCCGATTGTGTCTTCGTCAGGGCGTGTCGAAAGCTCAAGGTGATACTCTAAGCCGAAGGTCGTATAGATCTCGTCGACAAGATGGAGCACTTGAAGGATCTCCTCTTCAATTTGGTGCGGCTCCATAAAGATATGGGCATCGTCTTGGTGGAAACTGCGTACGCGCATCAAGCCCGAAATGGCCCCTGAAGCCTCGTGGCGATGGACATGCCCAATTTCAGCGATGCGCAAAGGAAACTCACGATAGCTGTGCATATCCGTTTTGTAGTAGAGCATGCATCCGGGGCAATTCATCGGCTTGATGGCAAAGACACGCTCTTCAATTTCCGAGGTGTACATGTTTTGTCGGTAATTTTGCCAATGACCCGACTGTTCCCAGAGCTCACGGCTCATCATAACAGGCGTTTTAATCTCAACGTAGCCTGCTTGTTCATGACAGGCATGCCAATAATCGAGAAGGGCATTCCAGGTGAGCATGCCTTTGGGATGGATAAAGGCCATTCCAGGGGCTTCTTCACGGTGAGAAAAGAGGCCCAGTTTAGGTCCAATGACTTTGTGATCTCTTTTTTTGGCCTCTTCAACTTGATGGAGGTAGTCGCGGAGCATTTTTCTGTCTGGAAAAGTGATGGCATAGATGCGGGTGAGCATCTCTCGGGAGGAGTCGCCGCGCCAATAGGCTCCGGATGTTTTGAGAACCTTAAGCGCTTTGATTTTTCCGACATTAGGAATGTGCGGACCGCGACAGAGATCGTGAAATTCTCCTTGTCGATAAGCGGTGAGAGTCGCGTCTTCAAACCCTTGGATCAGCTCAACTTTATAAGGGTTATCCCCAAATGCCTTAAGGGCGGCCTCTTTATCTGGTAAAATCTCCCGCTCGGTTTTATAGTTTTCTTTTACAATCCGCTCCATCTCTTTTTCGATGGTTCCAAAATCTTCGTCAGAGATGTGTAGGTTGGCAAAATCGTAGTAAAAACCCTTTTCAATGGGCGGACCAATAGTGGGCTTGGCCTCTGGATAAAGGCGCAAGACGGCTTGAGCAAGAACATGAGCCGAACTATGCCAATAAATCTCCTTACCTTCGGGATCTGCAAAGGACCATAGAATCACCTCATCGCCCTCGTTGAGTGGATGGGTAAGATCAACAGTGATGCCGTTAATAGAGGCGGCCAGCGCTTGATCGGGAGCGGTTTGGTTGACTGCTTTGGCCAGATCGGCAGCGGAACTTCCTTCAGCCAGTTCAACAAATTTATCTTTATATTTAACTTGGATTGTGGACATATTCTTCCTCGACTTTCGAGGGAAATAGTACACAACAAGTGTTGAAAAGAAAAGCGCAAAGATCCAGACTCATATGGTAGTAAAAGCATTGATCATTGGAATCAGAGGACAAAACGGCAGATATCTCACCCGTTTACTTCTTGAAAAAGGGTATGAGGTGCATGGAACGGTTAGACAGGAAGCGATGAAGAAAAAAGCATTGATTACGGGAGTGACTGGGCAAGATGGCGCTTACCTTTCCGAGCTTTTATTAGAAAAAGGGTATGCAGTCCACGGATTAAAGCGGCACTCGTCGGTGGACAATACCATCCGTCTGAAAGAAGCAGAGGATCTGCATTTGCACACCGGCGATTTGACCGATTTTGGGAGTCTGTGTCGTATTTTACAAACGGTTGAACCCGACGAGATTTATAATTTAGGTGCCCAAAGTGATGTGGCTGTCTCGTTTGAAAAACCGGAGTTTTCGGCCAATGTAAATGCACTAGGTCCCCTGCGCATTCTTGAGGCCATCCGTCTATTGGGCATGAAGAGCCGGTTTTACCAAGCCTCCACCTCTGAACTCTTTGGACAAGTGAAGGAGGTGCCGCAAAAAGAGACGACTCCTTTTTATCCAAGATCTCCCTATGCCGTTTCCAAAATGTACGCCTACTGGATTACAGTGAACTACCGTGAATCCTATGGTTTATTCGCCTGTAATGGGATTCTCTTTAACCATGAATCTCCCTTGAGGGGAGAGAAATTTGTGACTCGTAAAATCACGCGCGCTTTGGGACGGATCTTGACCGGCGCGCAAAAGGAGCTGAGGCTCGGCAATCTCAATGCTCTTCGCGATTGGGGGCATGCGCGCGACTTTGTGGAAATGCAGTGGCGTGTGCTGCAACAAGATGAACCAGACGATTATGTCATTGCGACAGGTGAGCAACACTCCGTTCGAGAATTTGTACAACTTGCAGCCAAAGAGCTGGGCATTACCTTGTGCTGGGAGGGAAAAGGTCTCGATGAGCGCGGTGTGGTGCAAGCGGTCGAGTCAGATTTTCCACACCCCCTAAAGCCTGGGCAGGTGATTGTCCAGGTTGACCCTCGCTATTTTCGTCCTGCGGAGGTGGAAACGCTGCTCGGCGACTCTTCTAAAGCTTTTGATAAATTGGGGTGGAAGCCTGCCACTTCATTTGAGGCGCTGGTTAAAGAGATGGCTCGTGAAGATTATCTACTCGCGCAAAGGGAGGCTCTGCTAGATGCTGCATCTGTGTGTTGATGCGCGTCTCTATAACGGATCGGGAATCGGCACACATCTCAAAGCGATTCTTCCCTTTTTAACACCGTTTCAACTCACTCTTTTAGTTAAAGAGCCTCTTGATTATCCGGCCGCTCAAATGATCATCAAAAGTGAGATTTACTCGCTCGCTGAGCAGTTCGAATTGCCGCGGAAAATTCCTCGCTGTGATCTTTTTTGGTCACCCCACTTTAATATTCCTCTTTTGCCGATACGCGCAAAAAAGCGACTTGTGACGGTTCATGATGTGTTCCATTTGGCGCATCTCTCCTCCCTTTCTTTTTCGCAGAAAATCTACGCCAAAGTTGTGATTCCGGCTGCTCTTCGCCTCTCAGACTATGTGATGACCGACTCACAGTTTTCCGCAGACGAAATAGAAAAATATTGCTTTCGCCCTCAGAAAATGGCCATTGTTCCCAGCTGCTCTTTACCCAATGAAGGGGTAGAGCTAATCCGGGGGCTTCCGAAGCGGTATCTGCTCTATGTTGGGAATGTAAAGCCACATAAAAATCTTGTCCGACTGATTGAAGCACACAAAAAAATCAGAAAGGCACCCCCTCTTGTCGTTGTAGGTAAACAGTTTGGTGAAGTACATCTTCCCGCTCACGTCCATTACGCGGGTTATGTGCCTGATGCCGCACTTCCTCAGCTTTACAAGGGTGCGGATCTATTTGTTTTTCCCTCGACTTATGAGGGATTTGGGATTCCTCCTCTAGAAGCGATGCGTTTTGACTGCCCTGTTGTGGCAGGGCGCGCCGGCTCTATTCCAGAAGTGTGTGGTGAGGCGGTTCATTATGTTGATCCTTTTTCGATCGACTCGATTCAAGAAGGGATCGAGCAGGTGTTAAATGATCCCTTAAGACGGGAAGAGTTGGTCAAAAAGGGGCGAGACAAGGTAAAAGAGTACACAGCCGAAAAGACGGCTGAAAAATTTCTTCAGGTAGTCCATGCGTGTTGCGGTCGTACATGATTGGTTGACAGTTTATGCGGGTGCAGAAAGAGCTCTTGAGCAGATTCTCGCGCTCTATCCTAATGCCGATCTTTTCTCTGTGGTCGATTTTTTTCCTGAACATCTCCGCTCTCACCTTTTGGATAAGCGGGCGCACACGACGTGGGTTCAAAAACTTCCCTTTGCTCGAAAGCTCTACCGCTACTATCTCCCCTTTATGCCGGTTGCGATCGAGCAGCTCGATCTTACCGGCTATGATCTGGTGATCTCGTCGAGTCACGCTGTGGCCAAGGGTGTTTTGACCGGCCCCGACCAGCGGCACGTCTGCTACTGTTACTCGCCCATCCGGTATGCGTGGGATTTGCAGTCTCAATATTTGGGCACAAAAAAGGCTCCTTTGGCCCGCTATCTGCTCCATAAAATCCGTCTTTGGGATGCACGTAGCGCCAATGGAGTGGATGCTTTTGCTTGTATTTCCCATTTTATTGCCAGGCGCATCGAGAAAAGTTATCGGAGGGAGGCAGAAGTGATCTACCCCCCTGTTTCAATAGACAATTTTACGTTGCACGAGAAAAAAGAGGCGTTTTTTGTCACAGCTTCTCGTTTGGTTCCTTATAAACGGGTCGATCTGATTGTCGAAGCCTTTCGCTCTCTTCAGGACAAGCAGCTTTTTGTTATTGGCCAGGGGCCTGAAAAAAAACGCTTGGAGAAAAGCGCGCCGCCTAATGTGACCTTTTTGGGACATGTCACTCAGGAGGTGTTGCAAGACTACTTAAAGCGCGCTCAGGCTTTTATTTATGCGGCAGTGGAGGATTTTGGTATCGCTCCCCTAGAGGCGCAGGCATGTGGCACTCCCGTAATCGCCTACCAACAGGGGAGTGTATGTGAAACGCTCAAACAAGGAGCGCACTTTTTTCAAGAGCAAACGGCGCGCGCACTTGCTCATGCTGTGACAAATTACACGGCCATCGATCCAAAGTTGTGCCGTAAAAATGCCGAGCAGTTTACGATTCACCGTTTCCGAAAAGAATTTTCTGATTTTGTAGAGAGGGCATGCGCACGATGAAAGGCATTATTTTAGCAGGGGGAAGTGGAACAAGGCTCTGGCCTCTGTCTAGAAGCAACTTTCCAAAGCAATTTTTACGTTTAGACGGCGGGGAATCGTTTCTTCAAAAAACAGTGAGACGGAATCTCGCCATTCTCGATGCGCTCTACATCCTCACCAATCAAGCCTATTTCCACGAAGTGGTGAGACAAATTAAAGAGATTGATCCAGAGCTTGAGAAAAACATCATTCTAGAACCCGAGCGGAAAAACACAGCTCCTGCACTTGCCTACGCTTTTGGGCAAATTGAAGGAGAAGACATTTTTCTCATCACCCCTGCCGATCATATGATTGCCCCTTTAGAAAGATACTGGGAAGCGGTGCACAAGGCAGAGGTCCTCGCTTCAAAGGGCGATCTGGTGACATTTGGGGTTCGCCCAACACGGCCAGAAACAGGATATGGCTACATACGCACAAAAGAAGACGTAGTTGAGCAATTTGTGGAGAAACCTGACCTAAAAACGGCCCAGAGTTATCTAGAGAGTGGAGAGTATTTTTGGAATTCAGGAATGTTTGCTTTTTCGAAAGAAGCGTTTGAAAGAGAGGCGTCGGAGCACTGCCCTGAACTTGTTGAGCTAAAATTTTCTGCAATGCCGGATATCTCATTGGATTACGCCCTAATGGAAAAAAGTACACGTGTCAAAATGGTTCCGCTCGACCTTACCTGGTCGGATATTGGCTCTTGGGAAAATGTGTATGATTGGCTCGACCACGATGCGCAGCAAAATGTCATACATGGAAACGTTGTTGCTCTGGACACCACTAACTCACTTATCTATGCTGAAAAACGCCTCGTCTCTACCATCGGATTGGATCATGTTTGTATTGTAGAGACAGATGATGTGGTGCTTGTAGCAGACAAAGAATCCTCCCAAAGAGTCAAAGAGATCGTCGGTCAGTTAACCAAACTCGGTAAAAAAGAGGCCCATGACCACCTCACCACGCACAGACCCTGGGGTTCTTATACCGTTTTGATGGAGAGTGAGCGGTATAAGATTAAGCGAATTGAGGTGAAACCTGAGCAAAAACTCAGCTTGCAGATGCACTATCACAGAAGCGAGCACTGGGTAGTGGTGAATGGGACAGCAACTGTCACGATTGGAGACAAAGAGAGCGTAGTTCATGAAGGGGAGAGTATTTTTGTTCCCAAATCAGCGATCCACCGGGTAGAAAACCCAGGTAAGGTTCCTCTTGAAATCATCGAGGTACAGGTAGGCGAGTACTTAGGAGAGGACGATATTGTCCGCTTTGAAGACGTGTATGGGCGCATCAAGGAGGATGAAGCCTTTCGTGTCCTTATGAAGAAATTTTCATGATGTTTTAAATGTTCTTTTAGTTTATCCTCTGGTGTTTACCTTAGGATCAAAAATGCCGCTTTTTTTCGTTTTTCTAACATTTTTTATCTGGTCCACCTCATTCACCCTAGGGAAAACAACGCTTGAGTTCAGTCCCCCTATCTTCCTGACCGGAGTGCGTATGCTCCTTGGAGGATTGGTCATTCTTGCTTTTTTGGCTCTCACCAACCGTCAGAGCATGAAACTCAAAAAGCATCATATCTTTCCTTTAATTTTACTGGCCATTTCGGCCGTTTATTTAACAAATATTTTTGAGTTTTGGGGGCTTCAGTACCTGACTGCTGCCAAAGCGTGTTTTATCTACAGCCTCTCTCCCTTCCTTTCAGCCCTTTTTTCCTACTTTCAGTTTAAAGAGAAGGTCACCTCGCGCAAACTCATGGGACTTGTTGTCGGGTTCATCGGCTTCATTCCTGTTCTACTCCACCAGTCAGGAGCTGAAGAGCTCCTGGGTGGTGTCAGTTTTCTCTCTTGGGCCGAGCTCGCTCTGATTGTGGCTACAGTTACCTCTGTCTACGGATGGGTCTTACTCCGCAAACTAGGTAAAGACGATGGTCTATCTCCTGTAATGGCCAACGGAACAGCCATGTGTTTAGGGGGACTTTTTGCTCTGGGTCATTCGCTTTTTGTCGATACCTGGGCTCCTGTTCCCATCACGAGCTACTCCGGGTTTTTCCAAGGGGTCATCCTGATGATCATCATTTCTAACCTAATCTGTTACAATCTTTACGGTTGGCTCTTAAAGCGGTTCACCGCAACGTTTCTCTCTTTTGCCGGCCTGATGACACCTCTTTTCGCCGCCTTTTTTGGGTGGCTGGTTTTGGGTGAGACGGTCTCTTGGACCTTCTTCTTATCTGTCGGTATCATTTCGCTCGGTTTGTGGCTTGTTTACTCTGAAGAGTTGCGTTTGGGCTATATCGTCAGACGTGCCGCCAAGAAAGAAATTGCTTGATAACAGTTGACAAAAAGCCTCTAAAATAGAACCTATCACCTGGATTATTTGAGGCTTGATTATGATGACGCGTCTGCTCGCAACTTTTTTTCTATCCTGTATAGCTGCTCATGCTGTTGGCTTTGAGGTTCCTAATGGGACCATTGAGACGACAACACAAACACTGGCAACAGCAGGTGATACTGGCTTGATAGAAGCAGGGGGGACCATTTCTGTTGATAACGTCAATGGTGTGGAATCGACAGCGGAAGATACGGAAGTGCTCAATAATGGCTTAATTGCCACAACCGGCACGTCTATCGGTATTTCAGGGAGCGTGGCGGCCACCAACTTCAAAATCACGAATAACGGCACAATCAAAACAGATGATCTCAATAGCAGTGGCATTGAGACAAACGGTGTCAGCACCCAGGTGATCAATGCCGGCCTGATCACAACCAATGCAGGCAGCTCCAGTGGGATTGACACACAGGGAGATGGCTCATTGATCCTGAATAGAGGCACAGTCTCGACAACCGCTTCTGCTGCTGCAGGATTGAGAAATGGGGGCGTGGGCTCCACAGTGATCAATACGGGATTGGTGACGACGGTGCAGAGTCCAGGTTTTTTTAACTCTGGGACAGACACTATTATGATCAACACGGGAACAATCACTGGAGGGACCGGAGAGGCCATTTCAAATACAGCTCAGCGTACACAAGTGTTTAACCAAGGCAACCTAATCACAACGGGCAGTGGCGCTGCAGTTGTCTCCAATGATGAGGCGTTTTTTCAAATCGTCAATAGTGGATCGATTCGTTCAGAGGATTCTAATTCTCCCGGAATTAGCAGTGATAGTGACGGCTTTCAAGCGATCAACAGTGGTTCCATTGTGACGGAAGGAACCGGTTCGATTGGAATTGATTTTGGCACAGGAACGACCTTTGATGTAGCAAACTTTGGATACATTTCCACTATTGGCGGCTCAGCACATGGCATTCTAAGCACAGGTAGCGAGGTCGTGCTCACTAACACGGGAGCCATTTCGGTTCTAGGTACAAATGCCGGTGGGGTGAATGTAGTCGGTGGAACAGATTTTCTGTTTACCAATAGTGGAACTGTAATCGCACAGGGAACAGGTGGTAATGGTGTAACAGGAGGGGCTACCAATATGCATGTAGTCAACTCAGGTACCATCGTCTCTACCCAAGCGAATGCGCTTAATTTTATAGGGGTTAACCCGATGCTCACGCTCCTACGTGGCTCTAATTTACAAGGTGCCGTTCAGACAACAAACCCTCTTGCTCTCAATGTGGAGAATGGTCTCAATCTCGCCCTTACTCTGGGTTCAGGAAGCTTTGGCACACTCAACATCGAAGCTCCCTTTGCACAATTGGGAAATACCATTGCGGTTATTGATCGGACTGGATTTGCCATGCAGTCAGATATTCTTGCTGACCTTTCCGATACCTTTTTAGGCGGCATCTACCGCTACCGTACAGCCTTTCCTTGCAGGTGCTTTTCTCCCTGCTGTAGCTCTTTTTGGGTAGAGGGTTTAGGCAGTTACCGTGAGCGCGACAAGCAGAATCTATCTTGCTATACCGTACAGCAAGCGGGATTTCGCGCTGGAATCGACATCCCCTTTTGGTTTGGTGATGTGGGTATTTTTGGCGGTCTCTCTTATGGAGAAGGGCTCACTGATCAGCGGACGCAAAAAACTGCAATTCGTGCGTATGTTGGGGGTCTGACCTATGAGTGGCTCACCTGCGACCGTTTTTTTGGAGCGGCTGTTGTAGCTGGGTATTCTAAGCTGGGTAACACGCGCTATGTGATGAACAACCTCTCTCCAGGAGGAGTGGACCACGCAAGTGCCTGCCCGAGAGGACTTTTCATATCACCTGAGATCACGTATGCGCAAGCCTTCCCTAAGCTTTGGTGCTCCCCTATCTTAAGTGCTACGGCGCGCTACGCCGGTTTTTTCTTTGGCAATTATGCAGAAAGTGGATCAATCGCGGATCTCTCTGTTCAGCATCGACGTGTTCAACTCGCTATCCTGCGTGGGGAGGCAAGTGTCCCGCTTTGCACCTGTTTTCTTGAGATGGAACCTTATATTGGTGTCGCTGGCCGCTTTCAGGCAGATGGACATGAGGTAGAAACGTATCTTTTGGGAGAGAAATTGCAATTTGATGCAGGTCTTCCCCAAAATATTGCTCTTTTTGTAGCCGGCTTTCGCGGGTCGAAATCAGTCGGTTGTTTCGAGCTTATTTTGAATGTAGAGGCTAACTTTGATAGCGCGAGCAGCTGTCGCATTTTTGGAGAGGGAGGCATTGGCATTGGATTTTAAACAGATAAAAACAGGGTTGATCACGATTCTACTCGCGATTGCTACGACGGGTTTCGGTGCGAGTTTTGTAATTCCCCGTGGTGATGTTGAAACGACCACTGAAATGCTTGATGCAGTCGGAGAGAGTGGCCTGATCGAAGAGGGCGGAGCGATCTCGGTGAATGCCATCACAGGCGTAGAGGCGAGCGCAGCGGATACACAGATGCGCAATGAAGGGCTCATTTTCACATCAGGCGCTTCGGCTATTGGAATTTCGGGAACAGCTGGTGCAACGAACTTTCAGGTGATCAACACCAATCAATTGACGACAACAGGGGCCACTAGCAGCGGCATTGAAACCTTGGGCGCCGGCACCACCATTTTCAACGCAGGCCTTGTCACAACGCGTGGAGATACTTCTTTGGGGATCTATGCTCAGGGTGACAACTCCTATGTACTCAATCAAGGAACAGTCTCAACGAGTGGAGCGTCGTCTGCTGCTCTAAGAAATAGTGGGGCAAACTCCACTTTTATTAACACCGGTTTGGCGACGGCAGTACAAAGCCCCGGCTTTTTTAATGACGGTACAAACTCAGTCATGACCAATTTGGGTACCATTCAAAGTGGAACAGGCAATGCCATTACAAATGTAGGAAATAATAACCGCCTGAATAATCCAGGAAATCTTTTGACTACCGGAGCCAACGCCCCCGTTGTTTTCAGTGATGTTCCCTTTTTTCAGATTGTGAATACGGGCACGATACGCTCTGAGGGGGCTAGTTCGTTTGGAATTCAAAGTGACAGCGGAGACTTTATTGCCCGTAACAGTGGTTCTATTTTGACTGAAGGAGATAGTGCTATAGGGATTACCCTAAACGCTGACAGCGTCTTTACTGTAACCAACTACGGCCTTATCTCGACGCTAGGTAGCGCAGCACATGGCATTCAAAGTCAAGGAAGTGAGGTTTTGATCACAAGCACAGGAGCGATTTCAGTCGTGGGTCCAAATGCACATGCTGTCAACATCGATGGAGGAACCGATGTTCAATTCATCAACAGCGGTACGGTTTTGGCGCAAGGAACGGGCAGTGATGGTGTGACGACAAGCGCCGCAAACATGCACGTAGTCAATTCAGGTACCATTGCTTCCACGCAAGCCAATGCACTCAATTTTCAGGGAACAGATCCGCTGCTCACTCTTTTGCGCGGCTCTAATTTGCAAGGTGCTGTTCAGACGACAAATCCCCTAGACTTAACCGTCCAAAGAGGTCTTGATTTGGCTCTCACCTTGTCTTCTGGGAGCTTTGACACTCTGAACATCGATGCCCCTTTTGTTTTAGTCAATAATACGGTTGCCGTGATTGATCCGGCCGGCTTTGCTATGCAAGTCGATAGTGTTGCCGATCTTTCTGATACATTCTTGGGCGGTGTCTACCGTCACCGCACCGCTTTTCCCTGCGTATGCCAGGACGCGTGTGGATGCACTCTTTGGATCGAAGGGCTCGGAAGTTATCGTGAACGTCACAAGAAGGGACTATCTCACTATGAAGTGCACCAAGGCGGCTTTCTTATGGGTTTAGATGTTCCTAGTTTCTGTGGGAATCTAGGCTTTTTTGGAGGCGCTTCGTTTGGCGAGTCTGTTCTTGATCATAACACACAAAAGAGCACGATTAGAGCCTATGTGGGCGGACTTAGCTATGAACTCATCACCTGCAACCAATTCTTTGGAGCTGTCTTTCTTGCAGGCTACACAAGTCTGGATAGTAGGCGCTATGTCATGAACAACCTAGCTCCCAATGGTGTGGACAAGGCCCGAGCCTATCCAAGTGGCTTTTTCCTCTCTCCAGAACTCACCTATGTGCAGTCCTTTCCTCAGTTTTGGTGCACGCCTACCTTGAGTGGAACCATTCGGTTTGCCAGTCTGTTCTTAGGAGACTACACTGAGAAGGGGTCTTTGAGCACCCTTTCCGTTTCTGACAGAAACGTACAGTTGGCTACCATTCGTGGAGAAATCGGCTTTCCTGCTTGTAGCTGCTTTTTAGATTGGGAACCGTACATAGGCGCTGCAGGTCGGTTTCAACTTGATGGTTGTGAAGTAGAGGGAGCTCTTCTAGGGCAGAATCTGCATTTCACAACAGGCCTTCCTGCGAATGTAGGCTATTTCCTGATTGGATTTCGAGGAATAAAATCAGCTGGATGCTTTGATCTCTTTTTGAACTTAGAGGGTAACTTTGATAGTGCCCAAAGCTTCCGTGTTTTTGGTGAAAGTGGTATCAGTTATACTTTTTAACAAATAGGATGATCGGATGAGACTTATATTGAGTGCAGCATGTATTTGCTCAGTTGTGGGGGGCTATGGAGCCAGCTTTATTGTAGAAAATGGGGAAATAAGGCCAGCACAAACACTGGACACAGCTGGTGATGTAGGATTGATTGAAGCGGGCGGAGAAATTTTAACGGCTGTTGCTCCAGGTGTGGACATGCAAGCGGATGATCAAGAGCTGAAAAACCATGGAACGATTCGGACAACAGATAATCGTGGAGTGGTTAACATTGGAGACAGATCGTGGATCGTCAATACTAACTTGATCACAACGACAGGTGACAGCGCACAGGGGATACGCAATAGTGGATCTGATGTTGTGATTTTTCAAAGTGGCACGGTGCGCACCGAGGGGGATTTTGCGGCAGCCATTACACATTTCAATGGGACAGGAGCCTATCTGGCTAATGGAGGACTCATTGAAACAATAGGCGATACGTCCCCCGGCATTTTCTGTGGAGGATTAGATAGCCTATTTGTTAACAGAGGTCTCATCATCACTCGGGGTGACGGTTCTCATGGAATGGCCAGTAATGAAAACTCAAATGCAAAGCTTGTGAACACAGGCTGTATTGTGACTGAAGGCAGCACATCGGACGGAATCAATTACGCTGGTGTTATTTTAGACAGTAAATCTCTTGTTAGTTTTAATGATGATTTTCGTATTTTTAATACCGGGACGATCCTAGCGCAGGGGCCTGATTCGGACGGCATCTTTGATAGCACCGAGGATACTCATGTCATCAATTCAGGCACCATTGTCTCTCTTCAAGGGTTTGCCATCAACTTTTTCACCGATCCAAATAATCCCACTTTAACCCTTTTGCGTGGCTCTAATCTGCAAGGTCCAGTTCAGGCCGAAACATTAAATATCAATGTTGAGACCGGTCTGAATTTAGCCCTTAACATTCAAACAGACAATGGATTCAATGCAGGTGTCATTGAGGCGCCTTATGCCATTCAGGGTGTTGTCAATAGCAGTGACTTAATTGGCGTAATTGACCCAACAGGTCCTTCGATGCAAAGTGATATCGCAGTCGATCTTTCCGATACGTTCTTAAATGGCATCTATCACCACCGCACGGCCTTTCCCTGTTGCTGTAACCCGTCTGATTGCGGAGGTGTGTGGGTAGAGGGCATAGGAAGTTATCGAGAGAGGGATCCCCGCCACTATGTGAGTTACAAAATTACCCAAGGAGGCTTTCTTGTCGGGTATAACGCTTCTTTCAATGCAGGCTATCTAAACCTTTTTGCAGGAGCTACTTTTGGTGAAGCAATTGTGGATAAGAAAACGCAAACGACCGATTTCAACTGTTATGTAGGTGGAATCAGTTATGAGCGTTTGTTTTGTGATAGCTTCGTTGGGCTGGCTCTAGTGGCGGGCTATGCAGACTTAGATAACCATCGGTATGTGATGAATAACTTGGCTCCGGGTGGTGTTGAGGAGGCGCGTGCCTCCTCCGGAGGCCTTTTTATCACGCCGGAAGTGACCTACGCATACACATTTGGTAGGTGTTGGTGTAATCCCATCATCAGCAGCACGATTCGGTATACCGGTCTCTTTTTGGGCAGCTATACAGAGCATGGATCTGTTACAAATTTAAAGATCAAGGATAGAAACTTGCAGTTTTTGACGGCACGTGTCGATTTAGGCTTTCCCCTAACTGACCAGTGCTGTAGCTGGGAGGTGGAGCCCTATATTGGGGGAGCCGGCCGCTTTGAGTTGAGTGAGCCGCGTATCAAGGGAGAGCTCTTGGGACAGCCCCTTCTTTTTCATTCAGCAGTATCGGATAAACTGGGCTACTTTTTAGTTGGGTTTAGAGGAGAGCGCTCATTTGGGTGTTTGGATCTTTTCCTCAATCTTGAGGCGAATTGGGATAACGCAAATAGCTTCCGTGTTCTGGGTGAGGGCGGTATTGGATACGTATTTTGAGGATTTATATGAGATTTCTATTGAGTTTAGCATTTTTATTTTCTGGGATCTTGGGTTATGGAGCGAGTTTTATTGTTAAAAACGGGGAGACCCGTCCGGGGCAGGTTTTAGATACAGAAGGAGACATAGGAATTGTTGAAGCCGGAGGAGAAATTTTAGACCTTTTTTTGAATGGGGTTGATATGTTTGCCACTGGACAGCAATTCTGGAATCACGGCTTGATTAGGGCAACCGGCAGTGAGAATGGCGTGATTAGCGAGGGGGATAACGCTCTAATTGTGAATACAAATTCAATCATTACGAATATGGGAGATGGAATCGATAATCGAGGCTCTAATTCCCAGGTCTTCCAGACAGGCTCTATCCGTACTGAAGGTAACTCAGCAATTGGCATTAGACACATTTTTGGTACAGGTGCCTACATCGTGAATGGAGGGTCGATCGAAACGGTAGGGAGCAATGCCCAAGCAGTCAATATAGGTGGACAGGAGACCATTTTTATCAATAACGGTAGCATCAGAACCGAAGGATTTACCTCTCATGGAATTGTGGGTGAAGCTAGCACCAGTGCGCTTCTGGTTAACACAGGCTCCATTGTGACAGAAGGCAATTTATCTGATGGGATTTTTTGTATAGGAGGCGCTGGAAATAAAGTTGTGGTGAATTCAGGGACAGTTGTTGCGAAAGGAATTCAGTCTGATGGAATCAGCGTTTCTTGTTCTAACACGCACGTGATCATCTCTGGCACTGTTGTTTCGCTACAAACTCAAGCGCTTAACTTTGGATCAGACCCCCTTATCAACCCGACATTAACGCTTTTACGCGGCTCGAATTTACAGGGGGCTATCCAAGCCGGAAGCCTGAACCTAAACGTGGAAACAGGCCTTAACTTGGCCTTTTCTATGGATACAGTCACCGGCTTTAGTCAAATCGGGATTGAAGCACCCTATGTTATTATGAGTTCATTTGGTCTTAGCAATTTCATTGGGGTGATTGATCCCACAGGTCCCTCCATGCAAAGTGATATTGTAGCCGATCTCTCAGATACCTTTTTGAATGGCATCTATCGCCATCGTACGGCCTTTCCTTGTTGCTGCAATCCTTGTGACTGTGGAGGTCATTGGATTGAAGTGATCGGAAGTCGCCGAGAAAGAGATCCCCTCCACTACGTGAGCTACAACATTGAGCAGGAAGGCTTCCTCGTAGGGTATAG
>CAYGJC010000003.1:0-162986 GCA_964350245.1 uncultured bacterium | reverse complement strand
CCGAAGCTACGCAACGGCTCGCCTCTATGAAGAGGTTGCGCAACACACCCGATCATCGCTTTCGGCTACGCTGTGAGGTCAATGACCGAAATATCCTATTTAAAGTGACCAATCTTGAGGACTACTCTAGTTCAATTGAGAGAGCTAAACACAGTAAGTTAGGTTATTGAGTCTGGTTAAACCTTGGTTTTTATTGAAAGTGAAATGGGAAAACCCCTGTAGGAATAGGGGCGATCTAGAAAATGCCACCTGTCTTCCTTTTCCCAAATGTCTACTCCCTCTTTCAGGAGACGTACCGTTTTGCCCGTTTCAGGTGATTCAATAAAAACCCCATCTGCGAGTTTAAGGATCACATGTGAAACACGCTCCTCTTTGGCAAGATATAAAGGGTCTCCCGGCTCCAATATGGAAATCAGCGTGCCGGCTATAAATTGATCATGAGCATCACGCGGTACGGAGATGCCCTGGGCTCGGTAGAGAAGATTGACTAACCCCGAACAGTCTGGGCTACGGCTGGAGCGTCCACCCCAGAGATAGGGAGCGCCTAAAAAGAGCTGGGCCTCCTCAACCAGCTGCTTGCGGTTGAAGCGTGTGGAAAGAGGACGTGTTCCTTTGATAGGCTCTTCTAAATAGGTTCCATACGAGTAGAGAGGCGAGGAGACGGTGACGTAACGGGGAGTGAAGACTTTTTCGCAGAGCTCAGACCGGTGGATCCACCCTTCGTAAGGGTGCCACTGTTTTTCAGGGGTGAAGCGGAGCTGCTCGCACGCGGCTACGCGTGCCCACTCTCCTTGAAGCTCAAGTATTTTAACTTCCTCATTAAAAAGGAGCTGAGAATCACGCAGGTCGTTATGGTCGTAGTTGCTGGGAAGATTTTGTGGTTCCCGTCTTAAATCGACAACAGGGAGAGCGGCTTGGGCCATTGTGTTTTGATCCGTTCGACTGCATTCATGATGTTTTGCCTCTTTCCAAAAGCGCTAAAGCGTAAAAAACCCTCGCCGCAGCTCCCAAAGCCGGAACCTGGGGTGGTGGTGATTCCTGTCTGCTCTAAGAGCATTTGAAAGAGGTCCCAGCTGTTTTCTTTGCCAAAATCGACCCAGAGGTAAGGAGCATTTTTTCCTCCATGGATAGAAAAGCCCTTCGTTTCTAAAGCGCTGCGAATAAGTCCGGCATTCTCTAGGTAATAAGCGCACAATTTTTCCATTTCGTCAGGGTGCTCGAGTGCTGCGATGCCTCCTGCTTGTGAAAGAATAGAGGCTCCGTTAAAAAACGTGGTGACAATACGACGATAGTCATCCCGGATCGAGCCTCCCTCCTTATAGGTCAGGGTGCTTGGAACCACACTCCATCCGAGCCGAACGCCGGTAAATCCAATCAGTTTAGAGAAAGAGGAGACCTCAATGGCAACTTCTTCTGCCCCTTCTACCTCATAGATCGAGCGGGGAAGAGAGGGGTTTTGGATAAATCCTGAATAGGCTGCATCAAAAATAATCAGAGCTCCTTTAGCGTGGGCCCACTCGACCAGATAGCGCAGCTGGGCATGTGTGGCAGCTGAGCCTGTGGGATTATTGGGGCTGCAGATGAACAGTAGAGAGGCCTCATCTGGCAGGATTTGGGGGAAGAAGTTGTTTTCCGGTAAGCAATCGAGGTAGAGCACCTTTTGATTTAAAAGCAGGCCCGTATCGACATAGACAGGATAGGTGGGATTTTGGACAGCGATAGTGGCTTCTGAGCCAAAAAGAACTTGGAGGCGGCCGATATCGCACTTGGCACCATCGGAGATAAAAATGTCATCCGGAGAAATCGCTCCTTGGTAGAGGTGATTGGCAATTTTTTCTCGGAGGCTTGGATCACCTTGCTCTGCTCCATAGCCTCGGTATCCGGATCGCGTGCCTAGATCGCGCGAGGCTTTTTCAAGTGCCTCCACAATCGGAAGGGGAATGGGCTCTGAGGTGTCACCCACACTCAAGCTAATCAGGTTTGAAAAGGGAGCGGCCCTACGCATCACTTCAGGGAAGAGATAGCTGGGGTTGAGGCGAGAGAAGTGGGGGTTGCGCTTAATCAAGATGTCCCTTCTGTTTGAGTAATTCAGCAATTAAAACGCCGCCTCCGGCACCTCCACGCACGGTATTGTGAGAGAGCGCGACAAAACGCCACTCCAGAAGAGGGCAGGGACGGAGCCGACCGACAGAAACACTCATGCCTCCCCCGGCATCTCGGTCTAAACGGGTTTGAGGACGCGCAGGCTCATCACAATAAATGACAGGGTAGCGCGGCGCGGAAGGGAGAGAGAGGGCATTCGGCTGATTCCACTCAGCAAGAATGTCTTCGTAAGAGAGAGGGTACTCAAAGGCAACAGAGATGCAGGCAAGGTGGCCATGAAGCACAGGAACGCGGTTGCAGTGGGCAGAAATGGGAAAACGGGCTTCTAAGATTTTCAAGGGCTCGTTTTCGAGTTTTTCTTCCTCGCCCTCAATCAAAGGAATCACATTGTCCTGAATCGCCTGCGAAAGAAGTCCCCTATGTCCTGCTCCGCTCATGGCTTGCATAGTCGTGACAGAAAGGCCGCAGATATTTGCCTTCCGATGGAGGGGAGCTAACGGAAGAAGAAACGATTGGAGGGCGCAGTTGGGTTTGGTAATCAGTTTGCCTGTGAGGTGATGGGGGTTGATTTCAGGGATGATCACAGGAGAGCTCTCACGGTGACACGAGGCGCTTGAAATGACGGTACATCCAGCCTTAACGAGCTGAGGTTCATACGTGGCGGCCAGAGCATTAGGAAGTGCTGAAAAGACAAGAGGACAGGGGGCAAAATCTTCAAGAGAACAAAGAGAATAGCCTTCAGGGATCGGTGTGGAAACATGCCATTTAGTGCGCACAGTCTCTGTATATGAAGAGGAGGCATGTGAAGCAACTAAACTTTTGATCTCAAACCAAGGGTGGTTGTGCAACAAAGCAACATATTGTTGCCCGATCACACCTGTTGCACCTAAGATGCCTACCGGAATTTTCATATTAGATCTTTCACCACTTTCTGGAGAGGGGCCAGGTATGCTTTGTGAAGAGAAGTGAGCGGGAGACGGGGAGAGCCTGCGGCAAAACCGGCAATTTCCATTGCGGCCTTGATCGGAATCGGATTGGTCTCCCAATTGGAGGCCTTGAAAAGAGGGAGAAGCAGCGCATTGACTTGTTGCGCATGGGCATAGCTACCCGCTTGGCACGCATCTACCAGCTCTTTCATCAGCATGGGGACCAGATTACTCGCCACTGAGATCACTCCATCTCCTCCAAGTGCCATAGTAGGGAGGGTCATAAGATCGTCCCCGGCATAAACAAGGAAATCAGGGCGCTCTTTTTTTAGGGCAATCGCTTCTGTAATCTGCTCAATGCTACCCGAAGCCTCTTTAATACCAATAATTTGCGGAAATGCTATCAGCCGCTTTAGGGTTTCTGAAGCAAGGTTGACAGAGGTTCTTCCTTGGATGTTGTAGAGAATAATAGGGAGTGGAGAAGTGCGCGCTAAGGTTTCAAAATGGCAGAAGAGTCCCTCTTGAGTCGGTTTGTTATAGTAAGGGGTGACAACCAGAGCCGAATCGGCTCCATGATCGGCTGCAAGATTTAAATTTTCAATTGTTTGAGAAGTTGAGTTTGCTCCACATCCCACCATAAGAGCCAGATCTGTTTCCCGGGCAATAGAGAGAAAGCGTTTTTTCTCTTCTAAAGAAAGTGTGGGCATTTCTCCGGTCGTACCAAGCGCGGCGATCCCGTCGACCGTCTGTTGGCGAAACAAGTTTTTACGTAAGCCTTCTTCATCAAGACAGCCTTCTTCATCGAATGGCGTAATCAGAGCTGTGTAGCATGTCATCGAGTGTCAACCATCCTTTTTGATCTAAAATCCATTCTGCAGCCTTTAGGGCACCTAGAGCAAATCCTTCTCGATTTTTAGCCTCGTGAGTGAGCGTGATCGTGTCGCTTGGTGAGTCAAAATAGACTGAGTGCTTGCCGACAATCGAGCCGCACCGCACGCTAGAAAAGGGTGTAGGCATGTCCAGTTCTTTGGCAATAGCGCATGCAGTGCCTGAGGGAGCATCTTTTTTCTGCTGATGATGCCATTCAATTCCGGCGATTTCATAGTCGGCAAGTTGCGCGCGTGCCACTTTCAGGAGCTTGCGAAAAAAAGCGATGCCAAGAGAGAAATTGGGAGCATAAAGAGCGGCGATTCCACTCTTTTCGACTAAAGTTTGGACAACCGGAAGATCCGCTTCCCAGCCAGTAGTTCCCACCACAATCGGAACAGCAGCTTCACACGCCTCTCGGATGTGTTGCACTACACAGGAGGCAGATGAGAAGTCGATGCAGACATCCGCCTCATCCAGAACCCCAACAACTTGATGCCCACGCTCTTCTGCAAGACGTGCCACCATCGTACCCATTTTTCCAAATCCAAAAAGAGAAATCTTCATTGCAATGGGAGTATACGGAAAGAGTCTATTTTTATAAACTCTGCTGATCGGGAGGAAACATGAATAGTCGTGAGCATGCCATTCGATCGATTACAAGCGATCACAAAGTAGAGAAAAAACATCCAATCAAAGAGCGCCATCTTTTTGATTCTTTTGGTAATCAAGTTTTTAACGAATCAGTGCAAAAAGAACTTCTCTCCGATGAAGTGTTTCACGCTTTGCAAAGGACAGCAAAAAAGAGTGAGGCTCTTGATCCCGCACTTGCCGATCCGGTTGCCTCTGCGATGAAAGAGTGGGCTCTGGCCAAAGGAGTCACCCACTACTGCCACTGGTTCCAGCCTCTGACCGATCTGACTGCCGAAAAGCATGACAGCTTTTTTAACCCCACGCATGATGGATCAGTTGTTGCTGAGTTTAGTGGCAAAATGTTAATCCAAGGAGAGCCTGATGCGAGTAGCTTCCCTTCAGGAGGGCTGCGGACGACTTTCGAAGCGCGTGGCTACACCGCCTGGGATCCAAGCAGTCCTGCTTTTATCTTAGGTAGAACACTGGTTATTCCCTCATTTTTTGTGAGTTGGGTAGGGGATGCTCTAGATAAAAAGACTCCTCTTCTACGCTCGATGGAAGCGCTGAATAAGCAGGCTCTACGCGTCTTACGTCTCTTTGGGGATCAAGAGACGCAGTGTGTGGTTCCTACCTTGGGTGCAGAGCAGGAATATTTCTTAATCGACACCCATTTTTATCACCTGCGTCCTGATTTGCTTACCTGTGGACGCACGTTGTTTGGAGCGCGCCCACCAAGGGGTCAAGAACTAGAAGATCAGTATCTTGGAGCTGTTCCTGAGCGAATCATTCGCTTTATGGAAGAGGCGGAATTTCAGCTTCTCCAACTGGGAGTCCCAGTTAAGACACGCCATAATGAGGTCGCTCCGGCACAGTATGAGCTCGCCGTTTCCTTCCAGCGCGCCAATCTCTCCTCCGATCACCATATGCTCGTGATGGAAATTTTAAAGAAAGTTGCTAATCGACACGGGCTCACGTGCTTACTACACGAAAAGCCGTTTGCAGGAATGAATGGATCGGGAAAACACAACAACTGGTCATTGGCCACAGACAGGGGAGAGAATTTGCTCGAACCAGGACATACACCCCACGAGAATGCGCGCTTTTTACTCTTTTGTGCGGCAGTGGTGCGCGCTGTGTATACACATGCGCCTTTGTTGCGTATGAGCGTGGCATCGGCTGGAAATGATCATCGACTCGGGCAGCACGAAGCGCCTCCTGGGATTATGAGTGTCTTTTTGGGCGAGCATCTTTTTGCTATTTTTCAACGGCTGATCAAAGGAGAAGCCCAGGAGGGTCAATCAGGGGGAGATTTAACCTTAGGAGTCTCACTACTCCCGCGTATTCCACGCCATTCGAGCGACCGAAATCGGACCAGTCCTTTTGCCTTTACGGGAAACAAATTTGAATTTCGAGCCGTCGGATCAACGGAAAATATCGCTAAACCCACCACTGTGATCAATACAATTGTTGCTGAATCGCTCGATCATTTTGCTTCTAAACTGGAAAAAGCGGACGACTTTAACCAAGCGCTCCAAAAGCTTTTGGCTGTAGAAGCCAAAGAATTCCAGCCGATCCTTTTTGAAGGAGATAACTATGATGCTGCGTGGAGCAAAGAGGCAGAGAAGCGTGGGCTTCCTCACATTCATGATACCGTTGAGGCAGCTCAAGCCTACACATCAAGCGAATCCTTGTCTCTTTTTACTAAATATAAAGTGTTTAGCCGGCGCGAGCTGGTGAGCCGGCAAGAGATCACACTGAGCAAATATGTGAAAAAGGTTTTAATCGAAGCGCGTACCGCTTCACATCTAGCACACACCATGATTGTTCCTGCTACTATTTTGTATGTAAAAGAATTAGGGGATGCTCTTGTTCATTTACATAAGGGAGATCAGGAGCTGTTGAAAGGGGTTGTTAAAGAGTTTTCGGGTGTGCGAAAGGCTTTAAAGACACTAGATGATCTGATCCATCGCGTTCCGATGGAGGAGTTGGGCGAAGGAGCTCTCTTTCTACGTGATCGGGTTTTACCTACTATGGCTACTTTGCGATCTCATGTAGATGCTTTGGAATTAATAATTTCAGACAAACTTTGGCCATTACCCAAATATCGGGAGATGCTCTTTATCCGTTAAGGGCTGTGTTGAAAGTGTGCGGGTGCAACGCTCCTATTCTATATTAGGTACCCGATTCACTTTTCTGGGTGCTTTATATAGAATTTAGGTATGCGTTCGAGATCCAAATATTACCCCCTACTTAGAAGGCTACTGAGGAAGCCCGCGTTTACAACTGCTGAAGCGTTAGAGTTGGGTATTCCCAGGCATGGTTTGGCTTATTTCGAAAAGATTGGGTTAATAGAGCGCCTTGCAAAGGGAATATACCATAATCCCAGCTACGAAGGAGAAGCAGGAATTGCATTAGAAGGCCTTGCTTTGACAGCCTTTACTACTCCAAATGCGGTTATTTGTCTGATTTCTGCTCTTGATTTGTATGGTTTAACAGATCAAATCCCCCGTGAACACTGGCTGGCGATTCCACACTCTAAAAAAGTACCTATACGCAGTTGCTTAAGAGCCGTCCGTATGCGAAATACGACACTTGGGAAGACAACCATCCAAGTTGGCGAGTATGAATTGGCTATTTTTGATCGGGAGCGTAGTATTGTCGATGCTTTTAGATATCTCAGCCCTGAAATTGCGATTAAAGCTTTGCAGGCCTACCTCCAAGCAAAAGACCCTAAGCCTGACCTGCGCAAGCTCCAAGTGTACGCAAAAAAACTCAGAGTAAACCTAACACCCTATATCTTAGCATTGACGACATGACTACAGCACTTGAAAATTCTTTTAAATCCCGCCTCCGCAATATTGCTCGAGAAAAGCGTCTTGATCCTGCTCAGCTGTGGCAAAATCTTGTTTTGGAACGATTTCTGGTTCGACTCAGTCATTCTAACCATTCCTCTCATTTTGTTTCTGAAGGGTGGAGTGCTTTTGTCTCACTATGTGCAACTAAATCGCTACACGCGGGATTTGGATTTTCTTGTACAAAGGCTCAGCAATGAAATAGAAACCTTGGAAAAAGTACTAGCTGAAGTTATCACTGTTTCAATTGATGATAGATTTCGATTCACAGATCTTAGAATCAATGATCTACCTCATCCCCATATGAAGTACCCTGGTGTGCGAGCGAGTATGTTCTCCTTTTTTGGTAAAACACGATTTCCAGTAAACATAGACCTTGGATTTGGAGATGTTGTCGCACCCACTGCCATGACAATTCCACTAACCAGTGGAAGTAAGGGGGCACTTTTGGAAAGTAAAGTAAAAGTCACCTGCTACCCTAAAGAATTCATTTTTGCTGAAAAACTGGAGACGATCATCTATCGAGGAGCGGGCAATAGCCGCATGAAGGACTTTCATGACTTGAGTGTCATGATTCGTTCTGGTGTGCTCGATTTCAAACGGACAAAGAAAGTGATTGATTTGGTTCTTGCACACCGCAAGACCCAAAAACGACTCCCAATCTATTTCACTGAAGTAGAATTAGACAGGTTGCAGCGCTATTGGACAGCTCATATAAGAGGTCTTTCACAAGGACATACCCTATCATCAGATCTAGGGGTGATCATCAAAAATATAAATGCTTGGCTACAAAAGGGGATTATTGAAGAATAGTGTCTTCTATCTATTTTTCAAGCCGCCTGCCTATGAAAGTGACGAGGCAGCTGCACAATCTTAGAAGGTGTTTTACGGGTTGAAAGTGTGCGGGTGCGCTTCCAAAGGGTGGCCAGCTTCTCTTTTTGCTCCTCAGATAAGTCCTGTAGGACAAAAAAGCAATCGTGGTTGCGCGAAAAGGCAGCTTTTGTCCAGTTCGCAGACCCATTCACTAAGATTGCACTGTCTACAACTAGGCATTTGTGATGAAGAAGCTTCCGCCCTGTACTTAACCAAACGGGCACACCGGAATTGACGAGATTGTTGAGCGCCTTTTGTCCCACACCATTGGCCTGTCCACGATCTAAAATCACCTCAACACGAACACCACGTAGATGGGCACTTACAATCGCTTCGGTCAGCCCGGGATGGGTCCACGTATACATCGCCACCTGAATGGTCTTCTGAGCCCCTTCAATCAGTCCGATTAAGCGGGCCAATCCCTCTTTTCGGTCGCGGGGAAGAGACCAGAATTCAAGGCGTTGACCCCCTACAATGAATTTTTTCTCAGCTTCTTCGTTTTGGATTACGCGAGAAAGCTCGGTGCTTGTGGCACCGACAATTAGATTGTCATGCGAGCGAAGAGATCCACGTGTGAAATTCGCAGAGCCCACCAGAACCTTTTCCTGATCCACGATTAAGATTTTTTTGTGCATCAGCCCACTGATTTTGACCGGGAGACGCTTGATTCCAATGAGTTTCTCGTATCCATCCTGCGGGGTTGTGGGATCATAGACGACGGTGATATCCACACCCTCTTTGGCTTTTTGATTCAGAGCTTTAATCACCTTATCTTCATTTAACGAATACATGACCAAATAGATAGAATCAGAAGCTTCTTGAATGGCATTCAGGACGACTTTGCGCAGATCGTCATGACAAGCTGAGGCGTAGAGTTGAACAGGTTCATTGGAAGAGAGGGAGGGTCTCTCTTCTAAGTAAAAGAACAGAAGTAGGATGAGAAGGGTAAAGAGAAAGCGGGCGGGTTTGATCAGACGTTTGAGCATGTTTCCTTTATTTTAAAAATAATTCATAATAGGGCAAGAGGGGTAAATGCGTCCAACAGTTCAAAAAGTGTCTCGATTTCTGGCCTATCATCCAGAGGTCTTTGTTAATGATCCGGCCTATCAATTACGTACGCTCCGGCATGCGCCTGAGATGAGTGATGTGATTTGGGAGGTAAAGCGTGCTCTTAAGAAAGGGATTGCCCCTGAAAAGAGTGCTCAGGGCACCTCGCAGACGTATTTTTTAAAAGACGAGGATGGCAGGCCCCTTGCCGTTTTCAAGCAAGAGCACTACCTGCAGGAGTATGCAACTTATCGATTAGATCACAAAAGGTTTGCAGGAGTGCCACCGACTGTGATTGCCGCTTTCACGCATCCTCTTTTTGGAGGAGAGGCGACAGGTTCATGCCAGCTTTATGTGGAAGATAGCATCTCAGCAGTAGAGCTGGCAGATCAGGCTTATGGGGGCTTTTCGCCAGCCCCCATTCGTCGAATTGCTCAGCTTGACATTCGCGTAATCAATGCAGATCGCCACAGCTCGAATATTTTAATCTGCAATGAGACAGAAGCGGTGCCCATTGATCACGGTTTCGCACTTCCAAGCGAGCTGGGTAGTGTCCACTTTGTGTGGATGTGTTGGAATCAAGCCGCGACTCCCTTTTCTGAAGAGGAGCAGAGCTATATTTCATGGATTGATCCGGAAAAAGACCGTGCCCTTTTGATTGAAGAGACGGGGCTAGCTGAGGGGGTTGCCAACCGCCTCTATGTAGCTACAATGCTTTTAAAAATGGGGGTAATGCGGGGGCTTTACCCGCACAACATTGGAGACATGTTGTCTAAAACCTATAGCAGAAGCGCTCCTGACTCCAAATTTGAGCTTTTGATCAAACGATTGCTTGAGCGAGGAGCTGAAAACTGGACAACATTTACCCAATATGTCAATGAAGAGATAGAACGTATTTTAGGGGAATATGAGACTGATCAACACAAAAACCTCTCAATCCTTGGTGGAATTTGAGGGAGACCGCACTATTTTTTATAATAAGTATCTGGAAAAAGAGATGCGCTCAATCGGCATTCCTGTTCCACATGGGATGCGGGGGATCTACAATGGTAAAGAGTGCATCCGTCTAGAGGATGCCGAGTTTCAACAGGCGTTTAGGGAGATTTATTACCTGACGACGATGAACCCTGAGATGTTTCGCTGGCAAGACTACTAATGAGCTGCTTGCACTCTTCTGAGAGCTCAGCTATGGCTGCCAGGGCTTCGGGTTGAATAATAGCAGATCCATAGGCCTTTGTAAGGGAGGCAACAGCGACGGCACGTTGTGGAATCGTGTGCAGTAGAGCTGCTTTTGTCTTTTTGATTTGTTCGTTAAGAAGAGGTGAGAACGTTTTTGTTTGAGAGCGCGTTAATGTATGTGTGCGTGCCCACGTTTCACAATCCGTGCGCAATTGATTGACTTGATCCGAAAGAACTCTCTCAACTTGAGCCCGAGCGGGAGGTTTCTGTTGAAGGCATAGATAAATGATTTTATTCGTGGGAGAGAGATCTGTGTCTGGCTTAGTTGTTGTACCGATCCCTCTCCGAAGAAGCTCTTGGATGACATTCCAAGGGATGATCTCGAACTGCTTGACATGATCTAATGTGCACGACATGAGGCTCCCGCGGTAGTACTCTGCAGGCATGTGGTTAAAAAGAAGCCTTAAAAGCTGCATATTGGGAGGTTGAGTCTCACAAAGGGTGCGGACATAAGTGTGTATGATGGTCTCTTGATTCTCTTTGTGGTAGTCGTCCAGTGCGCTGTATCTAAGTAGACTAGCCACAGCCGGTTGATCTCCAATTTTCACGGCGTAGGCAAGAGGGTGAAGTCCATCAAATCTGTAGTAAAGGACATACTCTTTTTGCTCGTCAATGAGTCTGTGCAAATTGCTTCCAGAGGCCTGAGCACTGAAAGGACCTGTAATCGCGTAGCAGATATTAGCATAGATGTTATAAATCACCTTCACTTTCCCCCATTTCCATTCCATCCGGAAAATAGTGGTTCCAATTCTGGGTAACTAACTGCGCGGTATCCGGCGCGCACGTCACTACGGGAGGATACGTCTCTTTCATCCGTGCGTCAATCAAAATAGATCCCGAATAGGCAATGTGATTCCGCACAATATGTGCTTTTGCATGGATATCAGCGGCTGGCTCAAAGCGAGTGAATACAGTCCACAAAAATGCTGTATCCGAGTGGAGTGTCTTATCCACACTATCGACAAGAATCACAAGAGGCCACTGCTTAAATCCCGAAAAATCCAATAGAGCTTCATTCATCTCACCTTCGATCAGAAGGCATCCTGGCAGATAGACACCAACTTTAGAGATGCCTGGGGGAAGTCCTCCTACATAAGAGAGGGGCAGATCGCGCTTTTTCTCACCCACACCGAGCATCACTCCGCGGGATCCTTTGTTAAGTTCGGGGCCGGTATAATCAAGGGTGTCTAGGGAGAGGTTTGCAAATATAAATAGATCCGTTTCGGGTGTGAATCTCTCTAGAACAGTGGTGAGGAGCTCACGGAAGTTACGCAGGTTAACGGGCTGGTCGGTTACGAGCAAAAATTTGGTCAAAGAGAGCTGTCCTTCACCCAAAATGCGGAAAGCGGAGGCCATACACTCGCGGTAATAGCGTTCTTTTACAACAGCAGCGGACAAAGAGTGAAAGCCGGTCTCTCCATAACTCCATAGATCTTTGACGCCAGGCATGACAATGGGAAAAAGAGGTGAGAGAAGCTCTTGGAGATAATCACCGATGTAGAAATCTTCCTGCCTGGGTTTGCCCACAATCGTTGCGGGATAAATCGCATCTTTTCTGTGATAAAGAGCGTCGCACTCAAAGACCGGAAACTCATGTGCCCAGCTGTAGTAACCATAGTGATCCCCAAACGGCCCTTCATCGCGACGGATATGGGGGCGCGCTTTGCCCACAAGAGCAAACTCACATTCGGAAATCAAGGGGTGGGGAGTGTGGGTAGAGGAGCAGGTGTCAAGCTTTTTCCCTTGCATCAAACCGCAGATGAGGAGCTCAGGCACGTTTTCAGGCAGAGGCGTGATGGCGCTTAAGATTAGAGCGGGTGGGCCTCCAATAAAAATCGAAACGGGCAGAGCTTGATTGAGAGCCTCTGCTTGGTGATAGTGAAAGCCACCCCCCTTTTGGATCTGAAAATGGAGCCCTGTTTCCCGCGCATTATAGCGCTGAATACGGTACATCCCTAGATTAGGCGGGCCGCCTTCCGGTGGTTCTGTATAGACAAGAGGTAAGGTGACAAAATGGCCTCCGTCCAAGGGCCATGTTTTAAGTAGAGGGAGCTTCTCCAAGTCCGGCGGGGAGACACAGTTTTGCTGAATGGGACCCGATCCACGCTTTTTGGTTCCCATATGTAACAAGCTTTTCAAGGTTTTCCGATGCTCCCACAGAATTTTGGGAGTCGGAGGAAAATCTTGTGTCATGAGCTTGATTAGATCAGCAATAATCTTTTCCGGATGATGAGGGAAGGCGAGATGGACCCGCTTGCGTGAGCCAAAAAGGTTGGTAACAACAGGAAAAGGAGAGTTTTTAACGCGGTGAAAAAAAAGTGCGGGGCCGTCTGCTGCGGCCACACGTCTATGAATTTCAGCGAGTTCAAGATCGGTGTCTACTTCGTGGTGAACATTAACAACTTCTCCAGATTCCCGCAGAGCCTGAAGAAATTGTCTGAGGTTCAACATTTAGATTTTCTGACCTTGTGCACGCATTTCTTTTACAACAGTCGCTAAACCGCGCTTATCGATGGTGCGCATCGCGGATGTGGAAAGACGAAGGGTCACAAAACGGTTCTCTTCAGGAAACCAAAAACGCTTAGTCACTAGGTTTGGAAGAAAACGGCGTTTGTTTTTTCCTGTAATGTTGAGTCCGATTCCTTTCTTCTTTTTAGCGATTCCACGAATGGTATAGCTAAATCCCGGCTTCGGTTTCTTGCCTGTAACTTGACACTTCCTAGACATTGTAAAACTCCAAACTTGAATTGAGAAAAGACTATAGCACCCTGGCATGTATCTTGCAAGTCTACAGTGAAATCCATGGAAAAAATAAAAGTTGACTTTGCTGTTATCGGTTCAGGCCCTGCTGGACAAACAAGTGCGATTCAAGCCTCAAAGCTAGGAAAATCGGTCGCATTGATAGAACGCGATATTGTTCCGGGAGGTAACTGTCTCAATTCGGGAACAATCCCTTCCAAGTCATTGAGAGAAGCCATTATAGATCTTACTCGCTATAATGAAAGAAGTTTTTACGGTTCCAGTTGCCTCCGCGAGGTGACAATTTTTGATTTGAACTACCGACTCTCGACTGTTTTAGAAGGGGAGAGGGCTATTTTACTTCGGCATTTTAAGAAAAACAAGATTCGTTTTTTACAGGGAAGGGCGCAATTTGAAACCCCCAATAAACTCCTAGTGACCAATTATAGAGGGGAGCCAGCTTGGGAAGTGGAAGCAGAAAAATTTTTAATTGCAACTGGATCTGAACCGCGCAATCCGCTGCATGTTCCCTTCGATGAGGACGTCATTTTAGACTCAACTCGGCTTTTGACAATCAACAGTGTCCCCAAAACCATGTTGGTACTGGGTGGGGGTGTAATCGGTGCCGAATACGCCAGTTTTTTTGCCACGCTAGGCACGGAGGTGACCGTCCTTGACAAGCGCGAGCGCCTCCTTCCCGGTCTAGATGCTGAGATTGGCATTCATCTACAAGTGGGCTTGAAAGAATTTGGACTCGATTTCCTTCCACTCAAAGTACCTAAGACGATTAAAAGAGTGGGGAATCATGCGCGGGTAGAGTGTGAAGACGAAACGATTTATGAAGCTGAGGTTCTTTTATATGCACTTGGACGAGAGGCGAATGTGCAAGGGATGCAGATTGAACGAACGGCGATTGAACTCAATGAAAGAGGTTACATTCCGGTCAATGAGCACTTTCAAACCTCAGCGCCTCACATTTATGCAGGTGGTGATGTCATTGGATATCCGGCCCTGGCCTCAACTAGTATGGAGCAGGGACGCCTAGCTGCTCGCCACGCCTTTGGGGCTCCAACGCATCTTTTCCCTACCTTTTTTCCTCTGGGCATCTATACGATTCCCGAAATATCTTGCTGTGGCTATACTGAAGAGGAGCTACAGCAAAAGAATGTCGCGTATGAAGTGGGGCGGGCTTACTATTATGAAATTGCCCGCAGTCACATAGCCGGTTCTAGCCATTTGGGCATGTTCAAGATTCTCTTTCATCGAGAGACTCGAGAGGTGCTGGGGGTGCACATTGTGGGTAGAAATGCGACTGAGGTGATCCACACAGGGCAGGTTGCGATGTCCTTTGGGGCTAAGATTGACTACTTTGTTGACCAGGTTTTCAATTACCCCACCTTTGCCGAAGGGTACCGCATTGCTGCGCTAAATGGACTGAACAAAATTGAGTCATGAAATCGCTCCTTATTGCCACCTTGGCCCTTTTTAACAGCCTGGATCCTCAGTCTGTTTCCCAAACTCTTGCTTTTTATGAGCTTTATCCTGAGCAGGATCGTGCTTTAAACCGGGCTTTTTCCCTACTCAATGCCTCCTCCAAAGAAGAGATTGATGTGGTCGCCTCTGCGCTACACAGAGCATCTGAACAACTGAGCGAGCATGAAATTTGTGTGATTGAGAACCTGGCTTCTCATTTGCCGAATCGTGCCTTAAAGGGATATGGTGCCTGCACTGAGGCTGAGGTGATCGCCTGTCCCTCTGAGGAGATCGATTTAGGGATGGCTTTGCTACTCTCTCAACTGGAGGGAAAGGAAGATGCCTACTACCAGGCACGTTGCTACTCGGCGATGTTGGACTTGATGGCTTTGCAGATCTTATCTCGATTACCTGAAGGGGCTACGCCTTTAGACAAGATTCGGGAGACGAATCGTTTGATTTTCGATGAGATGCACTTTCGGTTCCCTCCTCATTCGGTTTATGCCGAAAAAATTGATCTCTACACCTTTCTTCCCTCTGTGATGGATAATCATTTGGGGGTCTGTTTGGGTGTAACGGCTCTTTATTTGGCTGTCGCACAGAGGATTGAACTTCCACTAGAGATCATCACGCCACCCGGCCACATCTACATTCGGTATCGGGAAGGTGATCAAATCACCAACATTGAGACAACCGCGCGCGGAGTGGATCATCCAAGCGAAGCCTACTTGAGTGTCAATACCCGTTGCTTGCAAGAGCGGACGCTCAAAGAGGTTATTGGAATGACACATGTGAACCAAGCCTCGACCTATCTGCATGCCCATCAGTTTGACCAAGCCGTTGCAGCCTATGAAAAAGCACGCCCCTACATGCAAGCTGATCCATTGGTCAAAGAGCTGCTAGGTTATAGTTATCTCTTCACCGGGAAAACCGCTGAGGGTGAGGCTTTGCTAAAAGAGGTTGCCGAGGTGATTCCGGACGAGGCTGTGGTGAAAAACGGGATTGCGAGTGATTACTTAGCAGGCAAAGTTGATTTAGCAGGGATTCAGGCTATTTTTTCGCGGGTCGATGAAACTCGTGAATCGATTTTAAAAAAGCAGAAAGAGATCCAAGAGATTTTAAAAACCTATCCCGAGTTTCGAGAAGGAATTCATCAGCTTGCGGTGAGTTGGATACAGCTGAATCGAGCCAAGGAAGCCATTGCTGTACTTAAACAGTATGATGCACTTGATCCCGATAATCCTGTCACAGCCTATTACTTGGCCGTGTTGCATGGAGAGCGGCACGACTACAAAAACTGTTGGCGTTATCTGAAACAAGCCGAAGCAATTACGGCTGAGAGAGATTTTTCTCCCAAAGCGCTTAAAGAGTTAAGACGGACTTTACTTCAGCACTGTCCAGAATAAATCGACTTGAATTTTACCCGTTTTTTGTCTAAATTTAGTGCATGGAAAATTTCTCAGATGCCACGCAGAGCGCATTGCAAAGCGCTTTTCAGAAAGCTGAGCAGTTGCATAATCCCGAGGTGACGGAAAATCATCTTCTTCTGGCTTTTTTAGAAGAGGCCCAAGGGTATTTCTACTCGCTTATTGAAGAGACAGTCGGCGGCGCAGAAGATTTAACCCGTTCTGTTGTGGATGCGCTTAACCACCTGCCCACCTATTCGGGGGAGGGAGAGCCGCCTAAACCCGCACGTAATTTGCAGGCGCGCATTCACGATGCGCAGCAGTTTGCCAAACAGTGGGAAGACACCTACATCTCAGGAGATCATTTTCTGCTAAGCTACTGGAAGGGGGGTGGAGAACCTTTTGCTGCTTGGAGAGAGAGAAGTGGAATTTCACTTAAGCAGATTCAATCATCAATTAGAAAAGTGCGAGGAGATCGCCATATGGATTCGCCAACAGCAGAAACAAGTATGAAGAGTTTGGAGAAGTTTTGTAAAAACTACACGGCCCTGGCCCGTGAGGGAAAGCTTGATCCTGTGATTGGACGCGATGAGGAGATCCGTCGGACCATCCAGGTTTTGAGCCGTCGGACCAAAAACAACCCGATGCTCATTGGGGAGCCGGGCGTGGGAAAAACAGCCATTGCTGAGGGGCTTGCACAAAGAATTATTCAAAAAGATGTGCCTGATTCACTCTTAGACAAAGAGCTGGTCTCTCTTGATATGGGCAGCTTGATTGCGGGCACCAAATTTAGAGGGGAGTTTGAAGAGCGGCTTAAAGGCATTTTACAAGAAGTTGAGCAGAGTGAGGGAAAGGTGATCCTCTTTATTGATGAGGTGCACACTCTTGTCGGAGCCGGAGCTGCTGAGGGAGCAATGGATGCAGCCAACTTATTAAAACCCGCTCTGGCGCGAGGCACCCTCCACTGTGTGGGAGCCACAACTTTAAACGAGTATCAAAAGTACATTGAAAAAGATGCGGCTCTCGAACGGCGTTTTCAGCCTGTCACCATCTCAGAGCCCTCATTGGAAGATGCCATTGCGATTCTCCGCGGTCTGCGTGAACGGTATGAAATTTATCACGGGGTGCGGATCACCGAAGGGGCGCTCCATGCAGCTGTGATGCTCTCACACCGTTACATCTCCGATCGCTTTTTGCCGGACAAAGCAATTGACCTCATAGACGAAGCAGCGAGCTTAATTCGGATGCAGTTAGGCTCACGTCCGCTTCCAATCGACATTAAGGAACGTGAGCTTGCCTCGCTTATTGTGAAACAAGAGGGACTCAAGCGTGAAGAGACTCCTGTTGCCAAAGAGGAGAGTACGGATCTCGATAAAAAGATTGCTCAGCTTAAAGAAGAGCTCGCTCTACTCAAACAGAGATGGGATAACGAAAAGACAATTCTTGTTTCGGTCAAAGAAAAGAAAAACCAACTCGAACAGCTTCGCTTTCAAGAAGAAGAGGCTGAAAGAGTAGCCGACTACAATCGTGTGGCGCAGATTCGCTATAATGAACTTCCCGCATTGAAAAAAGAGATTGAAGAGGCTGAAGAGAAGCTATCGAAAAAGGAAAATCGCCTTTTGCAAGAAGAGGTGGATGAGTATTTAGTCGCGCAGATTGTCGCTAAATGGACTGGGATCCCGGTGCAGAAAATGATGGAAGGTGAAGCAGAAAAACTGTTGCTTTTAGAAAAAGCTCTTGGGGAGCGTGTAGTAGGGCAGGAGTTTGCGATCACAGCAGTGAGCGATGCCATTCGTGCAGCGCGAGCAGGCCTCAACGATCCTAATCGTCCCACAGGTGCTTTTCTTTTCTTGGGTCCAACGGGTGTTGGAAAAACCGAGCTTGCCAAGGCATTGGCTGAGCAGCTCTTTGATAATGAAGAGGCCATGATCCGCTTAGATATGTCTGAGTATATGGAGAAACATACCGTTTCTAAGTTGATCGGTTCGCCTCCGGGCTATGTAGGCTACGATGAAGGAGGGCAGCTCTCTGAAGCACTCCGGCGTCGCCCTTACGCGGTTGTTTTGCTCGATGAAATTGAAAAGGCACATCACGATGTCTTTAACATTCTTCTACAAGTCTTTGATGATGGAAGATTAACTGATAGTAAGGGACGTAAAGTAAACTGTAAAAACGCTCTGTTTATCATGACCTCAAACTTAGGTTCAGATCAGTTGATGGAGGCGATCAAAAAAGAGAACCTAACCAAAGAGCGCGTTTTAGAGACGGTCGAACCTGTATTGCGGCAGCATTTTCGCCCTGAATTTTTAAATCGATTGGATGAGATTCTCCCTTTTCTCCCTCTACAGGAGGAGCAGATGGCGCAGATTGTGGAGATCCAGATGGATCGTGTAGTGAGGCGCTTGGCAGAAAGACATATTACCCTTAGCTGGGGCAATGAGGTGATCCAGCATTTGGCCAAGGAGGGGTATGATCCTGCGTTTGGGGCCAGGCCGCTGAAACGATTGATTCAGCATGAGGTGGTCAATCCTCTTTCCAAAGCGCTCTTAGAAGGCCGCATTGTTCCCAATAAAGAGGTCAAACTAACCGTTAAAGACGGAAGAATGTGCTTCTGATGGGCTCGGTTAGTACGCGATCCCAAGGCGCGCTGTGATTGCCTGAACAAAAAGTCCTCGAGGTGACGGAACATCGTCCACTGAAGAAATTCCCGATATGTTATATCCAAGAGGACTTGGTAAGGTTTCATTCCATTGCGTGACTTCGTAACCCACACCTATGTGTGTGTTCAGTCCACAAAAACAGGTGTCGTACGTGATTCCCCAAGCCCCTTCCAAACTGTGATTATACAGACAGAGCTTTTCCTCGTTGATCACAAGAGGTATAGGGTTTTGAGACGCATATTCTGAAAGGAAGAACGTGTTTTCTCCCGCCAAAATCGAGCCTCCAAAGGAACCATAGAAATGGAAACAGCCGCAAAGCCTATAGTTAAATCGTAGTCCTCCTACAATGCCATATGCCGTGTAGTCGTTTGTTGCTGTTGAGAGGTCTCCTGAAGGAGAATAGATGAAGTTTGCTTCATTTGCGTTGATTTGCTTGGCATTTGTTTTGAACCAAAACCCTCTCAATCCCCCGTAAGGAGTTAGCTTAAGATTACGGCAAACACAACAAGACCAAGCAGCTGTTAGATCAAATAAAGAATACTCATAGTTTAAAGATATGGATGTAGTCGCTGTAAAGCCGTCTTCTACAGATACGTTGGGGCCCAGAGCAGGGCGTAGGGTTCCATCAATGGGAACCATCTCCACCCCCGCGCCAAGACTTGTTGCGATTGCAGAACCACTGGAGCGATTCTCCCAGTGAGTATAATCGGCGCGGAACGACCAAGGTTTACATTGTGATTTGATGCCGCCGCCTAGCCGAAACCCAAAGTCCCAATCAGGGTGTAAAGAGTAGTCAGTGAGCGTATCCGATACGGTTGCATCTTCTTCTCTAATGGTGACAAAGCGTAGGTTAGATTGACACGGTTTCACTGCCATGGGATCAAACCAAACTGCAAACGTATAGCCATTGGAGCAGCAGTCATAGCAGCATTCATCAGGGAAGTCATTATAGAAGACATCCGCACATAATAGAGGGCTACTCAATAGAAGAATTGCTGTGAATAGGGCTTTTTTTAAATGCATCATCTCAATTCCTATACATTTTCAGTTTTATAGTCGACATAACATTATGAGGAGAATTTATACAAACACGTTTTTTCGAGATCTAGTTAAGGGGGCATTGGCTGTGAAGGGATGATGTCGTTCATCGCATGGCGTAAGGGGATATGTGCCACGATTTTTTCGACCGGAAGGCGAAAACGATACGTCCAGTTGGTATCGAGGATTTTACCCGGAATGTTGATACGCTCGTTGTTGGCATTTTTGGACACAAGATCGGGGAAAAGAGCCAAGTACTCCTGCAGTAAATTAATATGGAAAAGGCTTGCTGAGCGGTGAGAGTCACACAAAATCTCTTTATGCCGTTCCAAGGTTAAGAAGGGCTTATAATCCCACCCTTTAAATTCCGAGAAAAGCTTTGCTTCTTTGGGAAAATGACGCCACCATAGTTGGAGTGTGTCTGAGTCATGCGTCGATACAGTCGACATGGTCATCGGCTGGTAATCCTGAATTGGAATAAAGCTTCCTCCCGCCTCATAGTTGCGCTCCCAGCGCATCATCTTAGTTCCGCAAATGCCTAGATCATAGAGACACTGTTTGACCGAATCGGGAACCAGCCCCAGATCTTCGCCGATAGGAAGAATGGGGGCTGTTTTGATCATCATTTCCATGAGTTTTTTTCCATGCGGAATCCACTCTTCCGGATTTGCAGGGGTGAACAGTCCTTCTTTGGCTGTTTTACCAAGTGGGATGGTCCATAGACGAAAAAATCCGACCACATGATCAATCCGATAGAGGTTATAGAGGTGCGAGGCGATCTGCAGTCTTTCACGCCACCAGTCGTAGTCACGCTTCTCTAGCTCCTCCCAATCATAAACCGGAAAGCCCCAATCTTGTCCATCACGAGAATACATGTCCGGAGGAGCGCCAACAGCCTGATGGAGAAAAAAAAGGTGTCGCTTGTGCCACACATCCGCACTATCGCGGCTAATTAAGATCGGTATATCTCCTTTGATGTAGACACCTTTTTCGTTGGCAATTTTTTTCACCTCTTCAAGCTGCTTATAGCAGAGATACTGGAGAAAGGTGTGGAAATTGCACCGCTCTTTGTGCTGCTCGAGTAGCTCATGATAACCTTTTTCAGAGGGGCTCTTTAAGTGTGTGGGCCACTCTTCCCAGGTTTTCCACATTTGATCTTCTTTAAGCGCTTTAAAAAGAGAGTAGGGGACGAGCCACGGATTTTGCTCCATAAAGGAGCGGTAATCGACAGATCTTGAAAAGTCATCGTAGACACAACGGAAATATTCACGCAGAAAGGCAAATTTTAACTCGCGTACAATGTGATACTTGACGCGGCTGGTTCGATTCCAATACCGTATTTTGGCCAGCTTGACTTGGTAGTCAGGGACTCGATCCAGGTCGGGCAGGGCAAAAAGAGAGAGATGAATAGGAGTCAATGCGTTGGCAGAAAGAGCGCTATAGGGGCTGGTTCCAAGACCGATGTCATTGAGAGGCAAAAGTTGAATCACGTCCATTTTCAAGTCTTGGCACCAGCCGATCAGGGGAATCAGGTCAAGAAACTCGCCTATGCCACAACTTCTCTCTGAGAGAAGAGAAAAAAGGGGAACGCAGATGCCGTGATGATGGCGCACACCAATTTGGCTCCACTGCGGACCTGCAGGGGTCTGTAGGAGTTTTTGTTTGAGCGTCTCTTTCATCTCTTCATCCCAAACATGGGATCTCCAGGAGGAACTACATCCTCCTCTAGAGGAGGGAGCTCTCCTTTGTCCAGCGCCTCTTTCCACGCTTTGGCGTGCTCGCGGAAAAGCTGTACAAAGCCGTTTAATTTAGGGCCATCAAGGGCGGCGAGAGAGAGAAACTGAAAGAGAATAAGGGTTCCATTCATTTCACTGTAGGCGAGAATGCCTCTTGGGGTCGTCGAAGTTCCATTCACACGCATGGCTTGTGTAAATACACGTTCTCGATAGGATCCTGGAGGCACCTCTCCTAACTGTGATCCGATTAAAATTTGCTCGGCGCTCGTATCTAGATCGATCTGGATCGAAAGGTTTTCTTTAGGAAAAGTGAGCAGACAAGACTGGTGTGAGTCGGGCTCTAGGGTAATGTCCATTTCTTTTCCAAGCGCGCGAATCAAATCTTCAAAGGGGGTCATGGTTACTCCTCATCTTCCTCTTCTATCACTCTCTCTTCAAGCTCTTCTAATGATTCCAAGATCACAAGCAGCAAGTCCTGCCTGTGCTTGACCGATTTATAGAGGCGAGGGGAGAGTTGCCTAATGGCATCCCGATATTGCATCAAGACAATAATTTGTTCGAGTTCATCTAAAGGACCAAATTTCTCTAGTTGCTTTAACAGTTTGAGTACAGAAGGGTAGCGCTCTTCAACCAGGCGAATGAACTCTTTTGCTAAAGCTTCAAAAGCGAGCTGGTGCGTGAAGGTGAGGCCGTAGGATTTGTATAGCGAGGCGATCATCTTCATACGAGATTTGAAAAAGAGGTAAACCCACAGAATGGATTGTAAATTACGCGTCTCAGTCATTAAGCGCATGAGTTCAGGCTGAGGGATCGAAGGGCCTTTTGATTTAAGGTCGTAGGCAAGCCCTTTCAACAAGAAGGCCACAACTAGTTTCAGTTGGTTGAAGGGATATCGATTGGCAAGCTCTGAGAATAGGGTGTTATGATTTCGTGGGTTGCCCGTAATATCACGATAGAGTTCTCGTAGCTCCGTAGCGCTATCCCCGACCCCTCGCTTGTGATAGGACTTGGCGACAGTATCCACATTACGTCCCGCAATCACCTCACGCCCTTTAAGCTCGTTGAGTAGAGAGCGTGCTTTTTGAACCGACGCGTTCAAATTGCCTTCAGTCTCTTTTTCCAGATACTCCAGCGCTTCATCAGCCAGAGTGGCATCAGGGAACTCTTTGCTTACGTCGGATAGAATGTCCTCGGCGCTCTGCCCTTCTTTCAGCGATTCTTTTAAAGAACGAAGACGGTCCGGGGGCAGCTCTGGATTACGGCGATTGTAGTCTTGAGCGAGATCTTCTTCTGATTTTGCCTTGACACCTTCGACTCGTTTTGATTCAGAAGTAGGATTTTTTTTCCGGCTCTCAAGTGTTTTAAAGCGGCTGTTGCGCGCTTGTTCTCGCTCAACCGCGCCGGGATTAAATCCTCTTTCAATTTCTTCGACAAAGCGAGATTTAGCAGCATCTTGAAAGGCAGTAATTTGAGTCGCTTCTTTTTGAGTCGCACGCGCCTCAATTGCGGCTAAGTTGATTGGTATCGGATCTGTCATCCCCCCCTAAATCTCCTTTATGCTAGCTGAACCCTTCCCAAAGGTTGAATCCGAATCTCAGGAAGAATCTCTTGATACGATACAACAGAAACATCCGGATACTCTGTTTCAATCAATTTGCGTACGAAGCGACGAACATCGATAGCAGTCAAAAGAACAGGCGGCTGTCCTCCAGGGGGTGTAGGCGTCACAGTATTACGCATCCCTTTCAAAATCAAATTAACAGAGTCCGGATCCAAAGCGAGGTAAGAGCCTGCCGATGTCTGTTTAATGGCTCCACGCACTATCTCCTCGATCTCAGGATCGAGTAAATAGACCGAAAGGGTCGATTGTCCCTGAGAGTATTTATAACTAATATATCGTTTAAGGGATGCACGGACATACTCAGTCAGCAAGACGGTATCTTTTTCAGACTGAGCCCACTCACTCAAAGCTTCCATAATCGTACGGAGATCCTTAACCGAAATCTGTTCCTGCGTGATCCTTTTGAAAATTTCAGTGAGTTTTTGCAGCGGAATCAGGCGGGTGACCTCTTTCACAAGATCGGGGAAGGAGCGCTCCATAAACTCTAACATTGAGCGTACTTCTTGAATTCCAAGAAACTCCTGAGCATTTTGACGGAAGAAATAAGAGAGGTGCAGAATGACTACCTCAAGAGAAGTCCAGTACTTGATGCCTGCTTTTTCCATAATTTCTTTGTACTGATCTTCTACCCATAACGAGGGGAGGCCTGAGGCGTTTTTATAGGCAATAAAGGGGAGATTGTAGCGCCGTAAATTTTCTTCTAGTTCATTGGTAAGGAGGTAGTGGTCAGGAATTTTTCCGCGAATGACGGGAACTTCATTAAGTAAAATGGCGTATTCGTCTTTTTCCAAAGAGGGGGATTTAGTCCGTATATGGACCCCGGGAAAGCGGATCCCCAGATCTTGATAAAGAGCCTGGCGCATGCGTGGCATGAGCTCTTCGACAAGATTGAGAGCACCTTTGGTTTTTTTCTCGATTAATGCAGAGAGATTGTCTCCCGCCTCTAAGATGACCGGCAGGGTGAGCGCATAATCTTCACTTCCACTTCCGACAATCGCATGTCCTTCGATATCGGTTTCAATCGCTCCGGGAGCTCCACCGGCAGCTACCCGAGCGGCCTCCTTCTTCTGACGTCTCCAAACGGCAATCCCACTGGTGGCTAAGATAAAGCCTAAGATCGCAAAAGGCCAAGCTGGAAATCCCTTTAAAAATCCAATACCAAAAATGGCTGCTGCGGCAATGATCAAAGCGCGTGGTTCACGGAGAAGTTGGATAGAGATCTCTTTACCGATATTGGAGTCTTTTCGGTCGCTGGAGACACGAGTAGTCACAATACCTGCAGTTAGGCAGATTAAAAGAGAGGGGATTTGAGAGACAAGGCCATCCCCGATAGAAAGCAGGGTGTAGACCTTGGCCGCTTGCGCTAGGGTCATGCCGTGCTGGGCCACCCCGATGATCAATCCACCGACAATGTTAATGAAGGCGATCACCATCCCGGCAATCACGTCTCCTTTGACGAACTTCATGGCACCATCCATGGCTCCATACAGTTCACTCTCCCTTTGAATAAGCGCGCGCTTGTCTCTGGCCTGGTTATTATCGATCACTCCTGCGCGCATATCAGCATCAATCGCCATTTGCTTACCGGGCATCGCGTCCAACCGGAAGCGCGCCGCTACCTCAGCAACTCGCTCAGCACCTTTGGTGACAACGATAAATTGTACAATGGTGATGATCAAAAAGATCACGAAACCAACGACATAGTTTCCACCAACCACAAAATTACCAAAGGCTCCGATGATATCTCCGGCGTAAGCATGTAGGAGAATTTGCCGGGTAGTACAGATATTGACACCTAAACGGAACAAGGTGGTGACAAGAAGCATCGTTGGAAACATAGAGAGGTGGATGGCACTCGGAATATACAGAGCAACCATCAACAAGCCAACAGCAGCCGTTAGGTTGAAGGTAATCAGAAGGTCAATGACCGCAGGGGGCACAGGAAGGACGATCATCACCATAACTGCGATGATCCAAGCTGCTAAGATCAAATCGCTAGAGCGATTGATCGCCGAAAGAGCAGCTTCCCCACTAAAGGCTCTAACAAAAAAATTCGTAATTCGCTTCATCTATTCGCCTTCTTCTACGCGCAAAGAGATCACATAGAGTAAAATTTCCCCAACTGCATCGTAGGTCGTCTCGGGAACAAACTTATTCACCTCACCCTCATCAAGCAATTGGTGTGCCAGCGGAACGTTGCGCATAATCGGAATTTGGTACTTCTCCGCTTGGGCTATCATACTGAGAGCCCGCTTTTCTGTCCCCATCGCAATGATCCACGGGGCTTTATATTTTTCTGGTTCATATCCAATGGCCACAGCCACGTCTCTTGGGTTTGTGACAACGGCTTTAGCTCTTCGAATGTTGGTCGTTCCCTCATCGTAGGCAATCTCTTGAGCCAGTTGCCGTCTTTTTCCCTTAATCTCAGGATTTCCTTCCGTATCCTTATACTCCTGTTTCACCTCAAACTTTTCCATCTTCATCTCTTTGCCGAAGTTATAGCGTTGATAGAGTAAGTCGGCAAGAGCGATCAAAATAAAGTAAATCCCGATCCAAACGACCACCTTATAAATGATCTTTTTAAAGATAATCAACGAAGCTTCAGGGGGCAGTGCGATCGTTGCCACCAGATCCCGAATACTGTGGCGTACAGCGAGAAAAATCAAAAGGGCTGCGCCAAAAATCTTTAGAACCGATTTAATCAATTCCACCAATGTTTTCATCTTAAATTTCTGTTTAAGATTGTCTACCGGGTTGAATTTCTTAGGATTCGGCTTGAAGACTTCAACAGCAAAGGTGGGGCCGACCACCAAAAAGCCGACGATCAGTCCCACAAGCGAGACGATGCCTGCAATGGGAAGCGACGCCTTTAAAATAACAGAGATCATCTCTTGGAGATAGAAGGGAGCTGTCACAAGTAGATCTGTTTGAGGGGCGGCTGTGAAGAGCTCAATCATAAACCCACCAATCTGATTGTACAGGTAGGTGCCCATATAGAGAGTAAGAGCCACTGCGGTGACGAAGGTCATGGCAGAAGGGAAGTCTTGAGACTTGGCGACCTGCCCTTTTTTCCGGGCATCTTTCAGCTTCTTCGGGGTTGCCTTTTCGGTTTTTTCAGCCATTTCTCCACTATAAGAGATACCTTCTTTCCAGAAAACATCTTCATGTCTTACAATACTTCCACTATGTCTGAATTAGCTTGTGGAATCGTAGGATTGCCTAATGTGGGTAAATCCACTCTATTTAACGCGCTTACTCGTGCTGGGGCGGCTTCTTCGAATTATCCCTTTTGTACGATTGATCCCAATGTTGGAGTGGTGAATGTAACCGATCCAAGATTAGGGGTTCTCTCTAACTTATCAGGTAGTGAACAAATTATTTATGCCACCATGCGCTTTGTAGACATCGCCGGTTTGGTGAAGGGCGCTTCTCAAGGAGAGGGGCTTGGCAACCAGTTTCTCACCCATATCAGGGAAACCGATGCGATTGTCCATGTGGTGCGTTGCTTTGATAGCGAAGACATCATCCATGTGGGGGGAAAAGTCCATCCCATTGATGATATTGAAACCATCAACCTTGAGCTTGCTTTGGCAGATTTGCAGTCGACGCAAAACATTATCAGCCGCTTAGAAAAGCAGGTAAAGGGAAAAAAAGAGCTACTTCCCACCTTGCAGGTCATGGAAAAAGTGCGCGCCCATCTCGACCAGGATCTACCGGTTCGTACACTTCAACTCGCAGATGAGGAGAGAGTGCTTTTGCGACCCTACTCTTTCTTGACACAGAAGAAAGTGCTGTATGCGGCAAATGTTTCGGAAAATGATTTACCCACCATGGAAAACGCGTACGTGCAGCAGGTGCGTGAGTATGCGGAAAAAGAGGGGAATTCAGTGATTCCAATCTGCGCCAAAATCGAATCGGAGATATGCGAGCTCGAAGAGGAGGAACAGCAGGATTTTCTTGCCTCCCTAGGACTTGAAGAGACCGGACTCAACCGTTTGATTCACACTTCATTTGACATGTTGGGGCTGATCACCTATTTGACGACTGGGGAAAAAGAAACACGCGCGTGGACAATTGAGCGAGGAATGAGTGCCATGGAGGCTGCGGGTAAAATTCACACCGATATTCAAAAAGGATTTATCCGTGCTGAGGTGGTCTCCTATGCCGACATGGTGACATATCATGGTAGAAGTGGCGCGAAAGAAGCAGGCAAGCTCCGCGCTGAAGGGCGTGACTATATCGTCAAAGATGGCGATGTGATCTTATTTCTTCATAATTAAATCCCGAAGATTTTTTGAAGATTGAGCGCAATGAGGTGACACTTTTCTGCACTTTTTTCCAGCTGTGCAATATGGTTGAGCAGCTTCTCGAGCTCAAGAGCACCTACATCTGCATAGGCAGCCTCTATTAGCAATTGAAAATCACGTTCCATTTTCATGACGCGAGGCGGTAGCTGTCGATCTTCGAAAAGGCAATAAAACGTGCAGATTCGGTGATAGCTTTGATAAAACTGACTCACTAACGAGGCAAGACGCCCCGTCTGATTAAAAACAGCCTTTAGAGCATCCATGCGAGGCAGTGGTGGCGAGGGAATGGGGGTAGTAGTCATAGAGCCTCTCGATTTATAGAAAAAAAACAAATTAACTTAATCTTAATATTTTGGCAACCCCTTGCCACTTTGTTTCAGAAGTGGTATGGCTAGTGTTTAAACCAAACTGGGGTGTTGTCATGCAGATTGTGCGATGGATTGTGATGATTGCCGGCCTGTTTTTTTTACTAGTCGGCATGCTGCTAATGTGGGGAACTCCAAAAATTCCTACTTTCTGGCTGAACCTCTATCTGATCGGGGCCACTCTGACCGCTTATGCGATTCCCACTCTATGGATTGGAATCACCGGTACATACCGTGCGCTTGTTGGGGGGAGTTTGAGTGTCATGCTGACCTTTGGCGCTGCTGGGTTTTATCTCCTTCGCCTCTCTTCTCAAATCTCCGGCCTTATGCCGGCGGGAGAGTATGCCCTCTACATTGCCGTGCTTGCTCTTTGGTTTCTCTTTCTTGGGCTGAAAAGGCCTAAGCGCAAAATAGACCGCCTCCCTTTCACGACTCAACTTCTTTTTGCACTAGTGCTCTCCATTGCCCTTTTAGAAGGACTCTATCTGCTCGTGCCGATTCCGGGTCACTTTCCTTGGTTGCTAAACAATGAGCTATCAGTGATTTATGGATGGGTCTTGATTGGCGGCACGCTTTTTTTCGGCTGGAGTTTGGTGCAGCCGATCTGGGAGAATGGCTACCCGCTTCTCTATGCCCTTTTGGCTTATGACGCACTATTAATTGGTCCCCTTTTGAGCTTACTTAGAGAGCCCACACCTGTTGCGGTGGTTCCTACTTACCTTTGGTTGGCCATTATTGTGTGTGCAGGAAGTGGAATTTGGGCGTTATTAGAACTCATCACCCGCTTCTTTGCGGTACGCAAGAGCTAGCTGGACATCGTGCGCAATCTGGGCTTTAAGCTCTTCGATGGAAGCAAACTTTTTCTCAGGGCGCAAAAACTTAAGAAAGACGACCTCTAGTGTGCGTTGATAGAGTTCTCCCTCAAAGTCAATGAGATGGACCTCAAGAATGGGGGGGCGGTTGGCGTGTAGGGTAGGGGCATTGCCTAAATTGGCCACGCCATAATAGGGTTTTCCTTCAAGGGCCACACGCACAACATAGACGCCAAGTGGAGGTAAACAAAGAGAGTGTACTTTCAAATTAGCTGTTTGAAAACCCAGGACCCGTCCCTTCTGCTCTCCGGGCTCTACTTGTGTCATGATGGAATAGGGACGTCCCAAAAGGGTGCTAGCTTGGGCAAAGTTTCCCTCTTGGATGTGTGTGCGAATCGCGCTGCTGGAGACAATGTTGCCGTCAGTGGAGATGGGGTCAATGTAGTCGAGAGAAAATCCATGCTTTTGAGCAAGAGCCCTTACTAAAAAAGGATCTCCCTTCCGATCATGTCCGAGCACCGCATCATAGCCGAGAACAAGATGAGTGAAAGGAACTGAGGCGCGTAACTTCAACAAAAAATCCTCGGGGCTCTGTTTTGAAAAGGCTTCTGTGAAGGGAAGTAAGATTGTGGTGTCTATGCCGAGCTTTTCAAAAAGGTAAAGTCGATGTAAGGGGGTAATCAGGGAGTAAAAAGGTTGCTGTTTCAGTACTTCAAGGGGATGGTTGGAGAAAGTAAAGACAACTTTTTGGTTTTGGAGTCTCGCTAAGACCGCCTGATGCCCCAAATGAACACCATCAAAATTCCCAATTGTTAAGGAGAGGGGAGTTTGAGAGGGCTCAAAATCCTCAAGTTGATAAACTGTTTTCATGGACTTTCAAATAAGGCGTGATATCAAAATCGGTTTGATCCAGCAGATTACCATCCAAGCAGTCGTCAATTCTATACACTCCACTACGGGTACGCTGGAGTTGGGAGAGATGAGCTCCACATCCTAATCGTTTACCTAGCTCATAGGCAATGCTGCGAATGTAGGTTCCCTTAGAGCAGGCTACCTTCAACGATAGGTGGGGATAGGCGTAGGTGACAAGCTCGGTCTCAACGCTCACCTTGGCTGGTAGGCGTTCAACCTCGATACCGCTTCGAGCGAGCTCATATAACTTTTTTCCGCCTATTTTTTTGGCCGAATACATCGGAGGGATCTGTTCGATCTCACCCTGGAAGTAGGTCAAAGCTTCTTGAATTTGCTCAAGTGTGGGCACTTTCTTAGAACGCGCCACCACTTTGCCATCGCAGTCATAAGTGTCTGTGTTCACACCCAGGTTGACCTCAGCAAGATATTCCTTGTCTTGGCACAAAAGCTGGTCAGAAAGACGCGTATAGGCGCGACCGATCAGCATCACCATCACACCGGTTGCAAACGGATCTAAGGTGCCCGAATGCCCAATTTTACGAATGCCGGTCAGTTTACGTAGGGCTCTAATTAGGCTAAAAGAAGTGCGACCTTGTGGCTTATCTACTAATAAAATCCCCTCCAGTAAAGTGGTGGCCTCATTCATGCTCACGTGACTCCCGCTCTGCTTGGATATCCGATAGGAGCTTATCAATTTGCATTTGCTGATCAACCGAATCATCCAAAATAAACTTCAGCTCCGGAAAGTAGCGCATCGTCACTTGTTTAGAAGCCTGAACAGCGATGAAGCCAGCGGCAGAACGGAGTACACCCATGGCCTCACTTTTCTCTTTTTCCTCTCCGATCACACTGACATAGACTTTAGCATGACGAAGATCTTTTGTGATCTCAACATGTGTGATCGTAATCAACTCGTGTAGATGAGGATTTTTGACCTCGGTCCGTATTACATCCGAAATCACTTCTTTGAGAAGCGAGTTCATTTTCTCTATGCGCCTCTCACTCATTTTTATAGCTCTTGTGATCGGTAAACAATTTCAAAGGCTTGAATCACATCTTCTTCCTTAATGTCATTGAAACCATCCAGTACGATTCCGCATTCAAACCCTTTCTTGATCTCCTTGACGTCGTCTTTCTCTCGCTTAATAGAGGCAATAGCCCCCTTCCAAACTTCTTGCCCGTCACGCAAAACACGGACACGATGGTTACGCTTGATGATTCCATCAGAAATCAAACAGCCGGCAATCACTCCAATTTGCGATGACTTGAAGGTGGCTTTTACCTGGGCTGTCCCTGTCTCTTTTTCCTCAGCAATCTTATCGAGTAGACCGAGCATGAGTGCTTTGACCTCATCAATGGCATGATAGATGACATCGAACATACGAACTGTCACTCCAAGCTCTTTAATCAGGGGCTCGGCATGGCTCTCAATAGCGGTATGGAAGCCAAAAATAATTGCGTTAGAAGCAGCCGCAAGCTGTACATCAGATTCTGAAATCTCTCCTACACCCATGAAAATAACGTCTGCTTCGGCTTTGTCAGACTCGATTTTTAAAATAGAGGTTTTAAGCGCCTCAGCAGATCCTTGAACATCCGCACGAAGAATGAGTTTTAAGACCTTTTTGGCTCCCTCACCGTCTTGTAAGAATTTCTCGAGCGTTGGGAGCTGCCTTTGTTGAAGTGCGCGCTGTTCTCGGCCTATTTGACGCGATTCAACAATGTGTTTTGCCTCTTTTTCACTCTTCACAACAATAAATGGATCACCTGCAGAGGGGAGTCCTGAAAGTCCTGTAATTTCAACAGGGGTCGAGGGAGTTGCCTGTTTAAGCAACGCTCCATGCTCGTCATGCATGGTTTTGACACGCCCCCAATCCCGTTCAAAAACAAGAGCATCGCCCTGGTTAAGTGTCCCATTTTGAATCAAAACAGTTGTAACATTGCCCAGACCCTTATGGAGCTCGGATTCAAGAACCGTTCCACGCGCTCTGGCTTTTGGATTGGCTTTGAGTTCCAAAACTTCCGCTTGAAGAGCTAACATTTCTAAAAGTTCCGGAATTCCTTCTTTGGTTATAGCCGAGGTGTTGACCGTAATCGTCGTTCCACCCCAAGCTTCAGGAAGCAATTCAATTTCAGAGAGCTCACGGTAGACATTTTCCGCATTGAAGTTGGGCTTGTCGCACTTGTTGATAGCAACCACAATGGTCACACCCGCTTCTTTTGCATGCTGGATGGCCTCGGTTGTCTGGGCGCGCAACCCCTCATCACCGGCGACGACGAGCACAACAATGTCGGTTACCTCCGCTCCACGGGCTCGCATAGCCGAAAAGGCTTCGTGACCGGGAGTATCCAGAATCGTGAGGTCACCTACGGCTGTTTTACAGCGGAATGCGCCAATATGCTGCGTGATTGCACCTGCTTCACCTGCTACAATATTACTGGTACGGATCGTGTCAATGAGACTTGTTTTTCCGTGGTCTACGTGACCCATAAAAGCGACAACCGGAGGACGGTACTCCAAGTCTTCAGGAGGGCTTTGTGCGATTTCTTCCCGGATAGATTGACTGGTGATTTGAATGCGCTCGTCTTCAGAGGTGTCGACGGTGATCTCACAGCCAAATTCAGCGCCGATAAACTGAGCGGTCGTTTCATCCTCAATCACTTGGTTTAACGTATAGGCCATGCCATGGAGAAAGAGTTTTTGGATCATCTCGCCCACTTTAAGCTTCATAGCCGATGCAAGGTCTTTTAAAGTAATGGGGAGACGCACCGAAAGCTCTGTCGGACGAATAATCTCTTGTTCTTCTGTGCGGCGGTATTGTGATTTAGCGGGACGTTTTTTCCTCCACCGTCCATCGTCTCGCTCAGACAAACCTTTTCGGTCTCGCGAATCGAAGGATTTGGGTGCTGTACGTTTAGCCGGTTTTAGATCTTTGAAATCGCGTACTTTCTTCCCTTTTTTTGCCGGAGAAGTGGTTTCTTGAGGTCGATTCGGAGTCGATTTAGGCTTTTCCTTAGCGGCAGCAGTTTCACTCTTTTGGGAAGGCTCACGTTTGGGAGGTAGGAGATCCTTAATATGCCTTCCTGTGGGCCCTAATTTTTCCACAGGAGTTTGAGGAGGAGCTTTTTTTTCTTCTACGATTTCAGGCTTCTCTGCAGCTGTCTCAACTGGGGGAGGGGCTTCTTCGACAACCTCCTCTTCTAAAGGCTCAGGCTCTTCTGGAGGAGGAATGGTTTCCGTTTTCTCTTCAGCTGGAGGAGGCGCTTCCTCTTTGGCAAAAGCTGATTTTGATTTTGCCCGAATACGACGAGGTGCCTGCTCTTCTGTTTCAGGAGAAGCCTCAGGGGGCTTTTCCTTAGCTTTTTTCGCTTTCGGCTTGGCCTCTTTCTCTTTTTTCGACTCGCCCGAAAGCTTTGCCTTGAGCTTATCAAGCCCGGCTGCTTTGGCAAGTTGGGTGTTTTTGATTTTGAGTTTAAGGTTTTTAGCCAAGTTTACTCACTCCGTGCTTTGCTCACTTCTTCTAAAATTTTATAGGCCATTTCAAGACTGATCCCCGGAACATCGATGAGCGCATCGACATTAGCCGCTAAGACCTTCCTCATCGTATCAAAACCTGCTTGCACTAAGTTTTCTACGATCAGCCTATTGATACCCTCTATTTTTAGAGGTTGATCCAATACAGGATCGTCACTTTCCGCGAGTTGGAAACGCTGGATTTCAAGCAGCTTATTGTACTCGCTCATCCGTTGTACTTCAAGCTCATAGCCAATTAATTCTCCAGTCAGCCTGGCATTCATCCCCCGCTTACCGATGACCGCCGCATAGTCGGCATCATCTACCACGATGGCCACGACATTTTCTTCTTCGTTCACCCCGATTTTTCGGATTTCGATAGGGGAGAGGATGTTTTGAAGCAGCTCGACCGGATCTGTGCTGAAAGGAATAATGTCAATTTTCTCATTGTTGAGTTCTCGGATGACATTTTTCACTCGATTACCTCGCATTCCGACGCACGCTCCTACAGGGTCCACTCTAGAATCTGAAGAGCGCACGGTAAGCTTTGTGCGGTAACCGGCGTCGCGTACAATTTTGACCATCTCAATTGTGTTATCGTCTAACTCCGGCACCTCTTGCAGGAAAAGCTGTCTGACAAACTCAGGATGACTACGCGATAAAATAACCTCGGCACCTCCGTTCTCTAAGTCTTGCACACCTTGTAACAAGGCATAGATGCGATCGCCCACTTTGTATTTCTCTGTCTTAGGATAATTACGTGCAGGAAGGAGCGCCTCGACTTTGCCCAAGTCCACAACAAGATTAGCGCCTCTGGCAAACCGTTTCACAACCCCTGAGATGATTTCATTGGCACGATGACGATACTCCTCGTAGATCACATCTCTTTCGGCTCCACGTAGCTTTTGAGAGATGATTTGACGCGCGGTTTGCGCGGCAATTCGGCCAAAGTTTTTAGGAGTGACAGGCACATCGATAAATTGCCCCAATTCGCAGTCTGGATCGAGCTCTTGCGCTGCAGTTAAGGAAATCTCTTTTGCTGGATGCTCAACAGAGTCGACAATTTCTTTCTCGCAGAAAACTTCGATATTGCCGGATTTCGGGTTGATCTGAACGGCAACATTGGCTTCTTCTTTAATGCTTTTACGGGCAGCAGCTCTTAGGGCTGTTTCAATAGCAGTAATCACCACATCGCGCTTGATGCCCTTTTCACGCTCCATGTATTCAAAAATGGCTACGAGATCTTTATTCATTATGGTTTCATCTCACTTTTTAAAACTTAAAAAAACCGAAGGAGGTATGTTTCCTTCGGTTCAGAGGTAAACGCTACCTAACCGGAGGCAAGCCTCACTCACGCGCCTCGGCAGCAGTACTCTCCTCTTCAGCATCGTCACCAGCAATCACAATATCATCATGATTCACTTGCGTATGTTCAATTTGATATTCTTTAACTGATAGAGAGACTTTTTTATGCTCAGGATCGAGTTTAATCACTTTTGCTGAAACAGGATCACCCACAGCAATCACATCTTCGACCTTAGCAAACGCTTGGTCAGAAAGCTCTGTCACATGAATCAATCCTTCAATTCCATTGTCTAACTCTACAAAAGCGCCAAAAGCTGTGATTTTCGTGACGGTTCCTTTGACAAGTGTGCCAACAGGAATCGTTTTTTCAATTTGTTCCCAAGGATTTGTGCTTAACTGTTTTACGCCCAGTGTGATTTTCTTACTCTCTTTATCCACTGATAGGATGACAGCCTCAACCTGATCACCTTTCTTAAACAGCTCTGAGGGGTGCGAGACTTTTTTAATCCAGCTCATGTCTGAGATGTGGATCAAACCCTCGATACCCGGCTCTAGCTCAACAAAGGCGCCGTAGTTGGTTAAGCTCTTTACCTCAGCCTTGACACTGGACTCAATCGGATACTTTTGGTCAATGTCATCCCAAGGGTTGTGCTCGGTTTGCTTAATTCCCAAAGAGATCTTTCCTTCCTCTTTTTGGACAGAAAGAACGATCGCATTGACCTCATCGCCCTTATTGACCACTTCGTTGGGATCGGTTACATTTTTCACCCATGACATTTCAGAGACGTGAATCAGCCCCTCAATTCCGGGCTCAATCTCAATAAAAGCGCCGTAGGGGAGTAGCTTGACAATTTTCCCGCTGACTCGTGTACCTGGTGGGTATTTCTTTTCGATATCATCCCACGGATTGTGCTCTTTTTGTTTCAAGCCAAGAGCCACACGACCTTTTTCTTTGTCGATGCTCAAGATCATCACCTCAAGCTCTTCACCAAGGTCAACCATCTCAGAAGGATGTTTGATCCGCTTCCATGTCATGTCCGTAATATGTAGCAAGCCATCAATGCCATCTAGATCAAGGAAAACACCGAAATCAGTGATGTTTTTAACCTGACCTTTTCGGACATCACCCACTTGGATTTCCTCAAGGAGTTCAGCCTTTTTCGAGATTCGCTCTGCTTCGAGAAGCTCTCGTCTAGAGACGACAACATTTTTTCTTTCGATGTTAATCTTAAGAATCTTAAATTCGCAGGTTTTACCTAGATACTCATCCAAATTCTTAATGCGCTTATTATCGATTTGAGAGCCGGGGAGGAAGGCTTCCATGCCGATGTCTACCATCAAGCCACCTTTCACCTTACGGATGATCTTACCCTTAACGATAGATCCTTCTTCACAGTGCTCCAGAATGTGCTCCCACTGTCTTTGGCGTGAGGCTTTCTCTCGAGAAAGCACAATTTGGCCATTCTCGTCTTCTGCACGATCAAGGTAGACCTCTACCTCATTATCTAAGGCGAGCTCTGAGGTGTCGTAGAACTCTGAGACAGGAACTAGGCCTTCGGATTTAAGTCCTACATCTACAACAACATAATCCTTTCCGATTTCAACGATTGTACCTTTGAGAATGGTTCCGGGAGCCATCTTCACTGTTTGATCTTCTTCGTTGGCTTTTGAACCGTGAAGAAGTTGTTTAAAAAGCTCAGCATCAGACTCTTGATAATCGACATCATCAAGGATATTTTTTGCTGACCAGGTGTATTCTGCGTTTTTTGACATTTAAAGTTTTCTCCAAAATCCGAATATGTAAAGGAGATGAGTGTAAAGGTGTTCATAAAAAAACGCAAGCGGCACTTTTCCTCTCTGTAGGGCCTCCTTTTTCTTTATTAAATCTAGTTAATCTAAATAAATTGTTTTAAATCACCATTAAATAAACTAAAATATAATTATATGAAATTATTTTTTTGGTTTATTTATGTCTAGTGCCCAGCCTCCAGGAGATTCAGGAGAAATCCGAAGAGTCGGAGGAGCTCAAAAAAGTCTTGATGTTTCATTTGCTGTTTTTAACAAGAGAACAAAGCAGTGGGAGAGTCCACAGCTAGATGAGACGCAGCAGGCCATGGTTAAGCAGGCCTTAGAAGCCCTGCGGGGGAACGCAGAGGTAACAAAGGCTTTGAATGAAGGAGCAACGCTGGAAATTACGAAGAGCGGAATCTACCTAAAACGTGGGCAGCGTTGGACCAACTTATTGGATGACGCCACCTTTTCCAAGCAGCGGGGAGCTGTCAAAAAGACGCTGGCAGCGGTCACAGGTGTTGTAGGAGATTTGAGTAAAACAGCAGAGCGTGTGGAAGTGCAACCTGCACTGAAAGCCAAAGATGGTCTTGTTATTGAAGTAACAGCTAGGCGACGTGAGAAGCTAGCAGACCTGGGTGAAGAGGTAAAGGGCGTTTTAGACCAAGTCAACGAGCTCCAACGTGAGGGAAAAATAAAAGAAGCGGTTGAATATTATGCTACGCACATGCCTGCTTGTTACCAGAGATACTGTGGAGCTTTAGTTGACAAAAGAGAGAGAGGAGAAGAGGTCGACCTAGATCACCCGCATGAGCTGTATGCATACTCCAACGAATTATTTAGTTTAGGTTTAAAAGAGGGAAGTGACCGGGAAGCTCTTGCAACTGCAATGGATCAAATTGAAAAGGCGCATAATGCCTATCAAGAGGATGCTCGGCATGTTGAAACATGTCAAAGGCACGTTCAAGCTTTGGCTGATCCAGAGAATCAGTTTGCGCTGGAGTTAGATGATGCTCTCCGCGCTTTTCGAGATCCTGAGTTTGTGGCCTGGCTAGAATCGGAAGGATTTACTTCCTCTGAGATAAAAGCTCATCAAATTAGATTAGAAGCGCTAGAGAAGGCATCAGAAGCTGTGTTTGAGGCGCTTGGAGAGGTAAGAGAGTTGTTTGATGCGGGTCAAACGCAAGCAGGTAAGGCTCTTTATGAGGAGAAAATGCAGCAGCTGATGCCTGCCTACCATGCTGCATTGGAGGCGCTTGTGATTCCTCAGCGTGTGGCAGATAACCGGGTTCCGGGAATGCGTCCCTTTGCCTTGAATCTAGATCGTATGCAGCTGCATCAGGCCTTTGTAGCCGCTGTTGGACAAGAGCAAAGCGTTGTTATGTCTTACGAGTTGAAGGAGGCTTTGCATTTTGAACCTCTTTCGGATCAATTGAATACGTTAATCAGAGACGCCACTAGTACTATAGAAAAAAGAGCTGCTTTGATGGAAAATCGAGAGCTTTTCTTTGCGCTGATGCGTCGAGAGGGCTATTCTGATCTTGAGACAGCTGCTTTATTTAGCTTTTTGCCGGAGTTCCAAGAAGCTCATGAGGTTTGGCGTGTTGAAATGCAAAAGGCCGTTGATTTAGCGAATCAAAAAGAGTACGCCCAAGCTGAAACAGAACAAAATAACGCAACTCAAAGGCTGCATGCAAAACTCGAATCCATTTTGGCACGTACACGTCCTTTTGAGAGACGTCTTCGAGATGCACGCGTGCGTCGGGCATTGACTGCATTTGCCACGTCCCAGGGCCTGACTCATCCTGAAGCGTTTCATGAGCTCTTTCTTCTTCCTGAGCAAGGAGGGCCTCTACCCAATCGCTTGACAGATGCCCAACATCAGTTCTCTGGTTTTTTTGTGCGCGGGGGTATTCGGACGCACCCTGTGTGGGGTGCTGAGTGGAAAAAGATCCTAAAAAAGCGCTCTTTGGATCAGAAAACCGTTCTACGTATCGATGAGATCTATAATCGATTGGCCATGCTTATTCAGCCTCTTCAAGAAGCTGAACTTGCAGTCGAAATGGAAAAAGATCCCCGTGTTAAGCGTGAGCTACGTGCCCAGCTAGATCGTCTTGCACAAAAACAACAGAAGGAAATTAGACAACTCAAACAAGAGCTGGATCGTTTAGGTGGACGTGAGCGTGTGGCAGCGATCCAATTAGCCGTAAATGATTTAAAAAATATTATTGCAAATCAATCTCTTTCAAAAGTTCCTGAGGACCCCGAGAGGGTAGAGCTGGAGGGCATGGGCAGAGATATGGACGCTGCGGCCAAGGATGTGATCTCTTTGTTAGGTGAGAGACTCCAGTTCTTGGATGGCCTCTACGCAAGACATCACTTCTATATTCCGTATCGGCCTGATCCGATTCTCAAGAGTTTTCCTCGGGTTGAAAGAGATCTCAAGGCGCTAAACAGCTGGTTAAATGCCTTTCATCGGGAAGCGGAGCCGATCTTATTGGCACAGGCCAGATTGGCTGAAGATCCTGAGAATGCGCTGCTTCAGGAGCAATTTAACCGTGTATTTGACCGGCACATTGACCAAGTTAACAAGCTTCAAGAGCAATTTGAGAAAAATTTTAAACAGTTAAATCTAGAGGCAATAGAAACAAACGCGCCGGTAAAATTTGCTACCGATCTTAAACGGGTGCAACGCAAGTTAGCAGAGGCTTCTCACCTGCGCAATCAGCCCCAGAGCTGGGATAACCACTTTTTGGACGTGTTAACCAGCACCCGATCGCCTCTAGCCCGGATGCTTCCGGGCTTCTACGCACGCCACAATATGAAGCAAAAAGACATAAAAGACATCCAAGCCTTGTTTAAGGCGTATAATCAAGAGCTAAGAAAAATACATGAGCTTGAAAGGCAACTAGAAGCTCAGCCAGGCAACGTCCGTCTCCGCTCGGAGCTCAGACGTGAGCTTGCCCTACATCAAGATAAACTGCGAAAACTGAACGAGAAGTATGCTGAGTTGGAGCCAAAAATCCAGGCGCTTGAACAGATCGTTCGTGAAGTGGAGGCTATATCCCATAATTTAGCCGTTATGTTGCCTCGACTTCATGGAGTCATTGATTCGATGGAAGATCAGCCCGTTGATCCGCATTATGTAAGAGAGGTTTTGGGGCAGATGGATCCTGCTGATCGTGAAAAACTAGAAAACGAGATGCCTACTTTCATGCTCAAACTCAATCATGCAGCGGGAGCAAATTACAAGGGAAATGTGCTTGACCTTCAAGCTGGTCTTCAAGCTGCATTGAAGGTAGATCGGGGCGAGGGAAAGGCTGAGTGTAGAGCGCTAATTGAGGCTTTGGGTGATCAACCCCTTGATCGGGAGTTTGTGAAGAGGCTGCTAGCCGAAATGTCTGAGGCACAGCGTACGCATTTAGAAGAGACGATGTTTGCGTTCATGTTTCCACTCAATAGGGCAACTACACGTCCCATAGCGCGGAGTGCTCTTCAAAAGAAGTTGAGAACGGCCTTGGCAAATGAAGAAAAAAAACTCGAGCTTTCGCAAAATGAAATAAGAGTTCTCGTTCGCCAGTGCCACGGATTTTCTGTCCAGGGAGCATTCAAAGAGAGGCGTGCCTTCATGTATGAGGTCTACAATAGGCAGGGATTAGGGTAGTTCAGTCTACCGGCTTGAGATTTTGTATGAAACGACTTTCCAAAGCCCGAGTTTCCCCTCCGTCATGAGGACAATTGTCTCAGTCATATTCTGCTTGCGTTGATAGTTAGTCGCGTACTTGATGATCATAAAGTTTCCTTTAGTCCCATACTCTAGCCCTGTGACCGCCTGATGGGCGGTGACTTTTCGAGAGGTGACAACCCCCAGTCCCGTCCGAATGGCTTTCATGCCGGCTGCCCACTGTTCGCGGGTGGTGACGTCTTTGACAAGCCCGCTTGCCTCACCCCAGGAGGCGCCATATTGATGCTGGTCGATTAGGTTGATCCAGTAGATCGCTTGTGCATTGGCAGCTGAGAAGGCGGGAGATGTTTTCCCTCCCTGATTGTCAAAGGGATTAGGAGGGTAGGCGGGGCTGGAGTCGGCTAAAAGAGGGGAGGACAAGAAAAGAAATGCGAGAAAAAAGGTTTTCATTTGCGTAAAAATAAATTGTTTCGGTATTGTCTACTTCCTTCCACGTTAATGGGAAGGAAAAGAGAAGGCAAGTAGAATTTCATTTGGGGGCTTAGCTCAGCTGGTAGAGCATCTGATTTGCATTCAGAAGGTCAGGAGTTCGACTCTCCTAGCCTCCATCATTTCCCGCGGTTATAGCTCAGTTGGTTAGAGCGCGACACTGATAATGTCGAGGTCCCAAGTTCAAGTCTTGGTAACCGCATCCTCCTGCCACTGCACATTAGTACCTTTTTTGGCCAGATCCTAACGTATATTGTGCACATTAACATTGCCGATGTTACTGTGCACTTAGGATATTAGAGTTTGAGCTGAACAGATTCTCTAATCCCCGGTTGCATAGGTCTGTCAGGCTATGGATCTGCTTGGCTGTTAGCTCTTCAGAACGAGTCTCTCGTGGCATTCCGCCAAAGCTGATAGATAGAGCCACCAGATAGTTCAGCCAGGGATCGTTGAGTTGCTCTTCTGCTACGATCGGCTCTGCTTCCATCTTTCCATAGGTCCGACAAAGAGCTTCAAAATGGCCTTCAATGAGAAAGTCAAAATGCTTCTTATCTTTTTCCTCCATCGAAGAGCGTAGGTGCGCAATTGTTTGAGGACTCAAATAAAAGAGATTGTGTGCTAGATGGTCAGAGTAGCCCCCAACAAATCGGAGGAAGGCTTTCTTTTCGTTTGTAAGCGTTTTTTTTTGTTTAAATTCCGTGTCTATGGCTGACACAAAGTCGCTCCACTGCGCATGTGTCATGTGGGTGAATAGCTGTTTGAATTTTCCTTTGTCGTTCGAATTGGCCTCCAGAACGAAACTTCCTAGCAAGGCATCGATTAGGTGAAGTCCGTCAAAACCGGCGTGTAGCTTTCTGTTTTGGCTAGAAAAATAGAAACGAACAAGGCGGATCATCAAAATCCCTATGGTTACGGGCGCCGCTCCTGCGCCCACGACTAAGCCGATGAGGGTGATGTTTTGGGTTAAAGAGAGAGTGCTGACTCCTCCGGTTTGGCTAAAAGCTAAAACAGTGGCAAAAATAGCTAAGACCCCGATAACAAAAAGAGAGATCTCCACTTTTCTAAGAGCCCTCTTGAGGCGGTCATTGGTTTGGATCCGTGCGAAGTCTTTCTCTGGTGAGAAGCTAAAGAGGGCTGAAATGGTCATGTTTCCCTCCAATCGCCTTTTGGGTAGTGGGGGCGGGCATCTGTCTTTGTTTGAGGTTGAGAAACTTTTTTAGGTTTTAAACAAGCGTAGATGAAAAAAAGGCCAGAGATGCAAAAAGCGCCTTCTGCTGTAAATGACGCTGCTTTAAAGCAAAGGCTCGCGGTCGGGCATGTATGTAAACAGGCAGCCTGAATCGCCACAAATGCAACTACAGCAAGAGCAATCAATCCTACTGTACCGGCAGCGATTGTGGCTTTTTTTGCTCCCTCAAGCCTTAAAAAAGAAGTCTTTATAGCAGTTATTTTCATATTATAACAATCTTGTAAAAAGAATATTATAACATATAAATATTAAGAAATTATTTAGCTTTTTGGATCTCTTGAAGTGTGTTGTCAAGAGCTTTTAGAAGAGATTTTCTTGCCCTAGGTGTCTGCTTGTCTTCCTCAGGATAACGCTCCTTTATATCCTTAATCAACTTTGAAGAGTATTCTTTTGTCCACCGGCTTTTGATAAAGTTTTTGTAAAGAAACTTTGTTTTTTGCCGGGTTTTGGGCATGTCTTCAACTTGATGCCAGTTGATCAGGGCGATAGAGAACTCGATCAACTCTTTTCTGGCGGCGTTCTTTGCTCTCGATCCGCGTACAGTAGCATAAATGAAGGGGAGGCTTAATAGGAGGGCTCCTGAACCGGGAAAGACGCCTGGAAGGATCACGTGCTGAATCACGTTGACTCCAGGGAGAGTCAAGCAGAGGCAGGAGGCTCCGATTACAATTAGGGCTCCGAGAATGAGAAATGAGGCTGCAGCTGTTGAGCAGCCGGTGAGGCGTGCCTTCTGATTAAATGTCTCATGGAGGGCAAAGAGATGGGTTTTATCCTCGGGGTGTAGTTTAGGTGTAGAGGTGCTCATTGCAAATTATTATTTTGGTCAGTATTCTACCACTTATGCAGGACCCATTCAAGATTTGTGATCCCGTTCATGGATTTATCCGCTTTGGAGAGCTAGAACAGAGGGTGATTGACTCGCGCCCCTTTCAAAGGCTCCGCTACATCCGTCAGATGGGGGTCGCTTATCTGGTCTATCCGGGTGCGACACACACCCGCTTTGAGCACTCTTTGGGTGTGATGGAGCTGGTCACACGGATGTTTGACTCGATTTGCCATGATCTGCCTGAGGAAAAGAGAGAGTATTGGCGGCAGATTCTCCGCTTAGCCGCTCTATGCCATGACATGGGGCATCTGCCGTTTTCACATACGGCCGAGAAGGTGCTTCTGCCTGATGGGGGGCACGAAGAGATGACGATGCAGATGATTCGCTCTGAAGAGCTGCGCGCCATTTGGCAAACCCTTGGGAGGGAGGCGGAAGAGGATATCATCAAGCTGGCTGTCGGTAAAGAGCCGCTCACGCCGCAGGAAAGGCTTTTGGCGCAAGTGATCACAGAAGATAACTTTGGCGCTGATCGCATTGACTATCTAATTCGGGATGCCTACTACACGGGTGTGGGCTACGGCTATTTTGATCACCACCAATTGATTGACTCACTACGCATTTTATCGGACTCTTTGGGCGTGGCTGAGGGGGGGATTCAGTCGGTAGAGGCGCTTTGGATTGCCCGCTACATGATGTACGCACGTGTCTACCACCATCCTAAAGCGCGCGTCTACACGCAGCACATGATCCGCTTTATGCAAAGGCACTATGATCACTCTATTCCCTATCTAGAACAGACCGATTTTGTTATTCTAGCCGCTTTGATGCAGGCAGCAAAAAACGGAGATTATGATGCTCTGGTGCTGTTAAAAAGAAAACCTGCATACGAAGAAGTGGGGGGAATGCCGCCTATTTCTGTAGCGGAGTTTGGCGACAAGATCCTAGTTGATCAGGTTCCCTTAAAAAAGGGGGAAAGGCGTTTTTCTGTTTTGAGTGATGAGGGAAAGGTGATCTCTTCCGACCAAGCCTCTCCCTTTCTGAGGCAGATTCCTATTGGAGGAAAGTCGATTCAAGTCTACACACATCCTGAGTTTACAAAGCAACTGAAAGCTGCTCTCGAATGTTCTGAATGAGTTGATTGGCGGTGTAAGGATCATGACGCATTTCAGATAAAACAGGATAGTCTGCTGCAATTTTGCCCTCTGACAAGACAAGGATACGATCGGCTAGCGCCATGGCGTCGCGAAAGTCATGGGTAACCATCACAATCGTTTTGTTGTATTGATCGCGGATTTCTCTCATGAGTGCATAGAGTTGCTCGCGGATAATCACATCCAGCGAAGCAAAGGGCTCATCGAGAAGCATAAGAGGGCGGTTTTGTAAAAGCGACCGGGCAAGAGCCACCCTTTGGCGCATGCCGCCAGACAATGTGTGGGGGTAGGCCTGCGCAGTTCCTTCTAGTCCCACTCTTTTAAGGAGAGCCCGCGCCTGCTCTTGGATCGCCTCTTTGTTTTGAGGTGTTTTTTTTCCCAGCTCAGTGAACAGAAGAAGATTTTCTAAGACTGTGCGCCAGGGAAGAAGGAGATCTTCTTGTCTCATGTACGTGGCTTCACCAGTTAGGGATATGGTACCGGCAGTGGGCTGAATCAGCCCGGTAATTAAGCGAAATAGCGTCGTTTTGCCTGAGCCTGAAATGCCGATTAAAGCAATAATCTCCCCTTCTCTAACTGAGAAAGAGAGTTTGTCGAGGATGGTCTTTTGCCCATAGGCAAACTGAAGACGGTGAATAGCGAGCATAGCGGAAGGCATTTTCTACAAAGTGCAATTCTAGAGCAATCAATTTCGGTAGATGGTTTTAAGGCTATCTTGTGTAACGGTTGCGTTTTAGCAGGTGTCTCTTAAGGGAAGTTATGGACTCCATTACTCATTCTTATCTTTCTGTAATCAAGCGTCTTAACATAAAATAAATAATTAGTTGATACTATTATAGTAGACAACGAACCGATCCCAAAAGTAGACGCAACATGGACCGTATTAAATGGTCGATGAGCGGTTTTACGCGGATCGCGACAAGATGATGCGAGACATCCGCGGATACTTTTGGGATCGGTTCAAAGGTGAATGATTATGGCTACAGCACCCATACATCCAGATCGCGTCACTACAGGGGTTCCTGTTACTCCTGCAACGGGTGCTGCCCCTAAAAAAGCATCTTTCTACGCAAAATTGCCCAAATTAGAGTCTTTAAAAAGTCAGGCGCGGGCTATTTCCAGAAAATGCGTCGATTTACTCAACGATGAGCAGCTCATTTGTTTGATCGTGAGTTTTTTGGGTGTTGCCATACGGGGTTTACAGTTTGCAGGAAATATTGGGGGTGAATTCCTTCCTTATTTGGGCATTCTCAGCTCACCCTTTAGACTCTATCATGCCGCGCGGAGTGCCAATGGGCGTCTTAAGTTGTTGATGTGTGCCGCTTCAACAGGGCAGGTGGCAGAGGCTATTTTTTGGTTTGCGCGCAGTGTGGACACAGTTGGAAAAGGGATCAGTAGCAGTGTGAAGCCGTTTGCCGGTGGAGTACAGCTAGCAGGAGCCTCTGTTTCGCACATGGGTTTGGGAGTCACCTTTACCCTTGTTCTTCCCATTGTTTTGATCGCCTGCGGCGCGGTCGGGGGTGTGGCAAAAGGATGGGCCACTTTGCGGACAGCGCAGGTACTTAGACAATTTAATCAAGAGACGGAAAAACAAGATGGTACCCTCAAAGCCCTTGGAGAGGTTCTAGATTATCTTCAAGGTCCTGTTCCGGATGTTTTAGAGGGGAGCAAACAGAGCATTTTAGCTGAAAAATACTTTAACGAGAATCACTTCACCAACGACTCAAGACGTGAGGCGCTGCAACAGCGAGCAGCTCAACTCATGCAAAAAAATCCTGTTAACATCTGGTCCTATGTGGAGCGTCTTCATGCTCTTAAAAGGACAGAGGTTTATGGCTTGCATTTAGCAAGCGCCTCTTCTCAACTTCAATTGATCGATGAGCTGATTACTGTGTATGACAAAATCTTGGCAGGAGAAAGCACCGGTATTACCGGCGAAATGCGGTGTAAAAGGGCGGAGCTGGTCGCTCTTAAGCAAGAGCTGATGCAGGAGGGAGAGGAAATTATAGGAACCGTCCGCAGCGAAATCCATCGCAAACTGCTCTACCACACAGTACTTCTGATCATAGCTGTTCTTACTGTTACATCGGGAAGCTTACTGCTTGTGCCTCATCTTCATACAGCAGGGTATGCACTGAGTATGAGTAGTGGAGGGCTTTTTGTGCTCTATATTCTTTTTGATAAACTCGTTTCTCAAGAAAGATTTTATAAAATCGATCGCTTTCTTCAAAGAAATCAGCCGAGCGGGTAGAATGAGTTTCTATGCCCACGCGCAAACTCCCACTGGGAATTCTACTTCTTTCAGGATTCATCGATTACGCTGGAATTGCGATTGTCTATCCAATTCTAGCTTATTTGCTTTTTGACCCAACGTTTCACTTTCTGTCGCCTGAAACGAGTAGTGGAATGCGGGGGCTTTGGCTGGGCATCCTAATCGCTCTACATCCCTTTTTTCAGTTTTTATTTGCGCCGATATTGGGCTCTCTTTCCGATTTGCGGGGAAGAAAAAAGTTGCTGATTCTAAGCTTTTGGGTGGGGCTAGCCAGTTATGCTTTGGCGATGCTAGGTGTCCATTTTCAAAGTTTAACACTTCTTGTCATTTACAGGATCACTGCGGGGATTGCCTGTAGTAACTGCTCGATTGTCAGCGCGATTGTTGCTGATATCAGTACCCCTGAGCAAAAAGCGAAAAACTATGGCCTTCTTAACATGGCCTTTGGTGCCGGTTTCACCTTTGGTCCCTTTATCAGCGGTGTGCTTGCCAAATCGGCGGGTTTAATCACTCCCTTTGGGGTGGCCTTTGCGCTTGTGGTGCTCAACCTGGTCCTCGTCTGGTGGAAGCTCGACGAAACCAGGCAAGTCCGGGTAAAAGGGAAAGTGAAGGTGTTGACAGCTTTTTACCAAGTGAAGCAAGCGGCACAGATGCCCGAGCTTCGGTTTGTCTTTCTTGCCCTTTTATTCTTTTCTTTTGGATGGTCCTTTTTTACTGAGTTTATCCCTTTATTTTTGATTGAGCGGTATGCCTTTTCCCCCATCCAAACGGGGTTTTTCTACGGCTATTCAGGTGCCTTCTATTCTCTTTCAGCGGGGTTTCTCATCTATCCCTTTATTCGGCTTCTAGGCATTCAAAAAACACTCTTTCTTTCGATGTTACTGTCTGGTCTTTATCTCTTTGTGTTTTTGAAGATCCAAAATGTTCATCTGATCTGGCTCTATATCCCACTGGTGCAGTTTTTTCTCGCTTTTGCCTATCCGGCAACAGCTGCATTGATTTCAAACCGAGTGAGTAGCGAGAAGCAGGGAGAGGTAATGGGGATCTATGAAAGTTTGATTGCCTTAGCTCTGGCCATCACGCCTTTTTTCAGTGGCTCTTTTGTAGGCAATTATCCTGTCCTAACAGTGGTTGTGAGTGGAATCTTTATGGCGTTAGCTGCTGCAGTCATCCTTTTACAAAAACAGAGTCCCGTTGCGGATGTGGATGAGGTGAGTTAGATCGGGCAAATCTGGGTTTTTTCGAGGTGAGGTGATGAAGACTTGGCCCATGGAGCAGAGTTGAGTGTAGAGCTGTTTTTCTCGCTTAGCATCGAGCGAAATGCCTACATCATCAATGCACAAAAGGGGCATCTCTTCAGTTGCTTTTTTTAAGCGGGACCATTGGGCCAAACGGAGACTGGTGACACACGAGCGAGCCTGTCCCTCACTAGCAAAAAAGCGTGCTTCTTTTCCTCCCATTAAAATGGTTAGATCGTCGCGATGTGGGCCGGTTAGAGTGTTTCCTTGCTCGATTTCTCTGGGACGTTGTTTTTCATACTGCTTCAGAAAGTAAGCTTTGAGCTCATCAGGGCTCTTTTTCACTGGCGCTGTTGTGTGGTAGTTAAGTGAGATCTGATCACTTTGATTCAAAAGAGCCTCTTCTGCACCTAACTGCTCAATGGTAGCGAGTCTTTTGAGGGTAAGATGGGTAGCCGAATCAGCCATCTGCTCTTCCCATATAGAGGCCGTTTCAAGCTTGCGCCTACGGAGTAAAGTGTTGCGGTGTTTCATTGCTCGATGGTAGCGGCTTAAATGATGGAGATAGAGGGGACTTGCGCACGCGATCTGTAGGTCGAGAAATTGACGGCGGGCCGAGGGGCCGCCTTTAACCAGCTCATGATCTTCCGGAGAGATAATCACTCCATTTAAAATGCCTAAAAGAGCGCTAAGTGAGGGAATCGAGGTAGCGTTGTGTACAATCGTACGCCCTTCCCCATCAAAAGAGAGTTTGAGCTGCTGCTCAATTCCATTTTTTTCAAAATAAGCTTCGACATAAAAAGCGGGCGTCCCGAAGCGGATCAAATCGGCTAGGCGTTGCGTGCGGAAGGAGCGTCCGGTTATTAGAAGGTGGATCGCCTCTAAAAGGTTGGTTTTTCCCTGCGCATTTTCTCCGTAGATATAGTTTAACGTGGGCGAAAACGTAAACCGCGCCTCTTCGTAGTTACGAAAATTCCGAAGAAAAAGAGAGGTGAGGTTCATCAATCGTCATTGAGGCGCATGGGCATAATGATAAACAGACTCTGGCTGGAATCTGTGATGATACCCGGATTATACGAGTCTGAGACCCCTAGGGTCACGGTTTCGTCTTTACTGTGGCGGAGAATATCAAGAAAATAGAAGGGGTTAAAGGCAATATCGATTTTCTCTCCGGTGTAGTTGACAGGCATACTGACCTTTCCCTCGCCCACATCGGCGCAGTTAGCGGTCAGCATCAGCTCACCTGGCAGAAAGGTAAAGCGAACGGAGTGAGAGGTGTCATTGGTAAAAAGCGAGATTTGCCTCAAAAGAGTGACCATCTCCTCTCGGTGTAGTGTCATCTTTACTTCACTTTGAGAGGCGATCACCTGCTCGAAATCAGGATACTCTCCGGAGAGAAGCTTGGTGATCATCAGGGTGTTTCCCGATTCAATGGCGACTTTATCGTCTGTTAGGTAGACAGTGGAGGATTCCTCATCTTCGATCATCTTCAAGATTTCATCGACGGCCTTGAGAGGAACGATATACTCACCGGAAAAGTCGGGTGAAAGAGGAATCTCAGTCTCTGTTTTGGCTAGTCGTTTGCCATCGGTTCCGACAAAGATTGCCTTACCCTTTTCAATCCGCATCAATACGCCGGTTAAAACATACCGGTTATCCTCTTTGGAAACAGCAAATGAGGTGCGGTAAAACATATCTTTTAAAAGGGAGCCTTGAAGAGTGAACTGGGTGGCCTCCTTTAGATCGGGTAGGGCGGGATACTCCTCCTTGTCCATGCCATTGAGACGAAAACGAGAAGAGCCCGATTTGATTTCCGCCATTTCGCTATCGGCAGCGACTACTTCAATGTTTTGGTCTGTGAGCTCGCGCACGAGCTGAAAAAATCGCTTGGAGGGGATGGTCATGGATCCCTTTTCCTGGATTTTAGCAGGAACGGAGCAGCGCGTTCCTACTGTCAAATCAGTTGCCGTGAAGACAAGTTGATCTTCTTCTGCCTCGATTAAAAAGTGCGAAAGAATAGGAATTGGGGCATTTTGAGGGACCACATTCTGGATTTTCCGGATCAGATGGCTTAATTCGGTTCTAGAAATGACGAATTTCATAATGCATTCTCCAATTGTCAAGTGATTACGATCATGGTATCATTTTGGCCTATTATGGGACAGAAAGAGTTAGTCAGTAACCGCCGAGCCTTTCATGATTATGAAATTTTGGAAAAGTATGAAGCCGGCATTGTTTTAGTGGGGACTGAGATCAAGTCTTTGCGTGACAATGGGGGTAACCTTGCAGAAGGATATGTCAAAATTATTGGGGGCGAGATTTGGTTGATTGGCGCCTCGATTGCCCCCTATCGTTATGGAAATGTGCATAATCATGAAGAGCGGCGCGACCGAAAACTTCTGATGCACAAACGGGAAATTGAGAACCTCAAGGAATCTGTGCAGCAAAAAGGGCTTACTTTAGTTCCGCTGGCGCTCTATCTCAAAGAGGGACGGGTCAAAATTCAGATTGGCCGTGCCCGGGGGAAAAAGCATCACGATAAACGGCAGGCTATTGTGGAACGTGAGAAAAAACGTGAAATGGACCGTGCCATGAAAAATCACCGGTAGAGATACGCTTTGATGCCATGTTTTCGCGCCCATGCTTTTGCCTCTTTAACAGAAGGGAAAAGCATAAGAGCCGTCGCCAAGGCGTCAGCCTCAAAACAGCTGGAGCTCATTACCGTTGCACTCGTGATCGGAGGATCTTGTAGTGGTTTTTGGGTCGCAGGATCGATGATGTGTGTGTAGCGAGCTCCGTCAATGGTCCAGTTTTGAAAGTAGCTGCCGCTGGTTGCAATCGCCTGGTTGCGTATTTTGAGTGTTTTCCCCCCCCAGATTGCGACTTTCCACGCTCTTCCCTCTGGATGTGAGCCGACTGTCCGAATCTCTCCCCCCCATTCTACATAAAGATTGCGACAGCCGGAGGCTTGAAGACGCTCAGAGATGAGATCTACGGCATAGCCCTTTGCTGCGCCACCTAAATCCAGAGCTGTCTCCCCATAATCTTTCCAGAAGCAAGAGCCCTCGATATGGAGTGTTTTCCAACCAACGTGGGGGCTGGAGGAGGTGAGCTCTCCTTTAAGGAGCTTCTCTTTGATAGAGGCGACTGTCGGATCAAAACGCCCCTCTGTCAGGGTCACAAGACGGTCTACTCGCTGAAGTAGAGTCGCCAGTGAGGGAGAGAGTTCCATTTTTTGGTGAGCGGGGAGGGCGTTGAGTTTTGAAATTTCCGATTCGGGATTCCAGTTATTAAAAACGCGGTTAACCTCTTCAAATGTAGAAACAACAATCTCTTCTAAATCGGGTTTAGCAGAACCGGTTTGGATACAGTAGCGCATTGTCATGGCATTTCCGACTATCCGGGTGGGCTCTGTTGAAGACCGACAACCCGTCAAGCAGAGAAGCAGGATTAGTGCATACGTTGATAACTGAGTACAGTATTGTGCAGAAGCATGGCCACTGTCATGGGCCCGACGCCTCCTGGAACGGGGGTAATCGCTTGGCATTTTTTCTCTACAGGTTCAAAATCGACATCTCCAATTATACGCCCTTCTGCCTCTCGATGGATGCCCACATCGACGATCACAGCACTCTCTTTGACCATATCTGCTTTAATGAAGCGGGGAATACCGACAGCTGCAACAAGAATATCTGCATGTCGCGTGTGCGCGGCCACATCGCGGGTTTGGCTGTGCACAACCGTGACTGTGGCATTACACCCAGGAGCATTTTGCATGAGTAGGGCTGCAAGAGGTTTACCTACAATTGCACTACGGCCCGCAATCACCACGTTTTTTCCTTTTACAGGGATTGCATAGTAATCTAAAAGCATCTTGATGCCCAATGGGGTACACGGAATGAAACCATCGTCCATCCCGGCGAGCACTTTGCCCAAGTTAACAGGATGAAAGCCGTCTACATCTTTTGCGGGATCGAGCGCCAGCAAGACGGTGATGGGATTAATATGGGGAGGGAGCGGTAGCTGGACGAGGATGCCATTGATGGTGGGGTCTGAATTCAATTGTGTAACAAGTTGAATTAGCTCCTGTTCAGAGGTTGAGTGGGGAAGATGGTGAAAAAAGGAATGGATCCCCACTTTGGCGCACGCGCGCCGCTTCATATTGACATATGTGTGCGAGCTGGGATTGTCACCAATTAACACGACAGCGAGGCCCGGAGGCGTGGAAAAGGTAGCCACTTCCTCGGCAAGGCCTTCATGGACTTTTTCAGCGACTTTCTTTCCGGATAGGATCATCGAGCTCTCCTTCTTGCTCTCATCACTCTACGCAATTTGTAGGTAATTTGGAAGGGAAGAGAGAGTCCAAGAGCGTATCCGGCATCTAAAAGGGGCATCCAGAACAGATCTGTGAAGAGCCATTTCAAAGAGAGGGGAACAGGATGGGCAAAAAAGAGAAAAAGAATAGTTGCGGTTAGAGTCGAGAGGACAGAAAAGAGGAAGGTCATCACAGGAAGGGTAAAGGGTTTGTCCTCAAAAAAGTTGTGCCTCTGGCTATAAAGGATCCAGCAGACAAGGGTGTAGTTGAGTGCGGTTAGCCCAAAATAGGGAGTGGAGGAGAAAAGATCGATCACAAGGCCGCATCCAAGAGCTCTCCATAAAACAGCAAAGCGGGTCTGCTTATAAAAGGTAAGGATGAGGTAGGGGGCAAAGTAGAAGAGACGGCAGTGGGGAAAAAAAAGAACTCCACACACAGCTGCACAAAAGATCAATAGGGGGTTAACACGCATTTCTGAACAAGAGTATTTCAGGAATCGTCTTCAAGATCAACCAAAGATCATATACAAGTGAATGGGTATCGACATAAGCGGCATCCAGGGAAATGCGCTGTTCGAAAGTGGTGTTACTTCGTCCTGAGGTTTGCCAAAGTCCTGTGACACCGGGGCGCACGGATAGGATTTTCTCAGCCAGGGGTCCCAACTCCTTTCTCTGGTTGACCATGTAGGGGCGAGGACCGACAACACTGAGCTCGCCTTTTAGGACGTTCCAAAACTGGGGAAGCTCATCGAGAGAGGTTTTACGTAATAATCGTCCAAAGAAAAAAACGCGCGGATCGCTTTTAAGCTTTTGATGGGCCTGCCATTCTGTTTGTAAGAGGGGATTTGTAAGGAGAATCTCTTTCAGACGTCGCTCAGCCTGGAGGTGCATCGTACGGAATTTGTAGCATTTAAAGGGCTTTCCTTCCCGCCCTAGTCTGATTTGCGTATAGAAGACAGCACCGGGAGAGCAAAGAAAAATACCTAGAGAGATGAGAATCCCAACCGGAAAGAGAAGGAGGAGCACGCTCAGACTAAAGACAATGTCAAATAGTCGCTTACTCTTCATGATGAACCTTAGCTGCTAGTTGATGAGTCATTTCTGTCAGTGGAGAGTCACCTTGGATGAGTCTCCCTAGTGTTTGAAGTGCGGAGGCTTTAAGCGTTTCCAGCCTTGCATAAGCGCGTTCTTCCCCAAGAGGATGATCACCATCTAGGATATCGTCGACTACTTGAAAAAGAGAGCCGAATTGGGTTCCGAACTGTTCAAGTTGTGTGAGGATCTCAGGCTGAGCTCCTGTCACAATGCCTCCAAAGAGCAGAGCACATTGAAAAAGGGCGGCTGTTTTTTGTTCATGAAGCTGGGCAATGTCGGCATGCTGCTCGATATCCATTATCTGACCCCCAAGCATCCCTTCACTACCAGCTGTTTGAGAGAGGGTTTGAATCAAAGTGATCTTCTGTTCGGAAGTAAGCCCCGGCGCATGGGCTAATACCTCAAAGGCACGGGTCAGCAGGTAGTCACCAACTAAGACAGCGTGCCCTTCATTATAGACTTTGTGGAGAGTGGGGCGCCCTCGACGCATGTCATCGTCATCCATGCAGGGGAGATCATCATGAATCAGAGAGTAGCAGTGGATCATTTCCAGGGCACAGGCTGGATGAAGCGCGCGCACCGCACTTCCTGGCTCCAGCATTTCAGCTGCGTGAAGGGTAAGAAGAGGGCGGATCCGTTTTCCGGGTCCGAGCAGCGTATATCGCGCTCCTTCAAAAAGAGAGTTGTAGTCGGGTGAATGGGCAGGAATCAAGGTTTCTAATGTTTGATTAATCTGATCGATCATAGGTAAGACCAATCTAGAATCACTTTTCCACACTGCCCTGAGAGCATCACATCAAAGCCTTTTTGATACTCCTCAGCCTTAAAGCGGTGTGTAATGGCCGGGGTAATATCGAGGCCACTTTCTAGCATAGCGGCTACCTGATACCATGTCCGGAAGATCTCTCGTCCATAAATTCCCTTGATTGTCAGCATCTTAAAGATCACCTGATGCCAGTCAAGCGTGGCGTCTGTGGGAAGAATACCCAGCAGAACGAGATGAGCACCGTGCGCGGCGAGAGCAGGGAGTGAAGCAAATGCCTCTATATTTCCAGACATCTCTAAACAAACATCAAAACCATCTCGCATGCCCAGAGGCTCCATGACAGATGCCACAGACTCCTCTTTTAAGTTGATCGCTCTGGTTGCCCCCATCTGTTTAGCAAGGGCAAGACGGTAGGGATTCACATCTGTAATCACAACCGAGCGCGCTCCTGCTTTGAGAGCTACAGGGATGGTCATTAACCCAATGGGTCCTGCGCCTGTAATGAGTACATCCTGACCCACTAGATCAAAGGAAAGAGCGGTATGAACGGCATTTCCCAAAGGATCGAAGACGGAGGCAACCTCATCGGGAATAGAGGCTGAAACAAGAAAAGCATTTTCTGCAGGGATCGCCACATATTCGGCAAAGCAGCCGTCGCGGTTCACGCCAATCCCCAGCGTTTGCGGGCATAAAACGCGCTTGCCGGTACGGCACATGCGGCACTGGCCGCAGGTGATGTGTCCTTCACCGGAAATACGGTCCCCCTTTTTGAATCCGGTGACAGTGGATCCCATATCCACAACCTCACCTACAAACTCATGGCCGATAATAGAGGGAACAGGAAGTGTCTTTTGTGCCCATGCGTCCCACTTATAGAGGTGCATGTCTGTGCCGCAGATCGATGTTTTCAGGATTTTGATGAGAAGATCTCCCGCTCCCATTTTAGGCATCGGAACCTCTTCCATCCAGAGCCCTTCGGCTGCTTCTTTTTTTAGAATGGCTTTCATGTGCTTGCCTTACTAATCACGTTTAATTCTTTTCCTACCTTCTCAAAGGCGGCGACGGCTCGATCTATATCCTCGAGGCTGTGGGCGGCTGACATTTGCGTGCGGATACGCGCCGCTTGTTGCGGAACAACCGGATAGAAAAAACCGACAACATAGATTCTCTCCTGGAGCATCTTTTGCGCAAAAATCTGAGTCCGTTTTGCATCTCCCAGCATCACGGGGATAATAGGATGATCTTGACCCGCAAGCTCAAAACCTAGTGCACTCATCTTCCGTCTGAAATACTCTGCATTGCGCTTGAGTTTTTGTCTTAAAGCATCACCCTCTCTTTCTAGCAGATTAAATACTTCGATGCTGGCTGTCGCAATACTTGGGCAAAGCGTATTAGAAAAGAGGTAAGGACGTGAACGTTGTCTGAGCCACTGAATGATCTCTTTTCTGCCCGAGGTAAAGCCGCCGGAGGCGCCTCCAAGAGCTTTTCCAAGGGTGCCGGTAATGATATCCACGCGTCCTAGAACAGCGCAGTATTCATGTGTGCCTCTCCCGTTTTCTCCCAAAAAGCCACTAGCATGACAATCGTCAATCATCACAAGGGCGTCATATTTATCTGCCAGATCGCAGATCGCTTTTAAATTGGCAATGATCCCGTCCATTGAAAAAACACCGTCTGTTGCAATGAGGCGAAAACGGCACTCTTTTGCTGCTTTAAGTTGTTCTTCGAGATCGTGCATGTCATTGTTTTTGAAGCGAAAGCGTTTGGCTTTACATAACCGAATGCCGTCGATAATACTGGCGTGATTAAGCGAATCACTGATGACAGCATCTTCTGGGCCAAGAAGAGTTTCAAACAGGCCCCCGTTTGCATCAAAACACGAGCTATAAAGAATTGTCTCTTCTGTTTTTAAAAAGTCTGTAATCCGTTTTTCTAACTCAACATGGACCGTTTGTGTGCCGCAAATAAACCGAACAGAGGCAAGTCCATATCCGAATTTTTCGTAGCTACTTTGTGCAGCACGAATCACATCAGGATGGTTGCCCAAACCAAGATAGTTGTTAGAACAAAAATTTAAGACGTGCGCTCCATTGCTCAGCTCGATGTCGCTTTTTTGCGGGGAGGAGATGACCCGTTCTTCTTTGTAAAGTCCTGTCTCTTTGAGCTGATTGAGTTCATCTTCAAGGAAGTGAAGAAAGGTTTTATCCATAGTGACTTATCCTTACTTTTCTCTCTGTAGCTTTCCGTCACAGAGAATGAGTTTTTGGTCGCATAGCTCAGCCAAGCTTTGGTCGTGTGTGACCACAATCAGTGATTTGTTCAGCTCCCTCACTGAATGGAAAAGGAGCTCATGAATGCGGGAAGAAGTTTCATGATCGAGATTGCCGGAGGGCTCATCGGCCAGTAGCAGTTCGGGATCATTACAAAGTGCGCGCGCTAGGGCAACCCGTTGTTTTTCACCACCTGAAAGTAGCTTAGTTGTAAAGTGGATCCGGTGGGAGAGACCGACTCTGTCTAGAAGAGAGAAGGCGTGTGTGTAGGCGTGGCTATGTTTGTGGGTGGGCTTGCCCGCGATCAACGCAGGCATGAGCACATTTTGTAGCACCGAGTAGTCTTCAAGAAGATTATAGCCTTGAAATACAAAGCCAATGTGCTGATTACGTAAAACAGGGGGTGGGTGATGCGTGATGGACTTATCCGCTATGACCAGCTCTCCTGCCGAAGGCTCTTCAAGGGTGCCCAAAATCTGTAAAAGGGTACTCTTTCCTTCGCCCGAGGCCCCCATAATCGCAATGCTCTGGCCTGGAAAAACCTCTAATGATACGCCTTTTAGTACCTCGACCGAAACCGGGTGTGTGAAGGTCTTACGGATCTTTTTTGCAGATAAAATCGGCTTCAACATTACTCCGCTCTTAAAATTTCAGTGGGGCGAACGCGCGCCGCCTTAATTGCCGGAACAATCCCCGCAATGAGAGAGATCACCATGGTCGCTACAATGACAAACAGTAGGGAGGTGAAGCTTAATTCGTTGGGAAGAGAACTGCCATAAAAGGCCGTCTGAAACGCTTCATGACCCTGCATAAAGCTTAGAAAATTCACAAGAGATTGAAGGTGACTTAAGGTAAAGACCGCAGCAAGCGTTCCGATAATGCAGCTTAAAATGCCCATGACAAAGCCGCACAGTCCAAAGATGGTTGCAATGCGCCTCGGTGAGGCTCCCATGGCCTGCAAAATTCCAATTTCCCTTTTTTTGTCGTTCACAAGAAGAATGAGCATCGAAATGATGTTTGAACAGGCAACAATCAAGATGATCAAAGCGATGAGAGTAAAGAGGTGTTTATCACTTTGGAGCTGCTGTAGGATGGGACGGGCAAAGTCGTAGTCTTGGTAGGACTGAACATTCCAGTATTTGTCGATTCCACGTGATTCAAGAGAACGAACTAAGGCATTTTTCACTGATTCGGCGCGTGTGATATCATTTAGCCAAATGTTAAAGCCATTACCTAACATACTGTCGGAAACCGTAAGATTGCCGCGCAAGACAGAGACAACCTGAGGGTCGGCAAAGATCAATTTGTTTCCAACAGGCATCATGCCGGGGTCGTAAAATCCAGCAACATAAATGGGGAGTCTTTGCTCTTGTGTGGAACTTGCTGTGGGTGTGTAGTAAGCGAGATAGCCGCGGTCTCCGATGCGTACCCCAGTGTTTTTAAAATGTTTAGCAACGAGAACTCCATCACCGAAAGGTTGGTCACAGGGGATTGTAGAGCATCCTTTTTCATCTGAATGGATCCAAGGAGGTGAAGCAGAACTCTGGGGCTGGCGAGCCTCTGCGGTCGCAATTTCTAGGTGATCAAAATAACTTGTCCCCGCAAGAGGGATGTTTTGAACAGAACCTTCGAGATGAAATTTCAAAGAAGAGAGGGCTGCTGCATGCACGAGCGTTTCATCCACAAGCTCAGCATGAAAAGGGATTTTCTCACTGAGAACCAGTTGGACACCTGTTGCTGTGTTTTTATCACTTACAAAATGGACCTGTGTCTGATCAAAAATCACCTTAACCGGTGTTGTTTCAAAACCAAAGGCCTCTAGCTTGGTCTCTAAAGCAGAAAGTTCTTGCGTCGATTGGGGAATCACAACACGGCCGATTTCGTTACGCTTAACAATGCCTATTCCCTCGAGGGTTCCACTTTCCGGAAAAAAAGAAGGAGGAAGCACAAAACCCCCATCCGTTGTCTGAAGTTGCTTAACGGCAACATGGTCAAAAAAGTTTTGGAGATAAGAGGTCGTTCCATCACCTTGCGATAGAGAGGTCAAAAGGTTGTTGTAGTCGTCGCTTTCCGGTGGGAGAAGCATTTGTCGCAGACGCGTGTTCTCTGAGTCGTGAGAGGCGATATAGGTGATTTGATTGATTGTTGTTTGTTGATTGTCGGTGCCACGGAGAAGGGTCAGATGCAGGTTTCCATACGAGACTTCATATTCCTGAGCACGGAGACCCTTTTCATTAAGAGACGTGATCGCTTCCCATCCCTCTTTTACAGGATCTTTTAGCAAACGGTTCTCCCTTCGATCGGGAGTGGGAAAATCATAAGGAAGCTCAACATCTATTTCGGCATCATAGGGATCGGATTTGAGAGCCGCTAGTTTTTCCCCAATTGTTTTAGGACTATAGTTAGACTCAAGACTTAGGTTGTCTACTTGATAATAATAGGAATTATAGTAGGCTTCTGTGGGGGCCATGCGCACGGGGGCATTGAGGGCAACAAGCTGTTCGACCCATTTTTTCTCTATTCCATCTGTGACAGACAAAAATAGAACGACCAACCAGACAACCAGCGAGATTACAAGAACAGAAATGAGAGAAATAATCGAAACCGAAAGCTGTCGCCATCTGGGCAATAGATATTTTAACGCGACAGTTAGTTCAAAACGCACCGATTATTTCGCCTCTTTGAAGATAACATGCCGTCTTAGAACTGGATCATATTTTTTTAGCTCTAAACGGCCAGTTGTTTTCTTTTTGTTTTTAGTTGTCCAGTAGACCTCTTTACTCTCGGTGCTTTTCAATTTAATGATTTCACGTTGCTTACTAGCCATGGTTCACTCCTCTATTAAATATGACCCAAAAAGGTAGCCGATGACAGCATATTATTCAAGTATTTTGATCAAAAAGCGTGGTCCGTGTACACTGTTGGGCCCATGAGCAATAAAATCAATTTTACAAGCCTAGGCTGTCCCCGTAACCTTGTGGATAGCGAAGTGATGCTCGGCATCCTACTAAGAGCTGGTTATGAGATCACAGAAGAGCTTGAAGAGGCTGATTACCTAGTGATCAACACGTGCGCTTTTCTTGAGTCTTCTCGAGCGGAATCGAAAGAGGCGATCGCTGAGCTTCTCTCTGTCAAAAAAGAAAGTGCCAAGCTGATTGTGACCGGCTGTATGGTCACTAAGCACAGGAAGGAGATCGAAGAGACCTTTCCCGGAGTTCATTACCTGTTGGGATCTGGAGATGTAGAGGGCATTTTACGTGCCGTGCGCTCTGATTTGAAGGGTGAAGTGGTCGGCTCAGCGCGCAGCTATTTAGAGGCTGGAGAGGTCCCTCGCCAACTCTCCACACCCGAGCACTATGCTTATTTAAAGATTGCGGAAGGGTGTCGCAAAAAATGCGCCTACTGCATCATTCCCAAAATCAAAGGGCCGCTGCGTAGTAAGTCCAAAGATCAGATTGTGAAGGAATTTCGAGCCCTACTTTCTCAAGGGGTTGAAGAGGTTATTCTCATTGCTCAGGATCTAGGGGATTATGGAAAAGATCAGGGAGAAGAGCGCCTAACGGATCTTTTGAAAGAGCTTCTCAAAGAAAAGGGCACGTACTGGATTCGTCTTTTGTACCTATATCCGGATGAGATAGACGATGCTCTCATTGAGCTGATGCACAGAGATAAGCGCATTTTGCCCTACATCGACATGCCCATACAGCACATCAACGATGACATTTTAAAGCGGATGCGTCGTCATACCAACGGAGCTCAAATTAAAGAGACCATTACCCGTTTACGTGCCCGCATCCCCCAGATGCATATTCGCACCAGCCTGATTGTGGGTTTTCCGGGTGAGACTGAAGAGCAGTTTGAAGAGCTTCTTGCCTTTGTGCAGCAATACCCGTTGAATCATGTGGGCATTTTTACCTACTCTCAAGAAGAAGGAACGCCGGCTGGCCGCATGGAAGATCAGGTGCCTCAGGAGGTAAAAGAGGCGCGTTTGAATCGTTTAGCTGCCGCGCAACACGAGGTGACAGAAGGCTTAAATGCGAAGATGATCGGTCAGCAGATTGAGGTGGTTGTCGAGGGCTACCATCCTGAGTCGGAATATCTGCTGGTAGGGCGCTATTTTGGGCAAGCTCCCGAAATTGATGGGCAAGTGATTCTCAATGACTGGCAGCACGTTCAAGCCTTTGGGGAGCGTTATCTCGTAGAAGTGACCGATGCGGCAGGGTATGATCTAGTGGGCAAAGTGCTAAAACCCCTGCGCTCGAAGCTTGCATTAGTAAAATCATAATTTGAATTTGATATTTAAATTATTTTATATCAAGGATCTAATAATGATTTTATGCTATAATTGGTGCTACTATGGCTGCTATCTATCATAATAACCGTCGTTGGTTGCACCAGCATCAATCGATTCAAAACGTTGAGCAAACGTTGAATGAGTCTAGTGTTGTTCTGCCGGCTAAGATCCAAAGGTTGGAAACGACAGCAAAGGTAATGCAGGTGGTAACGGCGCTTTTGCTTGTTTTAGCTTCTGGAGCGATGCTCTATCTTCCTGTTTGGGTTCCTTTTGGAGTCTGTTTTCCACTCTCTTTACTTCTCGGTATAACTAGCAGCAAGTTCCAAGAAAAGGCAGACGCGGAGCGAAAATTTTATGATGCCACTTTGCTACTAAGAGGTCAGCTCTCTCAAAACACTCTTTTGGTGCATCAGCCCCACGGTGAGTGGGACCTTCCAGCTGTGGATCCTCAGTTACGTTCGGATCGGGTGATGCAAAAGGAGTTGGAAGCAAAGCATCCAAAGTCGGCTGCACGCATCGCCAAGCTTGTACACGGATTAGATTTGGAGGTTACCCCTATTCTTCAAACCCAAGTGAGCTCGGCGCTTGCACAAGTTCCTGATCAGACCGAAAAATGGAATCAGGTGCGCGCGCTTGTAAGCAAAGCGAAGAAGCACTTATATGTAGGTGAGTTTGAAGAGTACGAGAAGCTTCTTGCTACTGCAAGAGAGTTAGCTCTCCTGCAAGGAGGTGAGGGATTAAGATCTGGGGCCTTTCAAGGTCAAACAGAGGAGGCTAAAAGAGAAGCTCTTGCAATCCACTTTAAACATTTAGCGCACCTATACAAAGAGCTGATTACGCTTTACGCTCAGCTAGGGAAGGAGACAGATCCACTCGATGCTCTTTTGATTGAAGGGACTCCTTTTTCGAAAGAAAGAAATGCCGATCAACTCATCATCGAGGATTTAAAAGAGTGGTTGGCTGCACGCCACCCATCTGAGGGTGAGCGTTTGGTAGCCCTTTTAACCCAGCGTGCCCAGATCTTAACAGGGAGAGCTCGAGTTGAGGTTAAGGCCCTACCACAGAATCGCATCGCCGCTTTCCGGCTTGAAATAGATCAGTTTGACAAGAGCCTGCTTTCGGATAAGTTAATCGAAAGGCTTGGGGCCTGGCTTAACCAGCATCCGGATCGAATCAATTGTCAAATTGGAGAGGTCAGGAAACACCTTGGCGAAGAAATCTGTGTCTGGTTGGTCGCTAATGAAGAGGTTTTAGGCGATTCATTATTAGAAGTTTACGAGCACTCGATTGAGTTAAGGAAGCATCTAGCGGAGGCGCAGGCAAGATTCCCTGAGCTAAACGAAGACAATGTCGATATTTTTGAAGCTTTGGTGATGGTACGATTGCGTAAGAAAATGCACTTAAAAGGGTACGCATCTAAGCGGGCAAAGCTTTGGGCGGATCTCACCACCAGCCGCTTTCAACCTCCATTTAAAGCGGCTACGATTGAAGAGCGAGACATACACAACCAGTTGATGAAGGTCGATCGTCAAAGGTATTTTACAAACATTTTTGGACAGCACGTGCTGGAGTGGGGAATCCTTGCGGGCTTTCTGGTCATTGAGGCGATTTTTTGGTCCAATCCATGGGTGGTTTGGGGAGGGGCAATTCTTTCCTTCCTAATCAAAGGAGGATGGTACTACCTTGGCTTCCACTTGCGCAAGCTAGATAAGCAGAAGCAGGGGTATAAAATGCATCGGGTGTTGAGCAAGCATCCCACCCTATCGCGTCTGCCTGGCAATCGTCCCGGTTTGCAGTACTTGCAGGCGACTCAACAGAGATATGATCTATCCGGTGTGACGCGAACGTGGTCTCGCACCATTGCTGAGGGCAATGAGGTAGTGCTGAATCCCCGCACTAAAGAGGAAGCCAAACAAATGATACGCGCGCTCGTGCATGAAGGAAATGCAATGGCTCTTCCTGTGTGCAGAAATGAGTTGATACGGTTGTTAAGTCTTCCTGCAAGAACGCCTGAACAAGAAGAGCGGGTGGCGGGGTTGCGCAGGGCCGTGTTTCCTCCTCGTCGTTCTGTTCCCAATAGACAGGAGCCCACAGATTCAGAGAAAAGGGACTTTGTTGTTAAACAGCGTCAACGTTTAGAGCATGCCATCGAAAAAGAAGAAGACAACATGAGATGGACCGTACTAGTAAGCGAGACTGTTGAAAAGGCTGAGCAAACAAGAAAGGAAATTGAGCGCCAAATTCAGGTCCAGGCAGAGGATAAGATCAAGGCTCAGAAAAACGACTTTATCGTCATGATCACCCTTTTAGATGGGGCCATGGAAGGGGAAACAGATCGGGATGCAACAGGTGATCTGGAGCAAGCTCTTACAAGGGTACTTAATCGAGAAGCAGATCAGGACACTCTCCGGCAATTTCCAGTTGAGGTCTTAGTGGAGAAAAAAAGAGCGCTTCTAGTTCATTTTGAACAAGAGCAAGAGGCCACTGAAAAACGCATTGAAGCACTAGACCATGCTATGAGAGGAGGTGGAGAAAGAAGAGAGGAGGGTGATCTCAGCTCTATCATTGCGAATCGAGAATGGAACCGTTTGGGCGGTTTTCCAGTTGAAGCGCTTGCAGCTAAAAAAGTTGAGCTGCTATCCGTATTAGAAGCATTTAAACAGACGCAAGCCTATTTGACCTTTCATTATCGACGTAAACAAGTGAGCCGGGAAAACACTCAATTGTTTTTCAGCTTCGTCATGACCACGATCGAGTATGAATGTGATACGCTTAAACAGACAATCGCTCTGCTGGCTAACGGGGAAAGAAAAACAGAGCTTTTGAGAACCCTGGCTCAAAAACAACGCGTGCTTCAAGATGTGCGAGCTCAGCATTATCTACACGAACAAGCAGTCAAAGTTCTGCAAAAGGACAACCCAGAGCGTTTGCAAGCCGAGTTGGAGGCTTATAAAGCGAATTTGGAAATAGGAGCAGAAAGGCTGGCTCAATATCAGTATGCCATTGCTGTGTATACAAGCTCTCTTCTTCTTGACTCTATTCAAAAAGCAATAGATGAGTGGGACTCTGGAACAAAAACAGAAGCCAGTAGGGAAAAAATGAGCAAACTGATCACACAGCTTATTAAGAGTACGCCAGATACTTACATGCACGCGCGTTTGAGAGCCTCACATCTGATGACTTGGGAAGCGTTTAAGGTAGAAATTAAACGTGATAAAGAGGCGATCGAGCAAAGCAGAGGATCTCTTGAGAAAAAGGATATCTCGGGGTACACTCTCTGATTATGAAGGAATATCCCCCCATCTATTCGGAAGACGAACTGGAAAGTGCTGCAGAAGAGCTTCTCTCTGGTAATGAGCCTTCTCATGAAGATGCGAAGCGTCTCTGCCAAGCTGCCTCGATCCTATACAAATACGGCAGGCAGCAACAAAAGGGACGCGCGCTGCTGGTTGCCTTGGATAAACTCATTAGAGCGCAAGAACTGGACCCCTCACATTTTAACTCGACCTTTGCTTGGCGTCATCTTTGGGGTAAAACACTCGTTCACTTGAGCCGATTGGCCCACGATGTGAGCTTTGTCGAAAAAGCTCTTAAACATTTTACTACCGCTGCTAAGGCATCTGATGCAAAGAGTGAGCTTTACTGGGATTGGGCTGAAGCGTGGCTTTTGCTCGGAGTCCATTCAGCTGAAATCTGCGACCTTAAGCAGGCATTGGAAAAGTTCCAAGAGGCAGCTTCAAGAGGGTGTGCATCGCCTCTTTTTCGGATTGATTATGCGGTGGCCTACACAATCTACGGAACGCATTTAGGTGATCCCTCTTTCTTGGAACAGGCGCTCTCTCTTCTTCAAGGCGTTATTGCCGATACCTATGATCCAGATGGGGAAGTCACAGCGGCCCATGCCCGCGCCTGGATTGCGTACGCCTCAGCCATGAAGCGCCGCTACCTGCTCACACATCTGCAATCTCACTTTGTAGAGGCTGATACAACCTTCAGGGAGGCCATTCTCTCCGTACCGACGCACGTCGATTTGTGGCTAGAATGGGGAGAGCTCTACCTTTATACTGGGTGGTTGCGGCGGGATCTAAAGGCGATCGAAGTGGGACTCGACAAGTTAACCTCATCAAAAGTAAAAGAGGGTGATCCGTTGCGGGTTTCCGCGCTTCTAGGTAGAGGGTTGCTTCTTTTGGGGCTTTTCATTGAGGATTTAAAACTCATCCAAGAGGGGCGCGAACGCGTGAATGCTGCAGGAGAAATTGCTCCTAGGCATCCCGAACTTTTGACAGCATCCGCCCTGGCTGAGTATGTGTTTGGTGCCTACTTTTCAGATGAAAAAGCGTATGCACAAGCTGTTCATATATTTGAAGAAGGGGTCGAAAATGACGCAACCTCTGTGGAAAATTGGCACGGTCTGTTTCAGACCTATCTGAGCTGGGGAATTTTATCCGAAGATCCCTCACTTGCTCGTAAAGGGGTGCATGCCATTGCCCGTCTTTGTGAGCTTCGTCCTCACTCTCCGATTCATAGTACAGAATGGGGGATCGCGCTTCTTCAGTTGAAAGACTTGGAAGTGGATTTGGATATTCAGCAAGCATTGGTGGAAGAGGCGATTGTGAAATTCAAACAAGCCTATGGCCTCCATGAGGATCTTGAGACTCTTTTCAACTTAGGGTGTGCACTTGATCAGTTGGGTGACCTAACTGGAGATGAAGAGGACTATGAGAAAGCGATCGGCATTCTCTCGCAGGTCTACACAAATCGTCCCCAGGATCCTCAGGTTTGTTACCATCTTGCCCTGACGCTCTCGCATTTTGGTGAGCTCAGCTCTCATGTTGAGAGCCTGTATCAATCGGTAGAACTGTTTGAAACTCTCGCTGATGCAGATCCCGAAGATGCCACACTCTGGGGTGATTTTGGCTATACTCTTTTGAATCTTGCCGAACTGCTCTATGATCCTCTCTCTGTTGAAAAGGGAGAGGCTCTTAGGCGGGAAGCTGAGAAGCGCTTACTTCACGCAGCTGAGGCGGGTAATGGGGATGCCAACTATCACTTGGCTTGCCTGTATTCACTTGCCGGCCTACTTGAGATCTCGTTGCACTTTTTGAAGCGAGCGGAAGAGGCCGATGTGCTTCCACCTCGCGAGGATCTTGAGCATGATGAGTGGCTTGCCAATGTGCGCAATACAGATTTGTTTAAAGAATTTATCGAGCGGTAGCCATGGTTGAGTCAAGAGATCCGGAAGAGCATGTCAGTGCAGGAAACCTCATGGATTCAAAAACCAGCCTTTTGGACGATGAGTTGAATGAACGTCTAGAAGAGGCTTTTCATAAAACAACATTCAATATTCACCTGCATGACGTAGCCAAAATTGCCAGTGAGTACAATCCCATCGACCTTGCCTACGCTGCTTCTCGTCTTCCTCCACATGCGCGTCCCGTTCTCTATGAAAATCTTCCTGACCTCTCCGCAAAGGCGCGTTTTTTGATTAATACGGATGGGGCAACTCGTGCTGCCATTTTTCGCTCTCTTAGTGATGTGGAAGTGAAGCAAGTGATCGATAAAATGCCAGCCGATGAAGCGGTTTGGGTACTCGATGATATCCCCGGCAGGCGGTATCGCCGTGTACTTGAACTCGTTGACACCAAAAAAGCGATGCAAATTCGGGAGTTGCAAAAGCACAGCCGCAATAGTGCTGGAAGATTGATGACGAACGAGTTTTTTGCCTTTCCCATGGAGACGACGATTTCCGAGGCTGCCTCTTTTATTCGAGACAACCCCGGTATCGACATGACGCGGCGGATTTTTGTACTCGATCAGAAAGGAGAGCTTCAGGGATTTGTCCCAGCTCGTAATTTGATCGTCAATCCACCCCATCTGCCTCTACGCCAGGTCATGCGCGAAATCGAACATAGTGTCTATGCTGATGCAACGCGTGAAGAGGTGGTTGATATTGTAGAGCGGTATAAGATTCCTGCGCTTCCTGTTTTAAATGAAGAGAATCTACTTGTCGGCGTCTTGACTTATGAAGATGTCGTGGAAGCGATCGAAGACATTGCCGATGAAACGATTGCGTGGATGGGGGGTACGGCTGAGGATGTCAGTGAATACGATCCTGTCTATAAGCGTTTTTTATCAAGAGCACCTTGGCTTTTGGTGACGCTTTTTGCCGGTTTGATCAGCGCTGCTGTGATGTCTTATTACCAGGGGATTGAAGGGGAGCTTCTGGCGATCATTTTTTTCTTTATTCCACTCATCAATGGGATGTCAGGGAACGTCGGTGTACAATGCAGCACGGTTTTGGTACGTAGTATGGCAATTGGTGTTCTCTCATCAGGCAAGAAAGGAGAGGCGATTTCCAAAGAGTTTACCATTGGAATGATGACAGGCGTCTTTTTTGGCTGTTTATGTGGTGTGATTGTCTACCTGCTGAGTGGTTACGAGATTGGAGAATTTCAGGGCAACCCTTTGCAACTCGGAACTACCGTTGCAGCGGGAGTTTTGGGGGCCTCTTTAACGGCGACCACTTTAGGGGTCACCTCACCCTTTTTCTTTGCCCGCATCGGCGTCGATCCAGCTCTTGCTTCGGGACCGATTGTGACGGCGTTTAACGATATCATGTCCATGATTATGTTTTTTGTGATATCAGGATTTTTGAATAGGATGTTTTTTATTTAAGAGGACATGATGACAGATTCAGAAGAAGATAAAAGATTGCGCCGGGCCCAGGCACGTGCTCAGCGGATGCGTCGTTTCTACTCAAACCTGGTCACCTTTGTTTTGATCAACTTACTCTTAATTTTGATCAATCTGATTTCGAGTCCAGAAAGTCTCTGGTTTTATTGGGTGACTCTTATTTGGGGTTTTGTCCTCATTGCTCAGGCATTTAATACCTTTACGATCAAAGATCGCTTTCTAGGTGATGAGTGGGAGAAGAAGAAAGTCGACGAGCTGCTGAAAAAAGAGAAGAGTAGGAAAAAGTAGTCAGTGCAACCAACGTGGGTAACCGCAAGAGCGATTACCCAGTTATTTAAGACGAAAAGAGCCACCAAAAAAATTGAGTGGCGACTCTTCTTGCCATGTTGGTTTCACGGAATTTTTTGACGGCAAATCCAGCTCCACCGATAACAGCACCAGTGCCCGCAACCCAAGGGAGAAGAGGACCGGAAAATACTGCAGGAGCAACACCGATTAATGTTGAGTGCAAAACAACTCCTACTCCACTTGCTTTTAGAGCGACACCTGCTCCTACAATGCCTGCCCCAACGCCGATAGTCAGTTCTTCTGTGCGGTAGGGATTCATTGCATGTTTTAAATCCTTGCATTGGGATTTAAACTGAGAAGCACTTTGTTGTATCTCTTCGATTTCCCCCATTAGAGCTTGCATTTGCTGATAGCGCGCGATCACTTTTAATACAATCGCCTCGCTTTTCTTAAGAGCTTCTAGGTTGTCAACATGAGTTTCGAACAGCTTAACATAAAATTGTACACTGTGCTCATCAATGAGGCTTACGCGCTTTTCCAGAGTGCGAAAGCCCTCAAGGCAAAAGTGACATAGCTTAAACTCCATTTTGTCAATTTTTGTCGCACATTGGGCACACATACCTCGATTGCAGCTCGGGCAAGTACCTATTTTACCAGCACCGAACAATTTGCCTTTGTGATAGGGGAGCTGACACTCTGTTTGCCCACCTGCTTCGGCATTTCTTGATCGCAATATATTGATTCTGCGCATGTACTGGAACACAGTGAAGCGTTCACGGTTTTCATCAGTCCAACTTGCCTCGGGCACACCGATTCCTAGACTTTTTTGAGCGTCTGCAATCGCAGATTTAATCTGGTTGGTCACGTCGCCACATCTTTTTTTATAGCCGAGAGCTTGCGCGTAAACCGCACCGATGTTTTCTAAACCACCTTCGATTTGGCTGAACTCATGTTGTAGGGAGTCTGGATTTTGAGCACCTTCCTGCTGTCTGGCATGAAGATTCTCTAATGTTGATCTGATTGTTCCTAACGGCAGTCCTCTCAATGTAGTCAGGATACCCAGAAGTTGTTGGGTATCTCGCGCTTCTTCCAAATAGCTTTGATTCGATGCATCCATCACTGCTGCCGATGCCATTATGACCTCCTTGTTAGGTAAACAAAAGAGATCTTAACTTATTCTTTAAATTCTGTCCAGAGCAGTGATTCCACTCAAAAGTCCTATCTCTTGATAATGAAGCACAAGCTATCGTAAAAATGCATAGATTCGATGTTTTTTTGGTAATATGTTGTGTCGATGGAACCGGCTCCAGCAAAGTTTGCGCAGCGGGTTTTGGCTCCTACATAATTCACATCGTCGATAAGATCTTTGAGAAACTCTATTGTTGAGCAGGGGGATGGCTTTGGAAAGGAACTGGATCCCCCACCCCCGTATTCACTCCAGTAGGAAGTATGAAGGTCCTCGATTACATAGATCCCACCGCTTTTAAGTGTAGGAAATAAATGGACAAAACTGGTGATCTGCTGATTCATTGTATGGCCACCGTCATCGATGATGAGGTCAAATTCGCCTCCGGTTTCCTGAATGAATTGATTTAACTGGGCAGCATTCTCTTGGTTGACAACGTGAAAATGAGATCTTTTAGAGTTGCCATTCCAGCGGTTGATATCGATAAAATGTAATTCGGCATTTTTAAAGTAATTTTCCCATAAGTCTACTGACTGCCCTTTATAGATCCCAATTTCCAAGATTTTCAAGGGGTGATTTTTTAAGGGAGAGAAATATTTTGCATATACGCGTGTATAATTGTGACCTTTAGAGCTCTTATCCGTCCCTGCATTCAGCGCTATCTGATCGAGGTATAAATATTCAGGGTCAAACTTCTGTGCATGACAGTTTACAAGTGGATTAAACGCAGTCAACAAAAGTAAATAAAGTGAAAGAAACAAGGTTTTCATTTTGGATCTCCGAAGGATGATTGTTGGGACATCATAAAGAATTATTTTTTTTCAGAAAACCAAGAAAGAGAACAGAGCTATTTTTCCCAAGGAAAGGGGGAAGTGGTGGGAGGTGGAGCGGGTTCATCGCCGAACATGTTTAAAACACCCTCTAGTATTCCTCCAACAAGCCCGCCAAGGGGGCCAGCGGTCGAGCGTGCAATGATGACGCCTATCCGTTTTGTTGCTGCGCTCCAATCAAGGTCCAGCTTGTCTGTTGTGCCGCGCATCTTAACCTGGAACATATCTTGTTTGGGCACTCCTGAAATTTTAAAGTACTCATAGAGTGTATTGGGAGCAATCCCCATGGTCATGCTAACCTGGTTGTTGATCAAATTAACTGACCCCCACATCGCAATGTGCACCTTGTTGGCCAAAAGAGCATCAAAGCGTTTGTAGGAGGCTACACCGTTATTGAGGCTCATATAAATAGGGGTGAACCAGGCGTTCATGTCTCCCTCGGGGGAGATCTCTTTTGCTTTTAAGAAGTTCATGAGAAGCTGAATGTCACCTCCATTACGCACCTGAATTTGCCCAATATCAATGATGGCTTGATCAATCCGTACCCCTTGCAGGGAGTAGGGGCGGATGGGGATCATAAAGCCTTGTGGATCGAGGTGCAGCCTTACGGGGTGTTCGGAGTAGGCTCCCGCAATGATGAGCGGATTGATATCACGGATCAGCGTGTGATTCACAGCTTCGGTTAACGTGATCTCTGCATCAACGGCATCGCGTAGATAAATGGCATTGGGATGCAAAGTGATGGGTAGAGTCGCTTTGAAATTAGAAGCTTTGATGTCGATTGTCAGTGGACCTGCCAGCTGTGAAATGGTTCCATAGATACGGGCGTTTACAAGCTCACCAAGAACGGCTTGCACAAGTGCACGGCTTTCAGGATCCATGGTGAAAATTTCTGTAATCTGCTTAACCGGAATCAACTCTAAGCTAAGCTCCCCATCTAAAGTGAGCCCTTCGCGGTTAAATTTTCCCTCAGGTAACCAAAAGTTGAGCATTTTTCCCTTAAATTCAAAGGCCGACTTTTGGGATTCCGGGATGTTTTGAGCAAATAACTTGCCGCTCATAAAAAGCTCAATAGCCTCAGAAAAGTTGACCCCTTCGATAGAGCCAATCACATCATGAACAACCAGATACTCTTGAGTCTGCTCGTTGAGAAAGGAGAGAGTACCGAGTTTAAGTTCTCCGACAAAACCACTTTGACAGAGGAATTGACTTACTCCCTCAATCTCTGAGGTAGGGCACGTAAGCTCTTTAATTGAAAGCTGTACCATTGCCGGCTCCGTCAACTGAAAAACGGGTGTGTGGTCGGGACGTAGACGGGTGATCAGAGAGTGATACCGTTCTGGAGTCAGCTGCCAACGGATAAAGGAGCGTTGATTTTGTGCGACACTCAAAGTGCCATCGACAGAGAGCGAAAATGAGGCCTCTAATCCCTCGGCCTTTGCCTTTACGTCGATGAGTCCCCGAGGATCCTGAGTAGGCGTGTAGCTTCCCTTTGCATCGATGTCGGCAAAGGTGCCGAAAAGAGAGGGTAAATCAACCACATCGGGCATCAGGGGATTGAGAACAAGTAGAGGAAAGCCGTTTAACTGGCTATCAAAGAAATAGTTGGCATTGGCTAAGTCCACAGCATCCTGACGTATGAAATCGGTAATCTCAAATTCTGTTTGAGATTTTTTGGAGTCGATCATGACCGCAGCCTTACCGGAAATTTTATTGGAGGGTCCATCCACATTTACATAGAAGCTCCCGTTATTGAGCGTGGCTTCAGGAAACTGGTCGCCAAATGGGAGAGCACGAACCTCTCCTTTAGCGATCAGCTCAACTTCGTTGATGTCAAGTTTTTGCCCTCTTTCCCCAATGGTCCCTGTAACATCGGCTACATAGTAAGGGGTAGAGAGCTGTCCATTTAAAGTAGGGACAGAGGCTCCTTCTTCTGAAATCTGGGCGAGTCCATCGAATTGAAAGTCGACTTTTGTACCCAAATACTGAGCTGCGGTGCCTGTCAACGTTCGAGTTCCGGTGAGATCAAAGTTTAAATCAGAGGGCTCTCCACTGACTGTTCCGTTTACAGTGAAACCCGGCGCCAGGAGAGTGAACTGGGCTTCAATTGCTCCCTCTTTGTATATTCCCTCGGAGACGAGATCAAATGATGAACCAAATAGGCGACGAATGGTTTCTTCTGTAGCAGGTGAAATGAGTTGTAAAAGACTGACCGGAAATCCTTTGTAATCAGATTGAAAGTATAGATCGCCTTGAGGTGTGATTGAGAGGGTTCCGCTAAGCTTACTTGCTTCTTTTCCCTGAATTTCTCCTTTATAGGCAATTTCAAGGTTATCTTGAGCGATCACATCAAATGAAAAGTGGTTCAACGAATAGCCACTCAAGGTTTTATGATTGATCTCTGCTCTTTGAACAGCACCTTTTGCTTGAAAGACAATTTCATGGAAATCGGGCTTCTTAAGATGGAGAGGAAAGATTCCTTTTTCGATTTCTAGCGACACTTCTGTAGGGCTCGCAAGGGACCACTCTTCTTTTTGGCTTTCTGGGAGTAAAAAGCGGAAAAATTTGGGAGTGAGAGTGTAGGTCAGGTGGCTGCCGGGAGTGAGGTAGAGCTTTTGATCTCTTGTCACACCTTCGAGCTGACCTTTGAGATTAGTGGCATCGATTTGTCCCGCCACGCTAAGTGTTCCATCCAGTTCTTTAATGAAGTCAAAAGAGAGGTTAAGGGTTCTTCCCAAAGCATCTGTAAACAGATCGGACTGGGCAATTTGATCGAGAATTTCAACAGGAAAGTGATCTATCTTTCCCACAATTTCCATTTTTTCTTTTAGCGAAACATCTACCTCAAGTTTTCCACGCACCTCGCCCTCTTCGGTACGGGCGTGGATGTGATAAACAGAGGGGTTTTGCTGGGTTTCAACTTCAATTTCAGAAAGGACAATCGGGCTGGTTTTGGGAGAGCGGATAATGATGGTGCCGTTTGTGACCGTGAGTTTGTTTTCAAATTGTGTCGGAATGACAACACGCTTTTTGGAGCTTTTTTTCTTTTTTTTGCTTGGTTTGGAGTCCTCTTTTTCTTCGGCTTTGATCAGAAAGTAGGGCTCGACAAGATCGGTATTGCCTAGGGTTCTCCCTCCAAAAAGAAGGTAGAAAAGGCTCGTTTTGGTCTCAAAGGAGGGGATGCTCACCATCTTCTCGTCATTCTTGTCTAGGTAAAGAAGGTTTTCAAGCTTCTGTTTTCCAAACCAGCTGAGGTGGAGTTTGTCGATAGAAAGCGTGCCGGAAGAGTAGCTGTTAAAAAGGGAAACGGCTTTGTCTGTGCCCCAGCGGGTCGAAAGTAGGGAAGGCGCAACCGCAGCGCATACAAGTAGAAGAACCAAGAGTGAAATGAAAAGCCAGAGAACAACTTTGAAAGAGCGACGCATCCTAAATATCTTTTAGGAGAATATTACCTTCAGAGTTCTCAATCGCGAGACCAAATTTCTCTAAGCTATTGAGAATCAGGTCTAACTCTCGAGACGGTGGCAACACAATCTCCTCCCCCCTTGAGTTAATCATATCAATAACCCGCTTTATTGTCAGTTGATCGACACTTCGGGAGGGTAAAAATCCGGGATCCTGATCCTTATCTCGCTTAACTTCAGACAGAACACCTGCACTTAGTAATTTGAAGAGAAGATGGCCGGTAAGAGGCAGGGGAATCGAGAGTTGATTGGAGATCTCTATCGCGGAAGGGGGAGGGGAGTCATGACAAAAATTTTTGATGCACAAGTGAGTAATCCGTAAAGAAAGAATAACCCGTAGTCGATGGCTCAAGTGGACGTCTTCTGAGAGAAAATCAAAGGCATTTACATTCTGGATGGCGAATGAGATTTTAGCGCCCATGAGTACAATGACCCAGCTTAAATGTACCCAAATCAGAAAAAGCGGAAGCGCGGCAAAAGTTCCGTAGATGGCGTTGTAGCTAGACACCCCAACTTGGAAGTAGAGATAGAGCCACTGAACAATTTCATAGATAATCCCCGCAATGGTTCCCGCCATGAGTGCCGGTAGAAAGCGGACCCGGGTGTTGGGCATAAAAATGTAGAGAAAAGTGAGCAAAAGACAGATCAGGAAGATGGGAATCAGGTTAAGTATGGGAAGAATGTAGGCTTGAATGTGTCCAAAAAAACCAATCGAGGTTAAGGCGGTCAAGGCAGCAGAGAGGTAGACGGTTATGCCGCTCGATAACAGAACAATGAGAGGACAGAGTACAAGCATGGAGAGGTAGTCAGTAAAGCGTCTGGCTAAAGAGCGCCCTTGTTTCACTTCCCAAATGGTGTTGAGTACCTTTTCAATGTAGAGAAAAATCTTAATGCCAGCCCATAGCAAAACCAGAATTCCGATTCCGGCAATGATTCCTTGGTGTGCCGTTTCCAGTGAGGTTTTGGCAAAATCGAAGAGTTTATTGATGATGTCTTTTTGATCGGCGAATTGAGTCAGTAACCACGTTTTTAGGGCGTGTTCAAGCTCGAATACACGAGCCAGCCCAATTAGAAGCGCGACAACAGGAACGATTCCAATCAGTGTGTAATAGGTGAGAGAGGAGGCTCCTTGTTGGATTTGGCTTTTTGTAAACCCTTGACCAATAAGAATTAAAATGCGCAAAAAGCGAATCTTACGCGCCTTCCATTTAGGCAGAGTATCGAGATTGACACGCCAAATCTCTTTTTTTAGGTAGTTTTGCCATTCCCATTTCATGACTTATTTTCACATAACTGGGCTTTAAAGGTCAAAAAGAGGGGAAACTCGGCCCGTGCACGGTTTTCCATCCGAGCGGCCTTTCCCGTACTCACTTTATCTGAGATCCACTCCTCAATCTGGACAATAGCAAAGCCTGCATCAGCCAAATAGTGGCTATAAGCCCAGAGTGGGCGATGAAAAGACCATGTCTGAGCCGAGCGCTCTTTTTGACTTGGGTGGGCTTGAATAGGAATTTTTAACGGGCTTAAATAGCGGTCGATACGCCGGTATTGCAGCTTTTTCTGGGCGTCTACCCCCCAGTGTGTCTGCCGAGGAATCCGAAAGCAGGGATGATTGAGAACGATGACCAGGGTACCTCCCGGACGCAGGTGGCGGGCGGCATTTTGGAGTGCTGCCTCAGGATGTGCGACATTTTGCAGAGCGAGAATAATGGTGGCGTGGGTAAAAAGAGGATCCTTGATCGGTAGCGGCTTACAGATGTCTGCTTGGGTGAACCTCTGATTAGGTCCCTTTTTTTGCTTTGCTGTCTGAATCAGGGAGGCAGAGAGGTCGATCCCATGATAGGCGACATTTTTTGGAAGGTGTTTGGCTAAAACGCCTTGTCCACAGGCTAGGTCGAGCAGCCGCGCACCCTCTTTTAATCCAAGCAGGGGTGTTAAATTAGGTAGAATAACATGTTTGTGGTAGTAGTGCCCCTCTTTGCCGACAAGTGAGCCATACCATTTTTCCACACTCTCCCAATCGGTTTTATCCATACTAGTGGGTACTTTTGTGAATCTCTTCGCGAATTTCTTTTAGAACAGCGAGCTGCCAATGCGGCTTACGCAATGCATAAAGAGTTAAAGGAATTGACACATTAATTGCAAAGCCCACAAGAATCAAGGTTTCGTAGCGGGTCAGATCCTTTGTAAAAACAGAGAGTGGAGGCAGAAAACTAATTGTGAGGGCAAACAGAGCGCTGAAGATTCCTACAATGCAAATGACCCACATCCCCACATTCTTAAACGGAATGCGATAAGTTCGATGGACCTTAGGTCGACGGTAGCGCAAAACAATTCCAGAGATAAATAAAAGCAGATACATAATGATGTACATCTGCGCACTTAAAGCACTTAAAAGCCAATAAGATGTATTGATATTGGGCATATAGAGAAAAATAAAAGCCGCAATCGAAACCACAATCGCTTGGAAGATCATGAGATTGACAGGGGTGTAGTGCTTGTTCAATTTATGAAAGAGGGGAGGGAGGCAACCGTGCTCAGTTGTCACAAAGAGACCCTTAGCCCCGGCAATTGCCCAGGCATTGAGTTCACCTAATGCACCTGCTGCTGTTAACAGAGCGACGATCGGGACGACCCATCCTAGGTTATAAGCATCGAAGAAGAAGTGAAACGTGTCGAGAAGTCCGGAAACCAAACTGATCTGCTCACGTGGAATGACAACTGCGATCGCAAGAGAGCCTAGAATTAAAATACCCAGTGTGAGTGCTGCGGCAACTAAAATGGCGCGCGGATAGTTTTTTTGCGGATTTTTCACCTCTCTGGCTAAGTTCGCATTGGCTTCCAACCCACTAAGAGCCAGAAAAATTCCTGCAAGAAAGACCAAGTTCGAGGGGTGAGTGAGGTCGGGAATGAGATCTGCGGCATTCAGGGGAATGGCAAGAGCACCTCCTGTGCTGATCCAGTAAATGGCCATTCCAATCAAAAGAATACCGGGCAAAATAGCACCCACTACGACGCAGACTGTACTAATGAGAGCCGAGGTTTTAATGCCTAAAAAATTGAGAAGAGTCACTCCCCAAAACCCGATTAAGACCACGGCAATAATGTATATCCTATTGGAGGCTAAGGCTGGGTTGATAAATTGTGCGAGACTTGCAGCAATAAAAGCGAGCATCGCAGGATACCAGGTCATATTGTGGAACCACTGCATCCAAATGGCTAAAAATCCCCACCGGTCTCCTAGCGCTTCGCGCACCCAGACATAAATCCCACCTGCCTTCGGCCAGCCAGAGGCAAGTTCAGCTGAGACAAGAGCATAAGGAACCATAAAGCAAAGAGCTGAAATACAGTAGAAAAAGATCGATCCAAGACCATACTCGGCAGTCAAGGGTAAGTTACGTAGACTCACAACGACAGCTAAAGAGAGCATCGCCAATACAAAAACGTTGAGCGTTCGACGATGCTTAGGACGGTGGGCTACCATATACTTATGCCAGGGTAATGGATGGACTGAGATAGACGTCTTGGATCAGATTGAGCAATTGAACGCCCTCTTTCATCGGTCTTTGGAAGGCTTTCCTTCCGGAGATGAGTCCAATTCCACCCGCTCTTTTATTGATGACTGCCGTGCGTGCTGCTTGGGCAAAATCATCTGTTCCTGATGCTCCACCTGAATTAATGAGGCCCACACGTCCCATGTAGCCATTGATGACTTGGTAGCGGCATAAATCAATCGGGTGTTCAGAGGAGAGCTCAGAATAGACCTTATCACTGGTTTTCCCAAATTTAAGGGCTTGGAAACCGCCGTTGACTGTGGGTAGCTTTTGTTTCACAATATCAGCACCGAGAGTGGCTCCTAGATGGTCAGCTTGACCTGTTAGGTCAGCAGCTGTGTGGTAATCTTTGTCACTGGTTTTAAATGCGGGATTACGCAGATAGCACCACAGCACTGTCGCCATTCCCAACTCATGGGCGTAGGAAAAGGCCTTGCTTACTTCAACAATTTGACGAGAACTTTCAGCCGAACCGAAATAGATGGTAGCCCCGACTGCTACCGCTCCCATGTCATAGGCTTCCTTGATGTTCGCAAAGAAGATTTGATCAAATGTATTGGGGTAAGTGAGGAGTTCATTGTGATTGAGCTTAAGTAAAAAAGGTATTTTATGTGCATACCGACGGGCCACCATGCTCAAAACTCCATAGGTAGATGCGACAGCATTGCAGCCTCCTTCTAAAGCGAGGAGTACAATATTTTCGGGATCGAAGTAATCAGGATTCGGGGCAAATGAGGCGCCGGCTGAGTGTTCTACACCCTGATCAACAGGGAGCATAGAGAGGTAGCCCGTTCCGGCCAAACGGCCTGCGCTAAATAAAGTTTCTAGACTCCGCATCACCCGGTTATTTCGATCTGAACAGGTAAAAATCCTGTCTACCCAGTTTCCATCGGGGATATGGAGCCGGTCTTTAGGGACCGTGCGGCAGGTGTGTGTGAGGAGAGATTCTGCTTCCTTGCCGAGAAGGGCTTCAAGGTTTGAGATCGATCCTGTCGCGCTAGCTGTAGTCATTTTACCTCCCAAATGATTTCCTTCTATCTTTCACATTGATAATTTTTTTACAAATAATTTTCATTTTGTTAGAATCACTTGATTAATCTGAGGTTTTTGTGGAAGAAAAGTCTGTCATTTCCATCCGGCGGTTGACCAAACGTTATCAGACCCATTGTGCCTTAGATGCTCTTGATTTGGAGGTGCGCAAGGGGGAGGTTTTTGGGATTATTGGCATGAGCGGGGCCGGAAAGACCACCTTAATGCGCTGCCTGACCACTTTAGAATCTCCCACAGAAGGGGAAATTTTCCTTTCTGATGAGCCTTTATCTAAAAGAGCCCTAAAAAAAATGGGCATGATCTTTCAGCACTTCAATCTCTTCTCCTCGCGAACCGTATTAGATAATGTGGCCTATCCGCTCGAAATTGCAGGAGTGTCTTGTGAAAAAAGAGAAGCGCGTGCCCGTGAACTGTTAGAGCTTGTGGGTTTGGCTGCTAAAGAAAAGCGGCACCCTGCTCAGTTAAGTGGAGGAGAGAAGCAGCGCGTCGCCATTGCCCGCGCTTTGATTCATCACCCTGAGGTTCTGCTTTGTGATGAGGCCACCTCTTCGCTTGACCCACGCACGACGCATGAAATTCTGAATCTACTGTCCCGTCTCAACAAAGAGAAGGGACTCACGATTGTGCTCATTACCCATGAGATGGAAGTGATCAAGCAGATTTGTACGCATGTGGCTGTTTTAGAGCATGGAGAGATTGTAGAACAAGGACCTGTTGCCAAACTGTTTGCCAAACCCAAACATCCAACAACACAACGTTTTTTACAGAATATCTCCCATGAAGTACCCAAAGATCTGGAAGTGAAAAAAGAGAAGTCCGTTTTGCTGCGTCTTGCTTTCACGGGATCTACAGCCAACCAACCGATTATGTCGCGGCTCATCCGCGAGCATCAAATCGAGGTGAATATATTACTTGGTGGAATTGATGTGTTAACAACAGAAACAATTGGGAATCTGGTAGTTGAGTTAACAGGAGAGGTGGGTGAGCGTGCGCGCGCCCGCGCCTATTTAGAGTCTCAAGGAGTGGAATGCGATGAGTTGGATTGAGAATCTTCAGCTAGCGTGGCGCCTGATTCCGGTAGAGCTCCTCAACACGGTGTATATGGTTCTACTTTCCACTTTTTTTGCTTTTTTTCTTGGTCTGCCGATTGGAGTCACGCTGTGTCTAACTGACAAGGGAGGTTTAAAAGAAAACAGGTTGATTTATCAGACCTTAGGAATCATCGTCAACATAGGAAGGTCGATTCCTTTTGCGATCTTGATTGTGGCCATCATCCCTTTTACCCGTTTTATTGTGGGCACCAGCATCGGCACAACGGCCTCAATTGTTCCATTGACGCTGGCGGCAGCTCCTTTTTTTGCACGCCTTGTTGAATCAGCCTTAAAGGAGGTGGGAAGACCGATTATTGAAGCCTCGATTGTGATGGGCTCGACCACATCCCAAATCGTACAAAAGGTCTTTATTCCCGAGGCGCTACCGAGTATTGTCAACGCTGTGACGCTCATGATGGTGAATTTGATCGGATATAGTGCCATGGCCGGCCTTGTTGGGGGCGGTGGTCTTGGAAAGGTGGCGATTCAATACGGGTATCAACGTTTTAATGGTTTTCTTATGCTGGTCACCTTGGTGATTCTTCTCCTTTTAGTAGAAATCGTACAGTGGCTGGGTAACCGTCTTTCAAAGGCAATTTTAAAAAAGCGAGGAGAGGGATGAGAAACTGGCTATTGATTGGACTACTCTTCTTGTGCTGGGGCTGCGGCTCTTCTGACAAAACATTACGTGTTGCGGCGAGCTCCGTTCCGCATGCCGATATCCTGGAGGCAATCAAGGGAGACTTAAAGGATGAGGGGATTGAGCTTAGGATTATTGAAATAGACGATTATAACATTCCCAATCGGATGTTGGATGAGAACCAAATTGACGCCAACTTTTTTCAGCACAAACCCTTTTTGGAAGAGCAAATACGGCTTTATGGTTATGCACTCTCACCACTTGCGACTGTGCATATAGAGCCACTTGGAATTTACTCTTCGGTCTACAAGTCGCTTGATGAAGTGAAAGAGCGAAGCACGGTAGCCATACCCAATGATGCAACGAATGAGGCGCGCGCCTTATTGCTTTTGGAAGACGTTGGGTTAATCAAGCTTAAAGAGACCAAAACGCCGTATCTCCTCACCATTTTAGATATTGCAGAGAATCCTAAAAATCTCCGCTTTGAAGAGTTGGATGCGCCGTTTTTAGCGCGTGCGTTTTCCGATGTAGACTTAGCTGTGATTCCTGTCAATTTTGCTTTGCAGGCAAATCTGAATCCCTTGAAAGATGCTTTGGCACTTGAATCATCCGACTCACCCTATGCCAATATAGTGGTCGTTCGTTCAGGGGAATTGCATCGCGAAGAGTTTGAAAAGTTCAAGCAAGCTTTGAACTCGGAAAAGATGCGTCTTTTCATTGAAGAGAAGTACAAAGGGGCGATTCTTCCTACTTTTGAAGCCGACTAAAAAATCTTGCATAACTCTTTAAAAACATTCATACTGCTTCCCTCAAAAAGGAGGATGTATGAGTGGAGTTGCAAGGATAGCAGGTTTACAGCAGGTGGTCTCGTCATTACTGACGTACGTTTTTTCTAATGTCGACAAGGCAGTTGTTCCGGTCATAGGGCTGTTGGCATTAAGCGGTAGGGGACGGGGCCCACTCTCATCTTCAGGAACTTTACAGCGCATTTCCCCGTTAACTACAGGCTTCTCTCCCGTTTCACTTGTCGCTTTAGGTGCATTAGGGTTGTCTAAGCCTTCTGCAGTTGTGGCAGCATCGGACTCGATACAGAAACGCGCCATTGGCGAGGAATTTCCTGTCACCTCGACCAATGGTCATGAGAATATTCGTGGTGTTGTCAAACTGACAAATGGGAATGTGGTGGTTTTATGGGGAAATGGAGTCACACTAAGAGGTAAAATGATCAACCCTCTAACACAACAAACAGTTGGATCAGAATTTTCTTTAACCTTTGCCCAATTAAGCTCTAGCTTTCCTCCTTTTACAGATATGGGCGCTCTTTCCAATGGAGGGTTTGTTGTCTCTTATGTGCTGAGGGAACAAGGTATAAATGGATTTATCGATGTTCAGAGGCTACAGTTTTATAATAGCAATGTCGAACCTACAACATTGGATCGTTTAGGCAATCAACTTGGAACTCCAAGGTTTACTGTTTTGGCAGATGGCAAACTGGCCGTTGTAATTAATACAGGAAGTTATGTGTCATCTATTTATGTATATAGCTCTACAAATGAGAGACTATCAACAGCCAGTATCAGTCCTGTGAATCGTCTGCGACAGGTACTTGGGGGTAAAGCTCTGCCCGATGGAAGAGTTGTGATAGTGGGTAGAGGCGATCTGAATGGGCGCACAAGTTTTGTAGCAGAGGTTTACAATCTTAATGGACAGATCATCAAGAATCGTTTTGTGATATCTGATCGATATGACTATTACCGTTTTGTCTCCTTGACGCCACTAACAGGCAATCGATTTCTTCTACTCTATGAAGGGAGCAGTGCTTCCCTGGGTTATAAAGTTCACTTCGCCATATTTGATTCCAACAACGAGATGGTTGGCGAGATCCAACAAGTAAACACTATCTTTGGGGGAACGGACTCAAACCCTTATGCCATAGCTTTGCCAGATGGTGGATTTAGCATCACGTGGGCAAGCACAGATATAAGTGGATACGGAATTTTATCTCAGCAATACACCTCTTCCGGCCAAAAAAGAGGAGAGGAGAGGCGTGTCAATGTGGAGATGGGAGGAGATCAAAAATCTCCATACACCGTTTTGCTGAATAACATGAATCTATTTTATTTGTGGGAGACAGCAATGACTTTTGGAGCTGATATCCGTGGAAGAGTTTTGCCTACAGTTCCAGCTACAACAACAACAACTTCTACCACCACAACTTCCACCACATCGACATCCACTACTACAACGAGTACTACTTCCACTTCTACGATAGCGGCAACTTCAACCGCTACCTCTACAGCAGTGGCGACACCTGCTACAACTACTGGAGAAGTCTTTACAACAGCCGTAACAACTAGCCGAGCACCCTCAACTAGCCAAAGTCCAGTCTCCTCTGTTCAAACAACGTCTGAAAAAGTAGCCACTGTAACCACTCCCCGTTTTTCAGCCCCCACGGCTGCTCCCCAACTTCTTAGCACCACAGCTCGTGTTGTTACAAGAATTTTAGCCACCACAACCGCTTTGGGTACGGTTGCAAGGGGAGTGCCACCTGGGGAACCCTTCAACCCTCTTATCCCTGTTGTGGTTGTTTTAGCTCTCCTGTGCGTTTCGGCCGTACTCGCAGCACTGGCTGCCTTAGCTCTCTTAAGAAGAGAGCGAGATAGTGATGGAACGGAACTTGGACGCTTGTCGGGCAGAAGTAGATCTACTAGATCGAGCAGTTCGACTGGAACTTCACATACAACATCGCACTCCACAGAGCGCAGACGGCGCCATGGAGGAGGAGGTAGTGCATCACGCCCTGGTAGACACCGGAACGAAATTTATGCGGGATTTCCACCCCTTCCCTCTTCCACAGGTTCATCAACATTGCGTACGATAGAGCCGAGTGTTTCTGGGCGCAGTAGTCGTAGTGGGGCTAGAGGAGAACGGATATATGATGTTCTTCCGGTTATGGGCGAAAAACAAGATGGAGGTCTCTCTAGCCATTCATCAAGAGGCGCAGAGCCCGTTGTCATGACCACTACTACAGCTAGGGGTCCTGTGCAAATCGATCCGGATGGTTAGAAGTTTTTAAGTAACTCCTTCAGGAAGTCCGTGGTTGCGTACATCTAGAGGGAGTTGCGATTTTTTGTGTTCATCATTTTCCACTTCTTGAACATCCACACCCATCTTTTGGAGCTCTCTTTGGTAGTGCCACCGCTTTTTCTGATGCTCCATAAACTGTGCTTCAAGTTTGCGGACAATGGGCATCGCCTCTTCTTCAATATTGCCGTGGAACACATAGAGCGTCGTGCCTTCGCTACGCTCTGAGTAGTAGGGAAGGGCACAAAGAGTAGCAGAAATAAGGGAAAAAATTCCCACAAATATAGATTTCTTCATCACGTTCCTTTATAGTCTTTTTATCTTTTTATCCAAGGAGAAAAAAGTTTTGGAGCACAAATGGTTTTTTAGCCTAGGGGCTTTGTTTGGGTTGATGGCGGTAGCAGCAGGTGCATTTGGGTCGCACGCCCTAAAAAACCGTCTCTCTCAAGAGATGTTGTCTGTCTTTGAAGTGGGGATTCGGTATCAGATGTACCACGCTCTGGCTTTGTTGTTGGTGGCTTTTATCCCGGGTTTTCAAGCCTCCTTAGCAGGGTGGGCCTTTTTTTTGGGAACGATGATTTTTTCAGGCAGTCTCTATGCACTTTCTTTGTCGGGGATACGGATTTTGGGAGCCATCACACCGATTGGAGGTGTTCTTTTGTTGGTTGGTTGGATTTTGTTGTGTTTAACCCCTTTTTTCGCCCAGAGGTAATCAGATGACAGCAAGCTCCGCACACTCTTCGGAATCAAGCTCGGCAAGCCAAGTATACGATGTTCAAGAACTCAGCATTCAGTGGTTGAGCATCAGTCGGACGCGAAAAGTTGTGGATTTAACTCAGGCAACGAGTTCAGATCATACGCTAGAGGATCTGATTTCACGGGTAGTGCAGGTTTACAACCAAAAACAGAAGGCTCCCGAGTATGTTCCCTTAGAGCACACGCTAGATCAATCTAGCTATGCGATCCTAGTTTTTGTTCGTTCAAACAAGGTTAAGCCTGTTTTGGCACAGGTTCTTGAGGAAGGAGGAAAGAAACGTCTTCCTAAAAAAACCAATACAGATTACATCCTTTTTTTTCATAGATATAAGCCCTCCAGAGAGATTGTGGCTGTTACATCAGGACAAGCCTATCAAGTTGTTCGTTCCTGTATCCAGTATCGCTTTCCGGTAACGGTTGCCGAACGTGTTTTGAATCCCCAAAAAATAGTCGAGATGGTGCGGCGGTGTTTACTTCAATCCAAGACTAAAGAAACTTTGTTGCACCCTTCAGGTTTAGAGCTCTATAAAACAACAACCCTTTACTATGTGGTGGAATCTTTCCGTTGTGAGACAAAAGCAGGCTCTTCTCTCACTCAATTAGGACTCTTTGAGACGCCCCCTAATTTAAAGATTGCTAAAGGGCTTTTGCGGATTGAAAAAAGGATTCCTCTTGATGCCTACGCTCAAGTCATTGCGCTTTTTTCTGAGTATATGCGAGGAGAGAAAACCTTCACTGCTGATGGGAAAGAAGAAGTGGGGAATGCTGGTTTTGAGTTTTTGTACTATGTGCAGCCCTACAGAGGAGATCAGGCCGCTCTTGACCGAGCCCTGGTTTTAAAAGTGTTCAAGGCATATTGTGAAGGGAGGTCACAATCTGTCCGCCTTCTCCATAAACACCTCGATGATTTTTTGAGGTCTCCAATCTACTCCTTTTTGTTCAAAGAGCGTTCTAGTTATCATCCGCTACCTAGCAAAATCCCCACCATCGACACTTTACTCGATTTTTTGGAATCCCATTGTGAGGAGGGATTTGAAAGCGAAGAGGCTTTTGTTGAGATGGTTAGTGTATGTAAGTTAAGGTTTCAGACTCCCGATCATACTACGGTCGAGTGTAGTTTCGTAGAGTGCTTGGAAGGGGAGTTGCGCACTTCGGCGGGGGAGAATTTCTTTAAAGTCGGAGGGTGCTGGTACCAGCTGAGTGTCGACTATCTTGCATTGGTGCATGAAGACTTTAAAACCTTACTGAAAAGCAGTCTGATTAAGAAGGGAAGGCAAGGTTATCTCCCTCTTGAGTGGAGAGGCAACCAAAATAGTGGTAAGTTTACCATGAGCTTGTTAAAAGAGAAGCTTAAGATTCAAAAAGGGCAGCAAAAGATCAATGCCGATTTGAATAAAGCTAAAGTTTTTTACTTAACAGCGGCAGGAGAGGTAAGGCAATCATATCTAGTTGGAGAAATTCTTAGTGTAAAAGTTGTCCAGAAACATCAAAAGACCATTGATCGGCTTCTTAAAACAGGTAAGTGCACAAAAGCTCAATTAAAAAAGGCGATTGGCGACGATGCAGATCAAGTTTGGGATGCGCTCATCAAAAAGCGGTCTATTTTTCGCGAAAAAGCAAATGAGCGGTTTGTAGTCAATCCCTTTTTGCCCTCGGGTTTTTACGTTACAAAAAAGAAAGAGCTCATCGCTCTTTTAGAAGAGCAGTCCACTCTCTACTTTACGCGAGAGGCAGAGACAGAAGAGATGTATAGCCGAGAGTATATTAGAAAGGATGGTTACCTGGTTTTTGATCAGATCTGCCCTGATAATATTGAGCCCTTTGATGTTGCGTATTTTTCAAAGCAGCGAGCCTACTTGTATCATATTAAGGAAAACTTTGGGCAGCCCACGCGCGAAGCGTGCTCTCAGATGCTGAATGCGGCTAAGGAATTTCGGGCTGCCCTCTCCTTACGGCAGGCTGAAAACTATATCGATAAAATGTATCAAAAAGGAATCACGACTGACAGCAAAAAAAAATGGCGCTTGAGGGTACGAGATCAGCTTGTAGAGTTGAAAAAAAGGGGTTTTGAGGCTCTTTTTTATGAAAGAGAGCTCGTATTCGTCTACGCCTATCTGGAAAAGGAGAGCCAATCGCTTTATGAAGAATCGGAAGTTCCTGTTTGTTTAACTCCTGAGCATTTAGAGTTGGGCTTAAAGAAGAAAAACCAAGAGACTTTCCTGGCCTTAGTCAAAGAGGGGTATCTCGATCGGCGCGGGCGCTTAACAGGCAAGTTTTTTGCTTCCAGCCAAAAGCGATTTAGTTTAGGTGAGGAGGTCTACCGAAAGCTGGATCGTTTTCAGTCCAAATCCGATAGTACTTTAGCTAAGCTGGAGCTTCTCCAGTTGGCAAAAGAGCTACATAGTTTGGGGTTTAAGTTGAAAATCTGTCCAATCAAGCGGAAAGGTACTGAACCTAGTTCAACTCCTGATGAAAATAGTGATGTCAGCCCACCCTCAGGTCCAGAGGATGCCGGGGAATCGTTTTCTTCTTCGTCCTCTGATATTTCCAGTAAGCCGCCTGCATTGATCAATGTGGGTAATAGCTGTTATTTAAATGCCATCATGCAGCTTCTATTTAATACCCCAGAACTCTGTGCGGCTATTGAGACGCATAAAGGAGATCCTGTAATTGGTTGCTTGCAGGACGTATTACACGATCATAGTCGTGCCAATCTTGAGAAATTTCGAAATGCTCTTTTTCTGAATCGTAAGAAGAATCAATTCGTAGGGGAGTTATATGAGCAGCAAGATGCCCATGAAGCTTTGGTCATTCTGTTAGATCGATTAAAATGGAAACCTTTAAAGGTGAATACTCAAATTACCCAGAATGCGACTCGAACAGACAACAAAGAGTTAACAAGCCATCTCTCCATACAGTTGGAAAGTGATGGATTTCAGGAGATTGAATTTCAGGAGATTGAATTTCAGGAGATTGTGAACCAGTATTTTCAGCTTATTGAAATGCAAGATGATGACAAAACGTGGCAGGAGCAAAGGTATTTGGAGAATCAGCCTCCTTATCTTTTTGTGCACTTGAAACGTTTTGTAAATGTGGACACAAAAGTCACGACCGAGGTGGTCTTTCCGGATAATCGAGAGGTTGTTTTTCCTGCTGAAGGCGGCACAGAAGTGCGTTATGAGATTGTAGGTCATGTGAATCATATCGGGGGGACCCTCAAAGCAGGTCACTACGAAGCCTATGTCAAAAATAGCCGGGATGACGAGCAAAAGTGGTTTCGATGCAGTGATACTGCGGTGACTGAATGCGATCCTGATGAGGTAGATGAGAGCGGTGCCTACATTGTGATTCTCAAGAAAAAGTAAGTGGGAGATGGTTAGTTATCTCCAGTAACCAAATAGGCTAGGGCTTCTTTCTGACTCTCGTGCGCGAGGGTTGCAGCCGCATAGAGAGGGCGAGAATCTAATTGCGGCATCAAGGAGTAGTTTAGTGAAGAAAAGCGTACCCCTGAGTTAGACTTGGGGTGGGTGTCTAAAAAAATATGGAGACTGCGTAAGGTGTTTCCATGCCCGCTTTTGACTTCGATGGGAAGAATATCCTCTCCTCTCTGAATAAGATAGTCAACTTCAGCAGTGCTATTTTTCTTTTTTCTCTTCCAAAAATGAATTTCGGCTTTGCTGCTTGGGTTTCCATAACAAATCAGCTCCTGGCCGATAAGGCCCTCAGCAATTTTACCTCGATTGTCAAATCCCTCCAGTGGGCGTAAAAACCAGATCGAAATGTCAGAACCTAGTATAGCTTGACAGAGAGCTATATCGAGATAAATAACCTTAAAAGTTTCGAAATCAACTTCGCCCCCAATCGGAATTCCTTGGCCAGAAGAGTGACGAATCAAATGAATGATACTCGCTCGTTCTAAAAGTTCTAATGCTGGAGCCAGTTCTCTTTTTCGGTATTCACCATGAACCTCTCGATATGAAAAATCTTTGCCCACAAGATGGGGGATCTGTCGGAACAGCTGTTCAAGATATTTCACTTGTGATTTACGGGCATATTTTTCAAAATCTTGGCGATAAGTGGCTGCAATCTGTTGTAAGACATCTAACGCTGAAGCAGGATCGTGAGTTTGAGTCCATCTCGCAACAGCCTCTGGCATTCCTCCAATCGAAAGATACTCTCCCAGAAGATCTAGAATTTTTATGTGGATGACTCCTTCCATCGGAATACCAATGGGGTGGTTTAAGATCTCTTTTGCTATTAAGTGATGATCGATTGCGACGAGGTATTCTAAAAAAGATAAAGGGTACATATAAAGCATTGAGATACGCCCAACAGGAACTCCCACCTTTGCAATGGCAAACTCCAGAAGAGATCCTGCTGCAATGACATGCAGGTTCGGCATCTCCTCGTAAAAATAACGCAACGCAAGAATGGCGCGAGGCGCTTCCTGAACTTCATCAAAAAAAAGAAGCGTTTCTCCGGGAGTTATTGAGGTATTAAGAAGAAGGGAAAGAGCCACAATAAGCCTTTCCGGTGAAAGATCCTTTTCGAAAATAGATGCGGCTTCGTCGAGCTTTTCAAAATTCACCTCTACAAAAGACTTAAACTGGCCCCCTAATCTTCGGACTGCACATGTCTTTCCAACCTGCCTGGCACCCCTAATAAGAAGAGGTTTACGATAGGGATCCCTTTTCCATTTATCAAGGTGAAAATCGATGAGTCTCTTGAACATGGTTGTTTTCCAAGGTAAATTTAGTCATTTTTTGGTCATTATACAACCCAAATATAATGTATTTTTGGTTATATTCCAAGGATAAAAGAATCATTGACACTAGATTTGCACACTCTTAACATCCTTGTCAAAAAGGAGAACTGTCATGCGTCTTATTCTTTTACTCTTACTCTCGGTCTCTACGCTTTGTGCCAACAGTTTTGTACTAGACGGTTTGGCCATTCACTACGACAATGGAAACTTAAGGGTCCTCGACCAACAAAAACTTCCTCATCAAGAGCTTTGGATTGATGTGCACTCTGCTGAGCAGATGGCGGAAATCATCTCCTTACTGAAAGTACGTGGCGCTCCCTTAATTGGAATTGCAGCCGTTTTGTCACTTTCTCAATTAGCTGAGCGAGGGGAGTCAAGAGAGGAAATTGAGCGGGCTGCTGCTCTTCTTAAGCAATCACGCCCAACAGCTGTCAATTTGTCGATCTATATTGAGCGTGTTTTGGAAGTCATGAGTGAGACGGCTGACTTTCGTCAAGCAGTCATGGATACAGCATGCGCGATCTATCATGAGGACAAAGCGCTTTGTGAGCGAATAGGAGAAGCCGGTGCTGCTCTGATTGAGCCAGGAGAACAGATTTTAACTATTTGCAATACAGGAAATTTAGCCACAGCTGGTATCGGAACAGCTCTTGGAGTGATTCGGACAGCTCATGCGCAAGGCAAAAACATTCATGTCTATGTGTGTGAAACCCGGCCGCTTCTTCAAGGTGGAAGATTAACGACTTGGGAGCTTGAGCAGAGCGGCATTCCGTACACCTTAATCTGTGACAGTATGGCAGCTACGTTGATGATTCAAGGGAAAATAGATCGTATTTTGGTGGGTGCCGATCGGATTGCGACTAATGGAGATTTTGCCAATAAAATTGGAACCTATGCATTGGCTGTTTTAGCTCACTATCATCACATTCCTTTCCATCCTGTGGCACCTTATACCACCATTGATCCCAGATGCGCAGCAGGAGATTGCATTCAGATCGAAGAGCGCAAAGCTGATGAGGTGCGCGGCGTGTCCGGAAGTTTTGGCAAAGTCGTCTGGAGTCCGGAGAAGGCGCCTGTTTACAATCCTGCTTTTGATGTGACACCGGCCTCTTTAGTCACAAGCTATATTTTAGATACCGGCACTGTGCATCCTGAGAATTTTGTTGTGGATTTCGGAACTGAACGTTAGGTTTTATTTGTGACCGTGGAGAACTGATTCCCACACAAAGCACAAATGCCTATGTGCTGGGTTTACTTTCTTGTCTGAGTGGTTTGACAAGCCGGGTGAATCAATCAGGATAAACAACATAAGTTCTATTATCAGACGTTGTATAAACGCTCCATCTTTTTATAAGATGGAGCGTTTATACGCATTTCTGCGCTCATAGAGAGATAATTCCCCTATTGTACGTACGCATTTACATAAAGCTGTATTAGCCTGTAGAGAGTTTGATTATACGCTGTGGTAGGATCTAAAGTCTTTGTCCAATTTGGATCTCCCCAATAGCCTCTAAGGAATGGAAGCCTTAGAGTGGCTTCTTTCAAGCCCATTCGATCAATGTGCGCTAATAAAAACGTTGCCTACAAAGGAGCAGCCTAAGTTTGAAGTGAAAAGCCATTTAGAAATTTTCCCTGAGGAGCTTCCTTCTTATTTGGAGGTATTAGAGAAAGAGTAGTCATTAGGTTCAGAGAAAATCTCTTGGCATTAAATTCCAAAAATTAAGATACTTGCCCCCAAAAAAGGATAACAAGTCATGAGTACTCCCATTTCCACCCGATCAGCTATAGCGGCGGCTGCTTCTGCCGCAGCCGATGCGGCTGATGCAGCCGCTACTAGTACGACAACAACTTCCCGTCCGCCGGTCAGAAGAGCAGCCGCTATAGCTGACCTTCAACTCCACGCGCAACTCCACGGTGGTTCTTCATCTCAGGCGACTATCTCCGTTGACCGCGCATCTATTCCTCCCGCCTCCCAAGACGATGATTCCGGAGCAGCAGCAGCAGCAGCGGCCGCTGCTACCGTTTTAGCAAAGAAAGGAAGAAAAAGAGCTGCAACAGAGGATTCTGCAAGTGCATCAAAAAGAGCAAGGTATTCAGATGGCTCTACACTTCCTCTTGAGACACCTCCGAGCTCAGGTGGAGGTGCAGCCGGTGCTAATAAAAGCACAGAAGTGGTGCCTTCACCACGGTTGATTACGCTTTGCTCAAAAAATCCAGCCCCTTTAAGCCAACAAATCACAGATTGTTACAACACATTTGTACAAGAGATTCACAAATTTTCTGACCGCGAAACAAAAAACCTCTCTTTTTTAGGTGGTGAGGTCAGTGTGGGCGACATAGTCGCCTATCAAATCGGGATGGGTAAGCTCTTGTTGGCTTGGTACGAAACGGGAGTCGTGCGGAGAAAAAATCCACAAATACCTGGAGAAGGCTTCGAATCCTGGAATGAAAAAGGGCTTGCCAGCCACTTATACAGCAAATGGAGATTGGATGGTGGGGCTATCCAAGAAGCTGTTTTCCATGCAGTGACTTCTATGATTCTTGGGATTGTGGAGAAAGAACATGACCGAGGCTATCTCGATTTAGCAGGGCGTTGGACATGGTGTTCATCTGCTGCGCATCCACAAAAACGTGTGGGAGCATCATGGCCACTCAGTCAGTGGGTAAAGATTTGTACGACACTCCCCTGCGTCCAGGCAACCAAGGTGTTACAGCAGCACCGTAAGTAGGCAAGCCTAGGCTGATATTCTCTCCCCTTTTTGCGCCCAAAAACACAGGGTTTCCTAGTCCCCACCTGATGTGGTTTTATTTACTTTAAAAATCTTTTTAATATCTTAATATACTCTTAAAATTTTATTAATACGACTTTGTTACAATAATAGTTATAAAAAATAATAAGGAGATTTGTATGAGTGTATGGGCAACTGGGAGGGGTTCTAATGACTGCGATCATGTGGCGGATAGATCAGATGCAGAAGACGACAGCAAGTGGAAGTGCGTGGCTAAAAATGTAGCAGGCTTGGTGTTGAGCTTGATTGGTCTCCTTATGCTCGGTACATGTATTTGTGGAATTTTTCTCATGATAGGAGCATCTGGTAAGGAGTATGTCAATCCCATCCTTGTAGAAATTCTAAACCCGGTCACAGTACCTGTTGCTATTGGAGCGGGCCCACTTGGTATCCTGCTAATTGTATCAGGTAACCAGTTGTTGACTGAAAAAGACGAAGATGAATTCACCTAAGTCAAGTCGGTCCGGCCTGATTTGTTGGAGAAGGAATAAAGGAGGTTTGTGTAGGTATGTTTTCAAAAGTATGTAGTGGAGCAAAAAGCTCTGTCACGGGAATGGCAAGGCGATCAGATGTAGAGAATGGCTATAGCGGTTGGAAGCGAGCCGCTTGGCTGAGCTTGGGTGTGGCTCTGACGATTCTTGGATTGGCTGGATTGAGTTTGAGTATGGGTGTAATCGCTTGGATTCCAATGGGAGCTATTTCGGCAACTGCTTTAAAATCAGGTATTATATTGGCAATTCCACTTGGAGCGTGTGGTGTCATACCACTTATGGGTGGCGGAGCCATTTTAAGACCAGCTATTGGCTATCACTTTAAAAAGGTGACGCATGAAACATTTGGAGACAAGCTTTAGTGAGAGCGTGGGCGGTGAAGCTATATTTGGGAGCCTGTTTATCATCTTTGAGTGAGTTTTGCGAACGTAGACATAGTTTAAAAATTTTAAATAATAAAAGAGGTTTATATGGGTAAAATTTCGGAATTATATAGTGGTGCCCAAAATTTTGGTGCAGATCTGGCAAGGCGATCAGATGTAGACAATGGCTATAGCGGTTGGAAGCGAACGGCTTGGTTGAGCTTAGGTGTCGTGCTGGCTATTCTTGGTCTGGCTGGTGTAGGCTGGTTGATTAGTGGAATCGTTGTTGCTGGTTTTATGGCCTGCGGTACTCTAACAAATGTAAAACCGATTGTAGTAGTATCCCTTTTTACTTCTTCACTTGGAGCGATTGGCATCCTACCAATATGGGGTGCCGGGGAAATTCTGATTCCAGCGATTGGCTATCACTTTAAAAAAGTAATACATGAATCACCTGGAGACAGGCTTTAAGTAAGTGGGGATAAATATGTTTTCAAAAGTATGTAGTGGAGCAAAAAGCTCTGTCACGGGAATGGCAAGGCGATCAGATGTAGAGAATGGCTACAGTGGATGGAAGCGAGCCGCTTGGCTGAGCTTGGGTGTGGCTCTGATGATTCTTGTACTGATCGGAGTGTGCTTAGCTGGTATTAAAATCTCTTTCTTGCAAAGAGCGTGGATTATTTCAGATGTTGCCGCTGGAGCTTGTGGATTGGGCGCTGGAGTGGTTCTCACCGTTCCGCTTATAGGTGGGGGAATGATTTTGATTCCAGCTATTGGCTACCACTTTAAAAAAGTCGTTCACTCAGATGTGGGTCAAGGAGAGCTTTAGTAAGCCTTAGCCAAGATGACATCCAAGGTGGCAGGCTTACCAGTCAAGATACAAGGCCCTTCGGTACCGCTTTGCTTCAGCGGCAGACACCGCATGGTGAGTTTTAAAGGCTCTAGCAACTTCTCGGTCTCTGGATCGCCACACCACTTTGCGCGCACAAATCCCCCCTCAGACTGGGTGAAAAACTTTTCAAGCTCGTCAAGGGTGGTGAGATCAGAACGAAAATGTGCATCCCGATAGATTAGAGCCTGCTCGTAGTAATTTTTCTGTATCTCTTCAAGTACAGCAAGTACATGTTCAGGGAGCTGATCTATCCCCACTTTCTCTTTTTGTTTATGCGGATGGTCACGGCGAGCCACCATAACGGATTGCGAGTCAATATCACGCGGTCCTACCTCAATGCGCACAGGAATCCCCTTCTTAATCCACTCCCAATTCTTCTCTCCCCCCCGTCGATCACGCTTATCAATGTGTACCGAAACACCTTTTAGTTGATCTGCAACGGCTTTAGCGTAGGATAAAACAGCTTCTTCTAACTCGGGTTTAGGAATAACGGGAATGATCACCACTTGTTGCGGAGCGATTTTGGGAGGAAGACGCAGACCATCGTCATCACTATGACACATAATGAGCGCTCCAATCATCCGCGTGGTACACCCCCAAGAGGTGGTGTAAGCATACTCTAAATCCCCTGACGGGTTACTAAAACGCACAGAAGAGGCTTTGGCAAAGTTCTGCCCGAGGTAGTGCGATGTGGCTAGCTGAAGCGCTTTGTGATCTTGCATCATGGCTTCCAAAGTGAAGGTGCTTACAGCTCCGGGGAAACGCTCTCCAGGAGATTTTTCACCTACGATCACGGGAATGGCCAACACTTCTTCGGCAAATTTTCGATAAACTTCCAGCATCGTCCGGGTTTCTTGCAAAGCCTCGTCTTCTGTTGCATGAGCGGTGTGTCCCTCCTGCCACAGAAACTCGGTTGTACGCAAAAAGATGCGCGGGCGCATTTCCCATCGAATGATGTTAGCCCACTGATTAATGAGCAGGGGCAAATCTCTATATGACTCAATCCAACGGGAAAAGGCTTCTCCAATAATCGTTTCAGATGTCGGGCGTGCAATGAGAGGTTCTTCCAGTTCTCCTGCCGGAACAAGCTTTCCATTCCGTTCTTCAAGACGGTGGTGGGTGACAACAGCGCACTCTTTGGCAAATCCTTCCACGTGAGTGGCTTCTTTTTCCAAAAAACTCAAAGGGATAAAAAGGGGAAAATAGACGTTTTGATGACCGGTTGCTTTGATTTCAGCGTCAAGATAGCGCTGCATCTTCTCCCAAATGCCGTAGCCCCAAGGCTTCATCACCATGCAGCCACGGACGGGGGAATTTTCTGCTAAATCTGCGTGCTTGACGACTTGCTGATACCACTCTGGGTAGTCTTCAGATCGCGTAGGGGAAATTGCATTTTCTTTTGCCATAGAAGAGAGATTCTAGAAAAATAGTAATTGAAAAGCAAGAAGCTAAACAACATTCCAGCAGGTATAGATCTGGGAAGTAAGCTGAGAGTCCCCCGCTTCGTATTCCACCTTGGTATAGACGTTAAGCTCTGCGAGCTGTCTGTCTTCCTCATTAGGACAAACATAAAGCGCATCTGCGTATCTCATCGTGATCTTAGTTGGATCTTTCAAATCAAGATGAAAGGTTCTAATTGTCTCATTTCCTTGGGGCTCTTTATTTTTGAGCCTTGCATGTCCACTCAAGGTTTCTAAAATGGCCACGCTCACAATGCCTCCCAGCCCTTGGTGAAAAGAGGCAAGAATTTGAAGGGCTTTTTGTTCATTCTGATTGATCAGAGGATGCGCCAGCAACGCTTCCTTAGTCCCCTTATAGCCTGTAATAGGAGAGGTGGAAGAGGCGGTGGTTAAGAGGTAACCTGTCCCTGCGCTGCCTCCAAAATCGCGTTCAAACTGTTGTCTAATTGTGGATTCTTCGTTCGGATCCCCTCCGCTGTTAGGACGCGGTTCCCATTGTTTGAGCTTTAAGCCTGAAAAGCGCTGGAGAATGGATCCCACTTGGTCAGGATGAAGCCTCACCTCTTCTTTCACGATTCTGCGAATGTGCGGCACTCCAGACTGGCCCGGAACGCGGGGAATTTTAATGTCCGCAATTTTCCACTCCCCTCCAAATTGACAGTTTCTTAAAGGCTCGTACGAGGGCATGGCTCTTAAAAGCTGCTCAACTTTCATTCCCGGAAGAATCCGCCGGGGAATGGCCTCCTTTTTCTTCACAAGAATAGGGGGACCTAGCAAGTTGTAGAGCGCCTCTTCCATTCTTTGCGGATTGTCCTGTTGACCTAGCATATAATGGAGAAGACGGTCTTCTACAAACGCCTGATTCCCTCCCCGATCTAAGTGATCTTTGCAGGGATTTTTATAGGCTGTTAATCTATAGTTGTTTACGCCGTGCAGACGGACTTTAAGATCCATTCTCTGAAAAGCGTAAAAGAGCGAAATGAAGCTCTGCCAATTGGCAATCAGTTCAGCTTGCCTCTCTTCTAAGTCACGCAGGGCGCGGTTCTCTTGCAAAATGTTGTGGATCACAGTGCCCACGATGGCGTGAAGAGCCGCCCCGCGCACATGAATATTGTCTAGGTCTGGCTCAGTGCCAGAAGGGAGCCACTGTGCCAGATCACTCTCTTGACTCACCATTTGGACTAAGTGCTCTTTGAGTGCTTCATCGGCAAGGATTCGCTCCAAGATTTCGCGGGGAAAAACAGGTTCTTCAATAGGATTCAGTTTACGGAGATTCAAGTTCCGTAACATGCCCTTAATTTGCTCGGTTTGAGCTAGGTACTGCTCATCGAGTTCACTGCTTAGATCCTGTGTAACTAGCGTGTCTCCCTGAAAGCACACCTCTTTGATAACTCTAAGAAGTCGACGGAACTCAGCTCGATATTGAGCATCCCCGCGTAAACAATAAGGAAGAGAGGCTCGCGTCCGGATATGATCAGGATCTCGATCAAAAAATTCTGTTTCTAGAGCGCGAAAGAGCTGATCGAAAGAGGTCATCTTACTGTATTCACCTCTATGCTCGAAAAGATCTCCTTCGACCGGCTGGGTCAAAACAAAGATGTTGTCGTGAGTCTGTTGAAGAGCTTCGATACGCATCACTCGCGTCCTTTCATCCTCAAAGATGTCTGGCGTCCGCCTTTGGTGGATACAAAACAGTTCACTCTCTCCCCGAGCAGCCAAAGCCAATAAGTACTCATGGTAATCGACAGTGACCACTTCTCCCGTATCTATTTCGACAGCAAAGTCGGGTAAATTGTTACTCCATGCGCGTAAAAACGTTCCGATAAACTTGCGTATCCCAATGCCTCCGTTGCTATAGTCGTGCCCTAAAGCTGTTGGGCTTCCGTGGCGGACATAAGAAATCTCACGGGTTTCTCCACTTGCATTGGTAAAGGTTTGGATATGCCTGACGTTGGGTGTGTTTTTATTACCGCAAAAATCTTCCACTCCAACAGCCCCTGCCAGTTTTTGCGCTTGAAGATCCACCACAGGCTTTTTATGAGGGGAGTGTTTCACTCGTGTATTGACATCCATAACAGCGTGAGGAAATGCACGCAAATTTGAGGGTGCAATCGCTTCTGAATCTACTGTCAATTGAACGGTCTCTTCTAAATAGCTATATAGATGTGTTCCTTTCCACCGGATTAAGCAAAAGGCGTGCACAAAATGCTTGATCGGATCGTCAGCGGGCAGTTCTTGATACAAACTAGATACAATTAGGGCGCGGAGCTCTCTAATCGCATGTTGATAACAGAGACGCGCATCACCTTCCTTTTCAAGCCGTAACAAATGGCGGACAATGGGGCGTAGTGGGGGATGTGCAAAGAGGGATTCGAGATCAAAATCTTGTCTTTGTAAATGCCAAACGTATTGATCCAGAACGGCGTGATACTTCTGTTCTGCTACCTGATCGTAGGTAAAGACTCTCCAGGCACGCTGAGTCCATTGAGGAGCTGCTGCAGAAGGGCTTCCCGGTCTATTGGCTATATAGCTTGCAGACAGAAGCGCTTCAGCATTTCTCTCTCTAAGCTCACGTAACGTTGCTTCTGCAGTCAGAAGTTTATCTAGCAGTTCCCGCTCGGCTCTTCGCGCTTCAGCTAATTCTCTTTCAAAGGCCTCTTGTCTAAGTTGAGCCTTTTGTCGGGCTTGTTCTGTAAGCTCACCAACTTGTTGCTCGTGATCTGCTTGAGCCCTAGCGGCTTGCTCTTGGGCCTCAGTGATGCGGTGTTGAAGGGCATTACGCTCAACTGTGAGTTGTTCCACCTCATGAGCTCTTTGTCTCAACTGCGCTTCATAATCTTGTTGAGCGAGCGTATATTCATCGTTTCGGGAATTGATTTGCCATTTTAGAGATCCAGCTATAGCCGCCGTAAATAGCAAAAGTAGCGCACCTCCACTTGCTGAAAGCAGGATAAACGTGTGGGCTCGTGTCAAATAGTCTAAAGCACCCGCCGACCAGACTCCATAGTGTGCACCAACCGCTGTAATGGCCAGAGCAATCACCCCAATCGCCAGAATGGTAATGGCAAAATAGTAAGGCTGCCTTTCGTAAAAGGAGGGCTTTCTAACTGAATCTGAATAATCAGGATTAATCATCATAATTTACTGAAAGAGTATAACTAATTTCAGTATTCTTGGCATCAAAAATGCTTCAAACACAGCTCAAGAGGTATACCATGAAATTTTATTTTGTCGCTATGCTGACCATCTTAACGCTTGCTTCGGGTTGCAATTGGCTAGGATCGCATGACGATGAGAGTCCTGATTACGATGAAATCCACTTTGGTCCAAATCCGGGTGATGGTTAATCTTCTCCAAACCGCTGAATAAACAGCTCCATAACATCTAAATTATCGTCATATAATAATTTAGATCCAAAAATTTTAACCGCTTGCGCAAAACGGCTGGAGCGAAGCGCATCTAAAATTTCTGTTTGATCTGAGTCTTTCAGTTCAATCTCGCTTATCAAAAAGGCAAACGCAAAGGGACCTGTCCGCTCCTGAGGGAGCTGGCGTACAAAGAGAAGTCTTTTCTGAAAGGCTGGCTCATCTGAAAGAGCATGTAGAAAACCTCTCTGGTGAGAAGAGAATGCAAGTCCGAAATCAGGACAACTCCTTTGGCATCGTTGAAGGCGGCTCTCTTTTGCGCAGACAACAAGCAGCTGTTTTAGCGTTACGCATTCAACAGGCCAGCTTGGAATCACTTCCATGAGTCTTGGTTTTTTGAGGAAAACGCCCAGTAAAAACGCGATGGATTCTTTCGGAAAACGCATTTGAAGAGAGCGCATCACAGGAAGCACATCGCGCATGGGCACTAAAACAGTGGAAAGGGCTCCTGGCAAGAAACTTTGATGGGGCTCTTTATTTGCATAGATCTCTTTGCACGAAAAAAGATAGTCCATAAGCAGGCTTCTCTCTTGAGAGGTGTGGCAGTTCTGATGCAAGCGGAAAAAGTGTTGAAGGTGAAGAAGCAATGGGTAGGAGGTACGCTCCCGATCGATCTCAAAGGATGTGCTAACATGAGGAAAGTAGCCCAAATCGATTCGGACAGTTTCTGTTTCCATCTCAGCTTTAAGGATACTTGCCACGGTTTCTGAAAAGGTGAGCTCAAGTCGTGCTTCTAATGAAGCCAGGGTGCGTTCAATTAGATATTCCTGGAAAGATTGACTCTTACCTGGCCACTGCTCGCGCGCTTGGCGGTAGAACACAGGTCTTCCCGCCTCAATTAAAGCGGCGTGGTAAGTAAGCACACGTTCAACATCCACTCCTTCGTCCGGTTGATCTGAAAAAAGTATGCGTACACCCCTACGCAGAGCTTTTTCGGTCTCTAAACAGATTGGAAAAGAGCGCTGCGCTGCAGGGGTCTGTTGGTAGGGAAAAGGAGTGTTCAGCAGCGGTCGAAGAGAGGGAGGAAGGGACTCGGAAAGCGCATATATCTCCTGCTGTCTCTCAATTGGATCTGTACTGTGAATCTCTCCTTTTATTCCATGCATGATGAAATGGAAGCAAAAAGTTGAGCTGGGAGGAATGTTGAGCGCCGCAAAATAGCGCTTTAATAAGGGGACAGTACTCAAATCGGCGGCATGTAAAAAGCGCTGCTGTCCTTCAGAAAGGGAGCACCCGGGGATTAAAGGTTCCGCCCCTTTATTGTCACGATAAGCGCGCAGGCGCGCAGAAAAGACACTCCCTGCCCAAAGAAGAAACTCTTTAAAGGTCACCTCTTCTAAAGCTAAATCAGTAAAAGAGTTATCGATGTGTTTTAAACAGAAGAGAAAGAGGTAAAAGTGTTCTCCCCGAGTGAGTTGAGAGAAGCGTGGCACCAGTTCTAGAGTGAGAGTAAGAGCCTTTGGAACCTGGCGAGGATCGGCAGTTTCTATGGTTGCAAGAAGCGTACAATAAGGAGCTTCTTCGGCGCGTTTAGGCTCCCTTAGTACAATCAAGTCAAATAAGGAGACGTTTGGGGTTTGGAGTTGTTTGAAGTAGTAGAGAGAGCGTACAATTTCTCGACTCTGTCGATGAGTAGATAAATCAGCTGGCGGTGAGTCAGAAAAATAGGCAACATCTAATAGGATCTCGATTGAGTACTTCATTTGATCCGTGAGAAAGGTTGTGGCTTGTTCCGACAGAGGAACCCCGATCGAGCTAAGCACGCGCCCTTTGACATAAGAACTAAACAGTTCGCCTGGCTGATAATCCTCTTTTTGCAGGCTGGGAGGCTTGAGCGTGCCAAGGATACTTTGGAATCTCTTGAGGAGCTCTTGGTAGATGAGCTGTCGATCTGAGTCGTGACTGACCCAGTCAATCAGCAGCTGCCAAAATGATATGGGATTTCCCTTTTCCCTTACCCCCGCATGTACCACCAGTGTCCTTAAAAGCAAACAGTTCTGCTCAGGGGTGAGTTTACGTGCCGCTCCATCTACGAAATTGTAGAGAAGATGCACTCCCCGCTTCAAGTTGTCTGCATGTTTGGAGAGACCGAGATTTGAGTCACAAGTGGATAGAGACTGTTGAGACGGGAAGGGATAGAATGTAGCTCCCACCAACCATTTCTCTCTTTTAAGTGCCTGATCGGGACGCTCTGTAGATGTAACACTACTTCTTTCTGCTACCCACTGCGCTAAAGTCGCTGCATCTTTGCGGTGAATCGCGGTTAGTACCTTTACCCGTGCCTGTAAATTTCGGTAGGGGTGGGCTTCCAAGGCTCGTTGCCCAAAAGCAAAAACAAAAAGAGCTGACACTTGGTCAGGGTCCGCTTTTTCGATGATTCCGCTCCACTCTTCGACAAGCAAACGATTCCACAAGGGGAAGTCAATCATGCCACAATCCCCATCACCCTTTGATAGGCGGTTAAACTGAGGTTGCCAAGTAACCAATTCCACATAGAGGTGGACTCAGTAGAGGAGTAGAGAATGCGTGCAGCAGCAGCCCCTCCGGACCATCCATAGGCTCCCCATGTTACCGTTTGAAGTGCAAGCTCTCTTTGATTCAGGTGGTCGCTTCCAATTTTAAAGCGAAAAAGCGAGTAGTAATAAAGGTAGAGCATCTGCAAACCTAAGATATCCTGCGTTGAGTAAGCACCATTATACAAAAGATGGTCGACCAACCGATTCCCTTTAACCTTATTTGCCAGTTCGATCAGGAAAGAGTTTTTCATAAAACCTGTAAGTATAGAGGCGGTAAACGTGACCGCAATGAGGGTATAGGCGGGATCATCAGAGGCAATCAGTAGATAAGCAAAATAGGCAAGTCCTCCCAGCATAGCTAGGTAGGCAGTAATTTTATAGCTAGTATCCAGTGCGTGCAGAGGGGCACAGCGAAAAAGACGTTTTTCGATAGCCTCCATTTTTCTCTCTGTAGTTTGAATAAAACGGGCTCGTTGGACCTCTTCACGCACGGTATCACAGATACCTGCAGCTCCCACAGTAGGCCACTGCGAATCAATAAAGAGGCCTGCAATGAGCAGGGGGCTGACCAGCATAGTCAGGTTTTGCGCCGTGCGCAGTAGGCGGAGTTTACGTGGTAGAGGCGTTGTAGGATCACGCTCTAAATCGTCGGCAAACCGACGCTCTAAATGCCCTCCCCATCTCATGAGACTGTTTAAGGGAAAAAGGGTGAGTGACTGCGCGTAGTAGAAGGCAGAAAAGCTGAACAGGCAGGCTTTGAACTCCGGATCATCTACAGAGATGGCACCTAAAAGGAGTCCTGTGGCGAAAAGAAGCCGATAAGCAATCCGCCCTACTAATCCTATGTATCCTTCGGTTAAGAGAGTATAGGTGCGTGGGGCCTGCATATCTTCACTAAGAAGAGCTTCTGTGATCGCCCTAATTTCGGGGCGCACTTTTTCAAAAAGGCTATCTGCCAAAGCAGCGATTTCAAAACCATAAAGAGCCAGCATGGAGGCGATCACAGCTTCACGGCTTACCTTCGGCTCAGGTGGAAGATTGAGATAGATTTCTGTAAGTAAAAAGTAGCCCGGAATACCAAGGCGCAGTGATTCGAGCCGTATCCGATGCGTTAGGTAAGGGGGCAAAATCGCATTGAGACAGGTATAGAGAGCCGCTCCTGAAATTGCGGGTGCCAAGGTTCCGGAGATGCGGCCAGCTAACGATGGAGGGGAGAAAATGCGGTCATTGAATACGGTAACAGCAGCGCTGGCTGTGGAAACTCCAGCCGATAGTCCCGCAAAGGTAGCCTGTTTGATATAAGATATAGATGTCATTTGTGAAAATCTTATAAAGAGAATTGCAGAAATTTACAACAGCATTTTATAACGAGTGGATATAACCGACTCTGTGTATGTTGCTTATTTGTAAGAGACAGACAGTTCGATTATTGCGGAAATTCTCTGCTATATAAAAGTGTGATTGCCTCGGACATCAGTGTTGCGATAGAGGTTTCACTTTCTAAATTAAGACGCTTAGAGAAGATCTTTTTGAGCATGACGTTATCTTCTTTTGTCAAAGAGTAGATTTTGCGTCCTTTTTTTTGATTGTTTTGGTAAGGCTCTACAGTAGCTAACCCTCCAAAAGAGAGTTTTTGCTTCATCTTCTCTTTGACTCTATTAATACCAGACACTGCTACTACCTCTCCATTTGGGCAATCTCCTTGGCAAGGCTCTCGTAGGCGTGTGATCCTTTACAGTGTGGATCGTAATCGAAAATCGTTTTGCCATGAGATTGCGCTTCGTTGATCTTAATGTTTTGCGGGATCTTCGTTTGAAACACCTTATCACCGAAAATCTCATTGACTGAAGTAAACACTTCGCGTGCCAACTTTGTGCGCACGTCGAAAAAAGTAACAAGCACACCGGCAATCTCAACTTTATGGCTAATAATGGAATTCACATCTCTGTTGACGAAGTTGATCGTATCGACAAAGTTGCTCACTCCTTCCAAGCTCAAGTAACCGAGCTGAATCGGGAGAATGATTTCCCTTCCTGTAGTGAAGGCATTCATGGTTAAGTTTCCAAATGTGGGAGGAGAATCGATCAAAATGTAGTCGTACTTATCTTCGATCTCTTTGATTTTGTTGCGCAGTTTAAATTCCTTGGCACCCAGGGTCGACAGTTTTAAATCGGCTACAGCCAGGGAGAGGTTACTGGGAATGATATCGATATTAGGCGCGTAGGTGGGTTGAATCACATCCTTAGCTTCGACCCCTTCTTCAGTAAGAAGGTCAGCAATGGTCTTGCGATTCTCAGTTGAGGCATTCAGTCCTATTGTGGAATGGCCCTGAGGATCGGTATCAATCACTAATACTTTTTTATTTAATCGGGCGAGTCCAGCCGAGAGGTTTATTGTGGTGGTACTCTTCCCAACGCCTCCCTTTTGATTAGCAACGATCAATGTACGCATCATTTCTCCACTCTTTATTTATAATTGTTTTTAATCATATTTTTCGCTATTCTGTCAATTAATTATGAGCAGCGTATCTTCAACATCCAGTTATTCTGTGCCCTCAGTGTCCCGGGAAGTTTTCCCGGAATACATGCAGGTCGCCCTCATCTTAACCACGATTGTGGTGGGAGTGCTGGCAGGGCTAGCTGCTGTTCAGGCTTTTTCTCCCTATACGGCGATTGCTGCTGTGGAACTAGGAATCGGTGAGCTCGGTTTTGTCGCGGTTTGGTACTCCTCCAAGTCCTCCTCTCTTCAGGCACCTCAGTTGAGCATGGGGAAACCAAATTCTGTTCCCATTACCAAGCCTGCCTCCCCTTCTTCTTCCTCTGATGACGCTTTTTGGTGGGATCCCGATAACCTCTCGGATTCTGAAAGAAGTTCCAGTTCAAGCTCGGGAAGTGAGCCGGGTTCGTCCGATCAGTTGGCAGCTGTATTGGAGACCCTTCCCCTTCGATCCGTAGATGTAGGCAGAAGCATGGGGTGTCCCAAATTGCCCATGGTGGGCGACTATGATAACCACTATGAGACTCTGCTTCCCGATCAGCATCTCGTTTCTTGCCGTCTACCCCCTAGCCAGCTGGCAGGTTTTCCCTCAGCAATGCGTCATCACTTTGCTCACCATGAGCAACTTGATCTTTTTTTGCTGGTGGCGCGCGACTGTGAAAGTACTTCTGTCTGGCGGAATTTGGTCACGCACTTTTGGGTGTTTCCAGATTATGCATCAGGAGATGATGTCCGAAAATGGGTTCAAATTCATTACTTTGAACCAAAGGGAATTGCGCCTGCTTATCCGCATTGTGAGGAAAAAGTCCACCTTCACCCTCCTAACGCAATTTCACCCAATAATGCGCGCTTTCGGATTACGGCTCAAGAGAGAGAGGATTGCAGCTTTTATGTCTCTATTGAAGATGGAGAGCGTGCCTGCCTGTTCTACATGCTGATCAAGCGTGGAGAGGCTCTCTCTCCGGCCCTTGAATCCGAAACTTTGGGTCAGTTTCTCTCTTCTGTGGAGAACCATCCTTTTAAAGAAAACATCAGAGCTCTATTAAGACAGTATTAATCAGCTGATTTTTATAATTAACTGTGTTATAATTATTTATAAAAAAAGGTGAATGATTATGGCTTCTGCATCTTCTGGTGGTGGCTCAGCAGCTGCTCCTCCTCCTTCCACTTCAGCTTCCGTAGCTTCTGCTTCAACAGCTCCTATCGATAGAGAGCGGGCTGTGCCGATCCCTTTGATTGTTGCCGTTGCGCTTGGAGTGCTGGTGACAATTGGCCTGGCGGTATTGGCGACCACAGGTGTGGGGGGATCGATTGCGTCAACTGTACATCAGATTAGTCTAGGTGCTACCGCTGTAGTGGGAACTGCCACTGTTGTCATGGGGATTTTTACCGCAGTTTGGGGTTGGCAGAGGCATAAGGACAATCGAGAAACGGATCTAATCATCGGAAGCACGTCCTCCTCGCGGCCGCCTCCACCAGTGATGAGTGCAAGACAGCCTGCAGTTCCGCTTTCACTTTCTTCTGCTCCACCCGCGACCAGCACGACAACTACAACCACCACTACAACGACTAGAACCGCTCCTATGAGAAGGGTTTCTCCACCTCCATCACCACCTGCCTCCCTTAGCCTTCATCCTCACAATCCCAGAGCAGCCGCTCGTCGCCGGGCATCCTGGACAGCTCCAATAGATGATAGTGCGAATGGTAAGAAAAAAGCTTAATTAGCGAGAGGTCCTAAAGCCTCAAGTTGAAAAGGTAAAGGCAGCGACTGATTGGCCTCTTCAATGATTGTGTTCAAGCGATTCACGGCTTCATCTAGCGGTATGGCTCCAATATGGTCAACCAGAGCGCGCGTTTGATTAAAAAGAGTCTCTTGTTCCTTCCACGGAATTTGCCCCTGCTCGGCTACGACATTGAGAAATTTCTCAAGAGTAATGGCATACTGAGCCATGGCTTTGGCTTCATTTCCTCCTGAAGTAAGGTCGAATGGAGGAAGGGGCGCCGCTCCTGGAGGGAGATCATTGTTGATCAGGTCTATTACTTGATTCATCGCCGGAACCAGCTGCTCGGGAGGCTTGTCTGAGTCGAGATCTTTCTTCAGTGTATCCAGCGGATGGGTCGCATCTCCTCCTTTGCGCGATACAGCGACGTAAATGCCGATAATACTCATTTCCCACTTCATCTCGAATCGCTTCTTGCGCTCGGCAAGAGTCTCTCTTGGATGGATTGACTCAGGCCCCTGACCAGAATGCACGCCACCTAATTCCATTTTATTCATACCCCCTAAAATTGGGTAAAGGGATTTGGGAGTCTAAAGGGAGCTCTTTGTTGAGTTTTTCAAGCTCTCCAATCAAACGTGCCATACCTTCTTGAGGAAGCATTTTGTGGTACTCTATTTCTGAGGAAACTTTGAGTAGCGTCTCAAAATAGTGACTCTCATTGTCCCAGCTAATCACCTCACCTTCAGCTGCTTCACTTAACGTTCTCTCGATCATGCTGATTTGGTCTAATACAGAAGACTCCATATGCACGCCGGCTGCAAATGAAAAAAGAGGAAAGGGAACAAATTTTGAGGTGTCCGTATTCTGTTGAAGCTGCTGGTTGACCCTTTCAATGCAATGATTCAATTGTGTTGTAACCCAGTCGGAGGAGTCTTCAGCTTGAATAAGTTCTGCGAGCTCCCCATCCAATGCACGCATTTGAGAAGGAGAGATACTTCCGCTTTTGGCAGCAAAGTGTACAAAAGAGTTCAACAGGGCTATGCCCCATTTCAACTGCACGCTTTCTTGATTTTGCATTTTCGGATTCATAGGCAATCTCCTAATTCAATTTTATATTTAAATTATTAATTTAAAAACTCATTTATTTTTTTCTTGATAGCTTATTAGGTCTTCTTTATGATTTCTTGTTTATTATGTCTGTTTTACCTGTAACAACAACTACTCAGTCCCCTGTAACGAGTTACCCCTCTGGCGGAGCAGCAGGAGTCTCCAATACCCCCTCTCCCTTCTCTATCACAGGTAGCAGAGGGAAGCTCTTTCAAGCTTTGGTAGAAAAGGAAATTTTAGATGCTCAAGGAAGAATCACGGAGGCTTTTTCCAGTCGGCCTCTTCCCTCACTCACCGGTGCCGAGTTAGCCTTGCTCAAAGAAGAGCTGGGGCGCGTTTTTACCATCACTCTCGATGGAAAGTTTCATTCGAGGACCTCAATTCCCCTGATTTTGAACAATTTCCTGATTGAAATGAGGCGGAAACGCCCAGACCTCTGTTTTCCGACTGCCCGTTTAATTGGCGGGTACGTCTTCTACTTTTTGTTTACAAAAACGGATTATGCACGACGTGTCTTTCAGGAGCTTGAAATCGGAGAATTCTATCACAGCTCTCTTTTCAACCGATGGAATAAAGCCCCATCAGACATCGATCTTCGGATACGGGTCGAAAAACGCCCCATTATGATAGCCAGTCAAAAAGTGGTGCGTGCTGTAGAAAAGAAAGATCTTGAATACATGCGCGCGTTTATTTCAAGGCAACTCTCTTTGGGTTTTACACAACAACTGTCTCCAGCAGAGGCGCAAGATAAGATCCATGAGCAAGCCTATAGTGAACTCTGCTTGCTCGACAAAGGGTTTATCAAAATGTTGCTGGTCTCCTTAAAAGGGAGCCCGGTTGATCTCAATCTTTGTCATCAGCTTTCTAGGGAGTTTGTTCTGACCGAAGATGATTTATTCATCCCCCTGCATTTTCTTCTTTCCGCTAATAATCTTCTTTCAACAGCTCCAGAATCACATCGAGGAAAGCCTCTCGAATCTTTTTTGCACGCAACGCTGGGCTTTACAGCCACTGAATCGCTTTCCACTCTTGAATATAAAGTGTGGATGCGTCACGTCTCCAGGGTCACAAGGGGAAACTGTCTGATCCAGCCCTCACTTGAGTCTGTTTTTTACGAAAAAGTGAAGCCGCACGCTCTATGGGCAGATATCCAAGATTGGACGGTCAAGCATCATGCAAATGATTCACTTACCAATTTTTGTTTCTTGATCAATTGTGCCCTGCTTTTAATCAAAAGACGCGAACCTGCTGATATTCAAAAGTTTTTATGCACTCATACGTCAAATGTTCTAGTAGATGCCCCGCCTATAGCCACCACTTTGCAGGCCCTTATCACAGACTCAGACGTGCCCCTCACAGCGATTTTGGCCACTCTTAAAGTCGCGGCTTTCTACTCTTCGTTACGCAACACAGGCGTTGAATTGGAGACCACAGTCCAGCCCATGCTCCATCTGCCAATGGGTAGACACACTATTCAGCTCGATACAAATGCAGCTGAGGCGATTGCAGAGCTAGAAGCAGTGGATCCCCGATTTCACCAACAGCTTGCTCGCCTTTTTTTCCTTGTTTGCCCTCCCTCGCCGGCCCGTTTTGAGGGTGGGACAAGTAGGGCACTTCGGTTGCTGGATAGCGATCCCCCTTTTCTCGAGTACATTGGATTATTGACTGTTTTGGGCGATCCTGATGTGTCGAGCGAAAAGAAACGCGCCTATGCAGAACGTCAGCTGATTGTCAGCTTGGGACTTGTCGAAGGAGAACAAAAAGAAGCGCTCAAAAAAGAATTTGAGCTCTATATTGGTGAGAGCATCATCCCCGATCTGGATGATCCGCACTTTCAAGAGAAATGGGTAGAAGCTCTTTTTCAGCACGGAAGAGGTTCCGAAGCAAGGGCTTTTGACTGCTGGATCGAACTTCCTCTTTCTGCGCGTACTTTTAAGCTCATTGAAAAACTGGCCCATCAGCAGCCTCTCTACGCCATGCGCTTACTGATGCATACGCGGTTTGATGCATTTCCGGAAGAAGCGTCTCGCTGTATTGTGTTCTGCGCAAGTCTACCCAGTACACAACCTGAACATGTTAGACTGATAGAGTACGTAAAGCTGACCTTGCTAAAGCGCGCCTGCCTCGCCTGCTACAGGCAAAAGATTCCGCTTCCTCCGGCAGCCAATCACATTTGGTATGCCCTGCTTAAAGAGGAGTGTGCAAAATCCCGCCCCGATCACTCTTTGATCCATGAGATGGCCGTTTATGGAGAGAAACAGAAGCTGAAGGCCACCGCTGATCTGTACGCTGTGAAATTAAGACTAGCAGAAGCGCATCCCAAACGGAGTTTTCCGGTTCTTTGTGAGCGCGTTCATGCTTTTCCGGACCAAATTGACCGTGCGCGGTATTACGCCCTTTTAGGCATGTATTTAGAGAGTGATAGTAGTGACAATCCCAAAACACTTCGCTTGCTCGATCAATTGGCTCAAAAAGATCCCTGTCCCTGCTACGATCAGCTGATGGAGCCTTTGTTAGCCCTTTGTCATCGCCTGATTAAACAGCCATTTTTTCTGCGTTGGATCACAAAGACCTCTTTCTTTAATGCTCTTGAAAAGCGCGACAGGTATCAAAGCTTTTTAGAGACTCTTTTTATACAGCTGATTGATGAGGGGTGTCAAAAAGAGCCATTAAAAGCCTTTACCTTAGCGCGCATACATGATTTGCGTCACATAAGAACAAAAATCTGGGAACAATGGGTAGCAAAATTTTTGAGTGAGGCGGAAGAGCCTTGCGTTAAGCTTTATGAACTTCTGGAAAACAATGGAATTTTTCGTGAGGGAAGCGAGGTTTTTTTCGCTCTGTATATTTCGGCTTTAAAGGACTTGATCGATCAAACAAGTCCCCAATTTGGCTACTTTTTAGATCACTTAGAAAGGCACAAAAGGTATTGCTCCAAGATCCCTCAACCCGACCTCGTCTTGATGGGGCATTCGTGTATGATCGAAGGCGCTGCGCAATCAGTGGACAGAGGAGAGGGTGGAGCCGCATTAATAGAGCAAATAAGAGAGATTTATTTGCTCTCCCGGGAGGCGCTTCGGGATTTACGCAATCAGCCGAGCCCGTATCCGGGGGTGTGCGATAAAATAGAGGCTGCTTTTGAGGGTCACTGGGTTTATGTGCTGCTCGCTTCAAATCGCCACTCAGAAGCGCGCGCGCATTTGGACCGTATTTTTGGACAAGAGCAAACACGCTTCTATTGGCAGCAGATGGGGCTACTTCTAAACAGGTTGGCGAAGCGAGGGCCTCTTTTTTTAGAAGAGATTGATCGCATTCTAAGAATTTTAAACACCACACCATTTGAAAATGCCGCCATTCCAGAAATTGTCTCTGTTCTCCTGGCTAATCCTTCAAAAGAACGCTATCAACGAGCAGGTCAACTTTTACGCTATGCGCTCACAAGCGGCGAGCTGAAACCGGGAGCTGAGAGCTGGAAACTCATGTATCCCGTATTAATGGGTTTAATTCGAATGCAGGCTGCAGACGATTCTTTTGCTCTTACGGTTTTGTTCAAGGCCCGGTATGGGGTTTATCAGAAAGAGATAGGCGAGCTGTTTCAGCTGCAGTCCTGGGAAGTGATCCTGCGTAATTGGTTTTTTTGCAGAGAAACGGAATCTGCTCATCTGTGTATGGAAAATACTCAAGCCTCTATTTCAGCGATTTCTACTGTGTATCGAAAAAAGGGAGGTAAAGAACTCTTTAGCGCTTTTCCCTATGCTATAGTGGGCTTATCTTACTTAAGCTTTCGTGATTTTAATGGGCAGGTAGACTACTTCATGGAAACTGTGGTTGTACGTAAACAAGGCAGACGTCTTGCTTTGCCTGTGGACGATTGTTTTGCCGCAAAACGGAAACTGATCGAGTTAATGATCGAAGCATTGGAAGGTCACCCTCATACAGCGGAGCTTAAAGCAAAAACCAAAGCCATGATTCTCCTCCTAATGCGCGATCCCGATTTCAAGAATAAAAAAGAAGAGATCGCGGAGCTTCTTAGGATGCTGCATGCATCCGACAGTAGTGCGCCGCCCCCTTCAGACTAGCTTTATCATCCAAAATCACACGAATCGGAACCGCTTCAAGCAGCTCTCGAAACCTTCCTTTGTCGACGAAGCTTTCTAAAAAGAGAGGTTCTTTCAATTTGGGCAAGATCTTTGGCGGAATCCCACCTCCAAGGTAAACGCCCCCTAATGCCATGAATTTAAGGACGGTATTACTCGATTCAGCGCCTAAGACGGAAACAAAGAAATTTAATGCTTGGAGACATGTTTCTGATTTTTCGTTTAGTGCATTTTGCGTGATCACCTTGGCAGGATCCTCTTGCTTTAGCTCATCAGCAAGCCACGCGGGCTCTTGAAGCTGCATTTCATCACGGAAAAAAGTGTAGATGTTGTGTAACCCCGGTCCGGAGAGTGCACGCTCATAGGAAGCGTGTCCAAACTTTTTATAGATATAGCGGCAAAAATCGATTTGCAGCTCGTTGCGGGGGCCAAACTCACAGTGTCCCCCCTCTGTGGCAAAAGGGCGGTGCTCTTTGCCATCCCAATAGAGACCGGCCTCTCCCAGCCCCGTTCCCGGCGAGACCACGGCTCGATTGCCTTGAGGCGTTCCTTTACCTGGGTAGAGTTCGAAGAGATTATCGGGGCTCAAAATCTCAATTGCATACGCATTGGCTTCTAGATCATTAATCAAAAAAACCTGGGGAATATTTAACGCACGCGCGAGCTCTTTTGCTTCTACAATCCATGGGAGATTGGTAGCCTTGCACACTCCCTCTTTCACAGGCCCCGCAATGGCAAAACAAGCAGCACGCACCTCCCCACTTTGCTTGCAGCTCTGCATGAACTCTTTCACAATTGTTTTTAAGTCAGAGTACTTTTGACTGGGAAATTTCATGAGATGAGAAAAGGCATATTTGCCTTCATCTGCTTCAAATAGAGCAAGATTTGTTTTGGTTCCTCCAATATCTCCAGCTATAATCATGTGTTCATCCGGGCTAAAAAGTTGGCAAAGTTTTGGTGTGCGATCTTTTCGAGCTCTTGCTTCGTGAAGACCTCATTGAGATGCGCAATGAGATTTTGGTAGCATCCTGAATCACCAAAGGGAGGATAGAAAAAAGGAATAAAGGGATGATAGGCGATCGGCATGTCTTTATCATAGAAAAAGTCAGCTCCAAAGCAATAGTGATCAAAGCCACCAAGAGATCTCGCGTAATCCACTTGGCGGGTAAAGTCTTCCGGATAGTTTTTTCCGACAAAGTGCTTAACAAAATTGAGACCAATCAGCCCTCCACGTCGGATCACCTCTTTAGCCAGCTCATCAGGAAGATTGCGTGGGTGGTTGGCAATTTTCCGAAAATTGGAATGACTGGCAATCGGAGTAATGGCTAGCCCTTTGGCATCGATGTAGTTCAAAATATCATGAGCTAAAGCATCAGAGGTATGGCTGAGATCCACCGCAATCTTCTTGCCATCCAGATATTCCAAAAGCAGCTCTCCATCCCGTTTGAGACCTATTTTTGAGTGGTTGCCTCCCCCAAAACGGTTCACTTCATTCCAGGTCAAGCTCATATAAAGAATGGGACCGGCTGTTTTCCGGTATTGATCAAGACGTGAAAAAGCGCGTTCAAGTTTTTCCCTCTCAGAACAAAGTCCGGAGGCATTTTCAATAGCCGCAACGACATGCACTCGATTACTCGGCTCAGGCAGAGAGAGCGTTTGGAGGCGAGCAAACCCCTCAGGATGGAGGGTGGGAAGTGTGCGGAAAATGGTAAACTGCTTTTCAGCTGAGGCAACAGACCCCTTGCCTGTTTGAGTATAGACAGCACACACTTGCAGAAGCACATCGCCCTTCCGCAAACGCGGAAGCGAGCAGCGTATTTCTTCATCTTCAGCATGCCGCTCATCTTTTTGAGCCAGATAAGCCAGTAAATCACAGTGAAGATCAACAATGGGCATAGTTTAATGCCCCATTTTCTTTCTATAGCGGCCGATCATCCCCCCTTCTAACACATTGTGGAGCTCACGCTCTGTCATGTTGTGCTTGGCCTTAAAGTGGTAGCCCTGGGTGACATTTTTGACTGTCACACTCTCTCCTTTTTGAATTTCATCACGGATATAGGGGAAACTCAAAATGTCGTCTTGCCTGATTTTATCCCAATCAGTCGGCTTTTCAAAAAGAAGTGGCACGATACCAAAATTCGTTAAATTAGCCCGATGAATGCGGGCAAATCCTTTCACCAGAGCCACACGCACACCGAGATAGCGAGGCGCAATTGCCGCGTGCTCTCGACTCGATCCTTGTCCGTAGTTGTCACCACCGATGATAAAGTGACCCGAAACGCGGTAGGGTTTTGTTCTCTCTGGATAAGTCTCGTCTACTTGATCGAAGACAAACTGACTAATGGCGGGAATATTGCTGCGGAAAGGAAGCACTTTTGAACCGGCAGGCATGATTTCATCTGTCGATACATTGTCACCTGTTTTGATCAAAACAGGCCCCTCTAAACTGGCAGGAAGCGGCTCAAAATGTGGGAGAGGTTTAATGTTGCTTCCCTTATCCAGTTCCAGATTCCGTCCGTCCGCCGGTGGCGGTGAAACGGCCTCTGCATCGATAAGGAGCTCATCGGGCTCGGAGACTTTAGGATAGGGCATTTTTAGTGTGCGTGGATCGGTGACTTTTCCAGTAAGCGCAGCGGCGGCGGCGATTTCGGGACTACAAAGATAAACCGAGTCCTCTTTGGTGCCTGATCTGCCGGGAAAATTTCGCGGTACCGTACGCAACGAAGGGCGGCCATTTGCCGGCGCTTGCCCCATCCCAATGCAGCCATTACAGCCTGCTTGGTGGATGCGTCCTCCTGATAGGATCAACTTTTCTAGGTGGCCGTTGCGAGCCAGATTTTCGAGAATTTGGCGTGAAGTCGGATTGATGTCGAAAGAAACTTGATCGACGGCTCGTTTTCCCTCCATCATTTCGGCTACAACAGCAAAATCGCGGTAGCCGGGATTGGCAGACGAGCCTACCATGACCTGAAAAACCTCTAAACCTTCCACTTCTTTAACCGGAACCACGTTGCCGGGGCTGCTTGGAAGGGCAATTAGGGGCTCGAGTTGAGAAAGATCAATCTCATCATGAAGATCGTAGGAGCATCCAGCATCGGCAACAAGCTCCTTCCACTGATCTTCGCGCCGCTGACTTTTCATGAATCTCCGCACCTCTTGGTCTGAGGGAAAAACAGTGGCTGTGGCTCCGAGCTCTGCACCCATGTTAGCAATCACATGTCGATCCATGGCGGAGAGACAATCGAGACCGGGGCCGTAGTACTCAATGATTTTGCCTACACCTCCCGCTACATCATGGCGGCGGAGCATTTCTAAAATCACATCTTTGGCACTTACCCAGTCAGGTAGAGAGCCGGTTAGTTTGACCCCCCATATCTTTGGCATCTTCACATGAAAAGGCTCTCCTGCGATGGCAAAGGCAACCTCGAGACCTCCTGCGCCCATCGCCAGCATCCCCAACGAACCCGCTGCACACGTATGGCTATCCGAGCCTAAAAGCGTCTTACCCGGAATACCAAACCGTTCCATATGAATCGGGTGACTCACCCCATTTCCGGGGCGACTGTACCAGATCCCAAAACGCTGGCAGGCGCTTCTTAGAAAAAGGTGGTCCTCAGCGTTTTTAAAGTCATTTTGAAGGATGTTATGGTCAACATATTGGACAGAGACGTCTGTTTGCGCGCGCTCGATATTCATCGCCTCAAGTTCCAGCATCACCATGGTGCCTGTGGCATCTTGAGTGAGGGTTTGATCAATTTTAAGCCCAATCTCCTCACCGATTTCCATCTTTCCCTCAACCAGATGGCTCTCAATTAACTTCTGCGCAACGTTCTGCCCCATACCAAACCTCCATAGATGCAAGTCCAGAACGTAGCAAAAAAGGGATTAATGTGCAGCACGAATTAATCGATTCATGAGCGCCGCATTTGACTGCATCGAAGCGTCACAAACGACCACGATTTCCTCAACTCCTCTCTCATCTGCCGCGCGGAACACCGCATACAACTCAGCAGGTTCAATCGAGTGGAGGATTAAACGTTTAGGGGCCGGCCCTACCTTCTCATCAGGCGAGACAAGACGAACGTGCGCCCGTGGAGCGTAGTGTTGGTACTTCATTCCCGGTGCCATTGGTTGGTGGCACTCTCCCTCCGCAATCCCGATCGGTTTGCCGATAAAGTGCTCCAGCTCTTCTTTGGTGATCGAACCGGGGCGTAGAATCATCAGAGGGTCTAGCGAGAGAACCGTGGATTCAAGTCCCTGCTTACATGGACCTCCATCCAGAACCAAAAGCTCTTCTCCAAAGTCTTGGTGCACATGAGCGGCCGTGGTACAGCTGGGGCGGCCGGATAGGTTGGCAGAGGGAGCGACAAGCGGCTCTCCTACTGCTTCTATCAGTTCCAAAGCCAAAGGATGTGCGGGCATCCGCACCCCAATCGTAGGGAGTCCGGCCGAGACAATAGAAGGGACACACACTTTTTTGGGGAGAATGAGAGTGAGCGGACCCGGCCAGAAGTGGCGCGCTAATTCTTCGGGGTAGCTCTCCACAATCAGACCTAGTTGTTCAAAGTTAGAGATATGAACAATGAGAGGGTTATCCTGAGGCCGTTTTTTCAGCGCATAGATTTTTTGGATGGTTTTGGGAGAAAAAACAGGAGCGCCCAGTCCATAGACCGTTTCTGTTGGAAACGCGACGGGCTCTCCTCTTTTTAAGCTTGCACTTGCTTTGTCAACGAGATCGGATCGGTTTGAGGTTTTGTCCATGTTATGACTGCATCACCTGTTTGTAGATTGAGCTTAAGGGTGCCCTTTACATAGTAGTTGGTTTCGCTAGTATCACTAATTTCAAAGCATTGCTCGATTGTCACATGCTCTTGAAGATTCACATAGTGTACATTAAATGAGGTATTTGCGCTAGAAGCCTTGGATTGTTCTCTTTGTTTGCAGAAAATATCCAAATCAACGTCTGTGTAGCGTTTGTGCAATTCAGCCATGAGATCAGATACTATGATTTGATTGATCACGTAGCGGGCAAAGGAAGTATTGAGTGCCTGTTGAACCGCTTGAGCCCGACACTCTGTGTAAAGAGCCATGATTTCATCTTTTTTCTCAAATCCATCTAATTTTTGCCGAATAAAAACGGGGTCAGCACTCTTTTTTACAATCTCCATGACATCAGCAGCACGATCAGTAATGCCAGCTAGTTTCTCTGCGAATTCCGTGTTTTTAAGGTCAATGGGCTGTCCATTGATCATGTACATAGAAGCAGATGCGAGTTCACGCTTAGTGGCTTCTTCCAGCCCGGCCGGCTGTTTAAGAATCTCTTGGAGAAGCCCGCGTCTGTTCACCTGGACAGGTTCGGCAGTAGAAATTTGACGAAGAAAAGCGGCTTTAGCCTCGGGAGAAGTGTCTGGGGTTTGTTCAACGCTCTCTTCCTTTTTTTGTGGATTAGATTCGGCCGGCTTATGCTGATCTTTGATGGAAGAGCGCACACGGATTCCGATGGCTGCCGCTAGGGCAGCAACGGTCGCTGTTTCTCCGCCTATCAAGGCATAAAAAGCATTTGTTCCAGGATGAGTGGAAGCTAGGGCAAAGAGACCGAGTATGGCAACAACAGCCAATGCATTCATACCAGCGAAGGTGTAGTCGGATGACTGTTTTATTGGAAAGTTACCCCCGGCTCTCATTGATGAAATATCAAACATAACTCTCTCCTATTAAATTATATGAATAATTTTAACACCTAAATGTTAAGTTTGAATAAAATAGTTGATGGTTGCCTAAATTTTTGAGCTCTAGTATCAAAAATAGAGGGAAATTAGAAAATATTTACATTATCTTAATATTTGGAGGACTAATGGATCAGACAGCTCACGATGGGTGGCTCAAGCGTTTTTACCACGGAATCACCAGAGGAGAGCGTGGTATCGGCCACTTTTTACTCCTTGTTATCCGGCTCTACTGGGGTGGATTACTTGTGATGACAGGGTTTGGAAAATTAATGAATATTGAGGGTGTGGCCGATTTTTTTGCCTCGATCCATCTTCCGGCTCCCCTTTTTACAGCCTACTTTGTGGGAGTTTTTGAGCTGCTGGGAGGCGCTTCACTCTTTTTGGGCCTCTTCTCTCGGCTTTTTTCCATTGCACTGGTGATTCTTTTCTTTGTGGCTTACGCGACGGCTCATCAAGCGGCGTTGATTAATTTCTTTGTGAGCCCCTCGCTTTTCATTATGGAAGAGCCATTTCTCTACTTGTACGCTTCACTGCTGGTCCTCTGTTTTGGACCGGGATTTTTTTCGATCGATTATTGGTGGGAAAAAAAGGTGTATGGTAAGGCACTTTAATGATAAGCGGGAAGTCCCGGTGGAGCTTCCCGCTCATCTAACTAGACGTTTAGTTTCTTTTGGCTACCGTTTGAGGGTGCCACTTTACGCTTCTCTGGGTTGAGTAGCTTAAAGGAGTCCATGAACCGTTTGTAGTCTTCGCTCATATCTTCTGTGTTTTTATAGACTGTGAAGACCTGGTAGAGAGTGTTGTTCACTAAGATCAACTTTCCTTGAAAAAAGATGTCTTCATTTTTGACTTGAAATTCAAGCGCTTTGAAACCGTCCACCTCTGACATCTGCATATCCGCGACCTCAGAACCGGGTAAAGCAGAAAGCATGCCGCCAAAACCGTCTTGAAGATTCACTTCTGGTTTGGACATGTCGATTTGAGAGGGGTAGTTCCAAACAGAAATCACATACACAACATTTTCGCTCGGCTCACTTAAGTAGGTGTTGTAATTGATCTTCAAATCAGTTTTTGGAATCTCAATGGTCTGTTCCACATGTTCAGGCTCGGCAGGAAGATCAACAGAAAAACCATCTTCAGAAGAGCTAAAGGTCTTCCATGCCTCTTTTGTCTCTGCACCATTTGTTGCACCCTGAAGTGGACAGGAAAGAACCAAACCACACGCAAGAATGTTTAGTAGCAATTTGTTTGGGAAAAAACTCATAATAAAACCTATAAAAATCGTTTATCAATTAAATTTATTCTAACTCATTTTATAGTTATTAAAAAATAGTTTTGTTACTAATTGCGGTTCTTGTTGTTGCGATTAAAAACCTTTTTTAGTATGATGCTTCGTTTAAGTTATCGTGTTGGACATGCTAGAAAATCAAGTAGTTGGCGTTATTCCGGTTCGTTGGAACAGTACTCGTTTCCCGGGTAAGCCACTCGCCGACCTTCTAGGTAAATCCTTAATTAGAAGAACTTACGAAAATGCACGCGCAAGCAAGCGGCTGGACCGACTCATTATTGCGACGGATGATCAAAGAATTTATGATCATGTAGAGGCGTTCGGGGGTGAGGTCTTCATGACCTCAGAAAAGGCCTCTTCAGGAACGGATCGTGTATGGGAAGTGGTTCAACAACAGGCGCCTGAAGCCTCTTATGTGGTCAATATCCAAGGTGATGAGCCCTGTTTAGATCCTGATGTAGTCGATACGCTTGTTGAGGCTTTGCAAAACACTCCTGAAGGAGTTGTGACAACACCGATTGCCAAAATCACCGACCCGAACCATATTTTTGACCCCTCAAAAGTGAAATGCGTCTTTGATAGAGCCGGACGTGCGCTTTACTTTAGCCGCGCGCCGGTACCGTTTCCACAAAACACAAAAAAGATCCATGACTACTATAGACATCTAGGCATTTACTGCTTTCGACGGGATTTTTTAGAGACCTATGCGAGCTTTGCGCCGACTCGGTTGCAGGATATTGAGGATTTGGAACAACTGAAGATTTTAGAGATGGGCTATCCCATTTATGTCTCGATTGTCCACGATGAGAGCGTGGGTGTCGACACACCAGAAGATTTAAAAAAGGTTGAAGAACTACTATGCGCAAATACATCTTCATAACGGGGGGCGTTGTCTCCTCTCTTGGAAAAGGATTAACACTTGCCTCAATTGCGATGCTTCTTGAGAAAAAGGGCTTCAAGATTGCCATGCTCAAACTCGATCCCTATCTGAATGTCGATCCGGGAACCATGAACCCTTTTGAACATGGTGAGGTCTATGTTACGGATGACGGGGTAGAAACGGATCTGGATTTAGGTCACTATTACCGCTACACACATGCTCCTCTTTCGCGCGCTTCAACTGCAACCTCCGGACAGATTTATGATACCGTGATTAGGCGGGAAAGACGTGGGGATTACCTAGGAAAAACAGTTCAGGTGATTCCGCACATTACCGATGAGATCAAAGAGCGGATCGTTCAGTGTGGGGAAGTTGTCGATGCTGAGGTAGTGCTAGTGGAAATTGGAGGGACCATTGGGGATATCGAGTCGCTTCCCTTTTTGGAGGCAATTCGGCAATTCCGCTATGAACGGCCTCAAGACTGTCTCAACATCCACATGACCTATGTCCCCTATCTAAAAGCAGCAGGTGAGGTAAAAACAAAGCCGACCCAGCATTCAGTCCAGACTCTGCGAAGCATTGGAATTGCCCCTGACTTGATCCTCTGTCGCTGTGAAGCTTCTTTATCTGAAGAGATTAAGCAAAAAATCAGCCTCTTTTGCAATGTTCCTTGCGAATCGGTTTTTGATGAGGTCGACGTTGACACCACTATCTACGAGGTGCCCTTGATGCTACATCGCCAAGGGGTAACCGATCGAATCTGTCAACATCTTGGTCTCAATTGCGCCTCGATTGATCTATCCGAGTGGGAGGCAATTGTAGATACAATCAAAAATCCCAAAGGAACGGTCACAGTTGGCGTTGTGGGTAAGTACTTACAGCACCAAGATGCGTACAAATCCGTTTTTGAAGCGCTCCATCATGGAGCCATTGCAGCAGGTTATCAGTTAAAGATCCGCACCATCGAATCGGACAAAATGACTGATTTGGAAGGGTGTGATGGCTACTTGGTACCGGGTGGTTTTGGTGAGCGAGGTTGGGAGGGCAAACTGGCAGCTGCGCACTACTGCCGTTCTCAGAAAATCCCCTATTTTGGAATTTGTCTGGGGATGCAGGTGATGGTTGTTGAGTTTGCTCGCCATGTTTTGGGCTTAAAAGAAGCGAATTCCACGGAGATGGATCCTAAAACAGTAGAACCGATTATCTCTCTTCTCAGTGAGCAAGAAGAACTGGAGGATTTAGGTGGAACGATGCGTCTGGGAGCCTACCCTTGTCTATTGAAGGAGGGCAGCCGCGCGCGGGCAGCCTATGGGGCAGCTAGCATTTCAGAAAGGCACCGCCACAGATATGAGTTTAACAATCGATACAAAGCGATTGCCGAGCAGAAGGGCCTTGTTCTTTCGGGTAACTATGTCGAGGGAAATCTCTGTGAGATTGCTGAGATTGAAGACCACCCCTGGATGGTGGGTGTGCAGTTTCATCCTGAGTTTAAGTCCCGCCCTACGGAGGCCCATCCCCTTTTCCGCGACTTTGTTCAAGCCATGGTGAAGGAACATGAAAAAAAAGCGCATCGCTAGTATTGACTACGGCCTAAAACGGATTGGCTTGGCGATCTCTGACGAGAGTCAGATCATCGCGACCTCCTTAGGTGTCATCGAAGTGGGGAAAAGTAGTGGCGAAACCATCCAAAAGCTGCTGAAAGCTTTGGCTTCATATGATCTGGAAAAAATTATCATTGGCTATCCCGTCCATTTGAATGGAAAAGTGGGCTTTTTAGCTGATGAGGTGAAGCACTTCATTTCTCTTTTGGAAAAAGAAGTAGGCTGTCCTGTGGAATGTGTAGACGAAAGACTGTCAACAGTTCAGGCGGAGCGCTCCTTAAAAGAGGGCGGCATGAACCGTAAAAAACGCTCTAAGGTCATCGATGCCGTAACGGCCGTTATTCTTCTTCAAGGCTATTTAGGCTTCTAAGTCTCCATTTTTCTTTACGTAAAATCTTGTGATAATCAATGAAGGAATAAACGGAGGTTTTGACGATGAAAAGTATGTTGATTGCACTTTTAACATTAACAAGCTCTATCGCGCTTGGTGACACATATCTGTCTCCGAGCGGCCCAACAAACTTATCTCGAGAAGATAAGATTTGGATTAACGACCTTGTCGAGCAAAAAATTAGACAGTTTAATCTGGTTGATCGCGATTGGGTCCTGAATCAAATTCGACAGGCTCAGCAGCAAGGGAGTCAAGTTTCTCCTACTGAAGGGAGAGGTTATAGAAGGTATGACGGTCAGCCATTGGGTCAACTCGACTCTGGTGATGCGACTGGTATCGAGTAGATAGATCAACAATAGGCGTATAGTTCTTGCATGCAAAAAGCAAAAAAGGTACGCCTATTGTAAATAATTTGATAACTGAATTAGGTCTCTATGCAAGAACACACCCATGTCATTCCTGATATTACGACAATTACACTCGATGAAAATAAAGGCGCCATGTTTCAAAGTCCTCTAGAAGAAGAATCTAAGTCGGCAAAGGTGGTCGACCCCTGTATTGTGGTGATCTTTGGAGCCACAGGAGACTTAACGGCCCGTAAACTCTTCCCAGCCCTCTATAACTTAGCGCGAGAGGGACAGCTTCCCAATCACTTTGCGTGTGTGGGTTTTGCCAGAAGGCAAAAAAATCACGATGCGTTTCGACAAGAAATGCATGATGCTGTGGGTCAATTTTCTCGAGTAAAGCCGGTCGATGAAAATCTATGGTCTTCTTTCACCAATCAAATTTACTATCACACTTCCAATTTTGACGAAGATGATGGGTATGATTCGCTACGTAAGTTCTTAGAAGATCTGGATAAGCAGCATGGAACAAAAGGAAATCGCATTTTCTATCTCTCCACGCAGCCCAGCTTTTTTCCCACTATTATTGAGCATTTGGGTAAGCATGGCCTCATCTATGATACAGGCAAAGAAAAAGAAAAGTGGTCGCGTGTGATCATCGAAAAACCGTTTGGTCACGATTACACCTCCGGTGTAGAACTGCAGCAGTTTGTTTTAAATCATCTTGCAGAATCGCAGATCTACCGGATCGATCACTACCTTGGAAAGGAGACGGTTCAAAACTTACTTGTTTTCCGTTTTGCTAACTCGATTTTTGAGTCTTTTTGGAACAACCACTACATTGATCATGTTCAAATTACGGTGGGTGAAGAAATTGGCATTGGAACGCGTGGCGCCTTTTATGAGGAAGCGGGAATTTTACGCGATATTGTGCAAAACCACATGATGCAGCTTCTCTGCCTGACTGCTATGGAGCCACCTTCGAGCCTGACAGCTGAGGCGATTCGGGATGAGAAGGTCAAAGTAGTCAAAGCGTTGCGTCCAATTGATATGGAGAACTTCAGCCATTATGTTGTTCGTGGTCAATATGCTCCGGGTTTTGTAGATGGAAAACCGGTGATTGGATACCGGGAAGAGAATAATGTCAGCCCCGAGTCCCCTATGGAGACCTTCGCTGCCTTGAAGCTTTATATCGACAACTGGCGGTGGTCGGGTGTTCCCTTTTATCTACGTGCCGGCAAAAGGCTTCCGAAGCGTGCAACTGAGATTGCCATCACTTTTAAAGAAGTGCCTGGCATTCTCTTCACGCAGAAGAATCAGAAAAATGAGCATAACGTTCTGGTCATTCGGATTCAGCCTGATGAAGGGATTTCCCTGCGAATCAACTGTAAGGTACCGGGACCTAGCAGCCCCATTCAGCCGGTTAAAATGGATTTTCGTTATGGCTCCTATTTCGGTTTAACTCCGCCGGAGGCATATGAGCGACTGATTTGCGACTGTATGCTGGGTGATGGGACCCTCTTTGCCCGCGGAGACGAGGTACTGACCTCGTGGAAGTGGATCACACCTGTTCTCGATCGATGGCATGAGAGTGCACCAAGTGATTTCCCCAACTACCCTTCAGGATCGTGGGGGCCGAAGGCTGCAGATGAGATGATGGCCCGCGATGGACGTGCATGGAGATTGATCTAATGACCATTCAACTTGCTGATATTAATGAAGAGCTCACTCGCTTATGGGACACAGAACAGGGCGAAAATAAAACACGCGCTTCTCTCTTTAATTTGATCCTCTATGTGCAGAAAAGTGAGCGTCTCGATTGCTTCGAAGAGATGATCAAATCAGTTGTGAGCAAATTTCCGTGTCGAGTGATGCTGATTATCGGCGATGAAACCCCCAATGAGTCTTATTTACGTACCTCAGTGAGCTCTCAGACCATTGGTGAGGGAGAGCTGCAGATTTTTTGTGAAATCATTCGGGTCGAGGTGGCAGGATCCCTGGTTGAGCGGGTTCCTTTTATTTTGATTCCCCAGATCTTGCCCGACTTGCCCGTCTACCTCCTGTGGACGCAAGATCCCTCTCGTGAAAGCACAATCCTCCCCCACTTAGAACCTTATGCTGATCGAATCATTTTTGATTCTGAATCCACTCATGATCTCCAGAAGTATGCACACTCTGTAGTCTCGCTTGTAGATCGTTTTCATTGCGCAATTGGCGATCTAAATTGGAGTGCAATTTCAAGCTGGCGTAACATTTTTACCCAGGTGTTTGACACCTACGAATCCTTTGTTAACCTTGTTCAAAGCACACTCATTCGGATCCACTACAATAAAAACACCTCTGAATTTCATCAACACACCGAAATTGAGGCCGCTTATCTACAAGCATGGATTGCCTCTCGTCTCAACTGGAAGTTTCAAACCAGTGAAATTACAGAGGGGAATATCCGTTTGAGTTACAAACGTCCCACTAATGACGTCGTGATTTTACTGGTTCCTCAAGATGCCAAAGGACTTCCCCCCGGTACAATCTTAAACGTGGATATAGAGTGTGAAAAAAACAAAGCACACTACACTTTCAAGCGACATCCTGAGAGCCAGCAGGTATTTATTCAGTTCTCGGACAAAGATCAGTGTGCACTCCCCTACTGTGCCTATTTGACAGGAACTCCTCCCGGACAGGAAATCATTGAAGAGATTTTCTACCCTTCAACCGGTGGCCACTACCGTGAGATGCTCACCGTGTTAACCTCTATACCTTGGAAGCGATAGCGATGAAAAAAGAACCCTTGCGATTTGATGAAAGGCGCCTTTTGGCTCTACCCGGCGCGGCAGATGAAACGTTGGCCTTTGCTGTAGAAAATTGGTTGGAGATAGCAGCAGAGTCGATTGCAGATCACGGTTTTTTTGCCGTTGCCCTGTCGGGTGGCTCAACTCCCAAAAAAATCTTTCAGGCACTCTCTGAAAGACCCGAAGTGATCGACTGGAGAAAGGTCTATCTATTTTGGGGGGATGAACGGAGTGTCGTTCCAACTGATCCTGATAGCAACTACCATATGGCTCTTGAGCAAGGGGGCCTTAAAAAGCTCCCCATTCGCAAAGAGCATATTTTTCGTATGGTGGCCGAAACAGATATCGAGCTCAATGCAGCAGCTTATGAGGGCATTATCCAAGAAAAACTGGGCGCGCACCCTTTTGATCTTGTGATGCTCGGCATGGGAGACGACGGGCATACAGCTTCATTATTTCCACATACAGAGGCTCTGCATGTAGAGGACAGGCTTGTTGTGGCCAATCATGTGCCCCAGAAAAAGACGTGGCGGATGACCTTGACATATGCGTGTATCAACCGAGCGCGTCACATTGCGCTTTATGTGATGGGGCCGAGCAAATCGGAGATGTTGGAGAAAGTGTTGACGACGCCGCTCAATCCGGAGCTCTATCCTTCGCAGAAAATTGGCACTCGAAGCAATCCGGCTCTGTGGATTGTGGATCTAGAGGCTAGCCAGAACCTGCTTGCCCATCTTAAACCCTGAGTAATTCAGAAAAATCAATGATACGGGCGAAGTAGCCGCTATCGACAACATCCTCCGAGACACCGTTGACATGGATCAGCACAGGGCGGCATGAAAAGCCTCGCGGCAGACTAAGGCGCTGCAGCTTTTCTTCCATTTCATCAATCACTTCGGTTCCCATTACTTTTTGTCGAAATTTGGCTTCGCATGCATACAAATAGCGAAACCGCGTTTGAATGAGATAATCAATCTGGCATCCCCGTTTGCGGCTTCCAGCAGTTTGAAAATAGGTATTAGCAATCACTAGATCCCCGGGCGAGATTCCTAAGATCTTACACACAAGGTGTCCATTGTTAATGACTAAATTCTCAAATTGTACACCCATAATCGAAAGCCATCCATGGGGTAAACGCTCCAATCGAGTGCTCTCAATTTGTTCTTTGTGAGGAAGGATATATTTGAGATAAAATCTTAAGTAGTTGTCTTTAACTCTGTAACGACTCGTTGCGCTTCGCTTGCCTGTTACTAACGACCATGTATAGTCTCTCGCTAAAAAGCCAGATTCTAACAATTCACCAAGCGCTTTACTTAGATCACCCCCACTCGACCTACCTAGTTTTGCAGCAAGTTCCGAAGTTGAGAGAGTCGAGTGGATCAGAGTTTCAACAATTTGCTTGTAAAAGACCCCTTGCTTTTGAAAGAGATCGTGGAAAATTTGATCAAATTCGCGGAAGAGCAATCCTTCTGCATCAAAACACAAGCGTTGAAGATTAGCTTCCGCAGATAAATCGGGACGCAATTCTTCTAGATAACGAGGGATACCTCCCATCACCGATAAAATTTTAAATTTTTCATAGGCAGAAGTTGCTCCCGAAAGACTTCCCCAAAACCCATTGCACTCCGGCAGTGTAAGCTCCCCCAAGAGAAGACGAAGCGAAACACGACCGAAAAAACCTGTACTACTTAGGATGTTTTTACTGATCCAAGCAGAATTCGATCCGGATAGGATCATCACAAGGTAGGGATTTTGTTTAAAATAGCGATCCCATGCAGTCTTTAGTTTAGGAAGAAATGTGGGATCCAAGGACCCCATCCAAGTGATTTCATCTAGAACAACGAGAATACGTCCACTTTTACATTCTTGGGATAAATCGTAAAACAAATTGCCCCAATCATCGCATCGGTAGATCGGCAGACGGTATTCTTGAAGTTGCCTCAGAAATTCCTTTTTTTGAGAGTCTGCTGAGACACCTGGTTCAGGCGGAATCCCTGTAAGAATGTAGGCTTTGCTAAATGAAGAGGCATACTCTTCGGCCAAGCGGCTTTTTCCTATCCGCCGCCTTCCGCGAATCACAACAAGGCTAGAACTCTTTTTTTGAAGAAGTCCATGAAGCAATTCCAACTCATTTTTTCGGCCAATAAACTTTGTCATATAACTTTCCCAAAAATCGACATTTGCATTTTCTGGGGGAAATTATGAGTATATAAAATTTCCCTGAAAAGTGCAATTACCATTTTTGGGGAAGGGTCTAATTCCTGGTAATCAGCAGTTTTAGCCTGGGATGAACCCGATTTTTTGGGATTTGCAGCTCTTTGCGGGCTTAAGGATCCAGAGGACTATCCGGCGCGCTGTCAGCTAATACTAGGAGACCAGGCTCCCTGGAGGCCGATCGCTGAGGCCTTGGAAACCGGTTGCAAACGTTTCTGGAAAAGAAACCTATCCGGGCTTTAGACAGTTATATTCTAGATTCACGTGAGTCAGTGTGTTGACCGGGACAAGTGCAGAGGCTCCCGCATTTGTGATCGAGTTGCGAAACAAGTTGAGTATTCTAAGTGAAGCAGGCAAAGAGGAGGCCAAAACCTGCACAACATTATCTGTCAACGAGCAATACGTAAGCACCAACTCCCTTAATTCGGTGAGTTGTGCTAGATGAGTGACAAAAATGCGTATTCGATCAGGCACAAAAAAGAGTCTTCCCTCTTGACATACACCAAAAAAGTTGGTAATATTACCAAAAAAGTTGGTAGTTATGCTAGAAGGTTTATTCGGAAATCCTGTGATTGAAAAAATTCTTTTTTATCTTCTCATGAATAAAGAGGGTTATAGCTATCATCTGTCAAAGCAATTAGAAATTCCTTTATACAGCATCCAGAAAGCTATGGCACGGCTTGAGAATGGAGGGGTAGTGGTTGCTCTGCAAAAGGGGAAAACACGGTTGTTCCAATTTAATCCTCGTTACCCCTTTTTAAAAGAGCTATTGGAGTTTTTGACCAAGGCTTATAGCTTTCTCCCCGAAGAGCAAAAAATGAGGTATTATGAAGTCCCTATCCGAAAAAGACCACGACGAACAGGGAAGCCCCTCCCCTAATTGGAACAGTATCTCGTTAGAGGAATTGGCTGGATATTTGTCTGAAAAACTGAGAACAAAGGGAATTGAGACGATCTTAGTGGGGGGAGCCTGCGTCACGATTTACTCTCAAAACCGGTATCAATCGTATGATTTAGACTTTATTACATATAAAGATATGAGTGTCGTGTCTAAAGCGTTCAAAGAGCTTGGTTTTAAGATAAATGGACGCTATTTTTTCAGAGATGATTGTCCTTGGTTCGTAGAGTTTGTTTCTCCTCCAGTTGCCGTGGGGAACGAACCAATTGAAAAGTTTGTACAGTGGAAAACAGAGTTTGGCACGATTAGAATGCTTTCTCCTGTTGATAGTGTAAAAGACAGGTTAGCGAGTTATTTCCATTGGGATGATAGGCAGGGATTGGAACAAGCTATTGAGATCTGCATAAAACGTGCTGTCGACTTAAAAAATATCGAGGCTTGGTCTCAAAATGAGGGTCATCTTGATAAATACCAAATTTTTTACCAAAAGCTTCAGAAAATTAATTAAAAAGAGTCAGAAACTCTTGTAGGCCGAAGCTCGAGAATGGCTTAAGCTTTTCCTTGAAATGGGTAAACATATGTTCTTTTTGGGCAGGGGAAGGGATTTTTTGACACACAAGATCCCCCAAAAAAGTGCACTTGCTGTTTTTTTGGAAAGGACTTTTTAGTTGTTGTACAAAACTCGGGTCCACTCCTCAATAGAAGCGTCACCTGTCACATCGCAGAGCCGTTCCCCCGCCTGCCCTTTAATCGCTTCAGTCGTCTGATAGCGAAAGTGAGGCTGATCAGCCTCAATAACCCTCTGTACAAGTGCAGCAATCTCTTCGGGTTCTTGCGCAATGGGCGAGACGGGATCTAAAAGGCCGGCTGTTTCAAAGATTTCAAAAAAAGGGTCTTCCCCTGTTGGTAAGCGAGAGCCGTAAGGCGAGATAAAGTCCATATCGGTTTTGACCGGTCCCGGTTGAATGAGAGAAACATGAATATTCCAAGGCTTTAGGGTCGCTGCCATGGTTTCAGAAAGCCCCTCTAAAGCAAATTTAGAGGCAGAATAAAGACTAATAGAGGGAAGCGGGCGAAAGCCACTGCGAGAGCTGATTTGGATAATCCTTCCCCTTTTTTGCGCACGCATAATGGGAAGAACTGCTTGGGTGACACGCATCACGCCGAAGAAGTTGGCATCAAAGAGTGCTTGCGCCTCTTCAATGGTCACATTTTCAACTGACCCATAGATCATAACGCCTGCATTGTTGACGAGGATATCCAACTGACCTTCCCTATCGATAATGGTTTGAACAGCTTTGTCAATGCTTACTTGATCCGTGACATCCAGCTTCAGATAATGGAACTTTGTTTCTTCCTCAGGCAGCGTGCGGCATCCCGCATAAACCGTGTATCCCTCAGCAGAGAGTGATTCAGAAATGGCCTCCCCGATTCCTCGAGAGCCGCCTGTCACCAGAACAACCTGTCCTAAAAGAGTGGCTGAAGTGAAGATAATAGAGAGTAGAAGTAGGGATCTCATTGGCAGGCACCTGTTTTTTAATCAACAAGCAAAGATCATAATGGTTGGTCCATTAATCTGCCAACAATGGAGCCAGATTAGATGGGAGAAGGTGGCTCTCTGACCAATGGCTTAACCCTAAATGTTCGAGTCGAGTCAAACGGGTAAGCGAATCCGCAATTAAAGAAAGCGGAGCTGGTGGACGCGAAATGATGTGAATGTCTAAAGAGCGTAAATGTGCAGCCGAGGGAATTTGCTGCACGGAGTAAACTCGAAGCGTGAGGGTAGTTAAACGCGTCAAAGAGGCAAGAGAGGGGCCTGCAAGTGCGCACTTGTTTAATTCAAGCTTTGTTAAGCTCGTCAAGGTGTGCCAGGGAAGCTCTGGGTTATTGATTCCACGCAAAATGCTTGTGGGTCTCAAAACAAGTTCTCTGACACAGTGAAGCCTAGGAATTACCGATTCAGAAACTACCTCTTGAGCGGAACTTCCTTTTAAAATAAGGATTTGTACTCTAGTTGCTTCAATGCGTCCAAGTAGTTGTTCGTCTAGTGGAACATCGGCTAGCTCAAGAGAGTAAACCCTGTTGTATTTAGTTATTTTTTGAAGAACGACTGAGGAAGATGAAGAGATACAAGCCGGAATGGTGTCGCGCAAGCTGCGAGAGAGTTGACGCAGAGGCCCAAGCTCAGAGGGTGACATTCTCTCGGTTTGAAGCCACAGTCTAATACAGCATCGGAACGATTCTACAGAAGCCATTGTATTCACCTAATATATAACAGCTTAAGTATAACAAGTGCGAGTTTTTTTTATGAGTGTAAATAATCTCTATGTTCTATAAAATGCGTGGTTTATATGCTTGTTTTAGGAATTGAATCAACATGTGACGAGACAGGATTTGCCGTAGTAAAAGACGGCACTGAAATTCTCTCAAATGTAGTAGCGACCCAAGAGGATCTTCATAGCCGCTACGGGGGCGTGATCCCCGAGGTCGCTTGCCGCAGACATGTCGATGTCTTGCTTCCCCTATTAAAAAAATCGCTTTGTGTGCCTCTTGAGAAAATTGATTTGATCGCAGTTGCCAAAGGTCCGGGGTTGATTGGCGCTCTACTCATTGGCGTGAACTTTGCCCAAGGTCTTGCTCTGTCCACAGGGATTCCACTTGTGGGAGTCAACCATATTGAGGCACACCTCTATTCAGCTTTAATGGAATTCAATCCTCCCCTTCCCGCTCTTGGAGTGGTCGTTTCGGGCGGGCATACGGCTCTTGTCTATATGGAAGAAGTGGGTGTGTATCGATTGATTGGCCAGACACAAGATGATGCGATCGGGGAGGCTTTTGATAAAGCGGCCCGCCTTTTAGAACTCCCCTATCCAGGTGGTCCGCACATTGAAGAGCTGGCTAAGGGAGGTGATCCCCATACCTTTCCGATGAAAGCAGGCCAGATCAAAAAGCGTCCATTTGATTTTTCGTTTAGTGGACTTAAAACGGCACTTCTTTATTTGGTGAAGGGGCAAAATGCAACAAAAAATTCACCCTTAGTTATTTCCGAAGCAGAAAAAAAACATGTAGCAGCCAGTTTTCAGCACGCCGCATTTTCTGACCTTGTAGAAAAAATCTGTTGTGCGGCAAAAAGGTTTCCTTGCAAAAGTGTTTTAGTAGGCGGGGGTGTCAGTCAAAACCGCTATTTCCGCACTCTTTTAGAAGAAATGAGCTCAGTACCTGTTTTTTGGCCCCCAAAGGGACTTGGGCTGGATAATGCGGCGATGATAGCCGGCCTCGGCTATCACATTTTCCAAAGAGAAGGAAGCTCTGAAACACCTAAAGCTGATCCAAGATTATCGATAAAGGAGAGTGCCGATGCGTCTGTTTATGATTCTTTCTACCTCACTACTGGCTCTCACAAGCTGTGAGTGCATCAAACCGGAGAAACCCTCTCAAACTCTGCGCCTAAATCTAGCTGATGACCCGGTTTCGCTTGATCCACGCGTTGTGAGAAGCTTGAAAGATCTAACCGTTGTTAAACAGCTTTTTGATGGACTGATGCGGATGGATGCTAAAGGAATGCCCACACCCGCAATTGCGGAATCGATTACGGTATCAGACGATCTGCTTACGTACACCTTCCAGCTTAGAGAGGCTTTCTGGACAAATGGAGATCCGGTGACAGCGCATGATTTTGAGTATGCATGGACCACGGTCCTCAACCCAGATTTTGCCACCGACTACTCGTACATGCTCTATCCGATCAAAAATGCCAAACTAGCTCGTGAAGGGAAGTGCGCACCTGATGCGGTGGGAGTCGCTGCTTTAGATGATCGCACTCTTGTAGTGCAGCTGGAAGCGCCTACACCCTACTTTCTCGAGCTGACAGCCTTTCCAACTTATTTTCCCGTCAATCACATGATTGATTCCAAGCTTGAAATGTGGGCGCAACCTCCTTGCGAACAGTTTGTGTGTAATGGTCCTTTTAAGGTGAAGTACTGGAATCCCCAATCAGAACTACAGCTGGCTAAAAATGAAACATATTGGGATCAAAGTAGTGTCCGGCTCAACGCTCTGCAATTTTCGGTGATTGCAGATAATAATACCGAGCACTACCTCTATGAAAAAAATAGCCTTGATTGGCTCGGTCAACCCATTTCTAACAATATCGCCACCGAGCTGATTGGAAAAGTAGAGGGGCTCGACTCGTTTACTGTAGCCGGCACATTTTGGCTGAAATTTAACACAGAGCAAGCCCCTTTTGATCAGGCAGGTGTAAGGCGCGCTTTTTCTTATGCGCTCAACAGGGGTGAGATTATTCAGCATATTCTTCAAGGAAATCAAGCTGTTGCCACGGGGCCTCTTCCCCCTTCTATGCAGGTGCAAGACGGGGTCTATTTTGCCGATGGAGACCGGGAGAGGGCGCGTCAATGCTTGGAAGAGGTTTTAAAAGATAAAGGCTGGACGCGTGAAACGTTTCCCAAAATTGTCTTGAACTATCCCCCCACTGAGCGGAACACAAAAATTGTTCAGCTGGTCCAACAACAGTGGAAACAAGCATTAGGGATCGAAGTCGTCTTGGAGGCTGTTGAAAACCAACTCTATCGTCGTAATGTACGGGAGGGGCTCTACCAGGTGGGAACAGCTGATTGGATTGCGGACTTTAACGATCCACTTGCCTTTTTAGAGCTCTTTAAGTTTCGCAAGCAAGATGGTAATGGCATGAATGACACAGGGTGGTATGATGAGAATTTTTATATGCTTCTAGATGCCTCACTTACAGAGACTGATGGGGTAAAACGGAAAGGGCTGTTGAACGAGGCAGAAAAAATTTTAGTCGAAGCCATGCCTGTGGCTCCGATTTACCATTATGCATTTGATTATATCAAAAAGAGCTATGTAAAAGATGTTGTACTTTCGCCTTTAGGAACTGCCGATTTTAAATGTGCAACTACTGAATAGCCAATCGGCTTGATCCCATTAAGCGAATCAGGTATCCTTTACGCCATGTTAGTAAGGATTTTTTGGGTTTTGATCCTCTCAATGGTTGTCTCATGTGCAAGTAGCGGCAAGGGAGCTGATCAACAAAAACTGCGGCTCAACATTTACACCGAGCCTCCCTCACTTGACCCACGTAAGTTTACAGACTCAACATCAGGCAATGTGCTTTTGATGTTGTTTGAAGGGCTGACACGGATTGGGGAGGACCATCGGCCTCACCCGGCTCTTGCTAAGGAAATTCTGGTTTCAGAAGATAAGCGCACTTATACGTTTAAACTGCGCGAGAGCTATTGGTCAAATGGAGAAAAAGTCACTGCTGATGATTTTGCCTACGCGTGGCGCACCATTCTAGACCCTAAGTTTCCTTCTCTTTTTGCCTACAAACTTTACGTGATTAAAAATGCAGCAGAAATCAGAGAGGGCACGCTACCAATCGAAGAATTGGGTGTTAAGGTAATTGACCCGCAAACACTTGAAGTGACCCTCTGCTATCCCACCCCCTATTTTTTAGAGCTCGCTGCATTTCCTACCTTTTACCCTGTAAACAGAGTGTGTGCTGAGAAAAACCCCAATTGGGCGGCCGAGGCCGGCACTTGTTATGTCTCCAATGGTCCCTTTCAACTGAAAAAATGGGAGCACGAAAGTGAAATCATCGCTGAGAGAAATCCTTTTTATTGGGATGCCAAAGCGGTTAAATTAGAAGCGCTTCACCTGTCAATGATCGATGATACAACAACAGAGTTCTACATGTACGAAATGGGAGAACTGGACTGGGCCGGCTCCCCCATTTCCAACCTAGCTCCTGAGTTTGTCCCTGCATTAAAACAGGAGGGGAAAATTGAGATTCTTCCTGCAACGGCTGTCTATTATTACAAACTCAACACGGATGATCCGGCTCTTGCGAACTCTAAAATACGGCGCGCTTTAGGTCTTTCGATCAACCGCAAAGCGATTGTTGAACACATCACACAAGCAGGGCAGAAGCCCGCTCTTGGACTGATTCCACAGATGCCGGATTGGGAGGCTTCTGTTCTTTATACTGATGGCGACTATGAATCAGCTCGAGAGCTGTTTGCTCAAGGCTTGAGCGAATTGCATTGGGAAAAAGAAGCATTTCCCGTCTTAAAGTTGAGTTACAACTCAAATCGGGAGCACCAAAAAATTGCCCAGGCCATTCAGCATCAGTGGAAAGAAGCACTAGGAATCAAAGTTGAACTGGAGACTTTTGATTGGAAGGTCTATCTTTCTAAAATCAATCGCCAAGATTATCAAATTGGGCGGATGGGGTGGCTGGGGGATTTTCACGATGCTGTCTCCTTTCTTGAGCCTTTTAAGTTGCGCGATGATCCTCGTTTAGGAGGAAACAATGAGACGGGTTGGGAAGATCCTGAATATAGTGCTGCGCTGGACGAGGCGCAGAGAGAGACCGATTTGGTGAGAAGAAGAGCTTTATTGAAAAAAGCTGAAAAAATCCTTATCGAGGATATGCCACTTATTCCGATTTTTTACATCAACTTAGCCTATTTAAAAAAACCGTACGTGGAGGGGGTCTATATCTCCCCTCTTGGCACTGCAGACTTTAAAAAGGCGTTTATTAAACAATGAAGCAATACATTCTCAAACGATTTTTCTCCAATGTGCTTGCCCTCTGGGTAATCATTTCGGTGACTTTTTTTCTGATGAAAGCCATTCCCGGTGATCCCTTTACCCAAGAGAAAGCGCTCCCTAAGGAAATTTTGCATTCACTCTACGAGCACTACAAGTTGAATGATCCCTGGTACATTCAATATGGAAATTACCTGAAGTCTGTTGCTACGTGGGAGCTTGGACCCTCATTCAAGTATAAAGCGCGTACGGTGAACGAAATCATTAAAAGTGGCTTCCCCATTTCCGCAATTCTTGGGTTAGAAGCAATGGCCTTGGCCATTACGTTTGGAACGTTGCTGGGGACAATTGCCGCTTTAAAACAGAACCGCTGGCAGGATTACCTGGCAATGGTTGTCGCTGTGGTCGGAATCTCAGTGCCTAGCTTTATTTTGGCCGCCTTTTTGCAGTACTTTTTATCCATAAAGTTGGATCTGTTTCCTGTTGCGCGGTGGGGAACCTTTCAACAGTCAATTCTGCCTGCAATTTCATTGGCGGCGCTGCCCACGGCCTTCATTGCTCGGCTCACACGAGCCAATATGATGGAAGTGCTCTCCATGGATTATATTAAAACAGCGCGGGCTAAGGGACTGAGTGACTTTGTGGTGCTTGTCAAACATGCGCTGCGTAATGCACTGCTTCCCATCATCACCTATATCGGGATGTTGACGGCCAATATTTTGACAGGCAGTTTTATTATTGAAAAGATTTTCGGCATTCCCGGCTTAGGGCAATGGTTTATCAATAGCATCACCAATCGCGATTATACAGTGATCATGGGAATTACGGTCTTTTACAGCATTATTTTGCTCAGTGCGATTTTTCTGGTTGATTTAACGTATGGATGGATTGATCCCCGCATCAAAATGGGAGGAAAAAAATCATGAAACCTGAGTCAGATCTTTTTCTTCCGGTCGAGCAAGATCTCTACACTCGCGAGGAGATCTCAAGGCCCTCTTTGAGTTTTTGGCAGGATGTATGGCGCCGTTTTTGTCTGAATCGTGTTGCCATTGCCGGTTTGATGATTTTAGTTCTCTTGGGGTTATTCGCTGTCCTCACTCCGGTTTTAAGTGGTCATCCCTACTACGAGACCAATTTAGCTCTGAAAAATAGTGCGCCTTCGAAAAAGTTCTGGTTTGGAACCGATGACTTGGGGCGTGATATTTTTACCCGAACCGCTTGTGGTGCACGCATCTCTCTTTTTGTCGGTGTAACAGCTGCGATCATCGATTTACTGATTGGTGTGCTGTGGGGGGGAGTTGCAGCCCTGGGTGGTGGAAAAATCGACAATATTTTAATGCGTTTAGCGGATATTCTCTACGCCATCCCCTACCTGCTGGTTGTGATTATGTTGATGGTTGTGATGGGTTCGGGACTGATCCCCATCCTAATCGCCTTGACCATCACAGGTTGGATTGGAATGGCCCGCATAGTGCGCGGACAAATCTATCAGCTCAAAGAGCAAGAATACATTCTAGCGGCCGTTGCACTAGGAGCGGGTCGAAGACGAATTTTGTTCAAGCATCTGATTCCAAATGCAATGGGTCCCATTATTGTGACAATGACCTTGACCATTCCTGTTGCCATTTTTACGGAAGCCTTCTTAAGCTTTCTGGGATTAGGTGTGCAAGCTCCTATTGCCAGCTGGGGGACAATGGCAAGTGATGGTTTACCTGCAATGCGTTACTACCCATGGCGCCTTTTTTTTCCGGCCGTATTCATTAGCGTCACCATGCTCGCCTTTAATTTGGTGGGCGATGGCTTGCGCGATGCACTAGACCCAAAGTTGAGGAAGTGATGGAAAACCTTTTGTCAGTACGCAATCTATCTGTCTCTTTTCATACCTACCTGGGGCAGGTTCAAGCGGTGCGTGATCTCAGCTTTTCAATCGGTTATGGAGAAACCGTAGCGATTGTGGGCGAGTCAGGTTGTGGAAAGAGTGTAACAGCCCAAGCGATCATGGGCCTAATCCCCTCTCCTCCAGGTCGAATTGAGGAAGGCAGTATCCAATTTGAGGGATCCGAACTTCTCACAAAATCGAGGGGCGAAATGGAGCGGATCCGAGGGAAGGAGATGGGAATGATCTTTCAAGATCCGATGACCTCTCTCAATCCAACGATGCGCATCGGTAAGCAAATTGCAGAGGGGATGATTAAGCACAAAGGGCTTTCCAAAGCGGAGGCCCGTCGAGAAGCCATTGAACTCTTAAAACTGGTTGGGATCTCTGACCCTGAAAAAAGGGTAGATCAATACCCCCACCAGTTTAGTGGAGGGATGCGCCAGCGAGCCATTATTGCGATCGCGCTTGCATGCGGTCCCAAACTTCTTATCGCAGACGAACCCACGACAGCTCTTGATGTAACAATTCAGGCGCAGATCATTGAATTGATGAAAGAGATTCAGCAGAAAACCGGAACCAGTATTATCTTAATTACACATGATTTAGGGATCGTTGCCGGTATGTGTGACCGTGTTCTGGTGATGTATGGTGGGGAGATTATGGAAAGAGGCTCTGTAGATGAAATCTACAAAAAGCCGTGCCACCCTTACACTCAGGGTCTTTTGCGTTCAGTGCCACGCCTGGATATGGATAAAGGAAAGGAGCTTGTTCCGATTTATGGAACTCCTCCGAACCTGCTCAATCCTCCCAAAGGGTGCCCGTTTTGCGCTCGTTGCGACCGTGCCATGCGCATCTGTCAGAGTTCAAAGCCTCCTCGCGAGCAAATCAAAGAGAAACACGAGGTAGCCTGTTGGCTGAGACAGATATGAAAGATGTGCTTCTATCGATCCAGAACCTGAGCAAACAGTTCAGGGTGGGAAAAAGACAACTGACTGCAGTGAACGCCTTAAATTTAGAGATCTATCGGGGCGAAACACTAGGCCTAGTGGGTGAGAGTGGTTGCGGCAAGTCGACGGTTGGCCGCACTCTTTTGCGGCTCTATGAACCCACCTCCGGAAAGGTTTTGTTTGACTCCATCAATTTGCAGCATCTCTCCAGGCAAGAACTCAAGCATATTCGACGGCGCATGCAAATCGTTTTTCAAGACCCCTACGCCTCTTTAAATCCGCGTATGACTGTGCAAGATATTATTGGGGAGCCACTTGATATTCATCATCTGGCATATGGCCAAGCGCGTCGCACACGCATAGAAGAGCTTCTTCAATTGGTGGGACTCAATCCCAATCATATGAGTCGCTTTCCCCACGAATTTAGCGGTGGGCAGCGTCAGCGGATTGGGATTGCGCGGGCGTTGGCTGTGGAGCCCGACTTTATTATCTGTGATGAGCCGATCTCAGCATTGGATGTCTCCATTCAGGCACAAGTTGTTAACCTACTGAAAAAATTGCAAAAACAGATGGGACTCACCTACTTGTTTATTGCTCACGACCTCTCTATGATCAAATATATCTCGGATAGGGTAGCAGTGATGTATTTAGGCCAGCTGATGGAGCTTGCCTCAAGCGAGGCTCTCTACCGTGATCCATTGCACCCCTACACGCAAGCGCTTCTTTCAGCTATTCCAATTCCAGATCCTGAGATTGAGAAAAAAAGACACCGTGTTGTTCTTAAGGGAGAAGTACCTAATCCCCTCAACACTCCCTCTGGCTGTCCTTTTTCTAGTCGTTGTCCTCTCGCAACCGAGCGCTGCCGGGTGGAGGTTCCTCAGTGGCGCGAAGTGAAAAAAGAGCATTTTGCTGCCTGCCATCTCATTTAGAAATTTGACAGGCTTTTTATGATAACAATTATTTTTTTTCACTCGTAGAGAAGCCCTTATCGATTGTAATAATATTAAGAATCGATTAAAATTGCTTAGTGAAAAGAGAGGGATGTTTATGGCAACACAAGCTTCCAATAATCGAATTCCTACAGGCAAAGAGCTATTGCTCCAAGCAGCGAAAACGCTCTATCCTCCCCAACTTAGAACAGCCGTAGAAGGTGTTGCGCTGGGGGTGATGGCAGGCCATGCGCTACACGCCCACGATCGCCGCTTTGTCAAACTTCCTCAGCAACAACGAAAAGTAGAGTATGCTTCTAGGCTCGGGGGACGGCGGCGCCTTGGTTTTGTTGCCTTAACTTGCGTTGTGATTCCAGTTGCCGAGGAAGTCGGTTTCAGAGGATTGGCGCGGGAGTTTCACGTGCAGCAGCAGCAAAATCCTCACTCTCCCGCCTCAATAGCGACCCGAACTGTTGTCAACGCAGTTCTTTTCTCTGGGGCCCACATTGAATACACAAGAAGTTTAAGGTTCAATCTCCATCTCTTTAGAGCCAATATGGTGGCAGGGATCGTTTTCTGTTCTTTGGCTGAATTCTCACAAAACCTTGTCGGTTGCACGGTTGCCCATTCTTGGGTCAACTATTTATCCATTAAACGTAAATAATTAATAATAAATTAATAAATTAATGTTAAAATTAATTTATTAAAAGATTGATTAGGTTATTTATGTCTTATTTGATTAGATCGGCAACAGCCATTGGCTCTATAGTTGCGGCGGGCCTAGGGCGAAGAGAGCTTGGGAGACGCTATCCTGCACAAGACTCTGGGAGGCTTCCAGGAGAGATTGAGGTCAATGGGCGCAAGCGCGTTGTTGTGGGGTATTTTGGGGCGAGTCAGGAAGTTTTCAACCAAGGCATTAGCTTTGGTCGTCCCCTATGGTTTGGATCTAAAGCCATCGCTCAATCCTATGCGGTAGAAGATGCCGCAAGAAGCGGAACAAAACCGATTGTGGCCGTATTAGTAGCCGATCGTCCCCCTTCCGAATCGGGTGATTTCGAACGAGATGAGCATGGCTCTTTTCTTCCTTTGTCCCCCGAATATTTAAGACAAGCACGAGCAGAGCTTGTCAGGCACCAGGCAGTCACAGTAGCCAATCGTCAAGGTTTGATCGGCGATTTACACCGTTTTTTACAAGCGCGCCAAAATCGATAGGCAAAGGATTTTTGATGTCACTATTGTGGAGCTAAAAACCAACGGTTTTGGCTGCCCATCTAGACCGTAAAACTAATTGCGTACGACTTCAATAATTTCCACAGCCTTAATCGGCACATCTTGATGCCCTTTTTTAGTGCTTGTCTCCACACCTTTAATGGCGTCGACAACCTCTAGCCCGTCCGTCACTTGAGCAAAAACGCAGTAGCCATAGCCACTAGGGGTAGCGCTGCGGAAATCAAGAAAATCATTATCTACTACGTTGATAAAAAATTGAGAAGTCGCCGAGTGTATATCCGATGTACGCGCCATGGCAAGCGTACCTCGCTTGTTGGACAAACCATTTGAAGCCTCATTTTGAATAGGCGCACGCGTGGTCTTTTCTTTCATGTCAGCAGTCATGCCGCCTCCTTGGATCATAAAGCCATCAATCACGCGATGGAAAACAGTGCCATTGTAGTGTTTGTCATCCACATACTGAAGAAAATTTTTAACTGTATTGGGGGCTTTATTTTCTAGTAGCTCAACTTGAATGTCTCCAAGATTGGTGCGGATGGTAACAGATGGGTTGGACATGGATGACTCCTCTTTGTTTTGAGATTGACAAGCACAGAGAAGGACTAAAAGCCCTACACAGGCAAATGCTTTCATGATTGACTCCTGTTTGGTGGAAGGGTATTTTATGATAAAAAACAGTTTTTCGCAAAGGGTGATCTTGCTATAAGAAAAAATGTGATGAATCTTGCGCACATTCTCGAAGAACTGGCCTACGATATGGGGGGCGATCTCCCCCGTGAGGCGATTGAAGCCGCGATTGCCAAGCGGAAGCAGATCACTCCTCATTTACTGGCGATTTTGGAAGACGCTCTTTTCCGTATCGATGAAATAATCGAAGACGACAACTATCAAGGCCACCTCTATGCGATGTACTTGCTCGCGCAGTTTCGCGAAGAGCGCGCTTACCCCTTAATCATTGAGCTCTTTTCCTACCCGGGAGAGATCCCGCACGCCATTGCTGGTGATGTGCTCACAGAAGATCTGAGCCGTATTTTGGCAAGTCTTTGCGGAACAAACATAGAACCTATCCAACGACTGATTGAAAATCCTTCTGCCAATGAATATGTACGCGCTGCTTGTCTAGCTTCTCTTGTGACTCTAGTGGGTTGTGGAGTGATCAAAAGAAGCGAGGTGATTGAATACTTTCGCTTACTATTACGTGAAAAAATCGAAAAACAACCCTCTTTTACATGGGATTATCTCGTAGCGAGTGCCTGCTCTCTTTATCCAGAAGAGCTTTACAAAGAGATCTGCACGGCTTTTGATTTAAATCTCATCAACAGAGCTTTTATTTCTCTTGAAGATGTGGCCACTATATTGGCTGAGGAAAAGCAGACCCACCTTTATCGCCTTTACCACGAAGCTGAGCTCATCGATGATACGGTGACAGAAATGGAAAAGTGGATCGGGAATTACTCTTTTCAGTAAACATCTGTTCGATTATCATCCCCGGATCGTGAAAAGAAAGCAGCTTATCTCTTTCCTAATTGTGATTCTAATCGGTCTGGCGATTTGGTTCTCCCCCCATCCGGCAGAAGTGAGTGACCGCGCTTGGCATCTTTTTGCCATTTTTATTGCGACCATATTAGGAATCATTCTCAAGCCTTTGCCCATTGGAGCGCTTGTCATCGTGTCGATGACAACAGCCACCTTAACCTATACTTTGACCTTAGAAGAGACTCTTGCCGGCTTTCACAACTCGATCGCCTGGCTTGTTGTGTTTGCTTTTTTTATCTCTAGAGGGTTCATTAAAACAGGCTTGGGAAGCCGTATTGCCTACTATTTTGTCTCTGTTTTTGGAAAAAGAACCATTGGCCTTAGCTATGGACTTCTTTTGAGTGAACTGATTTTAGCTCCTGCCATTCCCAGTGTCACGGCGCGGACAGGAGGCGTGATCTTTCCCATTGCGCAGGGACTAGCCAAGTCATTTGGAAGTGAGCCTCACTTAGGAACGGAGAGACGAATCGGCGCTTTTTTGATGAAAGTGGCCTACCAGGGCTCGGTTATTACAAGTGCCATGTTTCTCACAGGAATGGCTGCCAACCCCTTTCTAGCAGGTCTGACCGAAGAGGCTGGCTACTCAATCTCTTGGGGAAGATGGGCCTTAGCTGCAATTGTTCCAGGATTAATCAGTCTCGTTTTAATGCCTCTGATTGTCTATAAACTGTATCCTCCTTCTATTAAAGAGACGCCCCATGCCGCTGAGATTGCGCGCACCAAACTAAAAGAGATGGGTAGACTCGAGCGCACTGAGTGGTTGATGCTGGGAATCTTTATTCTCTTGCTCGTTTTGTGGGTGTTGGGGGGAATCATTCATCTCAAAGCCACCGTTGCCGCCATGGTTGGATTGACCTTAATTCTGATTCTAGGTGTGCTCGAATGGAGTGATGTGATCCGTGAACATGCCGCATGGGATACCTACATCTGGTTTGCAACGCTCATCATGATGGCCACCCAACTCAACACACTTGGATTTACGCCATGGTTTAGTGAGCAAATGGTCCACATAGTCCATGGTATGCATTGGATTACTGCCTTTGTTGTTCTTGGTTTGGTCTACTTTTATTCTCACTACTTTTTTGCAAGTAACACGGCGCATGTTGGTGCCATGTATCCGGCCTTTCTTATGGTAGCCATTGGTCTAGGAACTCCTCCCGCTTTGGCCATTTTGGTTTTTGCTTTTTCAAGTAGCTTAATGGGTGGACTAACACACTATGGAAGTGGTCCTGCGCCTATTTTTTATGGATCAGGTTACATAGAAGTTAAAGCATGGTGGCGCATCGGATTTCTCTTAAGTGTCGCTAATTTAGCTATCTGGATGGGATTAGGTTCTCTTTGGTGGAAAGCACTTGGCTTATACTAGATCAAAAAGCAACAGTTCACCGCCCTCTAAGCACCGCACCTCAATGCTGGACTCATCACTTAAGGCCGCACTGTCGCCTGCTTCCAAGATGCTCTCTTGAACCAGAAACTTACCCGACACAATATGGATCCAATAATACCGATCAAAAAGCGCTTCATACTTAATCTCATCGTGGGCATCTAGGACTACCCCATAAAGCTCAATGTCTTGGTGTACCCGCAGCGAGCCTTCCCGCCCATTGCGCGAGGCCATTAAACACCACTGCCCCCATTTAGAAGCCGAAGAAAATTGTCTCTTTGAGTAGCTGGGTTCTAAATCATGGCGCTCAGGATCAATCCAGATCTGAATAAAGTGGACGGGAAGGTGGTGTGAAAGATTATACTCACTATGAGTGATTCCGGTCCCTGCGCTCATTAAAAGAATCTCACCGGGACGAATCACTGTTGTGTTTCCCAAACTATCCCGGTGCTCTAAAACACCCTCAAGTACATAGGTGAGAATCTCGGTATCGCGATGATGATGGGTACCAAACCCCTTGCCCCCATTGATCGTATCCTCATTGACCACACGTAGGTGGCGATACCCTAAAAAATCGGGATCATAGTAGGTATCAAAAGAAAATGTATGGAAGGTTTTTAGCCATCCTTTGTCTTCATATCCCCGCTCTTTGCTCGGTCTAACCTGAATCATCCCACTCTCATTGTTAACTCTTCAATCACGGCATCATAGTCAGGTTCATCAACCATCTCCTTAACGAGATAAGAGAAAAGAAACTTCATTTCAGGGTCCAGAATAAAAATGGCGCGCGCCAATAGGCCTAAATCAGGAATCAGGACACCGAACTTTTCGCCAAATTGCCGGTGTTTATAATCAGAGAGTGTAATGAGGTGGTCGATATCCTCAGCCGCGCACCATCGTTTTTGCGCATAAGGTAGATCCATACTGACAGCTATCGATACGAGATGCGAGCCGAAGCGTCCAAGCTCCTGATTGAAGCGGTGTGCCTCTTTGCTGCAAACGGATGTATCTAGAGAGGGTACCGTCATCATCAAAACCGGGTTCCCCTTGAAAGAAGAGAGAGATACGTCTTCCAACTCGTTGTCAGTCAAAAGACAATCAGGAGCGCTCTCTCCTTTTTGGGGAAAATGGCCTTTTAGTGACAAAGACTTACCCTTTAATGTGATCACCTCGCTCATACAACCTCCCACTATGAATCAAAATTTGATTATTACACACGGGTGGGTTATGATCACGTTATTTTCAAAAACTACCCAGGATTTCACATGAGAAAAATGCTCATATTCGCTTTGCTCATCACATGCGGAGGTCTGGCAGCCCAGCCAGCCGCAAATTATGCTCCTAAACCTTCTGAGAAGCTATCGATGGAGCCCTATACCGCCAAGGATTTTTCTGATCTTATTGGAATGGAAGGGTTTGGTGATGAGACATTAAAAATGCACTTCACTCTTTACCAAGGGTATGTAAAAAATACCAATCTACTTCTGGATATTCTCAACCAGTACATGAAAGAGAAAAAGGAAAAAACACCACAATTTGGAGCGATTAAGCGCCGTTTGGCTTTTGAATTTGATGGTATGCGCCTACATGAGCTCTATTTTTCCAACTTAGGGGGGAAGGGAACGACTTTGGACAAAAAATCAGCTCTCTATGCCCGGATTGAACAAGATTTTGGTAGCTTTGAGGCATGGCAGGAGAACTTTATGAACACGGGGATGATCCGCGGAATTGGATGGGTAGTGCTCTATCTTGATCCGGTTCATGGTCGTCTGATGAACATGTGGATCTCTGAACATCAGGATAACCACATGGCAGGGGGCGATCCCATCTTAATCATGGACGTTTGGGAGCACGCCTATCTTCTCGATTATGGTCTTGATCGAATGGGGTATATCAAAGCCTTTTTCAATAATATTAATTGGGATATAGTCTCACGTCGTTATGGGCAGTGAGCTAAACAAAAAAGAGATTGCCGGTATTGAAGTTTTTGAACTTCCCGGTGATCTCGGTGGTCCGGTTATCCTTCTTTTTCACGGTTTTGGAGCCAGCGCTCTTGACCTTGTCCCATTGAGCGGTGTTTATAAAGAGCGTCCAAGGCCCACTTGGCTCTTTCCAAACGGTCCCTTAGAAATTCCAATCGCCCCGGGCTATTCAGGTCGTGCATGGTTTGAGATCGATATCCAAGGTTTACAAATCGCTCTTCAACAAGGAGATTGGGATTCTGTTGCAAGAGCTTTTCCACCTGATCTAGAGCAGATTAGAAAAAAAATGGAACTCTTTATTACAGAACTGGGCGTTCCCCGTTCAAAGTTGTTGGTGGGAGGCTTTAGCCAAGGAGCTGTTTTGGCAACCGAATTGGCACTCCACAGCGGAGATCGCTTGGCTGCTCTTTTGATTTTATCTGGAACTTTGGTTTGTGAGGAGGCGTGGCGCCGTTTGGCGCATCATCATGCAGCGACTCCCTTTTTTCAAAGTCACGGCCGATCAGATGCTGTTTTGCCGGTAAAAAAAGCTGAAGAGCTGGCAGAACTGCTTCAAGAGGGTGGTCTTAAGGGCAATTTGCATATTTTTGAGGGAGGGCACGATATTCCACAGCAAACTTTAGTTCAGCTCCACTCATTTTTGGGTCAGATTTTATAGAAAAATGCTTCCAAACAGGTAGAGAGCTTCATCGATCTCTCCAATCCCAGCCGTGTTTGCTTAAGCGCTTTTTCCACCCTCTCAAGTGGGACCAGAGGCGCTTTTTGAAGAGAAGTACGGTAATCAGGATAAGAAAGAAACGCCTCGCCTTCCTCTATTTCTAAAAGCATACGATCACGAAACCATAAGAGAATCGTCTCCAGCATCTCTTCATTATCTTGATTCTCCTCTATGGAGTCCAAAGAGGCTTTTCCTGCTAATACATCGATGATCTTGTGCTTTACTTTCTGCGGATCAGCCGGAAAGTTCACCAAGCGACAGCGAGACAGAATGGTCGAGAGCATCTTTTCCGGATGATGTGAGAGAAGAACAATTACAGTCTTGGATGTGGGCTCCTCGAAAGTCTTCAACAATGCATTACTGCTGGTCGGTAACATCTTTTCAGCTTCGTGCAGAATGTAGAGCTTTTTTTCCGCCTGATAGGGTACAAAACCGACATCTTCTGTGAGTTTTCTGAGATTGGCAATCGGATGCATCTCGCTCTTTCCTTCAGGAAAATATTCATGCACGTCAGGATGGGGGTGCTGACCCACAAGATCAATAGCAAACTGCCTAGCTGCCTCATCTAGTTTGGCGCCACGCGGACCCGTAAAAAGGAGAGCATGAGGAATCTGTCTTGAGGAGATCATTTGAGAAAGTGAATTCATGAGCTTCGCTGAGGCTTCAAGAGTAAATGAGGCTCCAAAGCTTGTAGACAAGCTGACAGAACAGCATCAAACGGTTGCGAAGCATCGACTATTTCGATCCGCTCAGGATTCTCATCAGCCAGATGGAGATACCCTTGTCTCACCTCGCGATGAAACTGAAGCTTCTCCTGTTCCATCCGATCAAAAGTATCATGCCGAGAGGTTTGAACACGTTCCATCCCTATGGCTGGATCAAGATCTAGAAACAGCGTGCAATTGGGCTCAGAGAGTCCTTCCGTGGCGAGCAAACAGAGTTTTTCTACATATTGCTTTCCTAAATGGCGAGCACAACCTTGATAGGCAATTGAGGAGTCATTGAAGCGATCGCAGATCACAACCTTTCCTGCTCGTAATGCAGGTAAAATCTGTTCTTCAATATGCTGGGCACGTGCAGCCAAAAAGAGGAGCAGCTCGGCCCGCTCACCTATTGAGTAGGCTTTTTTAGGATTAAGCAGAACATCCCGGAGTAACTCAGAAAGAGCCGATCCACCCGGTTCACGCGTTAGGACCACCTCGTAGCCCCGCTTTTCTAAAAACGTAGCAATCGATTCGGCGAGGGTTGTCTTACCCGATCCCTCCCCTCCCTCAAGAGTGATAAATAACCCTTCGTAGGGTTTATTGTTCCGTTGCACTGACAATTTCCTCTTCTGTTTTTGCCACACCTTCTAGTTTCTCGATGGCAAAAAGAGTATCCCCTTCTTTCAAGTTGACAAGCTTCACTCCTTGGGTAGCTCTTCCCATCACACGGAGATCTTTCATCGAAATGCGCACTGTTTGCCCCTGAGCAGACATCATGACAACACCATCATCATCAGAGACAGAAACAGCTCCAAGTACATTTCCGTTGCGTTCACTGGTGATAATAGATCGCACTCCCTTTCCACCACGGTTTGTTTGTCGGAAGTCGCCGACATAAGACCGTTTACCAAATCCTTTTTCACAGACAACAAGAATGGTGTCCTCTTCACTAGCCACAACTTCGCAACCAACAACATAGTCCTCTTGATCGCGCAGGCTCACCCCTTTAACGCCACGTGCAGTGCGTCCCATGGGACGCACTTTATCGTGATCAAAACGAACAGCCATTCCCTGATAGGTAAAGAGCATGACTTGCTCTTGATCACCAACAAGACGTGCTGCAATGAGTTCATCATTCTCATCGATCTCAAGAGCACGAATTCCTTTACGACGCGGATTGCTGAAATTAGAGAGATCGGTTTTTTTCACGATTCCATTTTTGGTCGCCATTAAAACAAACCGCCCCGAATCAAAGTGCTTGGTACGTAAAATGGTCGCAATCCGTTCCCCTTCTTGAATATCTTCCAAAAGATTGATCAACGCCTTTCCTTTAGAGCGACGCTCAGCTTCAGGAAGCTGCCAAACTTTAAGCCAATAGCACCGTCCCAGCGTGGTATAGATCAATAGATAGTCATGCGTTGAGGCAACATAGACCCCTTTGAGGGCATCGGTCTCACGTTTGATATCAAATCCTGCGACACCTTGGCCACCCCGTTTTTGCTCACGGAAAGTGTCAATCGGCATCCGCTTCACGTAATCGTCTTCTGAAATGGTGATGATCACCGGTTCATCGGCAATCAAGTCTTCCATGTTAAAATCGCCCTCAGCTTGGACAATCTGCGTTTTTCGTGGTGATGGGTTAGACTTTTTAATTGCGAGCAACTCATCTGCAATGATGCCGCGAACCAGCTGTTCACTTGCCAAAACAGATCTTAAGTACTCGATCTTTTTCAAAAGATCTTGGTATTCTGCATTTAACTTATCCTGCTCTAAACCGGTGAGTTGGTAAAGCCTAAGATCGAGTACGGCATTTGCTTGTCTCTCAGAAAACGCAAATCTAGCAATCAGTTCCTGACGCGCCTCGTCTCGGTTCGAGCTAGCGCGGATAATCTTGACAACCTCGTCTAAATGATCGATAGCTTTCAAGTAACCCTCTAGAATGTGTGCACGTGCCTCCGCTTTGGTCAATTCAAAACGGGTTCTACGGCGAATCACATCGATACGATGATAGGTCCAAGCGGCAATCATCTGCTTGATGTTCATTGTACGGGGAAGATTTTTGTCCAGCGCGAGCATATTGCAGCCAAAAGTAACCTGGAGATCGGTAAACTTGTAGAGTTGATTGATCACCACGTCAGGCATCTCGCCTCGCTTGAGCTCAATTACAATGCGCATACCATCTTTATCGGACTCATCACGTACATCACTGATTGCTGTGACAGACTTAGTATTGACTAGATCGGCAATCTGTTCGATAAGGCGGGATTTGTTGACGTTGTAGGGAATTTCATCAATGACAACCCGTTCGCGATTGGGATTTTCGGGATGCGTTTCCGTATGCACGGCCCCACGACAAATCAAACGCCCTCTACCTGTGTGATAGGCATCATAAACTCCTTTAAATCCGCAGATCAATCCACCCGTTGGAAAATCAGGTCCCGGCATTACTTGCATGATTTCATCGATGGTCACATTTTTATTTTCGAGGACAAGTAGTGTGGCATCAATGAGTTCGCCTAGGTTATGCGTCGGAATATTGGTCGCCATCCCCACAGCAATTCCGGAGGAGCCGTTACAGAGAAGATTGGGAAATTTGGCCGGAAAGACTGTGGGCTCTACTTTTGTCTCATCATAGTTCGGAATCATGTCCACAGTGTCTTTGTCCAGATCTTCCATGAGCTGAACGGAGCTAGCTGTCAGCCGCGCTTCGGTATAACGCATAGCAGCTGGTGGGTCGCCATCGACAGAGCCAAAGTTACCCTGCCCGTCGACAAGACGATAGCGCATAGACCAATCTTGGGCCATCCGTACTAATGTCGGATAGATAACCGATTCCCCGTGAGGGTGGTAATCCCCCGAGGTATCCCCACAAATTTTAGCACATTTTCGGTGTTTACCACCCGGAGAGAGGTTTAGCTGACGCATTGCAAAAAGAATCCGTCTTTGAGAGGGCTTTAAGCCATCACGTACATCAGGCAAGGCGCGTGAAATAATGACGGACATCGAGTAGCGGAGGTAGCTCTCTTTCATCTCGTCTTCGAGATTGCGTGTGAGAATCGTTTCGTTTTCTCTAAATGACATGTGCGTATTTCCTAGATATCTAAATTCTTAACTGAAAGAGCATGGTTTTCAATAAAAGCCCGACGGGGAGGAACTTCTTCACCCATCAACATCGTAAACATGTGATCAGCTGCAATCACATCGGGTAGTGTGACTTTGATTAATGTTCTTTCCGCAGGATCCATCGTCGTCTCCCATAGCTGGTCGGCATTCATCTCTCCTAGACCCTTATAGCGCTGAATTTCAACGCCTTTACGTCCATGCGCTCGCAAGAAGTCGATTAACTCTCTAAGCGTAAAGTAATCATCAACTTTTTCTTCATTTTCAAAAACGGTCACCAATTTTCCATCGGCCATCAGATAGTTGTCCAATGTAAAGTTAAAAGCTTCTAGCTGAGAAAGAAGCTGGGTAAATGTTTCGTCTTTATACAACTCAGTATAAGGCAAAGGCTTGGGTCGGAAAGTACGCATCCCATCGGTAATTTCTTCCTCAGGGATGGTTTCAAGGGCTCTTTCGTGCTCTTGGCGTTGTTGCTCCTCGTGAGCCCGTGCAATTTCAAGAAATTCATCTTCCGAATAGACAAGTTGCTGACCACTTGTGATGACGTACCGGGGATAGTCCCCTGCTTCGTTTTTTGCCTCTAGAAATTCACGAAAAGGAATAGCCTTACGTTCAATTGCATTGATAAAGTTTTCTACATTCAAAATTAGATCAACGAGTTGTTGAGACTCTTGATCGTCAAGTTTTTTATCTTTTGCAGCGTGATGAAAAGAAACATCTTTCATCCCAAGCTCAAGAAGGTAATCATCCATCTCCTTTTCTGATGTGATATAGCGGCTTTGTTTTTTCCGCGACACTTTATACAAAGGAGGTTGAGCAATATAGATGTAGTTATTTTCAATAAGAGCCGGCATATGGCGATAAAAGAAAGTGAGCAATAGCGTTCGAATATGAGATCCATCAACATCCGCATCCGTCATAATGATCACGCGGTGGTAGCGGAGTTTGTCGATATTGAAAGACTCAGTGCCGATTCCACACCCAAGTGCCGAAATAATGGTGCCTACTTCTTGGTTTTGAAAGACTTTTTGGAGCCGTGCCTTTTCTACATTGAGAATCTTACCTCGAATGGGAAGAATTGCTTGAAACCTGCGGTCGCGCCCCATTTTTGCGGACCCCCCCGCTGAATCTCCTTCCACAATGTAGATCTCGCACTTTTCAGGATCTCTCTCCTGACAATCGATCAACTTACCGGGCAAGCGCGCACTATCAAGAGCTGTTTTGCGCAATGTTAACTCACGCGCCTTTTTAGCGGCTTCGCGTGCTTGGGCGGCAATAATGACCTTGTCAACAACCGAGCGGGCAATTTGAGGATTCTCTTCTAAGTAAATCGAAAGCTCTTCTCCCACAATCTGCTGGACAATAGATCCAACGTCACTATTTCCTAAACGCTGTTTTGTTTGTCCTTCAAACTGGGGATTGGGTACTTTAACAGAGATCACAGCTGTCAGTCCCTCACGCATATCATCTCCCGTAAGAGAGATTTTGTCGCTCTTTAGAAGATTATGTGCCTTAATATAGTGGTTAAGCACACGAGTAAGAGCTGTGGAAAATCCAGTAAGATGTGTACCCCCTTGCCTTGTCGGAATGTTGTTGGCATAGGAGTAGATTGTTTCGGCATATCCATCATTCCACTGCAGTGAGACTTCAAAATCAATTGGCCCGTCATCTCCATCTTTAGCTCCTCTAAAGTAAACGGGATTGGGAAAAAGAGTTTCTCGGTTTTCATTGAGATAGGAAACAAAGGAAATGATTCCCCCTTCGTAACAAAACTGAGTATCAGGGCGTTCTTCATCTCTTTCATCGCGAAAGCGAATGTCAATGCCGCGATTCAAAAAAGCGAGCTCACGCAGTCTTCTGGAAAGAATATCCGCATCAAAAATGGTGCTCGCAAAAAGAGAATCGTCGGGCCAAAAGGTAACGCGTGTCCCCTTCTTATCGGTCGCTCCAACCACCTCAAGAGCTTTAACTGGTTTCCCTTTTTCGAAGGTCATCTCGTAGATGTTTCCTTCCTTGAAAACCTGCACCACAAAGCGCATGGAGAGAGCGTTCACACAAGAGACTCCCACGCCATGGAGCCCTCCTGAAACTTTGTAGGTGTCTTTAGAAAATTTTCCTCCAGCGTGTAGAACCGTGAGCACGACCTCAAGCGCCGAGACTTCGCGTCCTTGCTTCTTAGATTCCTGCTCGTGTTTGCCGATTGGAATGCCTCGTCCATCATCTTCAATGGTGATGCTTTGATCTTTGTGGATTGTGACATCAATGTGTGAGCAGAAGCCAGCCATGGCCTCATCGATACTGTTATCTACAACCTCATAGACCAGGTGGTGCAGGCCGCTGACACCTGTATCGCCAATGTACATTCCGGGCCGCTCTCGGACTGCTTGAAGTCCTTCGAGAACGGTAATGGAACTTGCATCGTACTGCTTACTCGTTTTTTCGTGCTGTTCTTGTTCTAGGTCCATAGTCATCTTTTTTAGCCCAGTTGAAAAACAATTGATTTGATCATCGTCTGGGGAAATTTATCTCTTAGGTTTTTGATTAATCTAGGCTTGTCGTTTTGATTCAACAAACTGTAGAGAGTTGAGTTGCTAACTTTTACTACGAGAAATCCTTCGTTAAATGAAACTGCCCGAGTCATTGTGGCAAGTTGGGCGCCAACCACATCCGGCCACGCTGCCAGAATAAGATCAGGACGATCTTGGTACTGTTTTCCAATCTTTCGAAGAAGCAAAGGAAGAACCTGGCCGATATGACGCGTCGTGGGCACAGGACCATCATAATAACGGGAGACCTTGCCACCGCGTGATCTGGGTGCTGGAGGCATTCTGGTGGTCTTTTTGTATTCAGGCATTCTCTTCAAAAATCACGCTCTTATTAGATGAAGAATATAGCGCAACACTCACGAAACATCAATAAAAAAAGCACCTAATCAGCCGAGAGTTTAAATGCGGCAACTGTAAAGGCAATCAAGCTACTTGCAGTGAGTGTTGCGGCTACAAAAGACATGCTTTGGAAACCAAAAACCCCCGAACCTGTCACGAAGGAAATGGTAACGAGTGCAATGGCAACAACAAGAGCTATAATTCCCGTTAGTTTATTCGTATCCCATTCACATCGAATCGGTAACGATCCTTCTGCTCTTCCGCAACAAACCATAAAAAGACCCTTCTTATGGAAGACATGATAACATATTATTCACTTTACAGCCATAAGTTCTTCTATGGCCAAACGAATTTTAAGAGATCTTTCGGGCGTTGCATTTAGGCAGATTAGCCCATAACTATATGAGTCTGTTTGGGGAACAAAACAACTCACACACTCTTCTTCGAGTTCATTCAGATTGAGCGCTTCGTGAAAGCGGGAGTCAGTGGAGGTGATTAGAGCGTAGAGATAATTTGAGTCCTCCTGAATGCAAATTGTGTAGTTTTGATCATCGACAAGTTGCTCCTCTAGTAGCATGTGAAAGAGCTTTTTAATGGGGTCCACAGGAAGAATACTACGCATGACCGGGGGACTTAGTGAATAGAAGAAATTCTCAAGGAGGAAAGCATTTTCAGCAGCCCTTTCTCCCAACTCCTCTTTCAGCTGATCAAAAAGTTCGCACTCTTTTGAGATGGTTCCGCCGTTATAGTCACGAAACTCTCCCACGAGCCGGGCCAGCTCTATTGCTACGCTTTTGCGCGCTTTATATAAATCGACCGATTGATTTTTACGCAAAAAAGGATCTTTTCGGATGCGTACAAGAAAAACATTAGCCTCTTTTTGATACTTTTTTCGCAGCGTGCCCACAATCTTTTTTCGATCCGGGACAAACTCCAAAAAAGTGGGTTTATTTTCGAAGCACGCTGCAATATCTGGGAGTCCCGGCCTTAAAATGCGCAGCATAATGACTAAAAATTCAAGATTCTCTTCTGTTTGTTGATGAAAGTCAACAAGAGCCTGGGGAAGGTCGCGTACATACTTGAGCTGATTGCTCAAGGCAACAATATTGCGTATCACCATCTCTTCGTTTTGCGGCATAAAGATGGGGTTGAGCCGCTGTTCAAATCGATTTTTCAGTTCAGAGGGAAGTTCCTCTTTTAACAGACGTTCCTCTTCGAGAGAAATGCCGCCCGCTTTTTCGACTTCAAGATAAAGAGTGCAAATAGGATCCGAACGTCCTTGGTGTCGAAAGAAAGAACCTGCGACCATATTCACGCCCGGAAGTAAGGCTTGCACCCCACTTAAGATATGCCGCTCTTCAAACAACTCGTTGTTGCGAATGAAACTAAAACCGATCGTGATGCCCAAAATAGGGCGTTTGCCCAAAAGCTTGGCTCGGACGAGCTTGACACTTACATACCGTCGATCTGGAAATGATTCTAGTGAGAGTTTAAGTGCTCGCCTGAACAAGTAGAGGACACAAATAATACGGCTCATATGCCGATACGTACGCTCTTCTTTAAACTCTTCTTTGCAGATCACAAGAAAATGCTGCATTTCAGAAAGAATATCATAGTCAAAGTCTTGAGGACGATGCCGGATGAGAGAGACAATGTTCTCTTGAATCAGAGCTGTTTTTTCGTCAGACGAAAGCCCTTTAATTTCGAGTATGCGGCAGGCTTGATAATAGGACTCCAAACCCAAACGCAGTTCTTGTTCGACTATGGGTAGATTGCGCTGTATCGTCTCCAATTCACGTGCATTTTCAACGCGGAGCCGGACGACCCCTCCTATGTACTTCTCCGGACCGATCTCAGGAATCGAAAAATCGGCTGCAAACTGTAGAAGTGCGTTCAATCGCTTACCCGGAATCAACCAACGGCAGATCATCTCATAAAAAAAACGGAATGCATTCGCTCGAAAGCGGCAACAGAGAAAAAATGTGATATCAAAGGGCGGATCACCCAGAGGAGTCCAACAGATAATGGGTAATTGGCCTTGAAAGCGAGACTCTACTGCTTCTCCTTCAAAAAAACTGGGCGGCAGAATGTAGCTCATGATTTGCTTCAGAGCGTCTCTACCAAAACAGCTGTCCCCTTCAAACCCAAGCTTCATGTATGGGTACTCATTCTTCATAAAGTGCACCTACCGGTTGAGGATGAAGAGCTGAGATGAGAGTTCCTTTTCCCTCGAGTTGATTAAAGGAGCGCACATGTAAAGGAAGTTGATTCTTTTGTGCTAATATAAGCGCCCGGGGATGTAGAACACGTCCTCCTGTTCTTTGCACAATATCTAGAGCCTCCTCAAAGCTTAAAGCTTCGTAGACAGAGGCGTGGGGAAAATGAATGGGATCTTCAGAAAAAATACCACCCACGTCCTTGTAGAACTCTACTTTCTCTGCGCCCAGTGCGATCCCTAAAGCCACGGCTGATGTGTCGGAGCCTCCTCGTCCAAGCGTTGTGATTTCTCTCTCTTTGCTCACGCCCTGAAAGCCTGCTACAATCACGACATCACCTTGATCCAGGTGTTTTTGGAGACGGTAAGGTTGAACAGCCACAATACGCGCATCGGAATGCTGGATCGTCGTTAAAACGCCTGACTGGCTTCCTGTAAAACTGACCGCTCTTTCCCCTTGTGCCTCAAGGGCCATGGCCAAAAGAGAAATGCTAATCCGCTCACCCACGCTCACAAGCATATCGTACTCCCGCTTGGGAGGATGGGGATTCACTTGGAGTGCAAGAGAAATAAGGTGATCGGTCATTCCCCCCATGGCACTTACCACGGCGACAATCCTGGGATAGTGCTTTTTGCGCTCCTTGATGAGGGAAGCTAGACAGGCAAAGCTCTCCGGAGTTTTGACCGCAGCCCCCCCAAATTTCATGATGAGAGTTTTCTTATCTTCTGGCATACTGTTTACCCTATGAACGCTCTAATTCTAATTTTACACGTCACAACCATCGCGGGCTTAACCCTCTTTGCCCTTCGCTTTGGCAAAGACCTTATGATCGCCTGGCTCTCGCTACTGGCCGTTGCCATGAATCTCTTTGTGCTTAAGCAGATCACCCTTTTTGGCTTGAGCGTAACATCCAGTGACGCCTTGGCTGTAGGATATCTTCTAGGTCTGAATTTAATTCAAGAATTTTTTGGGCGCAGCGCTGCTCGCCGTACTGTTTGGATCTCCCTTTTTATCTCATCCGGGTTTGTTTTACTCACGCAAATTCATCTAGCTTATATCCCTAATCAAGCCGACTGGGCCCACCTTCATTTCTCTTTTTTATTTACACCCATGCCACGGGTGATCCTGGCTTCTCTTTTCTCCTTTTTAGTGATTCAGCTTGTTGATTTAGCGTTTTTCGGTTTCCTCCGAAACAAGACCGGGGGCAAATTTTTAGTGGGGAGGACAGCTCTTGCTCTTCTTCTCTCTCAAACTCTAGATACGCTTCTTTTCTCTTTTTGCGGTCTCTACGGCCTCGTCGACAATATAGGCCACATCATTGTTCTCAGTTTAGCTGTGAAGGGAATCGTGATTATCCTCTCGACTCCCTTCGTCCACTTTTCAAAACGGATGGTTTCCCATGAAGTTTGAGGTGATCCATCAATCAAAAAAGTCCCAGGCAAGAGTGGGAAGAATTCACACACCTCATGGCGTGATTGACACACCCAGCTTTGTAGCTGTCGGAACCAATGGGACCTTAAAAGCCCTAAATAATGAGCTTGTGGATGCCATTGGTCTCCAGCTCATGTTTTGCAACACCTACCACCTCCTTTTGCAGCCAGGCACAGATATTGTGAAACAAGCCGGAGGTTTGCATCAATTCATCCATCGGAAACAGCCATTAATCACCGATTCCGGCGGCTTTCAAGTCTTCAGCCTCGCCTACGGCTCTGTGCACGATGAGCTGAAAAGCCGAGGTAAAAAGAAAGGCGATGGCTGCGTTCTCAAAATCACAGAAGAAGGCGTCACTTTCCGCTCCTATCGAGACGGTCAAAAAATCTTGCTAACCCCTGAGTCCTCAGTCCAGGCCCAAAAAGATCTTGGAGCCGACATTATCATTCCCCTGGATGAACTTCCTCCCTACCATATTGAACAGGATGATTTGAAGAAATCTCTTGCACGCACCCACCGTTGGGAGAAACGCTCATTAGAGGCTCATCTTAGTAATCCTCAGCAGCAGGGGATGTACGGAGTCATCCATGGAGGAATTAACAAAGAACTGCGTGCATTGAGCTGCGCAACACTTAGGGAGCTGCCTTTTGACGGCTTTGCAATTGGGGGAAGCGTTGGAAAGAACAAGCAAGAGCTACGGGACATGATTGCATTTACGCGTCCCCTTCTTCCCGATGATAAACCCAATCATCTTTTAGGGATTGGCGATCTTCCTTCGATTCATGAGCTCGTTCCTCTTGGAATTGATACTTTTGATAGCTCTTACCCGACAAGGGCTGCTCGTCACGGACTTTTGCTCACCCAGAGCGGTGGAGTCAAAATTAATCAACGGAAGTATGCGACCTGCTTCGAGCCGATCGAACAAGGGTGCTCTTGTCCCACCTGTCAGACACACTCTTTGGCCTACCTCCATCACCTCTTTAAGGCGCGAGAAGTGAGCTGCCTCTCCCTTGCCTCCATCCATAATCTCCATTATATGGTCAAGCTCATGGCCCACTACCGAGAGCAAATCCTTCAAAACATTCTTTAAAACTTTCAGAAATATTACTTTTGTAGTATACTACTTCTCAAAAGGGTAAATCTCATGACAAAAAGAGCATTCGGAGAGCTCGAACTCTCTATCTTACAGATTCTAAGAAAAGGAACAAAGATGACTGTGTCCGAAGTGCACCAAGCACTTGGAGGCACCGATAAATACACGACAATTATGACCGTGATGAATCGGCTTGTGAATAAAAATCAGCTGGGAAGAGAGCGCGAAGGACTCCGCTACACCTATTGGATCGTAGAAGCAGAGAGTCACGTCCCTTCTTTACTCAAAAAAAAGATGTTTGGGTTTAAAACCAGTGAAATTGTGAGTTATTTGATCGACGCCACAGACGATGTATCAGAGGCCGAACTAGAGCAGATGCAACAAATGATTGAAAAAGCTAAGCAAAAACGCAGAAGGAATACATGAGCATACTACTGATTCAGCTCGCTCACTTTTTTATCAGCAGCTTACTGGTCTTTACCGGTACCATTCTGCTCATGGAATTGGGATTTCTTCTTTTTCGGGTTAAAAATCCTCGTTTAAGAAGTCTCTGCCGCCTTCTACCTATCCTGAAACTTCCCCTCGATCTTGTTCTCTACAAATTCTCCGGTTGGAATCTGCTCACTAACTTCAATCCCCTCAGCTGCCAATACAGCTTTGAAAAAATGATCTTGAGCTGGTTTCATATCGAAATAGAAGGCCCCTCCCCTCTAGCCACTTTCCTATCCCGCTCTATCCCCGTCTATTTATTATCGATGGGAGTGATTCTTGTCGTCACTCTCTCCATCCTCTTTCTACTCAAGCGCCTTTTTGCCTGCTTTTCAGGCTTCAAGCAACTCCAAGTCATTCGTAATAAGGCCGAGCTGAGCACACGAGAAATAGTGAATCAGCAGCTCTTAGAGAAAATCACCGCAAGCCAAACAACAATTTTGGTTTCCGACCTGATTTCAATGCCTTTCGCCCTCCACTCGCGCACCATTATCATCCCCAAGAGAATAGAAACTCTGCTTTTGCAAGAAGAGTTTGAGACTGTGATTAGCCACGAGCTCGCGCACCTGCGCTGGAGAGATCCTCTTTTAAAGATGACAACGCTCCTGATTACGAGTCTCTTTTGGTGGATGCCAACAAAATGGTGGCTCAACCGTTTACATGATGACCAAGAAAAAGCCTGTGACGCAGAAGTAGCGCGTTATGGCTTGGATCAGCACGCACTTGCATCTGCCATTGTAAAAATTGTGCAGCAGCCGCAGCTTGAAAAAAGAGGACTGTGCCACTTGGCAGCTAAGCAAAGCTCACTGGTGAGACGTTTTCAGGCCCTGTTAAGCCAAAGGCCGATTCCCTCTCCGCTCTCCTCTCTTGTAGGGGCCCTGATCAGCACATCGGTCTTGGTTGTTTTTTGGATCTGCTAAAAAAAACTTAACAGCAAGCTTTTCAAGTCGCTTTAGAAGCTATTGATTTGACTTCTATTGTTCAATAGACTACAATGGCACAAGGATTCGGGAGCCTGTTTATGGTCTAACTCCCTTCTATTAAAGGTTGCCATGTCCATTTCTTCCCTAGTTGGTTCTGTTCAAACATGTGTGGCTCCACTGAGACCATCTGCCTGCATCGGCGCGGTTACAATGGTGGCACTCGCCGTAATTGTAGGTCTCTCTTTGGGAGGCGTGATCCCCTCAGGAATCGCTTTTTTTACCTGTCTGCCACTCGTACTTATCTTAACTGGGACGTTTCTTACTCACCTCTGCACAAGCGAGATTCAGGCTCCCCCTAGAAGGCCAGAAACAACTAGATCTACAGCTAACACCCATCACCCTAATATTATAGGTGAATGGAACAGATTAAACACCTACCTTTTGGCTATGTCTATGGAAAATAGAAATTTTGATCAAACTCCCTATTTGGAAATTAAGCAAAAACTTGATACCTCTATAGCAAATGGATTGAATACCGATTCATTTTATCCACAATTGCTTGACATGCAAATTAAGCTCTTAAAGTTAATAACGCATGATACGACAAATCTACCTGAGGAGTATCCCACCCAGACACGAGCCCGGTTAGAGACATTATGGGCAGCACAAAACAGTGCAAGGTTTGAAAGATAAGCTTCTTGTGAACCCGTTAGACGAGCTTCAAGTTATGGAATGAGCTCCTTAAGATTGGTGGGATGATCTTGCATAATCAAGTCCTCCCTTAAAAGATTTTTTTATCCCAGCTGCCATACTTCTCTTTGATCTTGCCTCGGAAAATCGAGAGCACAATTACAACGGCAGCCACAATCACCGCATGCCATGTGAGTAGCGGTGTCGCCCCAGGTATGACAAACGGTGTGATTCCAAAGCAAATTGCCACAAGAATATTGAGATACCGAACCGCACGAATCACCTCTGCCCAAGAAATAATCGAGAAGACCACAATAAGAGCTCCACAGACATCTGTGGTATCAGCCAAAATTCCCGTAAAGCCAATGATGTTGTTGCAAAAGAGCAGCCAAGCTCCGATCAAAGCTGTCAAAAACAAGTTCCACGGAATGCGCACACCCCAGAACATCCCTTTAATGACACTCCAAGGTGTATTGTGAAAGGCAGGTGTTCGCGTATCCACGCTATCTTCTGTATATTCAGAGCCTAAGAAAAACACCCGCCAAAATGGCTTTTTCTCCTGACGCACACATTTCAAATACTGACAAACTGCAAGCACTTCATCTACTGTTAAAGCCAACATAATCAACATACAAGTCGCAATGATTAGGCAGAGCCCACACCAAGCGCCCACAGCAATCGGTTGAAGCATCACGAGCGTGATACTCACAAAACCTAATGGTACAACAAGAATCCCGAAAACAACGACGATCCACGGCATGGTGTGCCATCTGCGCACACCCCCTTTGGCTCCCATAATCGCCTCTAACGAGTAGGCCATGGCACCCAGACCTGCATCGGGCACGGGAAAATCACGGGAGATCATCGAGGTGATCACCTTTTCCGTTCCCATTCCAAAGAAAGGGTCCCACACGTAGTCGATGTAGTGGAGCTGAAATGAAGCCATATACCTAGCAATGAACCAGCCGACGATGGCAAAGAAGATAATCGGAATCCGTTGAGGCCACGCTGAAGGGTTATAGGTCCAACCGGGTGGAATTTGTGGTCCAATATCAAATTGTGTAGGTCTCAAGGGAACTAGCACACAAAACGCAATCGCCAAAACACCAATGAGGGTGTCATTGAGGTAGATCACGGACTCTTCTGCCCAAAAAGCGAGCGGGGCAAACTGGAGCCAAATCCCCACTAAACATCCCCCCCAGATCCAGCCAGACCACTTCTGCTTCATGGACACGAGACCGAAAATGACAAGTAGCAGACCTGAAATCCAATCACTATAACGAAGAGGAGCCTCCATATAGCCAAACGTCTCTGGGCTCATTAACAGCCATAATCCTAAGACAATGGTCCCAAATCGGGTCCAAATCATCTTATCGTGAAAAGCACGTTTAATCGTTTTTCGTTGATCGGGAGTCATTTCAGCCATCTTTTTTCTCCTTAGAATGCTTTTTCACATAGTGAGTGAGTGGAATGCCGTGCCTTTTGTACCATGCAATCGGATCGGCTTTCATATTTTCGACTAACTTAGGTAACGTTTTACGCAGCGAACGCTTGGGTGACCATCCCAACACCTCTTTTGCCTTTTCCATCGAAAATTGGTAATTATCATCAGCCAAATCGACCATCCACGGCTTAATGAAAGGCTTGGGCATAAAAGGAACGTTGTTTTGTACCCATGCACCGAATTTAGCCAACGGTTTGGGTACCCAAATCATCGGCCATTTGTTCGATCCGTGGAGTAAACGCCCAAACTCAGTTTGCAGCTCGCGATAGGTGATCGAATCCTCCTCGCAGCAGAGCAAAACTAAATCTTTGGGGATCTCTTTTCTCTTATGGACCAGTAACTGCATCAAGTCTGTTAAATCGTCGAAATGGGTGTACGGCACACCGTTTGCCGAATCTCCGGGAAAGACGACACTGGCCAACTGCTTTTCATAAATACGGTTGATGTGCTGGGAGATGGGGATACAGTTGCACTCATCATCGTAGCAACCGGCAATCCTTAAAATCACATAAGGAATATCCCCGCACTCCTCACGAATCACTTTTTCAGTTCGTACTTTTGAAGCAGGGTAGTGCCACTTTCCACGTATCGGAGAGTCTTCATTTTGAATCACACCCCTTGGAGAGGGTTCGTGCACAAGCATGGTGCTGGTGAAGATAAACTGATCAACATCGAACTTTTTTGCTTCCCTGAGCATGCGGCGGGTTCCATTTACTGTAATGGCGTCATAGAGCTCTAAGTGCGTTCCCGCAAAGCTGTAGAAAGCAGCTAAATGGATGATCGAGGCGATTTTGTTCCCATAGGCCTCACGGATGCGATTAAAGGCACACTCAACACTGTGATCGGAAGAAAGGTCGACAAAAACAAACTCGAAGGTAGGTATGGTAGAGGTTGTGCCGACAAAATCTAATCCAATCGTCTGAAACTCATCACTTAAGCGTTGAATCACTCGTGTTCCGATCCGCCCGCTACTCCCTGTTACAACAATAACCTGTTTCTCACTTGCCATTCTATTCCCCTATTTTTCGATTTCATTTTGATTTTAATTCAAATTATATAAATAAATATACAAAAATTTATTATATTTTCGTAGACTATAATTAATACAGAGGAATAGAACACGTGCGGCCATTTGCATTTATTATTGGTATTATTTTCCTAATATTCGGCGTAGCCGGATTTGTGCCGCAACTCATTGTGCATGACCACTTAATGGAAGTATTTCGAGTGAATACCGGGCTCAATGTGCTGCATGTCGCGTCCGGCGTTCTGGCGTTTATTGCTGGATTTTCAACGCGTTTTATTGTACGTCTTTACTTTCAGATATTTGGTGTTTTATACGCCATTTTGGCCCTTTTAGGCTTTGTCTATGGTGAGGGCGAGATTTTTACGGTATTGGCAAACAATAGTCCTGATACATGGTTCCATGTCATCATCGCCATACCATGTTTAATTTTAGGGTACGGGGCAAAAGATTAAGGGGAAACAAGATGAGTGAGCTAAAAGATACAGATAAAAATGAAAAGAATCTAGAACAGGATGTATTGGCCATCAATACGATCCGCACCCTGGCCATGGATGCGGTTCAAGCAGCCAATTCCGGACATCCCGGAACGCCCATGGCTCTAGCTCCTGTGGCTTACTGCCTGTGGCAGAGATTTTTGCGCTTTGATCCCAAAGATTGTATTTGGCCTAACCGCGACCGCTTTGTTCTTTCCAATGGGCACGCTTCCATGCTCCTCTACTCTCTTCTTCACCTTACAGGGGTTCAGGCTGTTAATGAGAAATATGAAACTGTAGGTGAGCCTTCTGTAAAATTAGATGATCTCAAAAAATTCCGCCAATTAGATAGCAAGTGTCCCGGTCACCCGGAATACCGCTGGACCTCAGGAATTGAGACCACGACCGGACCACTGGGCCAAGGAGTGTCCAATAGTGTCGGCATGGCCATTGCCAGCCGCTGGATGAGCACGTATTTCAACCGTCCCGGTTTTGATATGTTCGACTACAACGTATATGCGATCTGCGGCGATGGCGACATGATGGAAGGGGTCAGCTCTGAAGCAGCCTCCATTGCGGGTCATCTCAAACTCTCCAATCTCTGCTGGATTTATGACAATAACCACATCACGATTGAAGGAAGCACTGATTTGGCCTTTACTGAAGATATTGGTTCCCGCTTTCTAGGTTACGGATGGAATGTGATCAGAGTGAGTGATGCCAATGATTTACACCTTTTAGGACAGGCTTTTGACACCTTCCATAAAACAAATGACCGCCCGACTTTTATCATTGTTGATAGCCACATTGCTTGGGGATCTCCTCACAAGCAAGATACAAGTGCTGCTCACGGATCACCTCTTGGGGAAGAGGAAATTCGTTTGACCAAACGCAACTACGGATGGCCAGAAGACGCAAAATTTCTTGTTCCCTCTGAGGTCTATGAAACCTTCAATGAAGGAATTGGAAAACGGGGTCACACGCTACGAGAAGCATGGATTGAATTATTCGACCGCTACAAGCAACAATATCCTGAGCTGGCCGATCACTTATACAAAATGCAGCACAGAGAGCTACCTGAAGGGTGGGACAAAGGGATCTCCCCCTTTCCTACAGATGCAACTGGTTTAGCGACGCGCGACTCGTCCGGAAAGGTGCTCAATATGGTTGCGCCTCACCTACCTTGGTTGATCGGAGGGGCTGCTGATTTGGCTCCCTCCACCAAAACGCATCTAACCTTTGAAGGAGCCGGCGATTTTGAACCCGGTGATTACAGTGGAAGGAATTTCCACTTTGGCATTCGTGAGCACGCCATGGCAGCGATTCTCAATGGACTCTCTCTGTCAAAAGTGCGTCCCTTTGGATCAGGTTTCTTCATTTTTAGTGACTATTGTAGACCCTCTATCCGCTTGAGCGCTCTGATGGAGATTCCGGTGGTTTACATCTTTACTCATGACTCTATTGGTGTCGGAGAAGATGGTCCCACCCACCAACCTGTTGAGCAATTAGCCTCCATCAGGGCAATTCCCGGCCTCAATACGATCCGCCCCTGCGATGCCAACGAAGTGATCGAAGCGTGGCGTCATATCGCCGAGCAAAAGCACGAGCCAGTAGTTCTGGTGCTTTCGCGGCAAAAAGTGCCCACTCTAGATCGCACCAGATACGCTTCAGCTGAAGGTCTTCATAAAGGAGCTTATACAATTGCCGATTGTGAAGGGAAGCCTGATCTTCTCCTTTTAGCTACGGGCACGGAAGTGGCTCTATGCATCAATGCCTATGAAGAGCTCACCAAAGAGGGCATCAAATGCCGCGTGGTGAGCATGCCCTCTTGGGAGATCTTTGAGAAGCAGGATCAAGCCTATCGAGATAGCATCATCCCACCTGATGTGACCGCTCGGATTTCTGTTGAGCAGGCCTCAACCTTCGGTTGGGAGCGCTACGTAGGCTTACAAGGCCGTATGATTGGGATGAAGACCTTTGGTGCTTCCGCTCCGCTCAAAGAGCTTTTAACCAAATACGGCTTCACACCAGACAATATTGTCGCCCAAGCTAAAGAGCTCCTGCAAGTTGTACATAAATAGATTATCGGGCCAAACTCCATTGTCTACAATTTGCATACAAGATGATCATGCGTTCCAATTTGCCAGCTTAAGAATCAGGGGTGACGGAGCCTCTATGCTTGCTGCAACTAGACAGTTTAGGAGACGTCCCCATGCACCAAGGATACTCTACACTTGAAAGCGAGTAGGGCTAGTGTAAAATTCTCAGGCAGTTGTAATTTAATGGGCCGTTTGTTAATCTTCGCTTTATATAGTTAACACTAAGGGAGACTTATGGCAATAGCACCTACTGGAAGTACAGATTACTCCCCACTTGCACAAGCCGATCAGCCAGAGAGATTAGGCGAGGCAGAGCTCCAAACAAAGTGGGATCGAACGGCAGTCCTCCTCATTCAACGAATAGGTATAACCCTTTCCCCTTTCCGGCTGGAAGCTGAGACAAGAGCGGAGCTTAACCCCCAGCTTCTTGTTGGACATACGTATAGCTTTGGAAGTGTGAGTAAAAGTGACGGGACCCCCTATTGCGTTTTTGCTTATGATTGTCAGCAGATACTCGCTAAAGTTCCTCGCTCTCCACCTGAGATGTCCAATCAAGAGAAAAGCGATGTTGCAGAGCTTGCCTCTGTGGTAAGCGGTGTGATTGAAAAGGGACGCTACTTAAAAGAGACAATTGAAGGAAGCATTGCGAGCCCGGCTTTATTAAAAGCAGAGGGGGTTGACAAAATGGAAGACTCGCTTTTACTTCAGCAGTTTGCGTTGCAATCGATTCGTGGAGAGTACCTAAGCCATCCTGAGCACGCTCAAACGTCTAAGCCCTGTTGCGTTCTTTTGTAAACCAGGAACTTCCTAATGAGCGACAGATCTATTTGCCAGCTTAAGAATCAGGAGTGACGGAGCCTTCATGCTCGCTGCAACTAGACAGTTTAGGAGACGTCCCCATGCACCAAGGACACTCTACACTTGAATTTGACATTGATTGTTAATCAACAATAGTTTGTAATGCGGAATGAAACAACTTTAACGCCCCGCATAACGACGGAGAACTCCCACTACCTGCCGTTTCGCAAGATGGCCGGACTCTCAAGTACGCTCGCGTAGCACTGCGCAACGAAGGAGAGGTCGTGTTAGCTTCTGTAATGAGTTTCTCCAGCTAACCTGCTATCAAATGTTTTAGCTTGCAAGTAGTTCGTAAATAAAACATAATTCGCAGGTAAGGAAACATACTTCTGTAGGAATTATGAAAAAATATGCGTTCATAATTTTTTTATTAACTAGTTCTCTTTTTGCTTATCCACGCTGTTCGTCTGACCTGGCTCCAGCTGTTCAAGCCATCTATCGATTCCCTGAGGGAAGACAGCTTTTGGAAACAGTCGAAAAAGAGGGACCTCTGCATATCTATACCGATCGTTTTAATAGTCATAGTAACGCGATGTGGGTAGGATGCGATCGCTCCATTGTTATCAATGCCAACAATAGACGCCCCTACGGAGAAAATCTTCGCTCGATTTTATTTGAGCTGCATAACGCCAAAACAGATAAAACGTTTGAGTATTACGATGGGCTTGCGGAAAGGGGTGAAATCTCCAGAACCGAGTACGTTAATACCATCGAGTGGCTGGAGTACAAAAATGCACGTGATACTGCGCATCTTATTCATAAGGCAATCCAGCAGGGCTTTTTTCCCAAGGAATGCTATTGGCCCATTGCTTCGGATTTTCATACGCACCTCGAAATGCAAAAATACTCTGGACATTCAGCTCAGATAGCTGCCATATATGACGCTATCACACATAGCAGCTACTATGGATCCAATCGTCAAACAGTCCAAAATTCTCGATCTTGAAAACTACTTTAAATAGAAAATTTGATAGATTATTGATCGATAACCTTTTAAACTCTTTTTTTCGGATTTAAGACGGCACAAAGATCATGCAAGACATTCTGGACCAATCAAATGGTGAACTGATTCTCTTTCAAACAGAAGATGGGCAGACCAGAATCGAAGTCAGCCTTTGCAATGAGACGGTCTGGCTAAATCAAGCTCAGATGTGTGAGCTTTTTGATAAGAGTAAAAAAACCATCTCTGAGCATATCAAAAATATTTTTCGGGAAAATGAACTGGATGAGCTTTCAGTTGTCCGGAAATCCCGGACAACTGCGGCTGATGGCAAGAATTACTCCGTCTCTTTTTATAACTTGGATATGATTATTTCTGTTGGCTACAGAGTAAACTCCCATCGAGGTACGCAATTTCGTATTTGGGCAACACAGAGTCGCGCGTTCATGCATGCCGAAGCTTAGGCAACGACTTACGAATCCGCGGGTCGAGAAGACCGTTATGTCTTTTCGAGGGCGGATGAGCGTACCTCCCGATAAAGCAACGATTTTTCTGTAAATTCACTTCCATTCCTCATTTTTTATCCGC
>CAYGJC010000002.1:50484-164696 GCA_964350245.1 uncultured bacterium | reverse complement strand
ATCTCCGGTAACCAGCTGATTGCCTTAACCGTGTCAGTTGTGCTCGGTATTTTTACCTATCTCTATCTCTCGGCAAAAAAATCTCAACCCGAGCCTCTCATTGCCCGCCACGCCAGACAGCTCATCACGCTCGGTATTCCGGGTGCTACTGCATTCCGTGTCTTGCGCTTAACTTCCTCTAGCTGTTCAAGGATCCCGCAGGCAAAACACTTACGCTTTAAGCCTCAGGCTCCTCCGGCCCTTGTTCACAAACGCATTCAAGCTCTACCGGTAATTGAAAGCCTCACAATCTCCCGCACAGAATTGACTCCAGAAACACTAGCTGCTTTAGGAAGAAAAGGGCTTCAAACACTTTGTGCAACGTACCCTTGTGCACGTGCCTTTCAGCACCAGGGGACGGCTCGCCTTTTAACCAACCTCACAACCTTGGTTTTAAAAAATCCTAGAGGCTATTATCAATCCCAAAGAGAACCTTTTCCCTGCAGAGACCTGACCCGACTTAGGCACCTACAGCTGGATGATTGCAATTTTTTAGCTCCTGCCCAACTTCAAGCGCTGAGCCGGCTCACCCATCTGAGCGTCAGCCGTATACCCACCCCTTTTGACGCTACCCACACACTTCCACTAACCTTAAGACATCTTAGCTTGAATAAGATTCGTGATCTTACTGCTGCTCAATTAATCTCAACGACTCAGCTCACGCGTCTCGAGTACTTGGGGCTCCGCAACACAGGCCTCCAAGATGGTGCAGCTACTTTAGCTGTTGCTCTACCCCAATTGCGTGCTCTTGACGTATGGGGAACCACTATTTCTCCAGGAGAGCAAGTTCAGATATTAACAACATTGACTGCTTTGCGGCATCTAGAAATGCAGATCTCAAACCTTGAACAGCTCACACGCCTCTCTGCCCTGGAAGCAGCGGCTTTAGATGTCACCGCTCCTCGCTCAGATACGCGCCTAGTCCCTCTCACAACGCTACCGTTGCATAAACTACGTGTGCACATTGACTCCTTGGGTGCGCAAGAAATTGATTGTGTCAGCGCCTGTACTCTGCTCACGGACTTAGAATTGGTGACCGAATACAACAATGCCAGCCCTTACCTTCACCGCCTATCTACTCTCAGCCAGCTGGAGGTTCTTGTTGTTTCAGGTGTCCCACTTGGAATGCCGACTCCCGGAACGCACTTTACAGACTTTTTGACGCATTTTGCGGGGCTACGTCGCTTGAGCCTGCGTGGATGGAACCATAACGTGACGGATGAAACAACGGCTGTATTGACACAATTGAGAGCACTTGAGGATTTGGATCTATCAAGAACAGGTGCAGGACCCGAAACACTCACACGGATCGCCACTCTCCCTCTTATGACCCGACTTGATTTCAGGTTGGCGCACGCTCAAGATTCTGAAAGTGTATTGCTCGGAAAACTGCAAACCCTCTCTCAGCTTCGGCACCTTATTTTCTCAAGACCAGCTTCACAACTGTCAACTAATCAAACAGCACACTTAGCCAGACAGTTGCCTCAACTTGAATCCCTACACATCGACTCACCTCCAAGTGATACGCAACTTCAAGGAATCAGCCCGTGGACGATTGTGGGTTCTGCAAGGCATCTACCTCCAATCAAAGAGGTCGATCCGCTGACTTAAAACGACCATTATGACACCTATTCCGTTTTAGCCTTGACTATTACGGAATACGTGTCATAATGGTCAGTATGAGACGAAATCTACACAATTCCATTCTTAAGGACCTGCCCAAAAAAATCGTCTTAATCAGTGGACCTAGACAGACAGGGAAGACCACTCTTTCTAAACAGCTTCATGATAGTTTTGACTACTTTAACTACGATTCAAGCGAAGATCGATTAGCTATTCAAAAAAAGAATTGGGACCGATCGAAACAGCTCATTATTTTTGACGAACTGCATAAGATGAAAAACTGGAAACGCTGGCTAAAGGGAGTATTTGATACCGAAGGGATTCCTCCCCAGATGGTCGTAACCGGAAGTGCCAAACTGGACATTCACAAGAGAGTGGGAGATTCGCTTGCAGGACGTTACTTTCAATACCGCTTGCATCCATTAGATCTAAAAGAAGTCTCTCAACTTTTGGATGTCGGTATAGAGGAAGGATTTGAAACTCTATGGCAGTGCAGTGGATTTCCTGAGCCTTTTCTAGAAGGGAGTCAAACCTATTACAAACGTTGGCGTCAAAGTCACATTGATATTATTCTAAGACAGGATTTGATCGATCTATCATCGGTCCGAGATATTGAGTCTGTACAAACCCTTGTTTTACTAATCAGTCAAAGAGCGGGATCAACGGTTTCGTACGCTAATCTTGCGCGCGACCTTGAGCGTGATCCCAATACCATCAAGCGCTGGCTCCAGCTTCTAGAGAATCTTTATATTATCCACCGTGTCACCCCATATAGTCGAAATGTGAACCGCTCGCTAAAAAAAGAACCCAAATTCTATTTCTATGATCACGCTTTAGTAGAGGATGAAGGGGCTCGCTTGGAGAATATTGTGGCAAACGCTCTAAAAAAAGAAATGCATTTTCTAGAAGACACACAGGGAATCAAAGGAACCCTCCACTATCTCAGAACCAAAGACGGACAAGAACTTGACTTCCTTGTTAACCTCGATGGGACACCCACACACTTGATCGAAGTCAAGATGGGCAACGGTAATGTTGCCAAAGGATTTCTCTATTTTAGCAAATTGTTTCCCGATGCCACACACCTTCAAGTGGTAAAAAATCTTGCGCGCGACAAATCTTTACCCAGCAAGCTTCAAATCAAACAAGCCATTCCTTGGCTAGCTCAACTCTCACTGGCATGAGAAACACACAAATTTCTCATGATCAATTTGATTAATAACTCAGTTCAAGACGTAGAAAAGGTCCATGCATTGAAAAATTCATCAGCTGATCAATACTCCCTGATTGCGGAGGCTCAGGGCTGGTGAAAAATATCCGGTCGATTGAGCGGAAGAACGTAATCATTTCGTACCCAGCTTCTATGGAAATTCTGCTCTGTTTCCAGCATTGCCGATGGTAAGCGAGACCCAGGCGCACATTTGCCATGGGCAAAAGATCCCAGTAGTCTTCGTTAACCAAATCACCCAGTCCGGTCAAAATAGCGTTTTGGGTAATGACTCTTTTTCTCCTGACCTCATCTTTGCTGGCCAAAAGTGAGACATACCCTCTTCCACGTACATCTAAGCACCGCATCAACCGAAAGAAAAGCTCTGAACCTATTTCAAACCCGATCCCCCAGGTTCGAGAGAAAAAAATATCCTCAACAAGCTCATTCGCATTCCCAAGATATCGAATATCTTCTTCAAAATTGAGACATCCATATTGGATGCCACCCAGCAAATCAAGCGCAAAACAAGGAAGATTGATCAATTTTTGGCAAAATAAAAAATCAAGATAATGGAAATGAAAAGTATCTTCAATTTCCGCCGTATTGAACAGTTGAGGAAAGGCAGCAGCGGGAATGGTGATCACAGGAATAAGATTTGCACCTGTTAGTTTTTTTGATTCAGAGAAAGTAGGAAAATGGGTCCATCTTAACTGGAAGGCATTCTGACACTGATTGAAGAGGTAGTCTAATTCCAGACGATATCCGGATTGCCAGCTTTGCTCATTGCGGAAACGCTTTTCTTCAAATTCAACTGGTCCAACTTGGACACGATCGATCACGAAATAGGGCTGCTCAATTGCTGGCAACATATAAAGCCATTCAGCAGCAAACGTAGTGACTGAATGGGTATTTGCAGGCAAAGAGCTGAAAATCTGCATACATGCAATGAAAAGAAAGTAGCCCTTGCGCATTATTCTAGACCCTTAAAAGCGCCAAGCGAGGCCACCCTCACCGAGAATACGCGAACCTCTCTCATTATCGAAGCTCCCTTCTAGATTAAGTGTAAGATCCAAGCACCCGATCGACTGAACTCCTCTAAAACCCAAGAAAAAGGCAACCAAGTTGTTTGGACCAAACTGACCAAACTCTAGCGACTGCCCAAGAAGTTCTCCCTGGATATGGGTGCCGCCCACTTGGTAGCGGCCAAAAAGGCCTACGTACGGCTCAAGGCTACGACAACACTCTCCCCATGTTTGATCAAAGGGTAAAGCTGCTTCAAAGCGCGTTGTGAGCAGATCTACTTCACGGTCTCTGACTGAGAAATTGGTGAGAGACCCCTTCTCCTCATAATCTCCTAAGAAAAGACCTGCGTAACGCAATGTGAAGCTTGTGATTAAAGGCTTACAGAAAAACATTCCTATTTGACGTGCTACGGTCAGTTCAGGAGAGACAAAGAGTCCATCTACTGAAGCTTTAGCTGTTTCTACACCTCCGGGGGCTAGATTGTTCATCACATAACGGTAATTACCCCAATCGACATACCCAAGAGCAAGCGCTGCTCCAAAGTAGGTGTCACCAAAGCGTCCCTCATAAGTCACACCCCCTAGATAGGTGTTGATAACAGCTGTTTGTGTTTTCTTATCAACCTCAGCCCTTCCGAATGTGGCCCCCCCAAAGATACCCAGCTGATTTCCTCCATATCCGAGGAGAAAACCTCCTTGAGAATTGTGATAGCCAATGACCCCATCGTTGTGGCTCCGTTTACGGTAGCTGCCCACTCCCTGTATCCAAGCTCCACATCCACAAGAGGTGCAACACCCTATCCGCTGTCGATAAATGCCATCTAAAATGGTGTCTGAGAGATCAGCCAGAACATCAGCTTGCAGTGAAAGCCCCGTCGGATCCACGACTCCAACTACACTTCCAACTTGTGCAAACGGCGCATCGATTCCAAGTGCAGCGAAATCCCCTTCAATCGTAAGAGCCAAGTTGAGGCCGGTTTCCACATTGAGATTGAGAGGGTTAACAGAGCGTACAGCTCCTTGCAGACTCGAGCCTCGGAGTAGATTAACGGTTGAATCTGCTCCGGAAAAGTTAATGGCATAATTTGATGAACGGATGGTTCCACTATTTGTGAGCACATTATTTGCCGTTACACTAAACACACCGTCAGCTATAGGCCCTGAGACTGAGACCAACCCACTGTTTACAAGTATAGCACCAGCGGCACCAGACCGAAGGCCATGCGCACCTCCTCCAGAAGTGATAATCGTTCCACTATTGAACGCTGTTGGAGTGATGCCTGCCACTAAAATGGCATCTCCTCCACCTCCAAATGTCACAATGGTGCCGCGGTTATCTACCACTTGATTCGCTCCGACAATAGACCGAATTCCATCAGCTTGCGTGTTTGTTGTCACAATCGAGCCCGTATTGACCATAGTTTGGTTCGCTCCTCTTAGCGAAACGCCATGTCCCGAAGCTCCTGTGGTAAAAATAGCACCACGATTGATAATCAGCATATTAGATGCACCACTATCTTGGATTCCAAAACTATTGTCCCCAAACATATTGATTGCACCGCTATTAGTGAGCACTCCTCCGGAAGCTTCTGTAAGCATTCCTACGGAATTAATATCTAAAGCAGTAATATCACCCGTATTGCTGCCTCTAACATCTGTTCCACCCAGATTGATTCCGGTAGCAGTTTCATTCGTCATCGTAATGCTACCCATATTGAGAATTTCTGCCCCCGTGCCCACGCCGCGCATTCCACCAGCAGCCTCTCCAGTCATGGTGATGGAGCCGCTATTGCTGCCCAGCACATTCGCTCCCAAAAGTTCAGCTCCAATCTCGAAGTTCACAGCCGACTCAATGGCGCCTCCCGCCTCGACTAAGATACGGTCATCGTCTCCGCCAAGGAAAATGGAACCCGACATCTCGCCATTTTTAACGATTGTGGTAGCAGCGTGGATAGGCATTGCCATACTGAATAGAGCTAGTAATAAATAACGGTATCGTGTCATCATGACCCGTCTTTTAAGCCCAACATGTACATGTAAAACGTATTCTTTACAAGGACATAATGGAATCCCAATCAAAGAACAAGAGCCTCATTGAAAAATACATGCTCGAAGTGTGGAACAAGAAAAATCTGGCAATGATCGCCGATGCATTTTCAGAATCCACTCGCATTCACAGCCCTTTAGGAGAGTTCAAATCGCGTGAAGAGATGACAGAGACCATCCAAAAGTGGATCTTGGCAATCCCTGATCTTAATGTGACCCTACTTCATACATTGGAAGATAACGACATCGTTGTTTCCTATTGGCGCGCCACAGGAACCGATCAAAAAGCATTGAACGGCATTGAAGCTCAGGGCAATCCGATCACTTACCAAGGAATGTCTATGTATCGACTTGAGAATGAAAAAGTCGTCGAATATTGGGCTTATCTTGACAGCTGGACCCTTGAGAAGCAGATGAGAGCATCTTAACAATCTGAAACTACACCTTGCGTTTGCACCTCATCAAAATACTTAACAAAAAATGTTTTGGTTAGCTTGGGGTTTTGGACATTTTCTCTTACAAACTCCCGCTTAAACCCACATTTCTCATAAAAACCTGGAGCCTGAAAGGCGCTGGTGACCAGGCTGATGTTATGGAAGCCCTTTCCTTTAAACCGCTCTTCGAGGAGTTGCAGCAGTTTGCGCCCTAAACCTTGCCTGCGGCATGATTGATCTACCCAAAGATCATCGACATACACTTCGGCATAAACGGTAAATCCATTCAGGACACCTACCGCTTCATCGGCATTATTTTTTAGAATGATGGAAAAGCGTTTAAAATTGAAATCGATTCCATGGCTCTTTTCATAGGCGATGAGATCGGCTCTCGTCTTCTCATCGATTTCTTTTGGGAGGCTCTCCACAATTTCTACGGTATAGGGCTTCATATTTTATTCTCACATATGAGATAGTTTACAGAGGCACAATTTGAAACATCTGTTTGAACAAATAGCGCGGTTCCTCCCTTCGAAGAAATTTCATCTTTTCCTCACATTAGCATCTTAAACTGAATTTTGTGTGTATTTCCTAATACAAGAACAGAAGCATGTCTACTTCAGTCGATTATTTCTAGTCTGCTACCCCGACAAGCGCTATGTAATTCTAAAGTATGAGGCAAAGCTAAACTTTTCTTCATGCTTTGTTCCGAATAGCATATGAATGGTGGAGATCGCAGCAGATTGTTACTTGGCTGTTTTCTTATACTTTGTTCCCTTGCCTCTCCCTAACTTGGTCAGCACTCCATTCTTAACAAGCTCGTTCAGACGCCTTGTCGCTGTGGCCCGCGGCATATGGAGTGCCTTCATGATGTCTGATACAGCCAATTCATCAGCAGTTGTGAATAGCCTAAGAATTGGTTGAAGATCATCAGAGGTTTTAACAGCATAAGAATCTCTGGGTAAAATACACTTTACAAAATTTTCACCATCAATGATGGAAGGTTCAGGTAGTCCCCATTTTTCGTAAGCTTCAAATGCGGTTAGAATCCCCGATCCCAGTTTTTCAATATAGCCTGATTCCCGAAAAATTTTACAAATAGCCATGTTTCTGACATCAGTCAACCCTAGCTTCAGGCTGGCAAAGGGAGTTGGAAATCCCCCGGGGCTAAAGATTTCGATCCGATTCTGAAAGATGGCAACCTTAATGGGAGCTCTTAAATAATAGTTTCGATGAATAATCGCATTGAGAAGAAGCTCTCTAATCGCAACTTCCGGAATTTCACATTTCTCCTCTCTTTTCGGCTGGCGGATTGTAAAAGATTTATTGATTTGACTGAGTATAAATTCATAGGCGTTCGAAAACTGCTCAAAAAGAGTGCCTGTACAATCTCTTGTTGCAATAGCCTCCCTTCCAGAAATGCCAGAAAAATGCGAGCAGATAATCATTGCTTCCGGCAGCCAGTAATCTACCTTTTTACCAAAAAGCAATAAACCGCAAACGGAAGGATAGGTGTGAGCATGTTCTTCGGCAATCAACTTGTATGCTTTTAATATCTCCTCTGTGATTGAAACTTGTATTTCATTTGTCCTTTTTTCTAAAAATTTTTCTATCTTTTTTGAATCTAAGTCTTCAACAGCAGCTTGATAGATAGGCATAACATCGAAAGAGAGACCTCTCCCCTGCCATCTCAATTCTTCGATCATGTCTGAAGTGGCGCGGAGAGTACTTCTCCCAAATCGGACGTAGGTACCACTTTCTAGCCCTTTGCTTTTTTTATAGTATGGTTTGTTCATGCCCGATGAAACTTTTACGACTAAAATCAATTTGTCTCCGATTCTCTGCAAAAGAATTTTAGGAATGATTGGGGGAGTAGTTGTTTGATAAATTGTATGTTCTAGCCACTCCATCAATTTCATGGCTTCATTTTCTTCTATGCCAGTGATTTTACCATCATTGTTAACCCCCAAAATTAAGCGTCCACCAGCTTGGTTACAAAAGCCGATTACTGTTTTAATGACCTGATCGTTTTTGGGTAGCGTGCTTTTGAACTCCAATGTATGGGATTCAGGCTCGGGATACTTCATCATCTACCTCATAGTTTTTATAACTCAATTCTGACTCACATGATGCATATTTGTCAAATATATACAAAATTATGAATCATATCAATCAAATAACGGTGATTTGAGGCATAAAAACGTGGTAATGAGATTTAGGGGATTTTTTGGTGAGCAGATTTGTTCGATCTAGGGCAAGGGTAGTACTGGGGGGTACAACCGAAGAGCGATCGAACAAAGATGCCGCCAAAAACGGAAGAGGGGGACATTCTTCCAGGGCGGAGTTACTCGTCTCGCTCTCGCTTGCGAGTTTCAACCTTTCGAAGCCCTCACGCGAAAGCTCAGCCGCTTCCGCTTCTCTTCCAAAACAAAAAGGAGAAGCTTAAGCTTCTCCTTTTGGCTTTCGTAAGAGGAGGACATTGGACACTTCTGGAGGCTCCGGTGGAGCGTTCAGAAGAAATGTCCGAGAGTGTCCGTAGGGCACCGAGGCGTCCCGACGATGACGGTTTTTCGAAGAAAAAACGGAAGAGGAGGGATTCGAACCCCCGGTTGGTTGCCCAACTCCTGTTTTCAAGACAGGCGCATTCGGCCACTCTGCCACTCTTCCACTAAAATTGCTGTAAAAACCGTAAGTTGTTCTCCTGAAAAAGCCGTATATCAGGGATCCGATACCGTAACATCGCTAAACGCTCAATTCCAAAGCCCCAGGCATAGCCTAAATACTCCTCTGGATCTAAACCACCTGACTTCATTACCTCGGGATGCACCATGCCAGCCCCAGCCACCTCAAGCCAACCGGTCTGCTTACAAACAGAACACCCCTTCTGCTCACACATGATGCAACTAATGTCTATCTCTACCCCAGGTTCCACAAAAGGAAAATAGCTGGGACGATAGCGCATCTTGATTTCTTGATCGAGCAGCTTAACAAAAAACTCTTCTAATGTCGCTAACAAATCCGCAAACGTAACATTTTTGTCGATGTAAAGCCCTTCCACTTGATGAAACAAAACGTGAGAACGTGCCGAAACATCTTCGTTTCGATAACTCTTACCGGGCGCTACCATTCGAATAGGTGGTGAACAGCTCTCCATTACACGCACCTGCGTATTGGATGTGTGCGTACGCAACAACATGTCGCCTGAAATGTAAAAGGTGTCATGCATGTCACGGGCAGGATGATCTTTAGGAAAATTCAACGCTTCAAAGTTGTAGAAGTCTGACTCAATGTCAGGCCCATACTGAACAGAAAAACCCATGCCAGAGAGAATCTCTAAAGCCTCATCTAACATCTTGACAATGACATGCTCCCGACCAAGAAAACGGCGGCGACCGGGGAGGGTGACATCCACCCACTCAGTCTCTAGCCGAGCATTTAACTCGGCTGATGCAAAACGCTCAATAGCGAAGGAAAATTGCTCCTCAAGTGTAGCCTTGAGATCGTTGATCAACTTGCCCAGTTGAGGACGCTGCTCATTTGGGAGATCTTTAAGCAGGGGCATCAACCCCTGCACACGCCCCTTCTTTCCCAGATACTTGACCTTTAAGGCATCTACTTCTTTAGCTTGTGTGCACAAGCAAAGGTCTTGTTCTGCGTCTGACCTGATCGCCGTGATCGTTTCCTCAAGTGTCATGATACAAGTGCGTTCTTGGCCATCTCCGCTACAGCCTTAAAACCAGCAGGATCGTGAATGGCCATCTCGGAAAGCATTTTCCGATTAAGCTCACATCCTGCTTTTTTTAAGCCGTTAATGAGTTTGCTATATGAAAGACCGTTGATCTTCGCTCCAACACCCACACGAGTGATCCAAAGCCTGCGAAAATCACGCTTCTTTAATTTTCTGTGACGATAATTAAACGCCATCGCGCTCATCACCGCATTAGTTGACTGGCGAATGTGATTTTTACGATCACCCCAAAAACCTCTGGCACGCTTCAAAAGTCGCTTGCGACGACGGCGTGACGCTGGTGCACTCGTTGCTCTAACCATAGCTCTAAGCTCCTATCATCTTCTTGTACATCTTCAATTGAGTCTCTGAAACTAAGGCGGGACTGCCTAAAACACGTTTTCTCAATGAGGATTTTTTCGTTAATTTGTGTCGTCGACCCGGACGACGCCGTACTAATTTGCCTGTTCCCGTTACTTTAAATCGGGACGCAACCGCTTTATTGGTTTTCATCTTTGGCATGTGGTTTCTCCTTTTTCTTACCCTTAGCAGCCTGAGGAGCCAAAACACAAATCATGCTCCTTCCCATCATTTTTGCGGGGGCCTCTACATGGGCAATCTCTTCTAATTCTTCACACATCCGATTAACAACACGTTGACCGAGCTGTGGATAGGCCATTTCTCGTCCACGGAACATACAGGTGACTTTGACTTTGTTCCCCTTCTCAAGAAATCCTTGGGCCCTTTTTAACTTTGTTTGATAATCATGCTCATCAATGTTTGGCTTGAGCTTGATCTCTTTTACCCTAACTTGATGCTGGGTTTTTTTACTCTCTTTTTCACGTTTCGTTTGGTCGTAGCGAAACTTTCCATAATCAATAATTTTACAGACAGGGGGCTCCGCATTCGGTGCAATTTCCACCAAATCAAGACCTGCTTCTTGCGCCATTGTCAGTGCTTCACGTACAGAGATCACCCCAATCTGGTCTCCCTCTGGACCGATCACACGTGCTTTAAGAGCACGAATTTGCCGGTTTACTCGAAAATTCAAATTTCAACTCCCATTTCGATCATATGCGCTACCCACTCATTCGGTGAGCAGAATAAAGAACGATGCAAGACCTTCTGATTTCTCTCAACCTTTATGTATGAAAGAGTACGCCTCCGCCCATATCCATCTTCCACCCGAAAGACGAGCTGAGAGACCTCTTCTGTAGAGAGCTCACGCTCATGATCTACATCCTTTTTTTGCAAAAGCTTCGAGAGGTGCCCCGACTTTGGTTCAAGACAATATACTCTTGATTCAAACGGGAAGATCTTAAATGCTTTTTGGAAGAATTGCAAGGAAGAAATAAGGAGAGTAGAAAGTTCTTGATTATCCTGATAGTTAAAAGAGACTAAATCCCCTTCTAGGAGGGAATAGGAGGCGATTTGCTGCTTATTTTTGGTTACCATCACCTTTTCGTGCACCTCTTGCCTGTCATACGTATCGGAGAGGGTGATGCGCTCTAGATCAGCATGCTCGGCTAACCAATATTTTTTTAGTCGCTCTAACAGCTGCTCGCCCTTAGAAAGGAATATCCACGCTTCATCTAAGAGCAAAAAATAGTTTTCCCTTGGCCCCAATATTAAAGGATCTCGCTTTCCTGCTTCTTTATACCGTTTAAGAAATGTTTTGAGCTGCTGCTTGTCCGGAAAGACAGTACCTGAGATCCGAATGCCCCCCTCAAGCTGTTCAAAACCATGCAATTTGAACGCTTTAAGCGCACTTGTATGCGTGATATCAACAGGGGGGCAGAGGTCACGAAAGGATGCAATCTCAATCAATGAGACAATATTTTCCTCTAATTCAAGGGCTGCCTCCTCTCGCAGAGGCTGTTTGAGGTGCTTGAGATAACTAGCGCCATTCTCACGCATCATCTCTAAAACTTTAATCGGGTGGTTTTGATGCACAATCAGGATCATCTGATCTTCAATATGGCGCAACTCTCGCTCGCTGAAAACAGTTAAAATTTCTTTGGGGAAAAGAAAGTCGTAGTGAAAGCCGATGGCATCAATTCCTCCTCCGATCAGCTGAACTTTGGGAAATAAAGCACAAACAGAGGCGGCAAGAACTTCTTTGGCTGTATGCCTGAGAGAATCTAGGTTCATGATGGGATATAGCTGACTCGAACAGCTGACCTCCACGATGTCAACGTGGCGCTCTAACCAACTGAGCTAATACCCCGCGGGAGAAGCAGCTTACCAAATTGCTCTCTATTTCAAAAGAAAAAAGTGTTACCCTATCTGTCATGATGAATCACTTACAAAAAGCCCATTCTTATTGGAAAGAAATTCTTGAACAAGGAGATCTGGTGATCGATGCCACCTGCGGCAATGGGCATGACACCCTCTATCTAACGGAACTAGGAGCTAAGGTCGTTGCCTATGACATTCAGGAAGAAGCGCTGGAAGCGGCACGTATAAGAGCTCCTGAAGCTACCTATCGGCTTCGATCGCACATCTCTTTTGTAGAAAAAGAGGCCGCGCTTATTGTCTACAATCTAGGCTATCTTCCAGGCGGCAATAAAGAACGCACGACGCAAACCGACACCACGCTTCAAAGTGTTGGACGCGCTCTTGACATGGTAACAAAAGCCATCTCAATCACGTGCTACCCAGGTCACCCCGAGGGAGCTAAAGAAGAGGCCGCTCTTCTCGATTTTGCCCGCTCTCTTGATCCCAAAAAATGGCACGTTTGCCACCACCAATGGCTCAACAGGAAGCAAGCTCCCTCTCTATTATGGCTCGAGCCTCTGCCATCATAAAAAACGTGCCGGTAATCAAAACACGTTCATCCGGTTGGGCAAATGTCAGTGCTTCCTCCATTTTGATGGAAACCTCAGGAACAAGGACACGCGGATGGTCAATGGTCACTAAATGGTGGGCAACTGTGTGTCGCTGAATTACATCTAGACAAGCTCGAATATCCTTGTCTGCAGAAAAGGCCACTAGCGCCCGTATCCTCTGCCCGGCTAGTCTTTCAAATGTGCGTTGAAGAGCGTCTGGGTTGTGGGCCACATCTAAAATGTAGGGACCTCTCTCTTCAAAACGGCACAGAGGAACGTCTGATAAACCACAAAACTCCCCTCCTAAAACACCTAGAGCCGTACGCGCAATCGCTTGATTCTCCTCTTCATAGTGAGTAAAAGAGCCTTTCACCTCAATCGCACCTGGATAGTAGTGTGCCCGCGGCCCTACAACCACAGGAACGCCTGGTTTGATGATCCCTCCCTTCTCGTACGCAATGGCCTCTAAGGTGTCCCCCAAATAACGTGTGTGGTCAAGAGCTATAGAGGTGATCACAGAAAGCAAGGGAGTGATAATATTAGTAGCGTCAAGCCGTCCTCCCATTCCCACTTCCACGACGGCTAGATCAACCTCTTCCTCAGCAAAATACGTAAAAGCCAAAAGAGTTAGCAACTCAAAATAAGAGGGGCTCATATCGATTGTTTTCACAATTCTCTCTAGTAACACCTGCGCCCTTTTCTCAGAAATGGGCATCCCATTGATTTGAACCCGCTCGGTAAAGGAGTGAATATGGGGCGAGGTAAACAGTCCTACTTTCTTCTTTGGGAATCCTTTAGCGATTTTGGTGGCAACAGATCCTTTTCCATTGGTGCCGGCAATGTGAACCGATGAGAAGGCACGACTCGGATTACCCAAAGCTGCATCAAAACTGCGCATCCGCTCTAAATCGAGCTTCATGCTGTGCACTTCCAGTGCCTGTTCAAGAATTGGTGGTAATTGATTGTTCATAGAGTTGCTCAAATGTTTCCCTACCCACCCAGGAGCTGCCCATTCTATTGAAAGGTTTGTTGCTGCCATGATAGTCGGAGCCCCCCGTTATGAGCCATCCCTTCTCTTGGGCAATTTGAATCCACTTCTGCTCTTGGTGAGGAGCGAACCTGGCATAATAGCCTTCTAACCCATCAAACGGCATCTTCAGCAACTGGCGCACCAGTGAGCTTCGGTCAATTAAATGGGGATGGGCGATTAACGCCTTGCCTCTTGCTTGATGAATCGTTTCTATGGTCTCTAAAACAGAAATGGGCTCTCCAGGATCGTACGCTTTTTTTCCCTCCCCCAAATAGTGGTCAAACGCCTCTTTGATCGTCGAGACAATGCCTCTTTTGATCATTTCCCCAGCAATATGAGGGCGTCCAAGCGTATGTCCTTCCTCTCCAAGGTCACTCTCTTCAATGACGATTCCTAATTGGGCCAATTTCTGCAAAATAGCGCGGTTCCTTTGCTGTCGGCGGTGACGATGCCGTGCACATAAATCCGCAATCGCCCCACTTTTCAAATCAAACGCGTAGCCTAAAATATGGACGGGCGTTCCGTTGTGAGAGGCAGAAAATTCCACTCCCACAAGAAGAGGAAGCTGTTTTTCCTTGGCAAAGCTGAGCGCTTGTGGGTAGGCAGCAACCGTATCATGATCCGTGATAGAGAGACCACTGAGTTGCAATTCAATCGCTTGTTCAATTAATTGCTGGGGTGTATCGGTTCCATCAGAATAGGTGGAGTGGCAGTGTAAATCAGCTCTAAATGTCATATGGGATATACCGAATCTCTTCTTCTAATACGATCCCCTTCTCCCGATAGATCGTCTCTTTAATTTCAGCGATCAGATCCAAAACATCGCGCGCTTTGGCCTCTCCCTCGTTCACGATAAAGTTAGCGTGTGTTGCCGAAACCGTTGCCCCCCCTTTCTTAACCCCCTTTAGACCGGACGCCTCAATCAATCTCCCTGCTGAATCGCCTTCTGGATTACGAAAAGCGCAACCCGCCGATTTTTCTCCATAGGGCTGCGTCTTCAAACGGTAATCCAGAATCTCCTTTTGATCGGCTTTTGCCTGCTCAGACGGCCTAAGGTGAAACAGAGCCTCGACTATAGCTCCTTTCCACTTCTGGAAAGAGGAAGCGCGATACCCAAAGTAAAGCTCCTCTTTTTGAAAGACAAGAAACTCCCCCTTTTCAGTCACAAAGCCCACTTCAACAAGCGTGTCAGCCGTCTCTTTTCCATTTGCTCCTGCATTCATGTAGACAGCCCCGCCCACGGTGGCAGGGATTCCCGAAGCAAATTCCAGTCCGCTCCAGCCCAAACGAGCGGTAACGCCCCCTAAACGGGCAAAACTATAGCCACTACCCACCCTAAAAACATGATCTGTATGTTCAAGAAAATCGATCCGATTGAGAATCACGAGCCCGTTAAAGCCTCTGTCATCGAAAAGAGAGTTCGACCCTTTGCCTACAATATGTACTGGCATCCCTACTTTGTGGGCATAAGCGAGCATTTCTTGCAGCGCCTCTTTGTCTTGAGCTTGGGCAAAAAAGCGAGCAGGCCCTCCAATCCCGAAAGTTGAAAGGGTACTTAAGAGCTTATTCTTCTGGTGGGGAAAGGGCGGATCTTCGCTCATCTACTATCTCCGTGTCGCTATCCAGTATGGCATTGACAAATGCCGTCGCTTCTTTTGTGCTGAATTTCCGTGTTAGGCGCAAGGCCTCTGCAATGATTTTCTCTCGCGGGGCTTCTTTTTCATTGAGGAGCTCAAAAAAGGCAAGACGGAGCACATTGCGTTCTACTTTTCCGATTCGCTCTAAGGCGTACTCTTCGGATAGGGCCCCTATTTTTTCATCGATTGCCTCATGGCACTGATACACAGCCTGAGCTTTCTGATAGGCCTCCCGCACCAACTTACGACTCACCCGCAGCTCACGCATCAAAAATGGAATCAAATCCTCCTCGGCACTCTCACCCACGTTCAGGGAGAAAAGGAGCTGTAAAACCATCTCATGAAATGTAAGTGAAGCAAAAGACATAACTAGAGAATTATAAGGAATCGAAACAAAAAACTCAATGAGAGGAAGCGGCTGCGTAAACTTCTTCTTCTAAAAGAATATCAAATCCGTCGAGTTGTTGGCAGGCAGGACACTGAAGGTGGAGACGGCGCAACCGCTCTTCGTTATCGAAATACAGAGCAATCACTAGCCAACTTTTACTGAAAGAGTAGGAGAAAAGGGAGCACGATTTAAAATTTTCTTTTTTCAAAGCCGAGACAAAGGTCTCCTCTGCCTGTTTACGAGGCATGAATTTCCGGAGATGGGCAGGGCGATGGTGAGGCGAGGAGAGAAGCTGGATAAAATCATGAAAGCTCAAGGTGTTGGGCAGATCCATGCCAAGATCGCGCGCTACGTCCTCCGGAAGTGAGACCGGATAGCGAAAGCGACTAATCAAACGGGTCAGACTCTCGAGCAATTGCATGCAAGCCCCTTTTGCACTTTGGATAGCAAGGTACTATAATTTACTCAAGCCAATTTTGTAAATTCCTTTGACTTTTTCATCCTAAGAACGCTATGTAGAGGGATATGCTGCTGATTTTTCTCGATACCGAAACGACCGGACTCAACCCTGATAAACACCGCACCCTAGAGATTGCCTACAAAGTGGTCGACGGGCGGGCAGACAAGGTGATTCTCAGCTACGAGTCTATTGTGAGTCAAACGGCCGAAGTGTGGGCAGAGGCTGATCCATACAGTCTCCAGGTGAACGGTTTTACCTGGGAAGAAACCCTAAAAGGCAGGTCCGAAAGAGTCGTGGCCAGTGAGATTCTCAATGACCTCAATCGACTGGGCCTTGGGCAGAAAGAGGGCGTTTTTATCTGTCAAAACCCCTCATTTGACCGCGCCTTTTTCGCTCAAATCGTCAATACCGACCTTCAAGTCCATAATGGATGGCCGTATCACTGGCTCGACCTAGCCTCCATGTACTGGGGCGTTCAGGTCAAGCAGAACCCTGATTTTCTCCAACACCTTAAAGAAGGTGCCCTATCTAAAAACTCGATCGCTAGGCACTATGGTCTCCCTTCTGAAGAGAGCCCCCACCGCGCCGTGAATGGCGTCGATCATCTGATGGCTTGCTATCGAGCTCTTTTTTCTTAACATTTTATTAATATAAAGTATTTTCATCCAGTTTAATATAAACTAAATAATTGAATGATATAATTGTTTTCATAATAAAAAACAAACTAATAAACAGGAGATATTATGTCTGTTAATAATGAAAGAAGCCCTATGTTAAATGGCGACATTACAACATACGGTACCCAGAAAGGCACACGTAGTGGTACAGTACGATTTGATGCTGCTGATCCGTCTAAAATGGAGAAGCTCTCACAGCGTATCAAGGACTTGGGGCTCGTTTCAAAAATGAACGCTAAAGCGGCTCTACCCGCAAAAGCTGAAGCGAAACCTCAAAAACCCAATTATGAAAAAGTTGGTGGTAAGGTAAGTAAAGACGAAGGTGGCTTTATCCCTAAAAATGAGACTTACCAAGCTTAAATCTTTTGGGGAGGAGCCATCTCCTCCCCTTCTTGCATTTCGGGAGCTTGGATAATTCGAGGAATCTGCTCGATCGGTTCCACTGTCTCAATTTCATGATCTTCCCCTAACTCATTAAAGCGGCGGGCTGAGACAAGTACACGCGACTCCAGCGACCCTACAGCTTTGTTATACGCCTGCACGGCATGAGAAAGCCCTTTGCCCACCTTAGACCAATGTCCCCCCATATCCGCAATCCGTTTGTAGAGCTCACGTCCCAATGCGCTGATGTGCTCAGCATTTTGCGATAAACGCTCTTGCCTCCACCCATAGGCTACTGCGCGCAATAGGGCGATTAGGGTAGTCGGCGTTGCCAAAATCACCTTCTGATCCACTCCCGCCTCAATTAAACCGGGATCCTGCTCTAGGGCTGCACTAAAGAAAGTCTCCCCAGGTAGAAATAAAACTACGAATTCAGGCGTAGGCTTGAACTGCTCCCAATACGACTTTCGACTTAAAAGGGTCATGTGATTCCGAATCCGCTGGGCATGCTCTTTTACTTTTTGTAGGCGATGCGCCTCATCTGGAGACTCCAGCGCCTCTAAATACGCCTCCAAGGGCGCTTTGGAATCAACAACGATATTTTTTCCACCTGGAAGCTTAACGAGTAGATCGGGACGAAAACTCCGCTCTTCATTCGAAGCGTGTGCTTGCTCGTAAAAGTCGCAGTGATCGAGCATACCGGCCATCTCGACTACCCGCTTGAGCTGCATTTCTCCCCATCGACCGCGTACGGTCGGGGCGCGAAGCGCTTTGGATAGGTTTGTCGTTTCCCTGCGTAGATCCTTCTGCGACTCAATGAGCGCGTGGACCTGCTCTTTTAACGAAACGTAGGCAGTCGTGCGCGCCTTCTCTAAGTCCTGAATTTTGACATCGAATTGATCTAATGTCTTTTTGACAGGCTTCATCATCTCGTCGATCGCCTGACTTTTCTTCTCAAATGCCTGCTCGGCAATTTGAAAAAAAGACTCATTGTTGTGCTTCAGGGCGTCAGCCGACATCCCTTTGAACTGCTCTGTAAACGTGCTGTGCATCTGCTCAAGAAGCACTACTTTTTCTTTTAACCCCTCTTTTTCAAGGGTTAATTCTTTTTGTTTGACCCGACCAACAAGCCATCCCACCACAAAACCGATCAGTAAACCCACGCTTAAAAACAACATAGCTCCTATTAGAGGACTTGCCCCAAATATTCGCAAGTCCTTCCTTCACCTTATTGCAGAGAGTGCGTTATGATATAAGTAAAGATAACGAGGTTACATGAAACGCCACCTTAAATGGTTCCTTCCCCTGCTTTTTTTGGGTCTACTCGCTCCTTTCACGCCCTACTTAGACTTGATGGTCTCGGAGCGGTTTTACTCGCCCGAAACAGGATTCTACAACAATGCCTTCTTTCATTTTCTCTATCACTATGGAGAGCTGTTTGGCTTTGCCACAGGAGGGCTGGGCTTAAGTATTTTTTTCCTCTCTTATGTCCGCCCTAAGTGGAAGAGGTGGCGCCGCGGCTCTTTTGCCATCGTCTTAACATTGGTGATTGGCGCCGGCCTCATTACCAATGCACTCTTTAAGGAGTTCTGGGGACGTCCCCGCCCCAAACAGATTGAGCAGTTTGGGGGTAACCACGTCTACCGCGCCTTTTGGCAACCGAATTTCCGTACGCGCCATGATCCGCAAAAATCGTTTCCTAGCGGACATGTGGCAATGGGCTTCTACTTCCTTTCGATGATTTTGGTTGGCAAACGGACGCGCAATCAGGTGCTTTTTGTGGGGGGAATCGTTCTCACAGCAGGGCTTGGAGGGAGTCTAATGGTTGCACGCGTTGTGCAAGGAGGGCATTTTGTCTCGGATGTGGTCACCTCACCTGTTCTCATGTGGCTTGTGGCTCTCGGAGTTGATCAGCTTACATGGGGGGAAATGGGGGAGAGGTTTCTTTCGCTACAAAAGCCGCGCACTTCTCAAGAACCTGATGAGGCTTCAGCGGCTTAAGGACAAAATCTTCACTTTTTTGATGCGGTTCATGACGGGTACGCATGACCACGATATGGACACCTTCTTGGTTCCACGCTTCTTCATTTTCACCCAAAAGGTGGGTGTCCACGAATACCAATTGCGGGTGTTCTTTTGCCAAAAGAGTTAAACCATCCTCTCGGGTGCCGGCAAAGAGAAGCTCACCTCCTTTTTCCACGACCACCTGAAGAATCTCTTCGAACACCTGCCGCTCTTTTTGATCGGCATCGACAATCAAAATCTTGTTTCGCATCCCCTCTTTTTGTACTATTTTGGTGTAATATGCAAGGATTGACCAAGAAACAACGTGAGATTGTCGACTTTATCGAGTCGTATGCCACCGAAAAACGGTGCAGTCCCAGCTACCGGGAAATTCAGGATTTTTTTGGATTTGCTTCGCTCGGCTCTGTCTACAACCACATCCAAACGTTGAAACGGAAAGGTGTTGTTGCAGATTCCTCAAAGGGTGCGCGCTCATTAAAGCTTCAAACCAGCCCCTCTTTGGAAACAGTGCCTCTGATTGGAAAACTGCGCGGGGGGGCTGCTGTTGAGACGTTCGCCCAAATGGTTCCGATGCCCTTCCCCTCTCCTCCTAGCGAAGAGTGTTTTCTTCTGAGCATTGCCGACGAGTCCCTTCTCGAGGAGTGCATCCAACCGGAAGACCTCATCCTAGTCGCTCCCCGTAGAAAGTTTGAGGAGGGCGAATTGGTGATCGCACTGGTCGATAGCCAAATCACACTTGTGAAGCGCGCCTATTCAGATCCCCCTTATATCCGTTTTGAATCCGTCAGCCCCCACGTTCAGCCCCTCATCGTGCGTGAGGACCACGTGATTGTTCAAGGAATTATTTTAACACTCCTAAGAAGCTATTAACTAAAAACACCTTTTATTGATTTAATAATTAAACAACTGTATCATATTTGCCATAAAAGGAGCTAACATGGCGGCTATTTCAAGCAACTTTCGTGTACAAAAAGCGCTGGATTGGGGCACTTCAAAAGGGATGATCGCCACACTGGCCGTTACCTGGATTGCCCTTTCGATCTTAGGCGCTTTGGCCCTGGCCGGCCCCGCCTATCCGGGTTCAGCTTTGGGAGTGTTGGGAACGGCTCTTGGTGGGAACATAGGAGGCGCTTTCCTGATAACCAACGGTTTTCTCGTGCTCTGTTTAAGCGCTGTGCTTGGACGTATTCACATTCTACGCCAAAAAGCCAGACTAGGCGGCCACTCACCGAATAATTTAACGCCGGCAAAACGAGCCGGATCTGCTGCCTTAGCTAGAGCACAAGAAGCCCGGGTCTCACACCATAATTTTGATTGAAGAGCTTGGCTAATAAAAAAGTTGAATTAAACACAGGCAAAGATTATCATAAGTCTTTCATTTTCAACAAAAAAAACAGGGAGACAGAAAATGGCTACTACTAATGCAACTGGTCACGACACTCCTGTAAGTCGGAGCTGGCCAACGCCGTCTATGCGTACAGTAACCACTGCAACAGCTGGTGCAGTTGTCGTTGCAGCTGTGGCTATGGCAGTTATTGGTGCTCTTGCTCTTAGTGGCGTGGCGCCTTTAGCTGCAGCTTTGGGCACAGTGGGTGGCGCAGCCCTTTTAGGCCCCGGTCTGGCTCTATTGACTCTGGCACTAATAGCGGTAGTTTGTGCACGCAGCTGTAGACTACCTTCAAATCTTTATTCAGATGAGCAAAGGGCAAGAGGAGTTAGTCCCGCTGCTGTTGCGGCAGCTGTTGCAGAAACCGGAGGAGCCGGTGATGCTGATTCAGTTGATAAATAGCGGCACTTAGTCCCACAAAGAACCTCACTTCCTTTAAGGGAGGTGAGGTCAATCTTCGTGATCATCCGGTTCAAAGTCGACAAGGGCTTTGGACCGTTTTCCCGCAATCAGCCGAATCATAGAGAGCGTCCAAGCGACCAATAGATAGAGCCACGAGACAATAAAGAAGGCCTCGGCAAAGTAGTCTAAAATCCCATAAAGAACCAAAACCCCTATTACTCCCAGCACAAAGACCAGATAAAATGAGTGTACCCGAAAGTGGAGCGCTTTTAAGCTGGGAAACTTCCACTTACTCACCATAAAGTAGCCAAGCAAAACAAGCACGCCCATCATGATAAAGGCCCGCGTCTGTACCCCCCAGCCGATTGTCTCTTCTACCCAGGGAGAGATAGAAATCAGTGCTGCCGAAATCGCGGCAGCGGCAGCGGCGGGAATAGGAAGGCCCGTGAAATGTTTTTCCATATTCAAAGCCGCTTTGCTATGGACATTATAACGAACCAAACGAAGAACACCGCACAACGTATAGATCATCGCAGCGATGATCACAAAAAGAGTGACAAGCCGTCCAAGATCTTCGCTACCGGTTAAGCTCTTTAAAATCAGCAGAGGAGGTGCAACCCCGAATGTCACGGAATCTGAAAGAGAGTCAAACTGTCCACCAAACTCACTTTCAGCCTTAATGAGGCGAGCTACGGCTCCATCGGCCAGATCAGCAATCCCCGCGATTAAGAGTAAAATAGCCGAAGCCTGTAAAATGGAGAAGAGGCCTCGATCGGGATCCGCCAGACTTGTTTTAAAGATCACAAAGAGGCCGATTGCCAGCCCAAATGCGGTGATGCCGCTTGGAATTAAATAGACTTTTTTCACATTTTACCTAAACGCTGTAAAAAGGCATTTTATACCTAAGTTTTGGAGAAATGCAATCAAATAAAAGGCTATTTGTTGAGATACCCAAGCCTGAGAAAGTAAGGAGTAAAGTGATCCACTTTACATTTATCATTTTTTAGGACTACTATGAATCCTTTTTCTTAAGGAACGCACGCCATGACACACTACTGGTTGATGAAGTCTGAACCCACTTGCTACTCAATCGATGATCTAGAAAAGATGCACACAACCAGTTGGGATGGAGTACGTAACTACCAAGCACGAAACATCATGCGTGATGAAATGCAAGTGGGAGACCTCGCTTTTTTCTACCACTCAAGCTGCAATCCCGCCGGAATTGTCGGCCTCTGCCGCGTTTGCAAAGAGGCGCACCCTGACTACACAGCATGGGACCCCAAAGCCGATCACTTCGATCCCAAAGCCTCACCCGATAAACCCATCTGGATGATGGTCGATGTCGAGTTTGTCGAAAAGTTCCCCAACATCATTACATTGCATGAACTAAAACAGCATCCGGAGCTCGAAGATTTGATGGTCACGCAGCGCGGTTCCCGCTTGTCCGTACAACCGGTCACTGCTCGACATTTCCACTTTATCATGAACCTAAAATAGATCACTTACGTCGGATTTTTGTGTGCGAAATTTCTCATTCTCTTTGCTTTTGAGTTTTTGTGAAAACGCAGAGCAATTTCCATAGACATTAACCGCGCTGGTACTATATATAGTATTTCATAAGCGCGAACGACACAACCTGTAGTATTTTTCCTGGTTTGAACGAGCGATTTTTTTGCAAGCGTAATTTCCAAAAAAGTGAGAAAAAAAACGTATGAGAGAAGATCAATTAACCGCCACAATCCCACCCCAAACGGAAGAGGCAAAACAGACACAAACAATCCCTTCCCAAGGATACACAATTGTGAAACGCAACGGAATGCTCGTTCCGTTCCGTCGGGATCGCATTGTGCACGCCCTACAGGCGGCCTTTCGCGACACAAAAGAAATTCACCAACCCGACTTGCTCCCGGAGCAAATCCGCCAAACAATAGAACTGATTGCTGATCTCGTTGTAGAAGAGTCGATTAAAATGTCCACATTAGGAGCCCTGCTTACTGTTGAAGGCATTCAAGACATTGTGGAAGTCAAATTAATGGAGACAGGACACCACGATGTGGCCCGTGACTACATTATTTATCGCGATAACCATAAAAAACTCAGGAAAGATTCCCCTTGCGCTCTTAAAATTTTACGCCGTGACGGGGTCTCGTTTGTCCGATTCAATCCGATGAAAATCGCCTCTGCCATAGAGCGCGGATTTCGTGATACCTTTAAAGTTGTAGGACCCACTCCCCAAAATGTAATCGACTCTGTGAATGTCATCACAAACCTAGTTGTCGACCACGCAATGGAAAAAGCACAGACAGGTGGTGTACTGAGCGTTGAAATGGTGCAAGATACAATCGAGCACATGCTAATGACCGAAGGGTATTATGAGGTCGCCAAAGATTTTATTTTGTATCGGGCTGAACGCGCTTTGGAACGAGAGAAGCACCAAGATGAAGAGCCTCATTTCGTTGAACAAGAGAGTCATATTGAAACGGAGGGAGAGCAGTTTTTTACTGTCGTGCGTAAAGATGGCTCTCATTATAAACTCGGTAGAAATCAACTATATAAGACAATTGCGCACGCATGTAAGGGATATGAATCGCTCACATCTCCAGAGGAGCTTGTCACCCAGGCCATTTCAAATTTTTACGATGGCATTAAGGATCACGAGGTCGATCTTGCCAACATTATGGCGGCACGGGCTAAGGTAGAAGTCGAGCCCGCTTATACATATGTTGCCTCCAATCTCCTTCTTGATGTGCTCTACAGAGAAACAATCGGTGTAGAGGCTATGCATCCTAACCTAAAAAAACTCTACAAGAAGTACTTTAAAGAGTACTTCCGCATGGCCGTTTCCCATGAACGCATCAATCCGAATCTATTGAGCTTCGATCTAGATGCGCTGGCGGATGCAATTGTAATCGATCGCGACCAAACCTTTACATATATGGGACTACAAACCCTTTATGACCGCTATTTTATCCATCACCAAGAGCGACGTTTAGAAACGCCTCAGATCATGTGGATGCGAGTGGCTATGGGACTGGCGCTCAATGAAGGCAAAGATAAGGAGAAGCGAGCCATTGAGTTTTACAACACGCTCTCTCGTTTTCTCTATGTCTCAGCAACACCTACGCTCTTTAACTCAGGCACCAATCACTCCCAGCTCAGCTCGTGCTACCTGTCAACGGTGATGGATGATCTTTCTCATATTTATAAGATCATCTCCGATGACGCCCAGCTTTCAAAATGGGCAGGAGGCCTGGGCAATGACTGGACCAATGTGCGGGCGACCGGTTCGATGATCAAAGGAACTAATGGACGGAGTCAAGGGGTCATCCCTTTCTTAAAAGTCGCAAACGACACAGCTGTAGCTGTGAATCAGTGTTTTGCTCCCGATACGCTCATTTATACGGCGCAAGGCGTACAACCCATCTCTGAAGTCCAAAAGGGAGATCTTGTTCTGGGCATCAGTGGCCGTTATCGTGAAGTAACTGAGAAATTTGCTTATAACCAAAAAGACCCTATGGTCTCTTTACATATCAAGCATGCAATCGACCCTATTTCAGTCACAGCAGGCCATCCTTTTTATGCAATTCGTGGCGTCCCCATGGAACAAGCGACTGCGCGCACCATGAAGTGGCTGGAAAAAGAGAAGATTAGCTGTGAATGGGTGGAGGCGCACGCTTTGCAACAGGGTGATTATATTGCACAAGTGATCCCCAAAGAAGTGATCTCTGTTCCGGCTTTCACTGAAGAAGATGCCCGTCTTTATGGCATTTTACTGGGCGATGGACACCTATCTAAAAAAGGGACTCAATGGGGCGTTTCAGGCAATCCGAACACGGATGCACATCTAGCCTTTGTCCGTGCGTATTTACAGGCTCGCGGAATCCATTTCTGGGAAAACGGGCGGGGAGAAACGTATCAACAGATCCATTGGGCCTCCGGGCGAGGAGCTGTGCGGGATGGAACCTCCGGTCATATTGTTGGTAGTGGAGAGAGCACTCTCCCCTTCACCCACGATGATCTTTACGATGAGAGCGGGAAAAAACGGATTGCACCGCGCTTAGCCCACCTTCCTCTAGCACAAACTTTAGCTCTTGTGCACGGTCTTATCGAAACGGATGGTAATGTCTCAAGGGGCACTGAAATCACTTTTTCTAACACCTCGCGCGCTCTGGCAGAGGGACTTCGCTATCAAATGCTGCGCTTAGGCGTTCCAACCGCAGGAAATGCACGCACATGCTCTTATGACCATGCGGGGGCGACTCCTCTTAAAGGAACTATGTATGACGTGAGGATTCCAGCAGTTCCCAAGCTTGCCTCACGCTTAAACTGTAAGCCGGTGACCAAGCAAAACTGGCTCTCTCATAACGGCTATCTGTTTACCCGTTTGAAGAAAAAAGAAACCTGCGAGGTAACTCCCTTTGTCTTTGACTTAAAGGTAGAAGGAGATGCCTCTTACATGACGACAGCTGGCCTGGCGCATAATGGAGGAAAAAGGAAGGGAGCGATGTGCGCCTACCTGGAAACGTGGCATCTCGATATTGAGGATTTTCTAGAGCTGAGAAAAAACACGGGAGATGAGCGGCGCCGCACACATGACATGAACACCGCAAACTGGATTCCCGATCTGTTTATGAAGCGAGTCGAAAGAGCTGAGACCTGGACTCTCTTTTCTCCCAATGATGTTCCTGATCTACACGATCTTTACGGCGCTGCATTTGAAGCGCGTTATTGTGAATATGAAAAAATGACGGAGACCGGCGAGATCAAACACTTTAAAAAAGTGGAAGCGCTGCAATTGTGGCGCAAGATGCTCGGTATGGTTTTTGAGACAGGCCACCCGTGGATTACGTTCAAAGATCCATCAAATGTCCGCTCACCTCAAGACCATTGTGGTGTGGTGCACAGTTCTAATTTGTGTACAGAGATCCTACTCAATACATCTGTTGAAGAGACGGCTGTTTGTAACTTGGGATCGATTAACATACCCGCTCATGTGCAGGATGGGAAAATCGATCAAGATCTGCTCGCCTCGACTGTGCGTACAGCGATCCGCATGTTGGATAACGTGATCGACATTAATTTCTATCCGATTGAAGAGGCCAAACGCGCCAACCTACGCCATCGCGCCATTGGTTTGGGGATGATGGGCTTCCAAGATGCGCTTTACAAGCTCGACATTAGCTATGCGAGTCATGAAGCAGTGGAGTTTGCTGATGAGAGCATGGAAATGATCTCTTACTATGCAATTTTGGCTTCGAGCGAACTCGCCAAAGAGCGCGGCACTTACTCGACCTACAAAGGATCTAAATGGGAGCGGGGTATTTTGCCAATTGACTCTATCCGTCTGCTGACACAAGAACGCGGTGAAGAGTTCCACGAGATGGATACTAAAACGAGGATGGATTGGACTCCTGTCCGTGAGTCCGTCCGCAAGTACGGAATGCGTAATTGTAACACAATGGCGATTGCCCCCACGGCTACCATTTCCAATATCACAGGTGTGACGCAATCGATTGAGCCCATGTATAAGCACTTGTTTGTGAAATCCAATCTCTCAGGTGAATTTACTGTCCTCAACCCTTATCTCGTGGATAAACTCAAAGCAAACGGGCTTTGGGACGCGGAGATGATTGACGATCTCAAATACTTTGACGGCTCGATTTTAGAGATCGATCGGATTCCCAACTCGATTAAGAAGGTCTTTTTAACCGCATTTGAAATTGAGCCAGACTGGATCATCGAGTGTGGGAGCCGCAGGCAAAAGTGGATCGATATGGGTCAATCGCTTAACCTCTATCTTGCGGCACCTAGTGGAAAGAAGTTGAACGACATGTACATGATGGCCTGGAAAAAAGGGTTAAAAACCACCTACTACTTACGCTCGCTTGGCGCCACCCAAATTGAGAAGTCTACTACCGACATTAACAAGCGAGGATTACAACCTCGTTGGATGAAAAGCGAGTCGGCCTCCAGCCGTGTAGTGGTCGAGAGAGAAACGCCTAAAGCGTGTAGCTTGGACGATGAGAGTTGTGAGAGTTGTCAATAATAAAAAGAGGATTTAAAAGATGTTAGCAGCAAAAGAAGAGGTTGCGGAAGCAAAAAGAGTCAATGTTAAGGAAAAGAGACTGATCAACTGTAATACAGTCGATGTCAATCAGCTCATGCCTTTAAAATACAAGTGGGCATGGGAGCACTACTTAAACGGATGCGCCAATAACTGGCTTCCTACAGAAGTGCCGATGTCCAAAGATATCGAGCTGTGGAAATCCAATGCCCTATCAGAAGATGAGCGGCGTGTGATTATGCGTAACCTAGGGTTTTTCAGCACAGCTGAAAGCCTGGTTGGCAATAACATCGTTCTGGCTATTTTTCGGCACATCACAAATCCAGAAGCGCGCCAGTATTTGCTCCGTCAAGCCTTTGAAGAGGCTGTACACTCGCACACCTTTCTCTATATTTGTGAGTCGCTTGGCCTCGATGAGGGAGAGGTCTTTAACATGTATAACGAAATCCCTGTGATCAAAAACAAAGATGCCTTTGAGATGAAGCTCACAGCTGATGTTTTAGAAGAGGGCTTTACCACAAAGACCTTTGAGGGAGCACAAAAATTCTTAGAAAATCTGATTGGCTACTACTTGATCATGGAAGGAATCTTTTTCTACAGTGGTTTTGTGATGATTCTGTCTTTTCAGCGGCAAAATCGCATGACCGGAATTGGTGAGCAGTATCAGTATATCCTCCGTGATGAGACCATTCACCTCAACTTTGGAATCGATTTGATCAACGGAATTAAAGAAGAAAACCCAGAACTATGGACACCTGAGTTCCAAGCACATGTTGTTGAGTTGATTCAAGAGGCTGTAGAGCTTGAAATCGCGTATGCTGAGGACTGCTTACCTAAAGGGATCTTGGGACTGCGCGCTTCGATGTTTCGAGATTATGTGCAGCACATCGCAGATCGTCGCTTAGAGCGGATCGGGATTAAAGCCATTTATAAGTCGAAAAACCCCTTTCCTTGGATGAGCGAAACCATTGATTTGAATAAAGAGAAAAACTTTTTCGAAACACGGGTTACCGAGTACCAAACAGCAGGAAATCTCACCTGGACCTAAATCTAAATAAATTTTAGGATGCCTCTATGGGGTATCCTAAAATTTCAAGCCGGCGGCAGTCACTCATCTCTGTTTTTGCCATTCTTTTTCTCGATAATTTTGGATTTGCCGCCCTTTTCCTTTTGTTTCCCACGCTTATTCTGGACCCTACTTTTGGTCTTCTTCCCTCTGTTAGCTCAGAGATAGGACGGAACGTGGGATTTGCCCTTTTATTTGCCGCCTTTCCTCTCGCACAGTTTTTCGGTGCGCCCCTATTTGGTAGCCTAGCCGATCAATATGGACGAAAAAAAACACTCACCTGGACCCTCGCCGGAACAGCCTTTGGATATATGATCACCGCTCTTGCTGTTCTTTTGCAGCTCTACTGGTTGATGGTTGTGGGTCGTCTTGTGGCAGGATTTTTTGGAGGGAGTCTGGCCATCTGCCTGGCCATCACAGCGGATATGTATACAAAAAAAAGAGCGCGAGCCAAGACCTTTAGTCTAATTGCCGCGCTACTGGGCCTCAGCTGGATTGTGGCCATTTTCGTGGGCTCCTCCTTCATGGGAGCGCAAACCCTAAGATCGATTCACCCTTCTACTCCTTTCTGGTTTGTAGCCATTCTCTCGCTCATCGCGCTGGTTCTTTTGAGAGGATTTTATCGTGAGACGTTTTTTGCTCAAGATTCCACTCCCTCCCGCTCTCTCCTGCTTCCTCTTGAAAAAAAGCAACTCCGTGTGCTCTACCTGGTCCTTTTTTTCTGGTTTCTTGGCTTTACGCTCGCAGTTGAGTGGGCGGCACCCATTTCGATTGAAAAGTTTCGGGTGAATGAGTGGGCAATTATTTGGCTTTTTGTCTCGCTGGGAAGTCTCTGGACTTTGTCGGCAGGATTAGCCAGTCGCTGGTTAATTGAGCACTCCTCGCTTTGGAAAATCACCTTGTGGAGCCTCTTTTTCACCTGCCTTTTTTTCTTTTTCTCAGCAGTCGCTGACTTTTATTTTTACTTCATTACCTCTTACAGTATCGCGGGTATTTTTGCCGCAGTGACGTGGGGAAATTCTCTCTCTTTGATCTCCACAGGCTCGTCTCCAGCACATCAAGGAAAAGCATTAGGCATTGGACAGGCAATGCTGGCCTTGAGTCAATTTTTGGGCCCCTTTTTTGGGGGAATTATTGCCGGCTTTTCAATCGAGCCGCTTCTTTTCGTCTGCGCACTACTTATTTTTATCAGTTTCCTATTTCTTCTGGTCTATGTTGTGCGTAGAAGACAACGTTTACTCCATGAATGAGAAGGTTTAGTATGAGACATGTTCTGTTTGCCTTGATGATGGGATGCTCTTCCTTGATCGCGTTCCAAGGCGGCTACGTGGGAGCGTCTGCAGGAGGACACTTAACAGAAGGCTCTCAAAAGGGAAGCGCTCTTGGAACCTACACTTTTTTAACCGATGGTTTATCTACCTATCCGTTGGATCTACAACCTGACTTGTTTGATCGAGGTGCTACCGGTATGCTCTACGCTGGATATGGAGCGGCATGGGACTCTTTTTATCTCGCAGCAGAAGGCATTATCCAGTTTGGTTCCGCTGATCTCAAGAGCGCACAACACACGACTGCCTTATTCCTAGATTTGGGACAAAACTTCACAATCTCTGCGCTCAATGAAAGTACAATCAAAAGCTGTCAGTACGGTATTGACTTTCTACCTGGATGGTCTCCTACTGTGGCCACTCTACTTTATGGTCGTCTCGGTGTAAGCGCGGCCCGACTCTCTTTAAAAACAGAAACGGCAAACTTAGGCACGAATGACACCGATTTCTGGAACTTACCTCTCTCGCTATCTGAAAGCAAGACAGTGCTTGCGTTGCGCGCTGGATGTGGACTAGAGCATGGACTCACCGAGCGGTTTACACTGCGCGCCGATTATATTTACTCAGACTTTGGTACCGTGGCGAAACAGGGCAGCCGAGCAGGCACAAGCGCAGAAGGTAGACCGATCACCGTGAGTAGCGACACCTCAATCCATCTCTATGACCATGCTGTAATGCTAGGACTCTGTTATCGCTTTTCTTGCTTAGATGCGATCTGCTGGGATCCGTGTTGTGGCCTCTCTGCCTACCAGGGTTACTATTTGGGAGGCGCTTTAGGCGGCAGCGCTCTAACTGCTACTCTGGGCGGAAGTGCGACTGGGAGAAATCCACAGTTAGGAGGCCTTATACAGCCGGTAGACCCTGTATCTCAGCTGGATCAAAATCAATTTCAGGGAGCGCTCTACCTTGGGTATGGAGCTGTATGGAAACGACTCTACTTGGGAGAGGAGCTTTTTGCCTCTGCAACCTCTCATACATCCATGAACGATGCAGGAATCGCTCTACTCTCCATTCCCGCTGCAAGCGTGAACTTTTCTACCTCCTACGACCTTTCAGTGAAAACCTCTACCTGGCAATACGGATTCGACCTGAAACCCGGCGCCCTTCTCACTTCCTTCACGCTCCTTTATGGAAAAATAGGCGTCTCAGCGGCTCAGATAAAAGTGCGTTCTAACGCTCTTTCAGCTCGCTCAGGGGGAGGGGTCAGCTGGTCTGTTCCTGTCCACTCTACACCACACCAGTGGAAGGCAGCTTTTCGCTTGGGGTTGGGAGTAGAACAACTGCTCACAGCTAAACTCCACCTGCGAGCTGATTATGTACTGACAAGCTATAAGACGCTCTCACTGGGCAAAACAGCCGTTGGCCAAGACAATTCTGCACGAGTCGTGACAATCGACAACACGCTTTCCAGCCACTTGCAGAATCATGCCGTAACAGTCGGTCTCTCTTACTATTTCTGTAAGAGGACCTGTGCTATTTAAACCTCTTAAATTTTACATCGTTACCTTTCTGATTACCTGCTTCAGCTGGTTTCTTGCGGCCTATCTCAGCTATCAAGAGCAGAGCGGAGCGCTCTACTCACTCCTCCTCATTCCGGGATTACTAGCTCCATTTGGCACAGCACTATGGCTGACTTGGAAGCACAAAGAGCTTAAAAAAGAGTTTTTTAACAAGCTTTTCAACGTCAAACGTATTCAGCTCTCCACTCTGCCTCTGATGTTGGTCATCATGCCCATAGTGGTTCTACTATCGATCACGCTCTCACTTTTATTTGGCCTCTCTTCGGAGCAATTTCATTTTTCTGAACGTTTTTCCTTTCATGCAGGAGTGTTTCCTGTTTTTCTTGTTCTTTTTCTGGCGGCCAGCTTTGAAGAGTTGGGCTGGCGAGGTTATGCAATCGAAAGTTTGGAGGAGAGATATAACTACTTCACCGCGACCTTGATTTTTGGTGTGCTCTGGGCTTTTTGGCACTTTCCGCTTTTTTTTATTAAGGATTACTACCAATACACCCTTTACCAAGAAAATGTCTGGTATGCCGTGAATTTTATGGTGAGCGTTATACCAATCGCATTCATTATTAGCTGGATGTACCACTTGAACCGGGAGAGTATTCTACTGGCTATTTTGTTTCATTTTGTCATTAACCTCTCCCAAGAAGCTCTCCAAATGGAACCGCAGACCAAGTGCATTGAAACGGGACTACTCACTCTCCTCGCTGCGATTCTTGTGCTTTCAAACAAACAGAAATATTTCAAAAAAACGAGAGACGGGAGATAAGGTAGAGGGGGTAATTGTAGATCTCGCCGTCGTGTTTTAAATTCAGCGTAGTGGAACGGATCAACTTGCTAGGTGCATACTTGTTCTTGTAAACCAGCAAACTCTTTTTCTTCTGACTCGCGCCCGCTTTCACTTCCAAAGGATAGATCTCGTGATCCTCATCGATTAAGAAATCCACTTCTGCTGCGCCTTCACTTGTCCAATAATAGATCTCTCGTTGCCGGTTAGCGATTAACTCTTGCGCCACATAATTCTCAGTAAGGGATCCTTTAAATTCTGTAAACAAGAGGTTTCCATCGATGATTGTTTGGGAGGAGAGATTGCTTTGGGCGCCCAACAACCCTACATCTGCTAAAAATAGCTTGAAAATATTCGGATCTGCATAGGCACTAAGAGGAAATTTAGGAGACTTAACGAGATAGCTCTTATGGATGAGCCCAGCATCTGCAAGCCACTGGATTGCCTCTTCATAATCCCGACCGCGTGCACTTTTTCGAATTGCTGCAAAAACAAATTTCTTATTTTCCTTTGCAAGCTGACGATGCACCTGCTTCCAAATTGTTGTGATCTTCATAATCTCGTTAGGTGGAGCATGTTTAGCAAAATCCTTTTCGTAGGCACTTAAAATTTCGAGCTGAATCTCTCGAGTGATTTTTAGATTTTCATTCTTGGCATATTCCGCAACAGCCTCAGGCATTCCTCCAATGAAGAAGTAGAGTTTCAAAAGCTCTATCAGGGTTTCATGCATAGGAATAGGGATGGGCTCGTAAGTACAATACTCTTCTAAAAAAAGTCGAATTTTTTCCCGTCCCAGAGCTGAGAGAAATTCAAAAAAAGTCAAAGGGTACAAATGGAGAAAATTGACTTTTCCAACAGGAAATCCTTCCTCCTGTGCTGTTTTAACTCCTAAAAGTGAGCCGGCAGCCACGACGTGATAGGCGTTTGCCTCTTCGCAAAAATACTTTAGACTATTGAGCGCCTTTGGACAGTTTTGAATTTCATCAAAAATTAGCAGAGTGCTTTCAGGTTCAATTTCTACTTCTGTGTGAATACTGATCATTTTGATCAATCGAATCGGATCCAAGCTCCCTTCAAAATAGTAGGCTAGCTTTTCATCCTTCTCAAAATTCAGATAGGCCACTTTCTCGTAGGAGATTTTGCCAAAACGCTTGAGAGAATAGGTTTTACCAACCTGCCTAGCCCCATTTAATATTAAAGGTTTACGTCTCCTAGACCGTTTCCACTTCTCAAGACGTTGATAGATATCTCTCTTCATTCCCTAATTATAGAGATTTTTCCAGATTATAAGCCACTATTCCCTCGGAAAACGTGGGATTTTGAACGTTTTTCCATGGAAAAAGGTGGTAGATTTACACGTTTTTCCATGGAAAAACGTGTTTAACCGACAAAAAGAGATTTTTCAGGCAAAAAAAGAGGGTCTTGCAGTAGATTAGGCGCATGCAATCCATCAAAGAAAAATATGGCAACTTCATTCTGAAGCGCTGCACCCCCATCTCTGAGATCCAAAGTACCCTTATCGAACTCGAGCACCTCCCTACAGGCGCGCAAGTGATGCACATTGCCAACGATGACGAAGAAAATCTCTTCAATCTCTCCTTTAAGACATGGCCTGAAGACTCAACCGGTGTTGCCCACATCCTCGAGCACACTGTTCTCTGTGGCTCGGAGAACTATCCCGTACGCGACCCCTTCTTTGCGATGAATAGACGTAGTCTCAATACTTTCATGAACGCCCTAACCGGCTCTGATTTCACCTGCTACCCAGCCGCCTCGCAGGTAAAAAAAGATTTTTACAACTTACTCTCTGTTTATATAGATGCAGTGTTTAAGCCTAAGTTATCCGAACTCAGCTTTTTACAAGAGGGACACCGCCTAGAGTTTCTAGACCCAGCAGATCCCAACACCCCCCTGCTTTTTAAAGGGATCGTCTACAATGAAATGAAAGGCGCCATGGCAACCGGTGAAGCGCGTCTCTCAGAGGCCCTGATGGAAGCCCTTTTCCCCGCGATCACCTACGGTGTTAACTCAGGAGGAGAACCCAGAGAAATTCCACATCTAACCTATGAACAGCTGAAGGCCTTTCATGCTAAGTTTTACCATCCAAGTCGCTGTTTGTTCTATTTTTACGGAAACATTCCTACTAAAAAACATCTTGATTTTCTAGAAAAGCATGCGCTTGAAGGCGTAAAAAAAGTAGAGCCTCTGCCTGCCCTAACCAAACAGCCACGCTTTCAAAAAAGAGTGGAAAAAACACTGAAGTATCCAATTGCTGAAGAGGAAGATGCCACCTTCAAAACGCTAGTTGGAATGGCATGGCTCACCTGCTCTATTTTAGAGCAAGAAGAACTACTCGCTCTTTGTGTTCTTGATCTGGTTTTGATGGGAACAGATGCAGCTCCACTCAAGATGGAACTGCTCAAATCAGGCCTGTGTAAACAAACGGATTCTCTGGTTGAAACGGACATGTGTGAAGTGCCTTTTGTTCTTTATTGCAAAGGATGTGAGGCAGATACCGCTCCGGCTATCGAAAAATTGATTGAAACAACCCTAAAATCTCTTGTGACGGATGGATTGCCAAAAAACCTTGTCGACGGAGCCATCCATCAAATCGAAATCTCCCGCACGGAAATAACCGGAAACTCCTCTCCTTATGGCCTCCACCTTTTCTTCCGCTCTGGCCTGCTTAAACAGCACGGGGGTAACCCTGAAGACGGTCTTCAAATCCACACGCTATTTGTCCATCTACGCAAACGAGTGGAGGATCCCACCTACTTGACGAGTCTCATTGAAAAACACTTTCTGAATAACCCGCATTATGTGCGCGTTGTGATGCACCCCGCGAAGGAGCTGGCTGCCCAGGAAGTGGAAGAAGAGCAAGAGAAACTGATTCAAATCGGCTCCACACTCAAAGAGCCTGATGTGCGCGCACTGATTGAACAGGGCAAAGCTCTTGCTGCTCTACAGGAGGAGTCGGAAAATGAGGATTTAAATGTTCTTCCCAAGGTGACGCTGAAAGATGTCGCAAAAGAGGGTAAAGAATTTCCGCTCACACATGAGACATTTGAAAACCTTGAACTCATCTATCACCCTTGTTTTACCAACGACCTCCTCTATGCCGATCTGATTTTTGATCTCCCGGCAATCGAAACAGAAGATCTGCCCTATCTGCGCCTTTTCTCAGTTCTTTTGCCTCAGCTAGGTTGTGGAGGCCGCAGCTATCAAGAGCTACTTGCCTACCAACTCGAACACACAGGGGGTGTAGGTGTCTCTCTCGATCTTGGGATACAAGTGGATAGTCCCTCCCACATGCGCCCTTGCCTCTCTATTCGAGGCAAATCTCTCTACCATAAGATAGACCACTTATTTCCTCTTCTCCGCGATATGGTCATGAGTGTCGATTTTCAAGATATCCCGCGCATTAAAGAACTTCTCATGCAGCACTTTCATGGCCTGAAAAACAGCATCCAGCATAACTCTCTCCGTTTTGCTGTTAATCTCGCCGCACGGGGACTCTCAGTGCCCTCCTCTTTGCTCAGTGTATGGTACGGACTCGACTATTACTGGCAGTTAAAAAAGATCGTTGAGACTTTTGAAAAAGAACCCGCTTCTTTAATTCATAAACTCGAAAAATTGAAGAGCACTTGTTTAGGGTTGGAAGGAGGACAGCTGGTCTTAAGCTGCGATGCACACACTGTTGAGAGACTCAAAAAAGAGCAGTTTTATGGACTGACAGACATTTCAAACCGCTCTTTTACCCCTTGGGTCGGAGATTATCCCATTCTCGAGACCCACTCTCAAGGCCGGCTAACTGCTTCTCCTGTAGCCTTTACCGCAATGCTTTTCCCCTCTGTGAGCTACACGCATCCCCATGCTGCTCTATTGAGTGTCGCCTCTGAAATCATGGAAAATAAAGTGCTGCACAAACGCATTCGCGAGCAAGGAGGAGCGTATGGAACCGGAGCGGTAAATGGAGTGCTATCGGGGCAGTTTTACTTCTATACCTATCGAGATCCTCATCTCAAAGCATCTCTTGAGGCCTTCCATGAATCGGTCGAAATGCTGGCAAAAGGCACGTTTCGTGCCACTGACGTTGAAGAGGCCAAAATGGGACTTTTTCAAGATCTAGACTCGCCCACTCCCCCAGGCAGTCGCGCCATTTCTGCTTATGGGAGAGAACGGGGAGGGCGCACCCCTGAAATCCGGCAACAATTTCGACAACAGCTGCGTAAGGCAACTAAAAAAGAAATTCGAGCAGCGGTTAAAGAGCATCTTCTCCCCGGTATAGAGCAAGGGATTGTCACGTGCTTTGCAGGAAAAGAGCTTCTTGAAAAAGAGAATGCTCTGCTACAAAGACCATTACCGTTGTACAGTGTATAAAGCATGCTCCGCGCCCTCTTCTTTTTTATTCTGACTCTTTTGGCGGTTGATTTGGCGCCAAATGAGACTCCCGGTGAAGGATTACCTGCACTTCTAATCTCGGCCGTCCCACTGATCCTTCTTGCTATCAATCAAAAAAAGATCTTCCCCCGCCCCCTTCTGGATAGCATTCTCCTCTCAGAGCTCTTCTTGTATACGCTTCTTTTCTTTTACTGGGTGGGCGTCCCACACACATTCACTGCAATCATCCTCTATCTGGCCATTTATTATCTTACGTTGGGGTTCGGTCTCAACTGGCATCTCGCGCTTTTTCTTCTCCCATTCTGTTGCCCCTTCCTCCTCTTTTTTGCGGCCTCTTTATGGCTCTCACCTCTTGTTAGTGAGGAGATCTTCCTTATTGTCTCGCTCTTTTTGCTCTCGGCTATTATTTTGCTCCTTCCTCTGCTCTTTCAGTGGACTTGGAGATGCGATCCTCTCCCCTCTTCTGCTCTGAAAGAACGACTGGAAGTTTTGTGCAAACAATTTGGCTTCCGCCATGGCGGTATTCTAAAGTGGAACGTCATGCGCAACGCCACTACCGCCGCCATTATTGGAGTATTCCCACGCTTTCGTTATATCCTTTTTACCGACTCCCTTCTCAAAACGTTTCCTGAACAGGAAGTTGAGGCCGTTTTAGCGCATGAAATCGGACATGCGGCGCATCAACATCTACTGATCTACCCTTTTCTATTTTTAGGTCTCCCCGCATTGGCTGCGCTTCTCTCTCCTTGGATAGAAACCTCCCATCCTCTGATCGGCTACTTAGTCTACGCCACTCTGCTCATCCTCTACGTCCGCCTCCTAATCGGATTCTTCTCCCGCCAATTTGAAAGGCAAGCCGACCTACATGTCTTTGCTTTAGGCCTTCCCCCTGCTACCTTGATCACAGCTCTTAACCGCATTTCTCAGTTAAATTCTCTTCCTTTGAAAAAGCAAAATTGGCATCATGGCTCTCTTGCTGCGCGCATCAACTTCTTGAAAAGAGCAGAGGCAGACCCTCACTTGGTTAAGAAGCATCACCGCAGAGTGCGGTGTTACTTGCTCGCTTTTCTATTAATCAATCTATTTTTTTGGACATGCTGGATATATCTAAATTAAAAGCGCTATTTGAAAGAGAAAAAGAAAACGTTTTACGTGATTTTTTTTCGTTTTTACGTTTTAAAAGCATCGCTACAGACCCCAACTACCGAGATGAGGTGGAAAGTTGTGCCGAATGGGTCGCGAGCTACCTGAAACAATGTGGACTCAATGTAGAGAAGTGGGAGTCCGACCGCGCTCCTGTTATCTTCGCCTCTGATCTGCGCGCAGGCAAAGGGAAAGAGACCCTGCTTCTGTATTGCCACTATGATGTTCAGCCGGTGGATCCTCTCGAAGAGTGGCTCTCGCCCCCTTTTGAACCCACGATTCGAGATGGAGAGGTGTATGCACGGGGAGCTGTAGATAACAAAGGGCAGTGTTTCTACACCATGTTGGCAATCAAAATGTTACTGCAAGAATTAGGCCAGCTTCCGGTGAATCTGAAGATTGTCATTGAAGGAGAAGAGGAAAGCGGAAGTCTAGGTCTTGCTCAGCTACTAGACGAAAAGAGAGAAAGTCTATCAGCCGACTACCTACTTATCGTCGATAGCGGAATGGAGAAAATCGAAGAGCCCGCTATCACTCTTGGTGCACGTGGTATTGTTTGCATGCAAGTCAATGTGAAAGAGGCCGAATACGATCTCCACTCTGGAATGGCGGGAGGGATGGCATACAATCCCAACCGAGCGCTTGCTGAAATGCTGGCCCAACTCCATGACGAGCGGGGAAGTGTTGCGATTGCCGGGTTTTACGATGAACTGGTCGAAATTCCTCCCCATGAGAAAAAAGAGCTCTCTTTCTCCTTTGATGCAGGCCATTTTTTCTCTCTTTTTGGATTTGAACCGACCGGTATGGAAACGGACATCTCCCCTGTCGAAGCCAGCTGTCTCCGTCCCACACTCGAAATTAATGGGATGTGGGGTGGTTACACAGGCCCCGGTTTTAAGACCGTGATCCCCGCAACAGCACACGCTAAAATCTCGTGTCGCCTCGTCCCGCACCAAAATCCTGAGCGGATTACCGCTCTGGTACGTGACTTTTTAATTAGCAACACACCTATAGGCCTACAGACTGATGTCGAGGTTTTCCCCGGTAACGGAAGAGGCTTTCGCACCAACCCTAATTCCAGAATCGCCCAGCTGATGACAGAAAGTTACTCCCAAATTTTCCAAAAGCCCTGCCACAAAATTCTCATCGGGGGAACCATTCCGATTGCTGTTGAGCTCTCCGAGGCTGCGCGTGCCGAAATGGTTCTGGTTGGTTTAAGCCTTCCCGGAGATCGGGTGCATGCGCCGAATGAGCATTTTGGTTTAGATCGCCTAGAAATCGGCTTTCTGACCATCTGTCGCGCTCTTGAGCTGTTCGAAAAATAATCGTTGACCGAGCGCCTACCTACCAGTTATATTCCCGGATTCTAGTTAACAGGAGACTGTTGAGAATGCTATTTAAACATCTTTTTTCACTTTTTGTTGGATCTGTCTTGCTAACAACGGCTCATGCCGCTGAACGACCCAAAAAAGAGACCTCTAGTGTGAACGAAGCTCTTTTGAAGCAAATCTCTAAGGGTTTTTCCACAGTCGCAAAAAAGGCCACGCCAGCTGTCGTCTACATTGAGAGCCATGCCGCAGAAAAGACACCTAGGGTACCGCAAAATAGAGGTTTTTTTGAGAACCCCTTTGACAACTTCAACGACGACTTTTTTAATAACTTCTTCGGATTTCCTTATAGCCAGAAGCAGCAAGCTCCTAAAAGACAAGAAGAAATGGTGCGCGGCTCGGGCTTTGTCGTCTCTGAAGATGGGTATATTGTAACCAATAACCATGTGGTCGATGGTGCCGCAAAAGTCACTGTCACGTTTCAAAGTGGAAAAAAGGCCACAGCAAAGGTTGTCGGCACCGATCCGAAAACCGATTTGGCTGTCATCAAAATCGATGAGAACAAACTCCCTTTCCTCTCTTTTGGTAACTCCGAAACACTCGAAGTAGGAGATTGGGCCATCGCCATTGGAAATCCATTTGGTCTACAGACATCTGTCACTGTAGGTGTGGTGAGCGCCAAGGGACGCAGCCAGCTACACATTGCTGATTTCGAAGATTTTATCCAAACAGATGCTGCTATTAACCCCGGCAATTCGGGAGGTCCTCTCCTCGACGTTGACGGTGAGGTCATTGGAGTCAACACTGCAATCGTCAGTGGCTCGGGTGGGTATATGGGAATTGGATTTGCCATTCCAAGTAACATGGCCAAGCAAATCATCAACCAGCTCATCAACGATGGACAGGTTACACGCGGCTTTCTAGGGGTCTCTTTGCAGCCAGTGGACGCTGATCTAGCTGATTTTTACGGATTAAAGTCGACTAAAGGGGCGTTTGTGGCTGATGTGATCAAAGGTTCACCTGCAGATCTCGGAGGCCTGAAGCAAGAAGACATTATTTTGGGATACAACGGCAAAAAGGTAAATGGCTTAAGTGCATTCCGTAATTATGTTTCACTTCTAGCTCCTGGCTCCAAGCTCCATCTCGAGGTTATCCGCGAAGGTAAAGAAAAAGAGGTGGATGTCGTGATTACCCGTGTTCCGGAAGAAATTTCGGGACCGAATAGCCCTGTTCAAAAGCTGGGGCTTAAAGTAGAGAAGCTCACCCCCGAGTATGCACAGAAGTTTGGGTATGCCGAGCAGACAGGGGTGATGATTTCAAAAGTAGAAGCAGGGAGTCCAGCGGCAGAGGCTTCTTTGCGAGCGGGAAGTTTAATCTTAGCAGTCAATCGCAAGAAGATATCCAACGTTGAGGAGTTTACTGAAGCTGTGCGGGAGTCATCTGGTACCGGGCGCGTGCTTTTAATGATTCGTCAAGGAGAGGCTGTCCGTTTTGTGGCTCTTCACTTCAATTAGTCGATAAAGGTATCGCTGACATGTGTGATCAGCGTGAGAATCTGGTCGAGCACGGCTTGTGCTTTCACTGCACAAACAGGATGATCATGAATGATCGTAGCAAGTGTTTCTCTTTGGGTTGAGAAGAAAGCGAGTCGCAACTCGCGCGATTGCAACAACGTGGCTGCATCGGCCGCATCCACTTTCTTAATTTCATCTTCAATCTGTTGAATTTCCTGATAAGCGATCGCCTCCTCCAGCTTTTTTACCCGCTTTTGGGCAACTGAAAGCTCTTTTTGAGCCTTATCAAGCTCTCTTTTTAGATCGCTGACACTATGGGGCGGCCTAGCCGAGCACGTGAAGACAAGAACAAAAATAAAAAGGATAAACTGTCGCATCGCAACCCTCCGTTAAGAGAAGTTAAATAACAGATGGGTCAGAAATGGAGCAAGGCTTTTCTACGTCTCTTGATGACTTTGCTCAAAAGCATGAAACTGAGGGTCATTACGAATAGAATCGAACTCTTGGCGTGCAGTGGCTTCTTTGATGGATGTTAGCCCCTCACGTACAGAGCACTCAAGCCACCCAATTGCAGGTTCTGCTCGCGAAAGAGCGCCATAGGCGAGTGCATTAATCAGAGCCGTGTCTGCCGAAGGGTTATCCTGAAAACATTTATTCCCAACCTCAGCAACTACTTGGTAGTCGCCGTTCATATAGGCAAGAAAGTGAAAAGTGGCCAGATGATCACCCGATAGCGTTTTACGCAAAGGTGTGAGAAGAGCGTAGGCCTCTTCAAACTTCTCTTGATCCCGATAAATTTCAGCCATCTCCTGGGTTGCTACGGTATAGAGGATGCCCTGCCCTGTTTTTTTCCGCACTTCTTCTAACTTTGTCATCGCCTGCTCGGTATTCCCGGCTCGGTAATCCGCATCTGCCTCTTTCATCAAATCTTGTAAGCTGCTGTCTCTATCTTGCTCCGTAAAAATCTTGTAGTAGCGTAGCGATCGGAAGCTCTCAAAGGTGAGAATCAAGAAAAGGGCTCCAATCAGAAACATGCCCAGAGCGAAAAAGAAAACGCTGATGGCAACGGCAATGACCAGTCCCGTGATAATGGCCATTTTTACCCCTTTAAACCCAAAGATTCCCTCTAGAATGATGCTAAGCAGGTGTCCTCCATCCAGTGGAAGAACGGGAACCAAGTTGATCACAGTCCAAAATAGATTCGCAACAAAGGTAAATTTAACGGCAAAAAGCAGAGCAGGTGTTTCAATGGGTACATGCTTGTACACAGTATAGGCGACTAAGAAGAGAAAAAAGCCGGCAACAGGACCGTTCAATACAACCAAAAACTCTTCCCACAATTTAAGCTTCCTTCCTTCCCGGTAGGTAAAGCCTCCAAAAGCAGCTAGCTCGATACGGGTTTTTTGCCCAAAGAGTAAAGCAGTAAGAGCGTGCCCAAATTCATGAAAGAGAACAGAGATTAAAATAATGGCAACACATAAAAGCGCCCCGGTAAGCGTCATTGTCCACATCCAGCCAATGAAAAAGGCGATCAGCCAGAAAAGTGGGTGAATGGAAATGGGAATTTTACCGGGAAATCGAATCATCCAAGAACCTTTTGCAGAGTTTCGCCAATCACGGCTGGTGTGGGGGCAACTGTGACACCGGCAGCTTCGAGGGCATCTATTTTGGCCTGCGCGGTCCCTTTTCCGCCAGAAATAATTGCACCCGCATGTCCCATACGTCTACCGGGGGGAGCTGTTTGCCCTGCAATAAACGCCACAACAGGCTTGGTTCCATGGGCTCGAATCCACTCAGCTGCCTCTTCTTCAGCCGTTCCTCCAATCTCTCCGATCATGAGGATCGCCTCTGTCTCAGGATCTTTCTCAAAAAGTGCCAGCATATCGATAAAATTCGTTCCATTGAGCGGATCGCCCCCGATCCCTACGCAGGTGCTCTGACCCAAGCCTTGCTGAGTCGTCTGCCAAACAGCTTCGTAAGTTAGTGTTCCCGAGCGTGAAACAATGCCCACCTTTCCTTTTTTGTGGATGTAGCCTGGCATGATGCCAATTTTGCATGCATCGGGAGTGATGATGCCCGGGCAGTTGGGACCAATCAGTCTACTTGTCGCGCTCTGCTTCATCACATGAGACACCTCTAGCATATCACGTACGGGTATGCCTTCTGTAATGCACACAATGAGAGGAATTGCTGAATCTTCAGCCTCTAAAATCGCCTCAGCCGCAAAGGGCGCCGGGACAAAAATCAGTGTGGCCGTACAACCGGTCGCCGCTTTTGCCTCTTTTACGGTATCAAAGATGGGCAAATCGAGATGCGTCCCTCCCCCTTTTCCCGGTGTAACGCCACCGACATATTGAGAACCATAGGCCATTCCTTGCTCTGTATGAAAAGAGCCTGCTTTACCCGTCAGGCCTTGCGTAATAATTTTTGTCTCCTGATCGATCAAAACCGCCACTAGCTTTTCTCCCTTGCTGCTTGTACCGCTTTTATCGCGCCGTCCGCCATCGTTTCTGCCGTGATGATATTGAGCCCTGATTCTTTTAATGTTTGCTTTCCAATTTCCACATTGGTTCCCTCCATCCGTACAATCAGCGGGACAGAGACCTGATCGATTCGACTCGCCTCCACAATCCCTTGTGCGAGAACACCACAATCCATAATTCCACCGAAAATATTGACAAAGATGGCCTTGACCTTAGGGTCGAGCAAAATAATTTTGAAGCCATGCGCCACCACTTCCTTGGAAGCGCCTCCCCCCACATCCAAGAAATTAGCTGGCTCGCCGCCATAGTGATGGATAATATCCATCGTGGCCATCGCCAATCCCGCGCCATTTACGAGACATCCGATCTCTCCATCGAGGCCGATATAGGCTAAATCAAACTCTTTTGCCATCACCTCATTGGGTGTTTGCTGCGCAGGATCATACCACTGAGCAATAGCTGGCTGGCGATAAAGAGCGTTATCATCGACAGAAAATTTAGCATCAATGGCAAAAAGACAGTCCTCATCTGTTAGCACCAAGGGATTAATCTCTAGAAGGGAGGCATCCGTTTCAATAAACGCCTTAGCCAAATGCGCCACCAGCTGTTTTCCCTCTTTGGCTACATCCCCACTCCATCCCATAAATTTGGCTAGTTCAAGCAGATGGTAGCCTCTAACTGCACCATTGTTACCAAAGGGAATTTTCAAAATCTTTTCAGGCTTCTCTACAGCAATCTCTTCGATTTCCATTCCTCCCTCTGGAGAGGCAATCAAGATGGGGATTCCCTTTGACCGATCGATGGTTGCTGCGAGATAGTACTCTTTTTTAATCGAGACAGGCGGAGCGATTAAAACACGCTCAGCCACAACTCCTTGTGGCCCGGTCTGGTTATTCGTAATCCGCATGCCGATCAATTCGCTCGCGTAGCGCGCAATCTCTTCAGGCGTTTTGGCAAATTTAACGCCTCCCGCCTTCCCCCTACCACCGGCATGGATTTGCACTTTGATCACGGCCTCATCAATGCCGAGTTCAGTAATCGCTTTTCTCACCTCTTCTTCATTTGAAGCCACAGCAAATGGAGGGACAGGCACTCCATAACGGAGCAACAGATTTTTGGCTTGGTACTCGTGGATATACATATTTTTCCCTTATGAGACATCGCTTGTTTTCCTTCAAGTGTGACGATTTACAAAGTATGTGCTCATTTGCTACACTCCCGCATCACTTAAGGAGAGCTTAGATTTATGTTTCGGTTTTTAGGGAAAAAGATGCGCGCGCTTTTCACCAGAAAAGTGGACGAAACGGTCATTGAAGAGCTAGAAGAGCTTTTCTACCAGGCCGATCTGGGTGGAACCACTAGTGCTGAGCTGGCAGAAATGGCCCGCACTCTTTCCAAAAAAAATGCCTCAGGTGAAGAAATTCTCAATGAAATTAAAGCCGAATTATTGCGGCAATTAGAAGTGATACCTTCTCCTCAAATTACGGAAGGTTCTCCTCATGTCATTCTTATTGTGGGCGTCAATGGAAATGGAAAGACCACAACTGTGGCCAAACTGGCCGCCTACTATCAGAAACGTGGAAAAAAAGTCTTGATTGCAGCAGCCGATACGTTTCGTGCAGCAGCGATTGACCAGCTAGAGAAATGGTCCCATAAAACAGGCTGCGCTTTAGTCAAAGGACTGCATGGGAGCGATCCCGCAGCGGTTGTGTTTGATGCTATCGAAGCTGCCAAGAGCCGTGGCAGCGATGTTGTATTGGTGGATACAGCGGGCCGGTTGCATACAAAGACCGATTTGATGAAGGAATTGGAAAAAATCCGGCGTGTGTGTGGAAAGGCTTTGCCCGGTGCTCCGCATGAGACGTTGCTTATCCTGGATGCCACCATTGGGCAAAATGGCGTCGATCAGGCGCTCATCTTCCATGCCCACACGCCACTTAGCGGTTTGGTTTTGACAAAACTCGACGGTTCGGCTAAAGGGGGAACGGCCATTGCCATTCAAAAGAAGTTGCAGCTTCCGATCAAGTACATTGGTACAGGAGAGAGTATGAACGACTTTGCCCTCTTTAACCCCAAAGAGTTTATCGATTCGCTGTTTGATTAGTTAAACACGATGCGGCTGGCTATATAAGGGGCAATCAAATAATGCTATCAATCTGTTTGGCACAGGCAAAAGTGTAGATGACTTTGCGCTCTTTAAAAAGAAGATCGATTCTCTATCTGGCGATGTAAGAACCGAGATCGCAGACAGAGCGACCCTACGAGCAAAGGAGAAGACTCTGCATCAACCTTTGAACTTGAACCTCCTGTGCAGGGCGCCTACCGGTTTAACCATCACTTCCGCCCCGATGAAAAGATTTGCAGCAAGTACCAGAAGATCATGATCACATTAATGTACATCCTCAATGCCATGATCATCGATAGCTTGTAGGAAGCCGTCGAGTTGACATCCACTTGCATGCTCATCTGACGAATCGTCTGTGCATCATAGGCTGTCAGGCCAATAAAAATGACAAGGCCTAAATAACTAATAAATAGGTGCGCCCACTGCATCGGAATGAAAAAAGAGAGAATCATGTAGAGAAAAGTCACAGCAATCAAACCAATCAAACCAAAAGTGAGGATTCTCCCCAAGCTAGTGAGGTCATTTCTTGTAAACATGCCATAGCCCATTGCAAGAGCAAAAATGGCTGAGGCAGTTAAGAAGGCGGCCCAAATGACCTGTCCACCAAAAGCAGCGGCGAAAGCAGGCAGAAGCGTACCAAATAAAATCCCTTCTAAGCCCGCATAGGCAAGAAAGAGTCCGATCACCCCACCAATCGAAAGCCTCTTTAAGCCTGCACTGATTCCCATGGCAATACCAAAAGTCGCCATCGCCCACACCCACCAAAAGGGCATGAGCTTAAGGTAGAGACCTGTCCGAAACATAGAGTAAGCTACCCCAGCTGTCACACCTAAACCAATGGCCATCCATCCATAAACACGGGTTGAAAACGTGCCGACTGCTTGCGCATCTTGAATGTATCCTCGATTCATACAGGACCTCCTATTTTGAGACTGATTATATACGCTTAAAGAATTTTCACCAACATGAGTGTTAGCTCTAAAAGGATAAATAAAATTAAAAGCGTAAGGGTGATGCGCCCTCCAAAGAGCGTATACTCACTTTTGAATTTAAGCCGGTAGCGGCCACGCCACACCATCAAAATCGGAAGCAAACCCAAAAGAAGCGCACACCCAAGCCCACCGGCATAGTGGAGAGCATTCAAAAAGAGGCAGGCATTGAACATGGCAAAGACAAGAGGAGGGCCAAAGATCAGGATGGAAAGAAGCAGGCGACCACTCACTGTTTTTTTCACTTTCAACCCGTCGGCAAGAAAGTCGAGAAGACCAAGTGTGACGCCTAAAAATGAGGTAATAATCGCAAAAAAAGCAAAAAATTCTCCCACCCGAAATAGCCACGGAAAGTCCACAACTTTTTTTAACGGATGGACAGCTGACAGCCCTTCATTTAAAGCTTCCTCTAAGCCGGCTAGAGGAATCACACCTAAAATCAATCCCTCCCAAATAATGTAGGTGATCAGAGGGATTAAACTTCCAATCACAATCGCCTTTTTGACCCGCTTGGGATTCCGATCAAGATACGTAGTGACAGTGGGAACAATCCCTTGAAAGCCAAAAGAGGTGAACATCACAGGCGTAGCCAATAGAGCAAGTCCAAAATTTCCCCTCTTGAGAAAGTTCCATTCAACATGGCTAATACTCAGAACAACAAATAAGCAGAAGGAAAGAATTAACCCTGCCATAAGCAGTGTATTGATGCGATCGACAGCTTTGGCACCGATTGTGACAAAAGGGGCAAAAATAGCCACAAAAAGCAGGGGGCCCATCCAAGAGGGGTAGTTTTGTCTACCAATTGCTTCAAACACATCCTCGACAAGCTTTCCACCTCCTGAAACGTAGGCCACTGAAAGCGAGTAAAACAAGAATAGATAGAGTAGCCAAGCGACAATCTTACCAGGCGTCCCCAGAGTCATTTTGGCCATGGAAACGATGTTGATTTCCTCTTTTCCCCACAAGAAAATTTCCATCAAAAGCAGACCGGTTGAAGTCATGAACGCCCAGCAAAGTAAATAAATAAAAATTGCCGGAAAAAAACCACCTGGAGCCGTTAAGACAGGCAGAGCGAGCATTCCTCCGCCAATGGCAGTCCCAGCAATTAAAAGAGAACCCCCAAAAAGGGTTCCTCCACGTGATAATTCCATTTTTACTCTACAGTTACGGATTTAGCTAAATTGCGTGGCTGATCAATTTCAGTGCCCCGTTCTGCTGCAACATAATAGGCAAACAGCTGACCAACAACGGTCGAGGCAACAGGAGCAAGCTCATCCAAAGTGGGTGGAATCCAAATCACATCATCCGCGATCGCTTCAATGTCAGGAGAGCCTCCCGGCGCAATCGCGAGCACAAGTCCACTACGCGCTTTGACTTCCATCAAGTTACTGAGCATTTTGTGGAAAGTGAAGGCGTCACTACAAAAAGCAACTGTCGGACACATCTCATTGATCAAGGCAATCGGTCCATGTTTCATTTCTCCCGCCGGATAGCCATTGGCGTTTACATAGGCAATCTCTTTGAGCTTTAAAGCCGCCTCAAGTGCCGTTGGATACATGTACCTGCGACCCAAAAAAAAGAAATTATCGTACTGAGCATACTTCCGAGCTAGCTCTTGGATCTGCTCACTCCCTTTAAGAACTTGTGTCACTTGGGCAGGAAGAAGAGTGAGTGCATCGATGAACTTGACACCCTCTTTCTGGCTCATTTGGCGCATTCTTCCCAAACGTAACGTTAAAAGAGCCAAGACAATTAACTGACTGGTAAATGTTTTGGACGCCGCAACCCCTACCTCAGCCCCTGCACGTAAAAAGAGACAGCTATTCACCTCACGGGCTAATGTGGACCCTTGCACATTGCAAATCCCCAGAATTTTAGCCCCTTTCTCTTTCAGCTCGCGCATCGCGGCTAACGTGTCAGCCGTCTCCCCAGATTGGCTAATGGCAATTGCCAATGTATTGTCTTTAATGATGGGGTTTTTGTACCGAAACTCAGACGAAATTTCGATCTCAACGGGAATACGCGCCATTTCCTCGATCATATAAGCGGCGATCATTCCTGCATGCAGGGAGGTCCCACAAGCCAAAATCACCACCCGCTCGATTTTTTGTAGTTCATCGTCTGTAAAATTGAGATTGTCCAAAGTAGCTGTTCCATACTCTCGGCTAAAGCGGGAGAGCAGAGCGTTTTGCAGAGTTTGCGGCTGCTCGTTGATCTCTTTGAGCATAAAGTGTTGAAACTTACCCTTACTCACCTCTTCGGCAATCTGCGTGAGATCTTCGCTCTCTTTTTCAATCGGCTCAAGGCGAGAATCAAATGCCTCCACACCGTGTTGCGTGACCAGAGCAACCTCAGAGGCGCCTAAATAAATCACGCGACGGGTGTACTTTAAAAAAGCTGAGGCATCGGAGGCGATATACATCTCATTTTGCCCTAAACCGATAGCCAGAGGGCTCTCTTTTGCTGCACACACAATCTCATTGGGATGATCTTGATGAATCACCGCAATGGCAAAAGCTCCTTGAAGCAAAGGCAGCGCCCGTTGAACAGCGCGTAAAAAATTTCCTTTATACAAGTAACCTATCAGTTGCGAAATGACTTCCGTATCGGTATCAGAGCAAAACACTATTCCACGTTTTTTGAGAAGACTCCTGACAGCATCATGGTTTTCGATAATCCCATTGTGAACCACAGCACACCGAGTGTGTCCGTCAAGGTGCGGGTGAGCGTTCCCTTGTGTCGGTTTTCCATGCGTTGCCCAACGGGTATGGGCAATCGCCATATGCGTGTGCCATTTTTTGGCTTTTACGGCCTCTTCTAAGAACGAGACCTTTCCTACCGTTTTTTCAGATAGAAGTAGCCCCTCAGAAATGGTAGCTAAACCAGCTGAATCATAACCCCGGTACTCCAGTTTATGAATTCCCTCTATGACAAGAGAAGAAGCTTCTCTAGGTCCAATATAGCCAAATATGCCGCACATTATTTTGCTCCTTCTCCGATCTCTTTTTCGATACAGCTTCCAATGGCCTGAGCAAGTAGGTCAACCTGATGCTTCTTGGGCCCTTCGACCATCACACGACATAAGTTTTCTGTTCCGGAATAGCGCACCAGTACGCGCCCCTGATCGCTCAGTTCCGCTTCTACTTCTTGAATCGCTCGTTGAATCGTCTGATTGGTCTCCAAAGGAATTTTGCGTTGAATCGGGATGTTCACAAGCGTCTGGGGATATTTTTTTACGCTGGAAACAAGATCAGAGAGCGTTGACTCACTTTCAATCATGATTTTTAAGACTTGGAGGGCCGAAACAATTCCATCACCGGTAGAGTTATGGTCGAGAAAAATCAGGTGACCACTCTGCTCTCCTCCCAAAAAAGCCTGGTGTTTGAGCATATCCTGAATCACATACCGATCGCCGATATTAGACAAAAAGACCTCAATACCCAGAGACTCAAGGTACTTCACCACTCCAATATTGCTCATCACGGTCGCCACAACACGATTGTTTTTCAGCTCTCCAAGCCGTTTCAGTTCGTGGGCACAAATCGCTAATATGGTGTCTCCATCGACAATATGCCCCTTCTCATCGACCATAATGAGCCGGTCGCCATCACCATCTAAGGCAATTCCCACATCAGCTTGATGCTCAATGACCCCTTTTTGGATGAGTGAGGGATTTAGGGAGCCACAATTTTGATTAATATTCATCCCATCCGGTTCGTTGCCTACCACAACCACCTGGGCATCAAGCTCCCAAAAGGCAAGAGGCGCTACCCTGTGGGCAGCCCCGTTAGCACAATCAAGAAAGATCTTCATCCCCTTTAGTGTTTTTCCTTTGGGGAAGGTTGCTTTCACAAACTCAATGTAGCGTCCACCTGCATCCTCAATCCGTTTATTTTTTCCGACGTCACAGTCAGCTGGAACATCTTCAAAATCCTCTTCGGCGATCATTTTCTCGATGTCCTGCTCCACACAATCCGGTAGTTTGACTCCATCTGAGGTAAAAATTTTGATCCCATTGTCGTAGTAGGGGTTGTGGGAAGCGGAAATCACAATTCCGGCGTCAGCACGATAAGCACGTGTAATGAAAGCCACTGCAGGTGTGGGAAGAGGCCCTAGCATCAACGTATCCACACCCATAGAGTTAAGACCCGCAATGAGAGCATTTTCAAACATATAACACGAAAGACGTGTATCTTTTCCGATCACCACGCGATGCTTTCCATCGTGACGACGCAGAACCTTGGCTACTGCTTTTCCCAATTTCAGCGCTACTTCCACTGTCATAGGAAAGTGATTCGCACGCCCACGCACACCATCCGTGCCAAATAATTTTGTAGAGTGTTGATTCATAGAAGAGGAGATGATTTTTTCCATGTACTTTTTCGTGGAGGATACAGTAGAAAAGAATTTCTTTCCAGGAGTAGTCACCATGAACCATAATGAGCGCGTAAAAAGCCTCCAAAAAGCAGTAAATAATAGAGAAACAGAGCTTTGCTTTTCAGCTTCCAGCACTACAAATTGCTTGCGAAAGCGGCCCCAAAAAGGCCTAGATCTCTCCTCATTCAACCACATCTTGGAAATGCATTCCGACTGGGTGCTCGTTGAGCCACGCGTCACCTTTCAGCAGCTGTGCAAAGAGACCCTTAAACAAGGCCTGATCCCCCCCGTTGTTCCTGAATTCAGTTCGATTACGGTGGGCGGGGCGGTCATGGGAGCAGCTCTTGAGAGCAGCTCTCACCGCTTTGGTCAGGTGAGCGACACCTGTTTGGAGTATGAGGTCATTTTGGGAAACGGAGAGTGTGTGCGCGCCTCCCCAGATGAAAACAGCGCCCTTTTTTATGGACTATCGGGTTCATATGGCACCCTCGGCATTATTACCAGCATTAAAATACGCCTCATTCCTGCCCAAAAATACGTCTGCCTAACCTACCAGCCGCTTCCCGTTAAAGAATTACTCACTCTTTTAACTTCAGAGCACAAAGGAGATTTTGTCGAAGGAATCGCCTTTAACCCTGACGAAGGCATCGCCATTACCGGGAACATGAGCGCGCATCCAAAGGGTCCCCTCTTTCGGCAAAAGTGGAGTTGGTCCCCTTGGTACATTCAACACATCACCGAAAGCCATCCCGTCCAAGAAACCATGCACATCAAAGAATACCTTTTCCGAATCGACAGAGGCGCCTTTTGGATGGGGCGCTACGTCTTAAGTCTTCCCACCATGCTCCGTTTACTTTTCCATATAGGTATTCCCAAGATCCACCTAAGCTCCGTACACCCCCCTTTTCTCTTTCGCCTTTTTTTTGGATGGGCGCTCTCAAGTAGGCGGCTTTACAGCATTTGGCATCGTGTTCCCAGGGAGGTTTCTGAAAATCTCTTTTTTGTGCATGATTTTTATACGCCCGTCTCAAAAGCCCACGCAGTTTTTGACCACTTTACCCGGGAAACGAACATTTTCCCTATTTGGCTTTGTCCAATTAAAGGAACGAAGACCCCTCAAATTTTGGCTCCCCACTATGGGGAAGAAAAATTTTTAAACATCGGAATCTACGGAATACCCCAAAGCGCTCTGCCCACCTCTCAGCTTTCAGCCAAGCTCGAAAAAGAAATTGCGCTATACGGAGGACGGAAAATGTTGTATAGCTACACGTATTATGACCGGAAGACCTTCGCCTCCATTTATAACGAAGCGGCCTATTTGGCTCTGCGCGACACTTTTTTTGCTACAAAGGCCTTTCCACACATCCACAATAAAGTTGTGATTTGATATAGTCTCTGCCCGTGCAAGAAAAAATCTATACATCAGACGACCACCATATCCGTAACGATCTTATTGACCCGCGGGCGCTTCAGGTTCTAGAAAAGCTCCATGAAGCCGGGTACACTGCCTACTTAGTGGGTGGAGGCGTACGCGACTTGCTCATGCGCAAAAAACCCAAAGACTTTGACATTTCCACCTCTGCTAAGCCCGAGGAGATTAAAGCCCTTTTTCAACGCAGCTGCCTCTTGATTGGCCGCCGTTTTCGGCTGGCTCACATTCGCTTTGGTAGGCATATCATTGAGGTAGCTACTTTTAGAGCAGGTGATCCCACAGATGGCGAATTAATTGTTCAAGACAATATTTGGGGCACGCCTGAAGAAGACGTGTTACGACGTGATTTCACTATTAACGGCCTTTTTTACGATCCTCTGGATCATAAGATTATTGACTACGTCGGTGGATTTGAAGACCTAAAACAACACTATTTACGGACCATCGGTGAGCCTAACCTCCGTTTTAAGCAGGATCCTGTAAGAATGATCCGCATGCAGAAATTCCGGGCTCGCTTTGGGTTTCACGCTGATCCTAAGGCTCTAGAAGCTCTTGAGAACTGCCGCCATGAAATTAAAAAAAGTTCTTCGGCCCGCGTTTTGGAAGAGATGTTTCGGATGCTAGAATCAGGCGCCTCTGAGGCCTTTTTCCGCCTCTTGGTTGAATCCAAGATTTTGGAGGTACTTTTTCCTCACCTCAATGCCTATTTCCTTGAGCCATTGGGTGAGCAGCTTTATGCCTATCTAAAAGCAGCAGACTCCATGAATGTAAAGGGGCGCTATCAAACTTTGGACCGCTCCATTCTCACGGCTGCCTTGATCTATCCGATTGTGGAGCACGAGATCCGCCTACGTTTTCAGGACCAAGAAAAAACGGTGCATATTGGAGATGTGATGGCCCTGTCGGATGAGTTGATTCAGGATTTATTATTTGAACCTTACTCACATTTTCCCCGTAAGATTCGCCTCCGTGCCCACTTTTTATTGCACATGCAGTACCGGCTCACCCCCCTTGATAAAAAGCGGCGTCCCCGCACCCGGATTGTGAGGCAGAAAGGGTTTATTTACGCGCTTACGTTCCTCAAGCTACGCGCTCTTATTCACCCGGAGCTTTTCAAAACCTACGAACACTGGAAGCGTCTCACCAAGAGAGGTGAGAAAGAGAAAGCAAAAGAGTAAAACATCTATCTTGTATAAGAATGGGTTCATAGAAAAACTCAATCTTTGATCCGGCTTTTCAGAGTCAATTACCTAAAAACTGCCGCCAAGTACGAATTAGTAAAAAGTTGACTAATATTTATTTTAAATGTTAAATTTAAATTGTTCGTTTTAAAGGGATGTTTTTTATGAGATGCATTTATTTATTTTTGTGTTTAGCACCTTTTACATTAACAGCACAACTTACTCAACAAGATCTTCAGCGTCAATGCCTACAGGAAGGTCGACAGCTTGGGTACCAGCGCGAAGCAACCAGGAGCGACGGAACAAGGGTCTATTTCTATGGATGTCGTCCACTGACACATGAAGAGCATAAAGTTAAACGATGGGAAAACATATATTTGCACGCCTCTAATGATCCCAGGAGAGCACTGGCTGAAAAAACCCTTAATGACATGTACATCTTAGTACACGTAAGCGACGTAAAAACTACCCCACCTCAACAGAGCACCCCTCCAGCTGCATCGAGTACTTTGCGACGCGTTGAGACACCGCTTCCTCGGTATACCAGATCAGATGGCGTATTAGTTGAGTTTCAAAGACCAACAAGAAATTTAACATCTGCAGAGCAGCAAGATCTACTTTTAACCAAAAATCTTTATTTGAAAGCGCGTAGCGAGCCATGGTCACACCGTTGGACACAAAATGGTGAAAACTACCAATATAACTACCTATCTAGAGACGACTATGAGTCTCAACTTAGGAGCAAGTATGGTGTGGAAGTGAAGGTGATTCACTAAATCACTTTATGGCTCAACTTCGACCGCTGAATTTACTTTGATACTAGTGATCGCTCATTCATCACCATCGAAACTCTAGCAGAGCGGACACAGGCGTTTGAGGAGCGGAAACGGATCTCTGAAGGCGATTCCTCAGTCTACTCATAGGAGTTTTTTACGAACAAGAATGAAAAGGAAGCTCACTAAAAATCATAATGATTAATTCAGTTTTTTTTTAATTTGCCTAACTTGTTAGAATTGCCTGGGTTTTAACAAGGATTTTTATGCGTTTTGAACCATCTTCAGGAAGCTATACGGCTGTTGTACAAATCGTAAATAGTTTTGCTGCCGTCCATGTTGAGGGAAGCGAAAAAAGATTTATTTCTACACATGCAGAGTCAGATATCGCGGTTGCACAAGCAGCTGCTCGCGTCTTTGCACAGTCTCACCATATTCCCTTCCACCACCAGGTATTGAACCTTACTAAGCCCATCATAACCGTTTACAAGTATAATTCTAACTGTTACCCCGCAGAATTTCATTCTAACAAGATTAGATTGATCACGGGAATAGCCACCGTAGACTTTAGCGGAACTCAGCAGCAAGCGATCAACTTAGCTCGTGCTGTTGCCTTAAGCAAAAGTGCGCCCTTTATCCCCTCGATGGGCATCTCTTTAGCGGCGCAACCTTGATGCAGTCCCATCAGAGCTCTGTCCGAAGTGAACAAAGGCTTTTTCATATTAATGCGAGCGTTGTATATAAATGGTATAAGCCAACCTATTTGTATCGCTTATGAAAATAGTCTCTAGCCCAAGTGGGCAAGAAATTGTCTATCAAGGCCTAGGGCCGGAAGCGGGCCCTCTCCCTGCCTTTTTCTACTTCGCTCTTTCAGGAGAAGAAAGCCTAACCCTGGACCCCTACAACTCCCCTGCAGCCTTACTTAAAGGCGCACCCTTAAGAGTCTTCTCGATGACCATCCCCGGGCATGGTCCCGGATTCGATAAGTTCCACGCGATTCAATACTGGGCGGGTCAGATGGCTCAAGAGAACTATCTACTCGAAACTTTTTTTGACAAAGTCGTGAAATCCATAGACTGGCTGATCGAATCGGGATGGATCGATCCTAATCATGTTGCAGTCGGAGGCCTCTCAAGAGGGGGATTGATCGCCACTCATGTGGCTGCACGAGAGACCCGAATCAAAACCATTTTAGGATTCGCTCCCCTAACCCGTCTGGACGCCCTGACCGAATTTACTTCAGATGAACACACAGAACGTGTTAAACTGCGCGCCCAGGCTCTCAACTTAGAAAGAGTTGTGGACGCGCTGACTCACCTCCACCATCTCCGATTCTATATCGGAAATCGAGATGAGCGGGTCAGTACCGATGCGTGCTACCACTTCATTCGGAAGCTAGCAGAAAAGGCTCACGAGATACGTGCGCGTCATATGGATGTTGAGTTGAGTATCACCCATTCAATTGGGCATAAAGGGCATGGAACTGCTCCTCGCACTTTTGAAGAGGGAGTCAACTGGATGAAAGAACAGTTACTGAGGTAGAATGCGTTATTCAATCGTCGTCCCGATTAAAAATGAAGAAGAGAATATTGCCGATCTAATCGCAGAAGTTGAACCGGTAATGGAAGGGCTAGGCGAGCCGTGGGAGCTGATCTGCATTGATGATGGCTCTACCGATCGAAGCCTTCTAATTTTGCAAGACCTGTGCCAACAAAAGGACTACCTGCGCGTCTTGACATTCACGCGTAACTTTGGTCAATCAGCCGCATTTGCGGCGGGTTTTGCAGCGTCCCGGGGTGAGTTGATCATCACTTTAGATGGGGATCGTCAAAATGATCCGGCTGATATTCCCAAACTCACAGCGGCTGTTGTCGATTGTGACCTCGTTGTTGGATGGCGGGTCAATCGGCGCGATCCATGGAAAAAACGGATTGTCTCGAAATTTTCTAACTGGGTGCGCAGCCGTCTTTGCCGTGATGAAATGCACGACACAGGATGCTCCTTAAAGATCTACCGCGCAGAGGCGCTCAGAAAAATTAAAATGTACAAAGGAATGCATCGCTTTTTACCGGCCCTTTTTAAAATCGAAGGCTTTCGCATCAAAGAGATCCCTGTCAATCACAGGGAGCGCGCCAAAGGCACAACCAAATACCACTTTTTCAACCGCTCGATTGGTCCTATTGTCGACATGTTTGTGGTGCGCTGGATGCGTCATCGCGCACTTAAACACCAAATTCGGGAAGAGATCTCCCATAAATCATGAATATGGATACCCTACGTTCCGTTCTATATCCCCTTGGGCTTGTGGCCAATCTTCTGTTTGGACTTAGGTTTTTGATCCAATGGGTAGAGAGTGAAAAGAAACAAAAGAGTACAGTTTCGCCTCTTTTCTGGATTTTGTCCCTGAGCGCTAATTCTGTTTTATGTTTTCATGCTTGGATTCAACTACAGTATCCCGTCTGCTTGATTCAAGCGCTCAACGCTGTGATTGCCTGGCGTAATCTCAACCTCATGAGTCACCGCCCCTCAACAAAAAATAAAACCGTGATTTTGATGGTGTGCACGTCTGTGTTCATCTCTGCACTTTTTTTGACTCAAAGTCTCATTTCTCATTCGCTTGAGTGGATGCGTCCTCCGACGATGCCGTGGAGCGGAACACATGCAGCCAAGGCCTCCTTTCTCTGGCATGTGGTGGGTCTTGGGGGAATGATTCTGTTTGCCAGCCGTTTTTGGATTCAGTGGTGGCTAGCTGAAAAAAACCAAAAGAGCTATCTCAGCCGCTCCTTCTGGTGGACAAGTTTGTTTGGAGCTGCGCTCTCTTTAATCTATTTTGCTCGCTTGGGAGATCTGGTGAACATCCTCGGCTATAGCATGGGCTTGCTTCCTTATATCCGTAACTTAATGCTGATCAAAAAAGAGCCACAGGAACCCAAAGAAGGCCTTTTTCTCTTTGCAGGTGAACCGAGCGGAGATGTTCTTGGAGGAAAATTAGTTGAAGCGCTTCGTGAAAGGAACCCTTCTCTCCCTATTTCCGGGGTGGGAGGTCCCTTAATGCAATCTGCCGGGATGAAGATCACCCATCCGATGGAGCGGTTCCAGGTGATGGGGTTTTCAGCCGTGCTTTTAGCCTTCCCCAGGCTGGCACGTGATTTTTATGCGATCCGCAACCAGATTTTGAAAGAGCAGCCGGCAGGTGTTGTGCTCATCGATTACGCTGAGTTCAATATGTTGCTAGCACGTTCTCTGCGTAAAAAAGGATACCGAGGCAAGCTGATTCACTACGTCTGCCCCTCTGTATGGGCGTGGAGAAAAAAACGTGTCTACTCGCTGGCTAAAACACTGGACAGCCTCCTTTCCATCCTCCCCTTTGAAAAGGAGTGTTTTCAAAAGACGACGCTGCCTGTGACATATGTAGGACACCCTCTTGTCGCCGCTATCGATCAGTATACGTACGACGAGACCTACCCTCTGCCCACTGAAAAACCTATTTTAGCTCTTTTCCCGGGAAGTCGACGGCATGAAATTGCCCACAACCTTCCCTTGCAGTGGAAAGCAGCCCAAGCCTTTCCGGACTACACACCTGTGATCTCTGTAGCACGGCCTGAGCTCATGGATGAAATACGCAAACATGTCGACTCTACAGCCTATCTTGTCCCCCAAGAGAAGCGCTATGAGCTGATGCGTGCTGCTCACCTTGCTCTGGCTACTTCCGGGACCATTGTGTTAGAAATCGGATTGCATGGCATTCCCACGGTGACAACGTATAAACTCTCGACCTTCAACTCGATTATAGGCGGCTTGCTTTTCCGCATTCGGCTGCCCTTCTACACGCTTGTGAATATCATTTGTGAACGAGAGGTCTTTCCTGAGTTTATCCATAAAGTTTTATCCCCCGAAAAGATTGCAGACGCGCTGCGTAAACTGGATGAAAACAGAGAGACGTGCCTACAGGCATGCCAAGAACTACGCACCCGTCTATTCAATCAAAATGCTAGCCAAAAGGCGGCACAAACAATCGAGGCGCTGATCAAATGTCACCATGTCCCTGTCACAGCGGAAAAGAGTACTCCACCTGTTGTGAACCCTACCACAAGGGAGCATCTCCCCCCAATCCAACAGCACTGATGCGCGCGCGCTATAGCGCTTATGCTCTTGGCAATGTTGATTACATCATGCGCACAACCCATTCTGAGCATCCAGACAAACAGCTAGCTCCTTCTGAATGGAGAGCGCAGATCGAGGCGTTTTGCCAGGCAACTCAATTTATAGGATTGGAAATTTTGGAGGCACAAGAAGAGACGGTTACCTTTCGGGCCGAGCTGCAGCAAGGTGGAAAGGATGTCTCCTTCACAGAAAGGAGCGTCTTTGGTAAGGAGGGAGAATGTTGGTGTTACAAAGCACGCCTTTGATGCTGCTTCATCTTATCTAAGATCTGGCTGTTAGCTAAGTCAATAGCGCCATAAATTCCATTCATCAAGGCCTGCTGATCAGAGTCTCCATGACACTTGACCACAAGACCGTCTACTCCGCACAAAAAAGCCCCGGGATGCTCTGCGTAATTAAAGCGCTGATTGAGGTGGGCGATGATTTCGGGAATCTCAAAGTGTTGAGTCAAATACTCTGCTAAAAAGCGGGAGATTCCCTCCGAGGTTTTAAGAAAGACATTCCCCGTAAACCCGTCGGTCACCAAAACATCAACGTCTCCTCGAAAGACAGACCGTCCTTCCACATTCCCCAAAAATCGATCTTTAAACACCTCCTGGAGAGCGGCATATGTCTCTTTCAACTCCTTGGTTCCTTTTTGCTCTTCCGCGCCGATGTTGAGCAAGCCAATAGAGGGCCTTTTCAGGCCTTGATAGAAGGTGCTGAATAAAACACCTAGTCGCGCATAGGCAACCAAGTGTTCAGGTTTAGGCTGAATATTGGCTCCTACATCCAAAACGACCACCTCTCCTTTGGCCGTGGGCATAGTCACTAGAAGAGCGGGTCTTTCTATGCCTTCCAATGGATCGAGGTGCAGCGTGGCAGTGGCAACCAAAGCACCTGTACTTCCGGTAGAAAGAAACGCGTCAATTTTGTTTTCCCGAAGAAGGCGCATGCCTGCTGCCATTGAGGAATTTTTTTTTCGACGGACCGCCAACAAGGGCGATTCATCCATTTCAATAAACTCTTCGGTTGTGACAAATTCAATGGGGGAATGCGATTTTTCTGACAAAATCGAGAAATAAGCATGCGTGGCCATGACGACAAAATGCACATCCGCATTTTTAGCCACGCTTAAGACAGCTTCAAAAATATTTTCGGGAGGTTGATCGCCTCCCATTAAATCAACGCCTACGCGGAGACCCAAAAATAACCTACTATTCTGCTTCCTGTCTTAGAATAGAACGATTGTTGTAATACCCGCAAGAGGGACAGATCCGGTGCGAAAGGCGCGCCGTTCCACAATTGGTACAAGGAATACAATGTTTTGCTTTTTTTGCGTGGTGAGCCCGCTTCGTATTTTTGCGCTGATTGCTCGACCGACTTCTTGGTACTGCCATGATTCTTAACTCCTAGAAAAATACTTTGATAACACTTCACGCTCAGGGCAGTTTCCTTGGCAACACTCAGCCCTAGAGGGAAGTTCTAGTAAAATCGCTTCTCGTAAAATGCCTTTAAGATTGAACACATCTCCTTTTATCTCCGCAACCGGAACCGTATAGCAACCATCTGCTATCTCTAGTTTCACTTGAACATCCTGGTTACAAATCGCGCAGGGCATTGTGGCTTCGGTCACAATATCTAACCGTAACACCAATGTATCCTGAGCTAATTCAGCCTCTCCATGAACCTCCACCGGAACAGAGAAGGCTAGCTCTTCTTCGTGGACTTCTAAAAAAGTCGGGGAGAAACTCTCGTCAATGATCTCTTTTTGCCCGTCCCTTAACCTGGAGACGAAAATCTTAAACGCATCACTCATTTGGGAGACCAATTTAGGGAAAAATGGGTTTTAAAGCCAGTTTTTTGTAGAAAAGTTCGCCCATTTATCCTATACTCTTGGACAACGTTACAGAAATATTTATTTGAATGCGCGGAATAGAAGAGTGCACGGCAGTTTTCCCCAAAATAATGATGAAATGCTTTACTCCTTCACAGTCCCCGGAAGAGATCTTTAAAATTGTGTTAGTTCTACAGTTTTCCCCTCCTATTTTCCTTTTGCTGAAAAAAATTTTACGGCTTCACTTCCCGGCATCTCTATTCCCGCAGCAGACGTATAAGGTGAACCCATGGACAATGACGACATTCTGCTCAATGTGGAATCTAAAGAGATCCGCTATGCCCATCTGCGAAACGGGCAGCTACGTGACTTAATTTTAGAACGAAAAAAAGCACGCCAACTTACAGGAAATATATACAGAGGGCGTGTAACCAACATTTTACACAACATCCAATCCGCTTTTATCGATATTGATGAGGGTGAAAACGGATTTATCCACATGTCAGACATTCTTGAAAATACGAAAAAGTATGAAGAGATGTTTGATATGGATTTTGATCTAGACTACGATATTCAGACGGTTGACGTACGCAAACAACGGAAACTCAATATTGAAGAAGTGATGAAAATTGATCAACCTGTGCTTGTGCAGGTTGTAAAGGAACCTATCGGCTCTAAAGGAGCCCGGCTCACTTCGAATGTATCCATAGCCGGACGCTACCTTGTTTTACTTCCCAACTCTCCCCACCGCGGTGTTTCACGAAAAATCGAAGATCGCAGCGCCCGCGAGCGGCTAAAAAAGCTGATTCGGGCCTTTGAAATGCCCCATGACATGGGGCTTATCTGTCGTACGGCTAGTAGCCAAGCAACCACCGACATGCTGATCAGTGAAGCGCACGAGTTGCTGGAAACCTGGCAGGATGTGATGAAGAAATTCAACGACTCATCTACTCCCACTCTCCTTTTTGAGGAGTCTGATATCATCAAACGCGCCGTGATGGCCTGTGTGGATAAAAAATTTGATCGTCTGCTTGTAGATGACTACAGCACCTTTCAAAAATGTAAACGGCTCTACCAAAATTTTAGCCTCGAACACCCTTTAAAAATTGAGTACTACCGAGATAAAGTTCCCATGTTCGAGCGGTTCAATGTTGAGCGAGAAATCGATAAAGCATTGCGACGCAAGATCTGGTTGCCGAGTGGCGGCTACCTCTATTTTGACCGTACCGAAGCAATGTTCACTATCGATGTGAACTCTGGTAGGAGCACGACAACTCAAGGTAATGTGGAAGAGACTTTAGTGCGCATCAATCTCGAAGCTGCCGAAGAAATTGCCCGCCAGCTCCGCATCCGAAATATTGGCGGTCTTGTCATTGTTGACTTTATCGACATGCGCATGCGTAAAAATCAGAGACGCGTTCTTGAGAAACTCAAAGAGTTTATGAAAGAGGACCCTGCTAAATGTACCATTTTGAGTATGAGTGAGTTTGGCCTTGTTGAGATGACAAGACAGAGAAATCGAGAATCTCTAGTCCAAACGATGCTTACCGCCTGTCCCTACTGTAATGGGAGCGCTCTGATCAAAACCCATGAGAGTGTCGTGATAGAGATTGAGCGGGCTCTTAAAAAAGCTGTTTTGGCCCATCAGCAATTTGGACTACACTTGGTTGTCCATCCCGAACTACTTCGTTACATGAAGCAGGGCGGCGAGTTCAGCCACATGGAGTCTTTTGCCAAAAAGCTGAAAGCAAAGGTTGAATTTGAAGTCTCTGATCTATTACATCTTAATGACTACAAATTATATTCTTCTGTAACCAAAGAGTTGATTGAAGTATGACGTTTCTTAGTAAATTCGAGCAGGCAAAACAAGAAGGAGCTCTTAGTGAAAAGGTAGCCGGTAACGTGCTCAGCCTCTATGAAAGCTATGTACAGTCTGTTGAAAAGGCCGGATTGAATATGGCCGATTACGAGCCCACTTTTATCGCCCTTCTCCAATTTGTTTGCGAACAATCCGCCAACCCTCATCCATTTGAACCATACCACCAAAAAATCACGGAACCAAACGACTACTTTGCCTTTGGACTCGACTTTTTACGCCCTTTGATCGACGAGAGTCGCTCCAAGGTCTACCATCTCAACAACGTGAAAAAAGCGGCTGAACAACTGAAGCGTGGAGAAAATGTTATCTTCTTCGCTAATCACCAAACGGAGGTCGACCCGCAGCTCATGAGTTTGGCTCTGGAGGATACCTACCCTGAAATTGGATCTGAAGTGATCTTTGTTGCAGGACACAGAGTCGTTACCGACCCTATGGCCATTCCCTTTAGTATGGGACGTAATCTGCTTTGTATTTACTCTAAGCGTCATATTGACACCCCTCCTGAGGAAAAAGCAGACAAACAACACCACAACCAAAAAGCCATGCGCCGACTTCGAGAGCTATTTACAGAAGGCGGTAAGTGCGTCTACGTGGCTCCAAGTGGAGGACGGGATCGTCCCAATGCAGAGGGTGAGGTTGTTGTGGCTCCCTTTGACCCTGATAGCATTGAGATGTTCCGTCTCATCACTAAACAGTCAAAAAAACCCGCTCATTTTTACCCATTGGCACTTGCGACCTATGACATCCTCCCACCCCCTCAAACAGTGGAAACAGAATTGGGAGAAGAGCGTACAACCAAGCGCGAAGGTATTCTCTTTTCGTTTGGAGACGAAATTGATATGGAGCAGTTTCCCGGCTCAGATATACATGACAGACATGCGAAACGGAGCGCCCGCGCCATGCATATTTGGAACCTCGTCAAACAAGATTACGCACACATCAAGCAAGGACTCAATTCATGAACAAGATTCTCATCTCAGCTCTTCTTCTCACCACAGGTTTTTGTCATGAGGTGATTGAGGATCAATCGAACTTAAAAATCGAAACCCCTGCCCTGGCTAAAAGAGAGATGCGTAAAATACGCCTTGAAAACGGTCTAGAGGCTGTGTTGATCTCTGATCCGGGTACTAACCAATCGGGTGCCGCCCTCGCAGTTGCTGTGGGGAGTTGGGATGATCCGATTGATCGTCCGGGTATGGCGCACTTTGTTGAACATTTGCTCTTTTTGGGCACGCAAAAATATCCAGAAGAAGAGGGATATACCCGCTTTCTAGATGAGCACGGCGGTTCACGTAATGCCTTTACCATGGCAGATCGCACGGTTTACATGTTTTCCGTGAATAATAATGGGTTCACTGGCGCTCTGGATCGATTTGGGCAGTTTTTTGTGGCTCCCCTTTTCAGTCCCTCAGGAGTCGACAGAGAATGCAAAGCCATCCACCAGGAGTTTTGCAAGGACGTTCCTCTTGATCCATGGCGTGTTCACTATGTTAAAAAAGCGCTTGCCAACCAAGACCATCCTTTCCATCGGTTTTGTATTGGAAATCGTGACACCTTGGCACAAATCTCTCAGGATGAGCTCAAAGAGTGGTACCAGAGGCACTATAGCTCTCATTTGATGCACCTTGTTGTGTATTCCTCTCAAGATTTAGATGCTTTAGAAGAAGAAGTGGTCTCTGTTTTTTCTGAAGTCAAGAGTACAGAGCATGCTCCTATCCCATGTTCATCTTCCATACACTGCTCTGAGAGCTGTGATCAAATGATCGCCATTGCTCCTGTCCAAGATTTACAAGTTTTAGAGCTCAACTGGGAGCTTCCCCGCTTTTTTGGAATAGATAAGCAGACCCACGCTGACAAGCTTGTGAGCCACGTACTTGGACACGAAGGAGCGACTAGCTTACTGGCTCAGCTTAAGCGTGAAAATTTAGCTGAATCGGTAAGCACAGGTGCGCACCGAGCAGGAAAAGATCAGAGCCTTTTTACTCTATCTGTTCACCTCACAGAAGAGGGAGTCAAAAAATATGAGACTGTCATTGAGCGGTGTTTCGAAGCGATTGCCACCCTACGCAAGAGCGGCATTCCTCGGTATATCTACGATGAAATCGCTGATTTAGAAGAACTCAAATACCGTTTCCAGTCACGTGAGGGCGTCTTTGAGCTTGTGACCAATCTTGTTGTCCAGCTTGTTGACGAGCCGATCGAGACCTTTCCTAGACAGACCTTGATCCCCTCCCGATATGCACCTGAAAAAGTGGCAGAGTTGCTTGCTTGCATGACACCGCATGCCTGCCAATTCACCCTTGTAGCCCCTCCCCAACTCTCTAAACTCAAGCCAACGGTTAAAGAGAAGTGGCTGGGTGTCGACTACACACTACGCACAATCAACATGGAGAAACTCGATCAGTGGGCACAAGCTCAACCCCACTTCCACATGTCGATCCCCCGTCCCAATCCTTTCTTGCCCCAAACCCTTAAAGTGAGCGGGACGCACACCGATACAAAAAGACTCCCACATCCGACTCTGATCGTGGATGCGCCCTTAGGAAAAATATATGCCTGTGCCGATGAGCGTTATATGGTTCCCGAAGTGACTTGGACCTTCAACATCAAAACTCTCTCTGTAACACCTGCAGATCCTAAAAGCATCGCTTTGGCCGACCTCTATTGTCACGCCGTCAATGAGAAACTCAATGCCACAGCTTATGAAGCCATGATGGCCGGCCTGTCGTATTCGCTAAAAAGTACTCAGACCGGTTTAGAATTAACCTTGACGGGATATCAAGATAAAGCCGATGCATTTTTAAAGACGATTTTGACTACCATGCGAAATACGCATCCGACAGCAGCACAGTTTGCTCTTTATCGTGCCCAGCTAGCCAGAGCCACTTTTAACCAAGCCAACGTCTCTCCGATCAAGCAAGGAAGTGAGCAGCTGTGGAAGATTCTCTACAAAGAGTACGCAGGAATGGGCGAACGGAGTGCTTTATTCAATCGCATGACATTTAAGCAGTTTAACACGTTCAACCAGTCCCTTTTCAACACCTCCTATATTGAGGGGATGCTCTATGGAAATGGCGACACCTCAAAAGTGTGGGAATCGTTTCAGCAGACAATTGCACAAGTGCCCTTCCCTCCCAGCCGTCATCCCCGAAAGGAACTGGCTACTCTACCTGGACGTGAGCATCCCTCCTATCTAATCATTGATAGTGAGCACCCCGCAAATGCGTTGATTTTAACAGCTGATTGCGGTGAATTCACCTTTCCTAGACGGGCTGCGCAAGAAATTTTGGCCAAAGGGTTAGAAGAACCCTTTTTCAGCGAATTACGTACCAAACAACAGACGGCTTATCTTGTAGCCAACTGGTCACAAGAGCTAGAGCGCCATCTGTATACTTTTTTTGCTATTCAATCCAGCTCACACGACACACGCGATTTATTGGCCCGTTTTGAGCTCTTTTTAGAAAACAGTGTGCAGCACTTAGAAGAGAGCGTCATTCCCAGAGAGCGATTTGAAGCGATTCAGGCAGCGCTCGTCGATAAGCTTGATCATCCGGCAGAAACCCTACCTAAAATGGGTGCTCTTTTGCATATGATTGCTTTTGATTACGATGCCGATTTTGATTGGTTGGAGCAGAAAAAAGCAGCAATTAGCGCCTTAACCTATGAAGAGTTTCTTGCTTACTCAAAGGAATTTTTAGGAAAAGAAAACCCTAGGAGGCTTGCGCTTTTTGTGAATGGTGCATTGCCTGCAGCGGGTCGTCTCTCCTACAAGCAGATCACGACACCGGAAAAAATCCGTGATGAAATCGCATACAAAGGGCGACCTGCCCAGGAGAGTTTATAATGACAGCACAATCTGTTGCCGCTAGAGCCACCAATTGTAAAACGCTGATCTGCTTACTGACAGATCCTCTGGTTAACGCTGAAGGAGCACAGTCTAGCCGGTTCGCTCCCTTCGTAAGGACACGCGATCTGATGATTAGAGTAGATGCAGTTGCCCAAAGGCTCATAGCAGCCGATGCGGATCATGCTGATATCCTTGAAACAGCGCGTGCTTTGAGTGCGACAGTCAGAACTTTCAGTGAGGAAGTGGAACAAATGGTGCATGCAGCACCAGCTAGTCCAGCTGTACAACTCGCTGTTCAAATGGCAGAGGTGATGGCACGCAGCGGAGATCCAGATGACGTTGAGAGACCTGCTCCTAGTCCTCAAGAATGGCAAGCCATCCAACAGGATCGGAATGGTGGTCGCTCCGACGCCGTTCTCATAACGAACTTGGTAGTAATCGTCTTTGGAACTATCAATGATGTTGTGCGCTGTGCAGAAGCCACTAATCTAGCACAAGCTCATGTTTAAACCGGAAGGTTGAGCTGGCGGTGGCCGTCTTGGGTGTAACCACCCTCATGAAAGCGGCGCTTAGCACGATGACGTCTCCCGGCATGAAGAGGCGTGTCCTCTTCAGTCTCCACCTTACGCGCCTCCACATGACGACGCTGCCCCTCTAGACGAGAAATCTCCGTCTGCTGAGCCTGGACTCCGCGTGTGCGCGTTGCATCATCATGACGCTTGCTATGCTCAATCCGGCTCTCTCGAATACTTTCCCATGAGGAGCGAATCGACCTATGTATCTGGTTCAAAAAGTGTAGCATCACAAGAAAGTAGGCTTGGTCTGCCAGCCTTTTCTCAGCATGGGGAGAATCCTGGAGAAAGGCCTCCGAAATGATCTGGGGTGAAATACCTGGCACTGCCATGGTCTAAACTCCTTGTTAAGAAGACATTATACCATATTTTAATATTTAAATCACTATTAATTAAAGCTTTACATAATAATCAGCACTCTTTGACCTAGAGTGCTAAAAAAGCTTGATTTTCGAGAGGGCTATGGATATAATGGCCGGCAAATGAAGAAACCATCAAAAAAAGAGAGTCGCGCGCACCAGGTATTACTTGGCCTTGTGGAGCTTTATTTAGAGACGAACAAGCCAATTGGCTCCAACACGCTTAAAGAGCATGGATTTCAGAGCCTAAGTTCGGCAACTATTCGGAACTACTTTGTAGAGCTGGAGAAACAGGGTTTTCTTCAGCAACCCCACTCCTCAGGAGGGCGGATTCCTACCAATGAAGCGTTTCGTCTTTATGCGGCGCACGCACTTACTTCTCCTCAATTAGAGCCTAGCGCTGAAGAGAAACTGGCGAATCTTGACCTTGGAGAATCGCGCAATTTAGCGCGCTACCTCCAAAAGAGCGCAGAAAAACTCAGCGCTTTAACAGAATATGCCGTTTTCCTTACTTCTGTCCGCTTTGATCACGACTTCATCCTTGATATCAAGCTGGTAGGGATTGATCCGGATCGTCTTTTATGTGTGATGGTCACCGATTTTGGTCAGATTTTCACTGAGGTGCTCCCCATTGATCAAAAACTGAGCGCGTTTTCGTTAAAAAGAATCGAATCGCACATTCAATGGCGGATTAAAGGGGGCGAAAAACCTGAAAATCTAACACCTGACGAGCAAACGCTTGCTCAGTATTTCTACAATGAAATCATGGTACGCTATTTAGTGCGCTACTCCAATTTCAGCGATGAAGACGTCTACCGCACCGGATTTTCCACTCTTCTCTCCTATCCGGAATTTAACGATCCTGTAGCTCTGGCAACAGGTCTCTCTTTATTTGAAAATCCTGCGCATATGCGACTGCTCCTCAATGACTGCGTGCGCGAGGGCTCTTTAAGATACTGGATTGGGAGTGACCTAGCTCCCTACGCCTCAGCTGCCCAAGGGTGCTCGGTGATTGCAGTCCCCTACCACGTGGGTCAAACAGCGGCGGGTGCCATTGGGATTCTAGGCCCCTGCCGAATGCCCTATCGCTCTTTATTTGCCTCATTGCAGTTTTTTGCAGACGGTTTAAGTAAATCCCTGACGAAAAGTCTCTTCAAGTTTAAACTCTCTTTCCGTCAGCCACGCAGCACAAGTTCTTATACCCAAATCGATCAGGCTGCCCAACACCTATTAGAAATTAAGGAGTGATCATGTCCGAAGAAGAAGAAGAAAGCCTGACGGAAGTCGATGAGGTCGAGCAATTAAAAGAGAGCCTGAAAGAGGCTCAAGATAAATACTTGCGCGTGCTTGCTGAATCGGAAAATGCCCGTAAACGGATGCAAAAAGAGCGGCACGATACGACGAAATATGCCATCGAGGGGATTTTGGTAGAGTTTTTACACCCCCTCGACAACCTAGAGAAGGCATTACATTTTGCTGAGAGCATGTCCGAAGAGGTGCGCACATGGGCTGTAGGCTTTGAAATGCTCTTAAACCAATTTAAACAGATCCTCAACAATCACGGAGTGGAAGAGTACCACTCGGTTGGGAAGGTCTTTGATCCTCACCTTCACGAGGCGGTGGAGATGGTAGAAACAACAGATTATGCACCGGGAGTGGTCGTCGAAGAGCTCGTGCGCGGCTACAAGATGGGTGAGCGTCCCATCCGTGTGGCACGCGTGAACGTTGCCAAAGCTCCTGGAGAAAAAAAATCAGAAGAAAAACAAGAAGGATAGAGCTATGACACAACAAAAAAAAGGTAAAATCATTGGTATTGACCTTGGAACCACCAACTCCTGCGTTGCCGTGATGGAGGGGGGCCAGGGCAAAGTAATCGCCTCCGCAGAAGGAGGACGCACTACACCCTCTATTGTCGCCTATAAAGGAGATGAGCGGTTAGTAGGAATCCCCGCCAAGCGTCAAGCCGTCACTAACCCAGACCGTACTCTTTGTTCAACCAAGCGCTTCATCGGGCGTAAGTATGATGAAGTAGCCTCAGAAATTAAAACCGTTCCCTTCAAAGTCACTTCCAACGATAAAGGCGATGTTGTCTTTGAAGTGGACGGAAAACAACTTACACCTGAAGAGATCGGTGCTCAAGTTCTTGTCAAAATGAAAGAGACAGCTGAAGCGTATCTCGGTGAGCCTGTTACAGAGGCGGTCATCACTGTTCCTGCTTACTTTAACGACTCTCAGCGCGCTTCCACACGGGATGCGGGCCGTATTGCTGGTCTCGATGTTAAACGCATCATTCCTGAGCCAACGGCAGCAGCATTGGCCTACGGCCTTGACAAAGGCGGTGATAAAAAAGTCGCTGTCTTTGACTTGGGTGGTGGAACCTTCGATATTTCGATTCTTGAGATTGGTGAGGGTGTGTTTGAAGTGCTCTCTACGAATGGAGATACTCACCTTGGTGGAGACGATTTTGACGACGCTATCATTCACTGGATGCTTGAGCAATTCCAAAAAGAGCAAGGCATTGACTTGAGTAAAGACAAAATGGCCCTGCAACGTTTGCGCGATGCAGCTGAGAAAGCAAAAGTGGAGCTTTCAGGTGTCCCTTCCACCGAAATCAATCAGCCGTTTATTACAATGGACGCGAGTGGACCTAAGCACTTAGCCCTTACACTCACACGTGCGCAACTTGAATCTTTAACCCATGATCTCATTGAGCGTACACGTGAACCGTGCCTCCGTGCTCTAAAAGATGCCGGATTGACTCCTGATCAGCTTGATGATGTGCTGCTCGTGGGGGGAATGTCTCGGATGCCTGCCGTTCAGGCGATTGTAAAAGAGATTTTCAAGCGCGAACCACACAAAGGGGTGAACCCCGATGAAGTGGTTGCTCTAGGTGCTTCTATTCAGGGAGGCGTTCTAGGTGGAGATGTGAAAGACATCTTGCTTCTCGATGTCATTCCTTTGACACTTGGAATTGAAACAATGGGTGGCGTGATGACTCCACTTGTTGAGCGCAACACTACCATTCCAACACAGAAAAAGCAGGTCTTTTCTACCGCTAGTGACAATCAGCCGGCTGTAACCATCGTGGTGCTTCAAGGAGAGCGTCCCATGGCGCGTGATAACAAGGAGATTGGACGGTTTGATCTGACCGAGATCCCTCCTGCTCCACGCGGTATGCCACAGATCGAAGTGAGCTTTGATGTGGATGCCAACGGAATTTTGCATGTTTCTGCGAAGGACCTTTCTTCTGGAAAAGAGCAAAAAATCCGCATCGAAGCCGCGTCAGGTCTTCGTGAAGAGGACATTGACCGCATGGTAAAAGATGCTGAGATGCACAAGGAAGAGGACCGTAAGCGTAAAGAGCAGATTGAAATCCGCAATGAAGCAGATGGCCTTGCTTTCCAGGCAGAGAAGTCTTTAAAAGAATACAAAGACAAGATTCCAGCTGACATCGCGAGTGACATTCAATCCCGGATTGATGCCGTACGTGAGGCTCTTAAGGGCGAGGATCTTGATAAAATTAAAGCCGCTAAAGAAGAGTTGAATACACATATGCAGAAGATCGGTGAAGCGATGAAAGCAGGTGCAGCTGCAGGTGGAGCGACACCTCCTCCGGGAGCCGGTCCTGCTCAATCGGAGTCTAAGAACGAAGATGAGTCGATTGAAGAAGCTGATGTCGAAGTAATTGACGACGACGACAAGCAGTAAGTTTGAACGCAAAACCTCGCTCATTTGAGCGGGGTTTTTTTAGAACTATGTTGTTGCCAGTGCAATAAGGTACACCGGCGACAATCTCGCGTTTCAAGAGAAGCTCCTGCTGCATGGAGTGCCTTGGCCTTGGTTAGATCTTTTGCCATAACAGCTACAGCCAGAGGAGTTAACCCATAGTTTGGATCGCGGGCATCTAGAAGTTCCGGGAATTTGTCTTTGACCTTGCCCAGCCATGTATCAAAATTGGCCTTATTACGATGCGCTATGTAGTGGTGCAAAGCTGTCTGTTTGCTCCCAAATTGCTCTCGGGGAAAAAGAACCGTATTAAGTGGGAATAATGACATAATAATATTGAAATGCTCTTTTGAAATTAGCAAGCGTTATACATTAAAGCTGCAAAACAAGCACGCTATTCTTAAAATGAAAGCGCGGCCACTCCTCAAAGCTATTGCAGAATCAGTTGGATATTTTACAAATTCACCCGGATCTTTTGGCTCGAAATATTATGCTTGATCTCGTTGACTTACAAAAGTCAACTGCAATCTCTGCATTTCATTTCCAGTCAAAATCTTTCGTCCTATAAATTCAGTCCTCCTTAAAAAAGGCGGGTGATGTCTTGAAAGGTAAGGAATATTAGTAAGCCGATCAGAAGAACCACAAATGGTACAATCAGCCGTTCCATGGTCTTGGATTTCAAGCGGCGACGGGTCACCATCTCCCAAAGCGCAAGACAGATATACCCTCCATCGAGAACAGGTATCGGAAGCAGATTTAAAAATCCTAGATTCACACTAATCGCTGCAATCCAAAAGAGCGCCTCTGATACACCAAGCTGCCAGCCATGATGAATCACCTGCACAATCCCCAGTGGCCCACTAATCCACTTGGGATGGAGGTAGCCAAAAATCAACGCCTTTAAGGTCTGCCAGGTCTCGGTGAAAACACTGCCAAGCATTGCAAAGGGATTGGGATTATACTGGACAGGACGATCTTGCAGATAGATGCCCAAAAGCAGTTTTTGCTGACTCTCTTCTAAATAATTCAGTGCTTGAGAACGTTTTTCTTGATCGCGGATCGCCTCAATTTCTTCTCTCTGCTTTTGAACTTCATTCTTAAGACGCTCTTGCACCTCTTCAGAAAGAACAAATTGATTCAGTGGTTTGGGCTCTACCGGATTGAGCAAGGCCAGACGATTGAGCTGTTTATCTGCATGACGTACGCCCACGTGAGAGGCGAGTTGTTGAATCCCAGCATAGGGAATGCCCTTCTGAAACACTTGATCTTCCCCCCGCCAACTGATAGAAGTGTGCGCGGGCACATTTTTTTCCACCATCAGCTGTACTTGGTGGGTCTGCACCAACTTCAAAATATCATACCCCCTAGTTACCGAAGTCCCATCAACAGCAAGGATACGATCGCCAGGCTCTAAAGGTTGCTCCAAAGAGGAGGAATAGGGATGGAGTGGAAAGGCCTGCCTTCGGCTCTCTTTGTCAATAAAGTCAAGCGGAGCCTCTACATACCCCTCGCCGCTGATCACATAAGGGAGCACGCGGAGATTCTGCCCTACTTCTTTCAGATCGGCTTCGTATTGCCAATCGATCAACTCATTTTGCACATAAGAAGGAAGAATCAGGTCGCTCGCCAGCGCGCGCGGCTGTCTGCTCAGAAACGTTTCCTGCCCTCTTTTTACTGTGACTAACGAAGATTCGGAGTTGAGGATAGCGCTGAGTTGATCTAGGGAAAAAAGCACCTCTCCATCTGCCCAAACCAACCGATCTCCATATTCGATTCCGCTCCCTTTCATGGGAGAACCTTCAGTTAATGGATTAGGAGCACCTCCTGGAAGTGCATCGTAAATCAAATAGCGTGCGCCAGCTGTAACACCCGTGGTCATAATTCCATCTAACGAAGCTGGAGAAGGATAGCTCTCAATTGTATAGGAGTAAGGCGTCTTCTCTCCAGTTGCATAATCAACATGCATTCCTTTGAAGGTCACTTCTTTTCCATTTAACATGGCCGCATAAAGAAGATCTTTAGAGTTGGTGAACGGTTTGCCATTGTACTCGGTAATCATATCACCGGGACGCAGCCCAAGCGCATAGATTTCTGACTGGGGATCGACCCATCCTACAATTTGAGTAAACTCGGAGAAGGGCTTCTCGCGTCCCCCAATTGCCCAAATGGCAAGAAAAATCAAAAAGGCGAGAATGAAGTTGGCCAGAGGCCCCGCAATGGCCACAACCATCCGTTTCCAGGGTGCTTTGGCAAAAAAACCGTCGGGGATTTCGTAGGGTTCTTTGTATTTCTCTTTTTCTTTTTTTCCAAACTCCATCCCTTTGATTTTGACAAAACCACCAAAGGGAAGCCAGCCTAGCTGCCAATCAACATGATTCCAGCGCCACTTAAGAATGGGCCGACCAAAGCCAATCCCAAAGGTCTCAACCGTCATGCCCACCATTTTAGCCGCAAAGTAGTGTCCCAGCTCATGGATAAAAACTAAGATTCCTAGGGCCAGCGCCGCTAAAACAAAATACAAAATCGTCATATATTCAACCTATTATACTAAAAGCGCTGCGCGCCTTGCCTCTTGATCAACCTCTAGTACCTCCTCCACAGTAAGGGGATGGACTATCTTATGTCGACTGATTAATTTTTCTAATTTCTCTACAATCCCACGCCAAGAGATCTCTTTTTGTAAAAAACGGGCTACTAAAACCTCATTGGCAGCATTCAAAAAGCACGGAACACTCCCACCCGTCCGAAGAGAATTTTGAACAAGGTTTAAGGCCGGAAATTTTTTGCTGCAATGGGGATAGAATTCTAATGTACTATTTTTCACAAAATCAAAGGGGGGAAACATTCCGGGTGCTCGATCAGGATGGGTTAAGGCATACTGAATCGGATAGATCATGTCCGGCTCGCTCATCTGCGCTAAGATAGACCCATCAATAAACTCCACAAAGCTGTGAACAATACTCTGAGGATGAATCACCACCTCAATCTTTTCAGGGGGAATACCAAAGAGCCACCGCGCCTCAATCATCTCCAAACCTTTATTCACTAAAGTAGAGGAGTCAATTGTCACTTTTGGTCCCATCTTCCACGTCGGATGGGCCAAGGCCTCCTCGACAGTAACTGCTGCGAGCTGTTCTGATGAATAAGAGCGAAAAGGACCTCCCGAAGCCGTGAGGATCAGGCGGCGTACATCAGAGAGCTTCTTTCCTGCCAAACACTGAAAAAGAGCACTATGCTCACTGTCGATAGGAAGAAGAGGCACACCAGACTCGCTCGCCATCTCTCCTATTAGCTCCCCTGCAGAGACAAGCACTTCCTTACTGGCTAATCCAATGGATTTGCCCGCTCGAATTGCAGATAGTGTAGGCTTTAAGGCGCGCATGCCAACAATGGCCATGACAACAAAGTCGACAGAAGAGTGGGAAGCCGCCTCCTGTAAACCCTCATCACCACAGACAATTTTCTGAGAGGGAAATCGTTTTTTTAGTTCTCTTGCCTTTTGAGAGTCATAAACAGCGACCAACTCGGGTTTAAACAGATTGATCTGTTCCGAAAGCAAATCGATATTCTGATTGGCAGCGAGAACGCTAACTGAAAAAGAGTCCGAGAGGTGCTGTACAATACGCAATGTACTTGTACCTATCGATCCGGTGCTCCCAAGAATGGCTATTTTTTTCATGAAAAAAGAATTTACTAAAGGGGAAAGATCATACCGTGTACTCAGGCAATTGTCAATTGATGTTAATCAGCCTGCGTCTGTGAGAAAGGCGGGTCATGAGTGAGTAAACGATCACGCAGAGGTAAATCAAGCCAAGGAGGGAGACGACAAGGCCACCTGTCGATAGCCCCACACCATAGTAGGTGAGAATGTGACGAGACAAAGCGACTCCCAAAAAAGCTGCCAGTACACCGATTCCCATGCTCATTCCAATCAATGTGGAGAGCCGATTGGTGAGCATGCGTGCCGTTAAAGTCGGAATCACAAAAAAAGCTAAGATCATCAAAACCCCTACCGCTCGAAACCCTCCAATTGCTGTTGCCGATGTCTGCACCATCAACAAATAGTTAAAAAACAAGGGAGAAAACCCAAATGCCCGAGCTAAAGAGGGATCAAATGTAGTGATTTTAAATCCATGAAATAGAAGCACAAAAAGAGCAAGATTGATCCCGAGTAGCATCACAACATCTCTAACATCGCCTATCTGTAGTGCGTCTGCATTGCCCATCACAAGTTCAACTCCCATGTGCAGATTGCGTGAAAAAAATGTCACCAAAACAATACCCATTGCAAAAAGAACGGAAAAAACAAGGCCAATACTCGCGTCTTCTTGTAATTTCACGACTTTAGAAAGAAATTCCGTTAAGAAAGTTGTGACAATCCCGGTAGCAAAGGCGGCTAAAAGTAGAACAGAAATGGAAAGGGGTTCTGAAGGGTCGGCTGTAGTGGAGAAAAGGCGCAGAACAAGATACGCCGAGACAATACCAAGTAGAATCGTATGCGAAAGAGCATTGGCTAGCATCACCATCCGCCTTAACACCAAAAACGTACCAACCAGAGCTCCTGAAGCCGCGACGCATCCTAAAACAAGTAATTGTACTTCATCTGTGGCAAGAGAATTAAAAGGGATGGATCCACAGATAAACCCCCATAACCGATGAAAAAAGACACCAAAAAACCCAATCAAATCTTGTCCGGTATAAGGATTAACCATGGCTCATCACCTCCTTTTGGGAAGGGATAGGCTGCTGGTGTGGATCTTTTTGGGGATCATCCAAGAGCTGGGTCAATTGACGCTCAAGCTCTGGTGTAAGAATATGCTCCATTTCCTCGGCACTCTTATGCACCCGCTCGACGCCAAGTCCCAAAGCGTTGACCAAATAGACCTCCCAAAGGCGGTGAAGACGCACAATGCGCCCCCCTCTTTTTATTCCTTCCGGTGTAAGTAGGTAGTGTGCATCACCTCTCTTTAACCAACCTGCAAGACGTAGTTGAAAAAGGAGAATGATGAGGCGAACTTTTGACAGACCATGTCCTTGAGCAATCGTTTGAAACGGAAGAGATGTCTCCCCCTTGTAGCTGAGATGCCACATCAATTTGAGTAGATTCTCCTGCATCCGCAAAGAACGAAAGCGCGCGACTCTCCAATAGCGCATAAACAGACCTCTTTCGGGTGCAAACAAAAGGGCGTATAAGGCGATCGTGCCAGCCACAAGAACGATTACGGGGCCTGTAGGGATACCGGGGAAAAGAAGTGAGAGATAGGTACCCATACATCCACTAAAAAGTCCGAAAAGGGCCGATAAAATGAACATTCGCGAGAGGCGATGGGTAAATTGTCTGGCAGCAGTCGCGGGAGCTATTAACATTGCAGACATCAAAATCACGCCCACGCTGCGAATTCCGATCACAACAGCGCTCACAATCAGGCAGGTAAAAAGAGCGCGCACGAGCGTGACAGCCATGCCTGAAGCTTGACAAAAGGAGCGATCAAAAGCGAGTGCTAAAATTTCTTTGTAGAAAAAGAAAATCACACTGATCACGAAGAGTGCTAGTACGCCATAAATCAAAACATGCAAGTCGGTCATCGTGGCCGCTTGCCCATATAGATAGCCTTGAATTTGGCGATAAAAGGGGCTATAGACATTTTGGACATAGCTGGCAATGGTCACTCCGAGACCAAAAAAGAGGGCAAGAACCAAGCAGAGCGCTGCATCGTCCGTAACTTTTAGCCTGCGTTCAAGAAAATCGATGCAAAAATAACCAGCAAAAGCGAGAAGTGTAGCACCTAAAAGAATCAAAATCGAAAGGCTATCGTCTAGCGAGAAGAGACCAGCGAACAAAATGGCGCCCGTAACGCCTGGGTAGGTGGAGTGTGAAAGCGCCTCTCCAAGCAGAGAACGTTTGCGAACAAAAACAATGACACCCACGAGCGCCGCTACCAAGCACATCAACATGGACCCAATCATGGGGGCACGCACCACAGGATCTGTAAAGCACTCCCAGAAATTCATGACGTGACAAAACCCTTACTTTTCTCTTGCGAAAGTTTGGTCGCTTCATCGAGCAGTAGCGTTTCTTTTCCGTATGTTTTTTGTATCATCTCGGGAGTGAAGACTGACGCCACGCTCCCACACCCTACCAGACAAATATTGAGCAAAGTGACCCAATCAAAAATCTGTCCTACTGTAGTTAAATCGTGGTGAACAACAAGCAACGTCTTACCCTCATCGCGCAGCGTCTGCAAAATGTTTATTATTGTCTGTGTAGATGCAACATCGATCCCGATAAAAGGCTCATCCATGAGGTATAAATCGGCCTCCTGAATCAGCGCACGGGCTAAAAAAGCTCTTTGCTGCTGGCCACCAGAAAGCTGACTGATTTGCCGATGCGCAAATGCTTCTAATCCGACTTTTTCCAGATAGCGCTCAACTGCACGTCGATCTTCCTTAGAGGGGTGCTTAAAAAGGCCTAGCCGTCCATAACGCCCCATCAAAACGAGGTCAAATACCGTAATCGGAAAATCCCAATCGACCGACTCCCTCTGTGGTACATAGGCAACGCGTTGTCCAGATTTTTTCAAGGGCTGCCCAAAAAAAGTAACCTGACCTGAAATCGGTTTCACCAAACCGAGAGAGGTTTTCAAAAGCGTACTTTTTCCTGCACCATTAGGGCCGATAATAGCGACAAGCTTACCTTGGGGAATTTCAAAAGAAAGATCCCAGAGAACGGGTGTCTTCTCATAATTTACTGAGAGCTGCTGGACTGAAAAGGCAGGCTCATTCATCGCGCTAACTCCCCGGCAATCACATCCACATTGTGGGAGAGCATCTCTAAATAAGATGTGGCAGCGCCCATGGAATCGCCATACAAGGGATCTGTGCAAAGACGTACGGAAACCCCCTTCTCAGAGGCTGCCCGCAGAATTTTTTTCAGAGCATCGCGGCTCATATTTGATTCAGGAAACAGAACCTTAACCTGATAGCGTTGTAAGTACGCAAGGATCTCCATTACATCACCCACACTCATTTGCGCCTCTGGGGCCAATCCTTCCGGCGCTTCACAGCGGGCCATCCAATCCTTTTCACCCGGATCTGCAAGATAACGGCGCGCAAAATACTTAAAAGCATCGTGACTGGTAATCAAATAGCGCTTTTCTGAAGGAATTGCCTGCAGCTTTTTAAAAGCGGCCTCATCAGCTCTACGCATAGTGGCTAGCAGAACTTCAGCACGCGCCTTGAAATAGGCTGCATGCACAGGATCTCTCTCACAAAGCGCGGCTACAATGGGCTCTACAGTTTCCATCCACAAAGCAATATCCATCCATACATGCGGGTCGCACACCCCATCTACAATCAGAATGGCATCTGAATTCCGCGCTAAAATGGGCTCTGTAACAGCAATTGCTTTAGGATTCTGTTCTAAGTTCTTTCGTAAGCTCAGTCCGTGCTCCAATCCAAGTCCGTTATAGAAAATCAGATCAGCTCCAACAAACTTCTCGTCATCGCCTTTGACAAGCTCATAGGTGTGGGGATCGAGTTCTCCTCGAATAAGAGAGATGGAGTGAACGTGCTCACCTCCGATCTCCTGTACCAAGTCATTAATCATGGCAACTGTTGTCAACACCTTCAATTTCTCGCTCTTTTGAAACCAGGAAGCATCAGAAGATGGCGTTTGGGAACAGCCAACCGCAATAAGACAGACAAAAATCAGTGTGCGCATGTGAACCTCTTCAATAGTGAAAAATCATAAATCCCATAAGAGCATCCGGAAGAGAAGCGAAACCGAAGCCCATAACGTCCAACACGATCATAGCTTAAGAACGCCACACCAGGGAGAACAGAGGCTCCCTGCTTGCAGTGAGCACACGGACACTCTTTCTGCACAGATTCTGCCATCAGCACGCTAGCCTCCCCCTCTTGCCATTCAATTGTGAGAACCCCCTCTGAAAGAATAACCTTTCGGATCGGATCTGAACCAATCTGAATCACTCTCTCAAGCATCGGATCTGCGTACTCAAGATCTGCAAGCGTCCCATTCTCAGCTGCTTTCCGAATAGCCGGATCAAGCGGGATCGAACCTAGGAAGGGTACACTAAATTCATATGAAAGTGCAAGTCCTCCCCCCTCTCCAAAGACGGCTCCTACCATATTCTCCACAATACCCAAAATCGGAATACGCATTTTTTGAAAAAAAACAAGACTCTTTCTCACATCCATTACAGCCATTTCCTGAGGCGTTGTAACCAAAATAACCCCGGAAAGCGGAGCCGCCTGAACTACCGTCAGAGGAATATCGCCTGTTCCGGGTGGAAAATCGATCAATAGCGGATCCACACCCTCCCAGGCAACATTTTTCAAAAACTGTCCCAACACTTGGTTGGCCATAGGAGCGCGCACGGCCGTCTCTTTTTGAAAATAAGCCATCGAGATAAGCTGTATCCCCTGAGAGAGGGCAGGAATCCATTTCCCCTCCTTTACTATGGGAAGATGGTCCTCAGGAAGAAGGTGGCGGAGAGAAGGACCGTAGAGATCGGCATCTAAAATGCCCACACGCGCCTTACGCCGTTTAAACGCTCCAGCCAACAGGACCGTTAGGGTAGATTTTCCAACCCCTCCTTTCCCTGCGGCAATTCCGATCGAATTCGATGATATAATTTTTAAAGACATATGATAACTGTGTAATAGTAAGCTACGACACCTATTCTGGAAAAGTTTTATTCGAAAAATAACAGAAATATTGCAGAAAATCATTTCATTCCATAAACTCCCGCAACATAACTTTATGGACGTTGATATTTATTAATTAAGGAAGGTGGAGAAATGGCCTTGACAGAACAACAAATCAAGAGCAAACAAGCACTTGATAAGATCATTGACAAAGCAATTCAAAAAGTGAATGGAACTAAAGAGAACGATCTATGTAAGTATTTGCCGGGTCCTGATGAAGGGTACATCCACCACTTTACGCTGCGTAAATTAAAAAATTCAGATCCTGATCAGCTTTTCGCCCTTCTTCAAAAATTTATTATAGAGTCCGATACGCCCCAAGCTCTGGAGCCTAAGCCGCGCGCCCCTCGAGGCTCCCGCAAAAGACGTGATTTTATCAATTTTACGCGTACAGATATCGAACGTGTACTAGAGCTAGCTCGGCAAGTAGGCGATGATGACCTGGTTTCTCGCTTTAGCCCACGCCGCTCCCTTCCCACCTTAAAAAGAGAGCTCATCCGGACGATCCGGGATAATAAGATCAACCAAGAGCTTTGGAACGCCTACTCAGAGACAATCGCCACGATCGAGGCGGCCGAAGCCTATAGCGACACGCTCTAACCTTTCTGTTCGTTTATACGCCCGTCAGATACTGACGGGCTTTTTTTTTGCTTGCATTTTCCTCTAGTTATGGTATAATTCCTCCTCTTAAGATGATCTAATTTAACTTTGAGGAAACTTTATGGCGAATGATAGTAAAGAGTTTGGGAAACTGCGTTCCTTTTTTTGGCCGATCCATGCGTTCGAGCTAAAAAAAGTGCTTCCCATGTTCTTAATGTTCTTTTGTATTTCATTTAATTACACAATTTTGCGCGATACAAAGGACACCCTTATCGTCACTGCCCCTGGTTCTGGAGCTGAAGCAATTCCCTTCATTAAAGTGTGGCTAGTCGTTCCTTGTGCGGTGCTCTTTATGCTCGTATACGCAAAGCTCAGTAATATTTTGAGTAAAGAGAGATTGTTTTATGCGGTGACAACGCCGTTTCTTATCTTTTTTGCTCTGTTTGCTGTGGTCCTTTATCCAAACAAAGAGCTCTTACACCCAACTGATCTAGCGGACAGACTGCAGGCTTTCTTACCGCAAGGTTTGATGGGATTTGTTGCGATTTTCCGTAACTGGACATACGCTCTTTTCTATGTATTAGCCGAGCTTTGGGGTAGCGTCATGCTCTCGCTTATGTTCTGGGGATTTGCCAATGACATTACACGTGTTGGTGAGGCAAAACGTTTTTACACCCTGTTTGGAATTGGAGCCAACATCGCTCTTCTCTGTTCAGGACCTGCCATTGTGCTTGTCTCTAACATCCGTAAACATGTTCCAGAAGGAGTCGATGCATGGGGAATTTCCCTTAATCTTCTCATGAGCATGGTTGTGGTAGCTGGACTTACGATTCTTGCTACATACTGGTGGATTAATCGTAAAGTGTTAACCGATCCCCGCTTCTATGATCCTGAAGAACTGGTTGCTAGCAAGAAGAAGAACAAGCCTAAAATGGGTATGAAAGAGAGCTTCCTCTACCTGGCTAAGTCTCCTTACATCCTTTGCTTGGCCATTCTAGTCATTAGCTACGGAGTGGCGATTAACATCGTTGAGGTGACCTGGAAAAGCCAGTTGAAACTTCGCTATCCGGATGCGAATGAATACAGCACCTTTATGGGTTACTTCTCCACGATGACAGGAGCGATCACCGTCTTGATGATGCTCTTTGTGGGAGGAAATGTCATCCGACGCTTTGGCTGGACTAAAGCTGCTCTTGTCACACCTGTTGTTCTACTTGGTACAGGTGCCATTTTCTTCTCACTTGTCATCTTTAGCGACAACTTGGGTGGTGTGATTGCTGCTCTTGGAACAACACCATTAATGTTGGCTGTTGTAATCGGGATGATTCAAAACATCATGAGTAAGTCTTGTAAGTATTCACTCTTTGATCCTACCAAAGAGATGGCATATATTCCGCTCGATCAAGAGCAGAAAATGAAAGGAAAGGCAGCCATTGATGTTGTGGGTGCACGTCTTGGAAAGTCGGGTGGCTCTTTAATCCAACAAGGTTTGTTGGTTGGCTTTGGTACTATTGGAGCCATCACACCGATTTTGGCGGCTATCCTAGCTGTTGTGATCATCGCTTGGATGATTGCATCAAAAGCGTTAGGTAAACAGTTCAATGCATTGACTGCAGCACCGAAAGACCAAGAGAAAGAAGTTCCGACAACCGAAGGCCAAACAGCCGAAGTCGCCTCTTCTTAAATTCCAGCAGACTATTTTGCTAGGTAAAAAGGAAGCTCTTTTGAGCTTCCTTTTTTTGTCTTCAGAGGAGTATCCTTCCGTTCATGTATAAGCGCAAAAACATACGCAATTTCTCCATCATTGCCCACATTGACCATGGGAAATCGACAATCGCGGATCGTCTTTTAGAGCTCACAAAAACGATTGAACAAAGAGATATGCAAGAGCAGCTCTTGGATGCAATGGACCTTGAAAGAGAGCGCGGGATTACCATCAAGGCGCATCCGGTGACCATGCACTACCCGGGCCCCGATGGAGAGATCTATCAGCTCAATTTGATCGACACACCAGGCCACGTCGACTTTACTTATGAAGTCTCAAGATCGCTCGCTGCTTGCGAAGGAGCTCTTTTGGTCGTGGACGCGAGCCAGGGAGTTCAAGCGCAGAGCATGGCCAATGTCTATCTAGCCATTGATCGAAATCTAGAAATCATTCCTGTTCTCAACAAAATTGATCTCCCTGCTGCAGATGTCGATGAGGCGAAAAGACAGATTGAAGAGTATATCGGTCTTGATGCTTCTGGAGCTATCAAATGCTCTGCAAAGTCGGGGATTGGAATTCAGGAAATATTAGATAAAATTATCACGGATGTGCCCGCCCCCGAAGAGCCTGAAGATGATATTCTCAGGGGGCTGATTTTTGACTCCCACTACGATCCCTATCGAGGAGTGATGGTTTATGTCCGCATCATAAGTGGAGAGATTGGTCCAGGCACGCGTATCTACTTTATGGCTACCGGAAAGACCTTCGATATCCTCGAGGTGGGCGTATTCCGCCCCAAAGCGACCAAGACAGACTCTCTTAAGCCAGGAGAAGTGGGTTACCTCATTGCCAATATCAAAAACGTTAAAGACGTGAAGATTGGCGATACCCTTACTCTCCAGAAAAAAAAGGCAGAAAAAGCCCTGCCTGGCTTTAAGGAGATCAGACCTGTTGTATTTGCCGGTATTTATCCTGTTGACACAACTGATTTTGAAGCTCTACGTGACGCCCTGACCAAGCTACAGCTCAACGATTCGGCCCTATTTGTGGAACAAGAGAGCTCGACAGCGCTGGGATTTGGATTTCGGTGCGGCTTTTTAGGACTGCTACACCTTGAAATCATCTTTGAAAGGATTATGCGTGAGTTCGATGTCAGCGTGATCACAACTGCCCCTAGCGTTGTTTACCGAGTGATCCTCCGAGACGGGACGGTTGTCACCGTTGATAACCCCGCACATTATCCCGATCCAACGCTGATCGAGAAAGTAGAGGAACCTTGGGTCGTCGCACACATCTTGATTCCTAGTGACTACCTAGGTGCTGTCATGACTCTGGGGATGGAGAAGAGAGGTGAGTGCCTAAAGACAGACACCCTCGACGCCAAACGGCTTGTTCTCTCCTACGCACTTCCCCTCAACGAAATCATCACCGATTTCAATGACAAACTCAAATCCGTCACCAAAGGATACGGCTCCTTCGACTACGAATTTGATCATTACGAGAAGGGTGACATCATCAAACTGGAAATCCGCGTCAATGAGGAGCCTGTTGATGCCTTCTCCTGCATGGTGCACCGCTCTAAGGCCGAGTCTAAGGGAAGAGCGATTTGCGAAAAATTGGTGAAGGTTATTCCTCAACAACTCTTTAAAGTACCCATTCAGGCCGCTATTGGCGGCAAGATTGTGGCGCGCGAGACTATAAGCGCTCTTTCTAAAAACGTCACCGCCAAATGCTATGGGGGAGACATTACACGAAAACGGAAGCTCTGGGAAAAGCAGAAAAAAGGGAAAAAACGGATGAAAGAGATTGGAAAAGTCTCTATTCCACAAAGTGCTTTCATGGAAGTGCTTAAATCTGAGTAGTCAATAATTAAAAAATTTGTTATAATATTGTGAATAAACGGGGACAGCCCATGGATATTCACAACGTAAATCCTTCAGATTCAAGCTTTTCATGGAAAAACTATTGGAACGAGCACCCGGATAAGAGCGCATCGGAAATTAAAGCCATTAAAGAAGCTCTTCATGAGAGAGGGATTTCAGGAGATGTTCAAGAAGCCGATATTGAGAGCGCTGTTGTTCACTTAGACCACCACCTTACCGAGCTCACCGCTGAGACCCGTTCGCAATATATTCAAATCCAACAAGCCTATTTAAATGGAGATGAAACAAGCGCGGCATGTGCCGAGAAGCTCGACGCCCTAATGGACGCGCACAAGCACCAAGTGGACACTTCCGTCCATGAGACCATTTCTAAGCTCACACCAGAAACCACAGGGATTGATGATCCTCTAGTTACGCATGTGAGAGAGGCGGTATTCGCCCACTCTCCAAACGGAGCCTTTGTTAGTGAAGGTTATCAACATAGCGTGCACAAAGCTGATGCGCCATGGCCAGGCGGAAAAATCGAGCAGATGATGGTACAAGCGATGCTCATAGGGGGTGTTGTTCCCTTTACGATCAATGTGCCGCCCGGAACCGATCTGAGTAAAGTCTATCTACGCGTACAAGGGATTGACCCACAAACCAAAAAGCCGTGCTATGTGACATGGGACAAGAGTGGAAATCCTCAATACCACGATTATGACCCCAAGCACCCTCCTGATCCATCCAAGTACTGTGTGCGCTTCTCTGATTTACCTCACGACGGCGATCAGATCAAGATCAAGTTACCTGAGTTGATTTCAGGTCGCATGTATTTCTCTGAAGGACCGTTACATACAGATAACCCTGATCCCCAAAATCCAAGTAGTCCAGACTATGAGACCAAGTGGTCCATGATTGAATTTACCAATAATGGAACGATTTTTGCCGATGTTTCGGCAGTAGATACGTTTGGCCCTCCCTCGATCCAGATGCGCATGAAAACAAAGAATGGAGAGGGACCGAAAATCGGTTTTGGGGGCGATCCAAACAAGTTATTAAACGATTTCCAAAACAATTTGAATAAATACGACACCTCTCCCAATCATACATGGAGCGGCGGAGGTCTCTTTCTTCATGGAAAAGATGGTAAGGTGCTACGCGCCATGTCTCCTAAACACATGCCAGGTCAGTTTAAACACTACTACGACAACTACCTCAAAAAGGTTTTTCTTGCTTACTATCAAGAAGGTAAAGGGGGACACTCTCTTTATCTCGAAGCGAGTATCAACGGAAAACGCGTTGTCTTGCGTGGGCAGGTCTCTGCGGACGGCAAAAATTTCAATTTTTACGACAAAAGTGGCAAACTGGTGACAAGCCTTCCTACAAATGGAGACAACTCAATTCCTTGGTTCACAGGTGCGACGGGAGATTGGTGTCCAGGTAAAGAAACAAGCGACACCCAAAAAGATTTGATGCGCGACTTAGCGGCCATGCTCAATGCAGGAGTACGCCCACAGGATGCAACAACAGACTGGGATCACCCAATTGGAAAACAGTTTTTTCTCGATCACCGTGATCTTTTTTACAAGGCAACAGACTCTGACGGCAGTCCCATGTACAACGTCTATGACCGTGCGATGCACGAGGCAGGTTACAACGGTTATGCCTTTGACTACGACGATATCCTAGGGCAAGACGGCACCCAAATTGCCCCCGAAAGCGATGATCCCTCTTTCACCGTAAACCTAAATCTGTAAGAATTGGCATCCCTATTGCTTGAATAAGAGCATGAAAAACTATGTCATGGCTTCGATTGCTGCTTTGGGTGGATTTTTGTTCGGTTATAATGTGGCCGTTCTTTCTGGCGCTATTTTGTTTATCAACCACCAATTTCACCTTACCGATGGACAAACAGAAGTGGTCATTGCCTCCTTCCTTTTTGGGGCGATCGCAGGCGCTCTTTTAGCTGGAAAAGGGGTCAGCTACTTTGGGCGAAAAAAAATCATTATCCTCACAGCTTTTCTCTTTTTTGTAGGCGCTATACTAACAGCATTCGCCACCAACATACATATGATGATCTGGGGAAGAATTGTCGTGGGACTTGGAATAGGCGGCGCCTCTATGGCTGTTCCTCTCTACATCTCAGAGATATCCCCTCCGAACAAGCGTGGCTTTTTTGTCTCCTTTAACCAGATGATGATCACAGCAGGAATCTGTATTGCCTATTTGGTCAATCTCAGCTTCGCCCACCATGAACTGTGGCGCTATATGCTAGGTTTCGCTATCATCCCCTCTGTTATTCTGGGCATCGGTATGCTTTTTCTCCCAGAAACCCCAAGATGGTTGCTCCAAAATGGCTTCGCAAAAAAAGCGGAAAACGTCCTGCTTTTTCTCCACCCGGAAGAGCTTGCCCGGTTTGAATTCAATGAAATGCAACAAACACTCCATGTCCAAGAAAAAAAAGCGCCACTTTGGGTTAAAAAGCTCTCTATTCCTCTTGTGATTGGAATTGCGCTTGCCCTCTTTCAACAAGTCACCGGCATCAATACCATTATCTACTACGCACCCACTATTTTTAAGATGACAGGGCTCGAGTCGAACGTAACCGCAATCTTAGCCACCGCCGGCATTGGTGTGGTTAACTTCGTCATGACTCTTGTTGCCATTCAGTTGATCGATAGACTGGGAAGGCGTCCTCTTTTACTCATCGGAGTCGCCGGTATGATCCTCTCTTTGGGGATTTTGGGTTTGAGTTTTTACTTTGCTGCTCCTTCCGCCTTACTCGGCTGGACAACGACACTCTGTCTGATCTTCTACGTTGCCTCCTTTGCCATTAGCCTGGGCCCCATTTTCTGGCTCCTGATTGCCGAAATCTATCCGCTTTCGGTGCGTGGAAAAGCTATGAGTGTCGCTACCTTTATTAATTGGAGCGCCAATCTTATAGTAGCCATCACATTTCTCACTCTCATCAAAAACTTTGGTCAAGCTAACACCTTCTGGCTCTATGGATTTATCTCGATTGGTTGCTGGTTTTTCATCTACTTTCTAGTGCCTGAAACCAAAGGAAAAACACTGGAAGAAATCGAACAATTTTGGAACCAAAAAAGCAGATGAAGGCACACTACAGAGAGATTTTTTTTGCCTTTGCTCTTGTAGCCGGCGCTCTAATCGTATGGGCAGCAATTGATGTTTTTTTACTGAGCTTTGCTGCCATTCTGCTAGCCATCTTATTTACTACGATCGGGAGGTGGGCCCAGAAACTCATCCGGCTTCCCTATCTTCCCTCTCTGATGATCGCCCTAACGAGCATAACAGGTGTCTTTGTTCTTATTTTCTGGCTCTATTCACCTTTGATTGCCGGACAGTTTCAGCGACTTCTCAAAGAGCTCCCTAACGCCGCTCTTAACCTCCGAGAGACGCTTGCTCCCTATCTCAATGAGAAATTGATTTCAGGAGAGTCGTTACGTAAAGAACTTTCATTCAACAGCCAGAAAATTTTAAGTCAAGCCTACACCCTGTTCTCCTCAACAGTTGGCTCGATTGTGAGTTTTGTGATTTTTTTGATCGTCGGTTTTTATCTAGCCATTCTTCCGCAGCGCTACTTGAAAGGAGCTCTTTTTATTATTCCTGACAAAAGCTACGAACGCGTAGGAGAAGTGCTCACAAAAATGGGACAAGCCATCCGTTTTTGGCTTTTAGGAAAAGTACTATCCATGATCGCGATCGGGATTTTGACTTTCGTAGGACTTTGGTTTTTGAATATTCCTCTGGCCTTTATCTTAGGCCTCCTAGCCGGTCTACTGACGTTTATTCCCTATGTTGGACCCATTCTTGCTGCCATTCCGGCACTTTTGATTGCATTCGCAGACAGACCCCTTTCCGCCTTTTACGTACTCATTCTGTATATCGGTGTGCATGTAGCCGAGGGCTATCTAATCACCCCTGTCATTGAACAAAAGACAGTCTCTATCCCACCTGCGCTTACAATCATGGGACAGATTTTACTCTTTGTTCTGATAGGAGGGCTTGGCTTAGCTCTTGCCTCCCCTCTGATAGTGGTTATGATGTCACTGATAGTGAGCCTAAAAGACTCAACTAAAGTAGTTAATCAGACCTAGAACGCCGACAATCAAAAGATAGATACCGACGATATAGTTAAGAAGCCTGGGGAAGACTAAAATCAAAACCCCAAAGATGAGTGAAACGATCGAAAAAGCTAAGGGATGTAAAACAAGATTCATTATTTTTTCCTTTGTTTTCTAGTGAAAGAAGATAAAGAGCACGTTTGGCTCCATGCCTTTCAACTATCTGGCTGAAATTGAACTTAAGTTTTTCTAGGATTTTTATGGAAGCAAAGTTATCGGTCCGTACCGTCGCCTCTACACCAATGAGCGGATAAAGTTCAAAACACTCTCCAGATCGCACGCAGACTTCTTTTTCATAAAGTTTTGGCAGATAGCGATCTACTAGAAATTCTGCCAACTCAGAGCCCCACCCCTGCTCCCATAAATGTGACGGGACTAAATAAATAATTTCTGTATGCCCCTCTAGAGAACTGTTTCCACATACTACATATCCCACTAACTTATGCGTCGCTTTTGAAAGAGCTACAAAGCCGCTGAAGGGATAATTCTTCTTCCATCTCTGTATATGCTGCCCCACTCGTTTTCTGGTTTTTTGGTAAGTGTAGGGCTTTCCCAACCCAAATGAAGACATCACCTTAGGATCAGAAAAAAGACGCGCATGTAAAATAGGAACATATTTTGACTCTACTGGGCACAAATAGGCACGCTCTGTCTCGTAGATAGACCCATCGAGACAGAGCGTACTGAAAACAAAAAGAACGGCTAAAAGCCTCATATCGAATAAGAGGAGGCGCTCACTTTTCCACCGGTTCCTGTCCAGTTTGTATGGAAGAATTCACCTCTCGGCTTGTCGATGCGCTCATAAGTGTGCGCGCCAAAGTAGTCACGTAGCGCCTGCAGCAAATTCGCAGGCAAACGCTCAGAGCGATACCCATCATAGAAGGAGAGCGCTGTACTAAAGCATGGAATCGGCACACCCACAAGAGCAGCCTGAGCCACCACATTTCTCCACCCGGTTTGACACTTTGTAATCTCTCCTAGGAAGAAATCATCGAGCAGCAAATTATACAGATCGTGATTCTTATCATAGGCCTCTTTGATTTTGCCTAGGAAAATACTGCGAATGATGCAACCTCCACGCCACATCAGCGCGATACCACCAAAGTTGAGATGCCAACTGTAGTCGTGCGACGCCTCACGCATCAACATGTATCCTTGTGCGTAGCTAATCATTTTAGACGCATAAAGGGCATGGAAAATATCATTCACAAAGGCCTTTTTATCCCCTGTGAATTGCGTAGATGGACCTTTCAGTTTTTTGCTCGCAGCAACCCTTTCATCTTTTAGAGCTGATAGACAGCGTGCAAACACAGCTTCTCCAATCAATGTAACCGGAATGCCCATCTCAACAGAGTTGATTGCCGTCCACTTTCCCGTCCCTTTTTGACCAGCCACATCAAGAATCTTATCGAGAAGCAGCGTCCCATCCGCGTCTTTTGTGCGGAAAACTTGACTGGCAATTTCAATTAGGTAACTGTCTAACTCCCGCTTATTCCAATCATCAAAGATATCGGCAATTTCATCAGCAGAAAGTCCTAACACTTTAGTCATCAAAGCATACGCTTCGCAGATCAATTGAATATCTCCATACTCAATCCCGTTGTGCACCATTTTTACATAGTGACCGGCACCCTCATCTCCTACCCAATCACAACAGGGTTCACCACTTTCCACTTTAGCCGCGATGTCTTGGAAAATTTTCTTAACATGGGGCCACGCCTCAGGATGTCCACCCGGCATAATAGAAGGGCCGTGACGCGCTCCCTCTTCTCCACCCGAAATCCCTGTTCCAATGAAATAGATCCCTTTACTTTTTAGCTCCTGGCAACGACGGCTCGTATCGGGAAAGTGACTGTTGCCTCCATCGATGATGATATCCCCTTTTTCAAGAAGAGGCTCTAGATGTTGAATGAACTCATCAACCGGAGCACCCGCTTTTACCATGAGCATTACTCGACGAGGACGCTTGAGCTTTTGAACAAACTCGTTCAGAGTGTGACATCCGATTACCTGGGTTCCTTTTGCTGGTCCTGCTAGAAAATCATCCACTTTAGATACAGTTCGGTTATAGACGGCAACGGTGTAGCCGTGGTCGTTCATATTCAAAACCAGGTTTTGTCCCATCACGGCCAGGCCGATCAGACCGATATCTGCTTGTGTCATGCGCTCCTCCTCCTCAATGTGTTGATTGGCCGGAGTGTAGCATTAGGAGAGGAGAGAGTCTAGAATTTCCTTAAATTTAACTCTTGGGTGGTGTAAACTGCTTCCTTCGTTCTCGTAGCTCAGTAGGATAGAGCGGTTGCCTCCTAAGCAACAGGTCGCGCGTTCGAATCGCGCCGGGGACATTTTTTCCATTATTCTTGGGTGGGTTTTTGTAGGCTTTTTGTCCTATTCGAAAGAGCGCTCGCTCGCCGTATCGTTTACACTGTCTTCGCTCGCGCTATTCCAACTAGAACAAAAATCCCCAAAAATTCTAAGAGAGGGGAAAAAGGAGCTTTTGAGAATTTTTTCTCAAATTGATAGATCTCGAGCGAAGGTAGTGTAACGGATACACCGAGCGAGAGATCTGTCAAGTAGAGCAAAAAAACTCAAAAGAGAAGATTTATTTCTTGCCACGAAGAGCCTCGCAGTATTGGTCGATACCTCGCGCTATCCCCCATGCAATCGAGTGCTGATATTTGGGATCTCGAACTCGCTCACGCTCGATTGGATTCGAAAGAAAACCCGCCTCAATCAAAATAGCCGGGATCTCCGTCTCACGGAGCACCGCAAAGTTCGCCTCTTTCAATCCACGCGATTCCGCCCCTGTATTGGCGATCACTCTTTTTAAGATACTGCCCGCTAAATTCTTGGATTCAGCAACACGCTGCGAAGGAGAACTTTTGCCCTCTTTATAGTAAAACACTTCTACGCCTTTCGCTTCCTTGCTCGCCGCATGATTGTAGTGAATGCTGACGAAAAGATCGCCTCCAACAGTGTTGGCAATTTCTGCACGCTTGCTCAGAGGAACATAGATGTCATGCGTGCGTGTCATCACTGTTTTATATCCAAGTTGATGTAGACAGTTACGGATCAAAAGTGCAGTTTCTAAAGTCAGCTCTTTTTCCTCGAAATCGTACCGCGCACTTCCTGTCCCCCCATCCTTTCCTCCGTGCCCCGCATCAACAACGATGACCTCTGGCTTGTGATGGCGCGTAAAGCGCGTCTGTTTCTCTTCAGAAAGCCTCGAAATTTCAGGAGAAATCCCTCGATAACTACACCCCGATACAACTAAGACTAACAACAATAATACAATAGCTCTCATACTGTAACCCTATTCGCAATTTCTCTTGCTACTTGGCAATCATCAAATGGCAGTGTTTGATGAGCAAATATCTGATACGTTTCATGCCCTTTACCGGCAATTAAAATCAGATCATCAACCGAAGCTAACTCAATTGCGCGCTCAATGGCCATCCGGCGATCGACCTCAATTAAAAAGTGCTTTCCTCTAAACCCTCGCGCAATGTCCTCACAGATAGCTAAGGGATCTTCGGATCGGGGATTATCGGAAGTTACGATCGTAAAATCACTCCCCTTCTCAGCAACCTCTGCCATGAGTGTCCGCTTCATTTTGTCCCGATTGCCTCCGCATCCGAAGATTGTGTAAATTTTTCCTTGTTTCACCTCACGTAGTGATAGAAGCGCCTTTTCTAAAGCGTCTGGGGTGTGGGCGTAGTCAACATAGATATGAAGTCCAGATGGAGTATCGACTCGCTCTAACCTACCGGGAACAGGAGGAAAACAAGCGATTGCCTTAGGCAAGCTCTCAAAAGGAATCTTTTTGGCAAGAGCCACTCCCACCGCAGCCAAACAGTTGTAGATATTAAATCTGCCAATCAAATTCCATGAAAAAAAGAGTGTCTGCCCTTGATAGGTCAGGGCAAAGCGGGTTTGATCGGGTAGCAGCTCAAGCGAATGTGCCTGTAGATCTGCTGTATCGGAAAAACCATAAGTCAATTGCTGGGCAAGACACCCCTTACGCATGGTATCCGCCCATGGAGAGTCTACATTAAAAAGAGCTGTTGACTGAGGCTCAAGAGTACGGAACAGCTTAGCCTTTGCCTCCGCATAGGCCTCCATCGTTTCATGGTAGTCTAGATGCTCGGGTGAGAGATTGGTAAACACAGCAACATCGTAATCAATCTGCGCGACCCTCCCTTGATCTAAACCGATCGAAGAGACCTCCATAACGGCCGCTTCGCATTTTTGTTTTACCATTTCTCGCAAAAGTTTCTGGTTGGTAATCACCTCAGGAGTGGTCAACTCAGCAGCAAAGTGGTGCCCACCGATAATGTACTCAATGGTTCCAATCAGGCCACACGGAATGTGAAGGTGATCGAAGAGGTGCTTGATCAGATAGGCTGTTGTGGTCTTGCCGTTAGTCCCTGTGACACCGACCATAAAAAGAGAACGAGAAGGCCAGCCAAAAAAACGAGCGGCTAACTCTCCTTCTAGAGCGCGTACATCAGGGGTGATCAGCTGCGTCACATTTTTCAGGAACGGATTGGGCATATCAGTCAAAAGAGCACTGGCTCCACTGGCCAAAGCCTCCTCTAGATACTTTGATCCATCATCGCTCATCCCCTTTTTGGCAATGAATAGGTTTCCAGGTGCAACTAGCTTTGAATGCGCGCACAGACCTGAAATGGGTATATCCTTTGTCCCCTTGTAGACTTCAATGGGAAGATTTGCAATTAACTGTTTGAGATTCATGGTCGATTCCATTGTTCGTAGAGGAGTTTTAGCTCACGCACTTCTTTCATCCAATCTGCTTTCTCCGGATCATAGCGGGGATCTCCCGGAGGGTATCCGTAGGGATCATCAGGAGGCTCTCCTAAATATTCCAGTGTCCGCTTTGTTATTTCTGCAAATACCGGGGCCGAACACCTTCCCCCCACATAATTTTTGACCCCTCCCTCAAGACGGATCGGCTTGGGTTCATCGAGTGTCACGATGAGTACAAGACGGGGTTGATTTGCAGGAGCCATACCGATAAACGAAGATATATAGCGTTGTTTGGAATAAACGCCACCAACAATTTTTTCTGCAGTCCCCGTTTTTCCTGCCTCAGAATAGCCACTCACGCTGGCTAAGCGTCCGGTTCCTCCCGGTTTTGTGGAGAATTTCATCCCCTTTACGACCTCGTGAGCGATCTGTTCCTCTAATACACGCCGCTTGCTGGCAAACAGCGTATGATCCATCAACACGCCCTCTTTACCCACTATTTTTCTCACCAAGGTGGGATCGACCAAAAAACCGCCATTGGCAAACACGGCAAACGCACGGAGCATCTGCAGACTCGTAGCTAACATGTTATAGCCAATTGACAAAGAGTAGGGCGTGGGCACGGACCACTCTAAAGCTCCACTGGGATGCATCTTACCAGGGGTGGGCACAAGCCCATACGCCTCACCGGGAAGCTCAATGCCCGATTTAGTCTCAAAACCAAATGTCTCCACCAAGGCACGGCGGTACCACTCACTTCCGCGGGCCGCGATCACGCGATCGATCACCTGAGCCATATATACATTCGAAGATTTTTGTAGGGCCATATACATATTCAGAGCCTTATGACGTGGAAGATCGTAAAGGGGACGGGAGGCTCTTCCGGGAAAGCTCGAACGGTTAACATCTATCTTCTCGTGCGGATCATAAATGGGTGCTTTTCCCTCACTTTTTAGTTCCTCATTTGCCTTCATTGCTAAGGCAATTGTGATCGGCTTCATGATAGACCCGAGCTCAAAAGCATCCGAAACTGCTTTGACTTTTGCATCTTCCATCTTCTCAGGATCGTTGAAAAAATCTTGATAACGAGAGGGATCGAAATAAGGATACTGCGCAAGCGCCAAAATCTCCCCATTGTGCGGATTGAGCATAACAGCCCATCCTCCCTTTGCTTGCGCTGCCAACACCCCTTTTTCTAACTCTTCTTCCACAATCGCCTGTACACAGGGATCAATCGTGAGATACACATCTGCTCCATCCTCCGGCTCCTCAATGACCTGATCGATCTCCAACTGATTAAGCGGAGAGCGCAGCCGCTTCCGTTTGCCTATCTTTCCTTTGAGATAAGAGTTAAAATAAGCCTCTAACCCACCTGTTGGGAGTCCCTCATAGGTCGTCTCATCTTTCATCTCCCGAATGGTGTGCAGAACCTGGCCGAGCATCTTTCCGTAAGGATAAGAGCGGCGGTAATCGGTGATAAAGTATAGAGCATTACGCGGGATTTTTCTCTGCTTGGCAAAAGGGTGCCACCACTCCAAGATGGCCTCCTTTGTTTCTCGATCGAGCCAAAGGGCAAGACGTCGACTCCGCGTTTTTCGATTCAAATCTTCCCGATCGACTGTCATTACTTTTCCAAAGCCTTGCACGCCATCTTTTGCTTCTTGAGCAATCCAGTGAGCGAAATCACGACTACGTACCGTTCGATTTAATTCCTTTTGATCGACTGCCACAAGTGCATTTAACCCCTCTACCACTTCATCACGATACTCTTTTGGAATCGAAAGTGGATCGGCATATAGGTGGAATTTGGTTACATCAAATACGAGAGGTTGGGGTGCCTCCGGATGCCCTTGTTTCAATGAGGGATTTGCATAAAAAGTGCCCCGTCTAAAAGGTTCTTGAATCACACACTCATGCTGGGCTAATGCCCTACGTGTCCACTTCTCACCTTCTAAAATTTGAATCTTGAAATAGTGCACAATCAGTAAAGAGAAGAGGAAAAAAATCCCAATTGAGATGATCACCAACCGTTTTTTCTGCTTCACGGTTCCTCCTGAGGAACTTGAATCGTGATAATCTCATTCACAAGAGGATGTTTGAGATGACTGAACTGTGGAAGTCGAGCGAGCTCCATTAAATGGAGTGGATTTTCAAACTGATCGATCTCAAACTGCAAGCCCGTATTTTCTTGCTGCACGATCTGTAGCTGCTGGGCAACAACCGGAATCTGTAGCCTAAGCTCGGTTATCTGGTTTTGCTTGTTGATATACGCATAAAGGAAAACCCCGATCATCAAAATGCATAAAAAAAGACGGATAAAGATTCCACTATTCATAACTTTTCCACAAAACGCAATTTAGCTGAACGGCTACGGGGATTACGCTGCATCTCTTCCAAACCCGGTATCAGCGGCTTTTTTGTCAGTAGTGTCACTTTTTTCTCGCTTGCCAGTTGTCGAAAGGTATGTTTGACAATCCGATCTTCTAAGCTATGAAACGTGAGGATCCCAAATCGCCCTCCGGAACTCAGCAGCTCCACTCCTTTAGGCAGCATCTCTTCCAATCCTTTTAGCTCATTGTTCACATAAATGCGAAGCGCTTGAAACACCAGAGTCATGGGATGAATCTTTTTGCCTCGCCGCCCACCCCACGTCAAGACCCGTTTGAGCGCCTCTGTCAAATCCGTTGTCGTTTTGAACTTTTTTTTCCGCCTCGCTTCAACAACTGCTTTTGCAGCCGCACGCGCACGTGGCTCTTCACCATATTCCCGAAAAATACGCTCCAGCTCTTTTTCCGAGAAGGTATTCACTGCCGTTGCAGCATCAAGTCTCATCTCCGGGTTCATCCGCATATCAAGCGGTCCCTCTTTATAGAGGCTAAAGCCCTTTTCAGGACGATCCAACTGCATCGATGAAACTCCCAGATCGAGGAAAATCCCCTCAAGTGGTCCATCAACAAGCTGATCGATCTCAAAAAAACTACCCTGAATCAAAGAGACCTTCTCTTTGAAAGGCTCCAGTTGCTTTTGCGCAATCTCCAGAGCCTCCGGATCTTGATCTATCCCATAGAACGACTCGATTTCGCCATGCGCCTTTAAGAGAGCAGATGCATGGCCTCCGGCACCCACCGTTCCATCAACAAAACGTCGAATTTTTTTTTCGGCAAAAAAAGCGAGATACTCTTCCACTAAAATGGAAACATGCTCACTCATCGGCACGACCGGTCCATTAAAAATGCATCAGCTAAGACCAGTGCGGCCATCGCCTCCACGACCGGCACGGCTCGAATCGCCACGCAGGGATCATGTCGTGAGCCCTTAGGCAGAGTGAGTTTCGCTTTTTCACCCGATAACGTCACCGTCTCTTGGGGCAAGGCAATACTTGAGGTGGGTTTAAAGGCGACGCGAAACACAAGCACCTCCCCATCTGTAATCCCTCCCAAGGTGCCACCTGAGGGCACTTGATTATGCTCAGAGCCCCGCAATGTGGCTGCTTGAAAGCCCTCACCGATCTCAAATCCTTTAGAGGCAGGGAGCGAGAGCATGGCGTGGGCCAGCATGGCCTCCATTTTTTGGTAGACCGGCTCTCCTAAACCAACCGGAACACCCAAAATACGTCCCTCTACAACTCCTCCGACCGAATCGCCCGCATCCAATGCGGCTTCAATATCTCCTTTTTCAACCAGCTCCCCTTCGATCCGCATGCCATATTGACTCAGGTACTTTTTGGCAATCGCGCCGGCTGCGACCCGACAAGCCGTCTCTCTGGCCGAGGCACGCCCGCCACCTCGATAATCAAAGTGCCCATATTTTTTGTGATAGGTGTAGGTGGCATGTCCGGGTCGCACAAGATCTTTAATCGGCTCATAGTGGCTTGAATCGACATCCCGATTAGGAATCAAAATAGAGAGTGGCGTTCCCGTTGTTTTTCCTTCAAAAACGCCTGAAAGAATTTCTGCTTGATCAGGCTCTTTGCGGGCAGAGGTGTGTCGATGCCGCCCCGGCGCTCGGCGCATCAGCTCCTCGTTAATGTCCTGTTCGGTGAGTGTGAGACCGGCTGGGCAGCCATCCACAACAACTCCGATCGCCTTTCCATGCGATTCGCCCCACGTTGTGATCCGAAAAATGTTTCCAAATGAGTTACGCATGCCTAACCAACAAATCCGCAGCATCGATCATACGATAAAAGTCATGACGACTCAATAGAGAATCAGAGCTTGATTTCATAACGCGTTTCACTCTTGAGCATCCTGGTTAAGCCCATTCATCCTGCATGCCCGATAAGTAGCTTTCTAAAGTTTTGACTTGAACCCGGTCACTCAAGGCGTAATCGACATCTCCAGGATAGATCACTGTAAGCACTTTAAGAGAAAGATCTTGAAGACTCTGGTGCATCGATTTGGTCATTTTAGGCGCGCTGGAATACTTAAACTCCACACCATACCGACTGCCCTTCTTCTGAAAAAAGAGATCCAGTTCAGCGCCACTATGGGTCGACCAAAAATAGGCATCCACATCAAGCCCCCGTAGAATCTCTTCTAACGCAAACCCTTCCCATGAAGCGCCTATTTTGGGATTTACCCTTAGCTCTGAAACCGTTTCAATGTCAAGCAGTGAGTGCAAAAGGCCTGAATCACGAAAATAGATCTTGGGTGTTTTCACTTGCCGCTTTTTTAAGTTCTCATGCCACGGGTAGAGCTGTCTCACCATAAACGTTCCCGAAAGGATATCCAAATAACGCCGCATCGTCGCACCTGAGGCGCCAAACGAACGTCCTAGCTCTGCCGCATTGAATAGGTTTCCATGATAATGAGCCAACATCGCCCAGAAGCGACGCAATGTGTGAGGCGGAATCTCAATTCCCAGCTGAGGAATATCCCGTTCCAGAAAATTGGCAATATAAAATTTTCTCCACAAAAAACTATCTTCTTCGTTTTCTCCTAGATATGACTTTGGAAGCCCGCCCCGAAACCACAGTTTTTTCCATTCATGTGTCTCGGAAAAAGAAAAGGGTGTCAGTTCAATATAGGCAATCCGCCCGGCAAGAGTCTCTGATGACTGTCGGGTGAGCTCAGCCGAAGCACTTCCAAGGATCAAAAACCGTTTTGTCGGACTCCGATCAACAAGAACTCTTAATGTTTGAAAAAGGTCTGGAATTTTTTGGATTTCATCGATGACAACCAACCCCTCCAGATCTTGAAGCGCAAGCTTGGGGTCTTGAAGGCGCTCCAAATCTGTTTGATCTTCCAGATCGAAGTAGTGAGAGCGTTCCAATCCTTCTGAGCAATACATTTTGGCTAAAGTCGTTTTGCCACACTGCCTTGGACCTAAAATGGCTACAATAGGGTGGGTACGAAAATAGTCGTCTATCTTAGAAAGAGAGGAGTCGCGCTTCATTTTATCCTTGAAAATCTAAAGCTCATCTTAAGATTTTCAAGGATAATCTGCTAGTCAAAAAGCGATCAAGCAGCATTTATCCTTGAAAATGTAAAGGCTGTCTTTAGATTTTCAAGGATAAAATGAATGTAAGAGCGAGCATTGCTCTTTTAGAGGGCATTATGACATACTCGTCCTTAACCTCAAAAAGTCAGCCTATTATGAGAAAACTTTTTTTGAATTTATGCCTGATAGCCTTGACCCTTACTGCACACGCCGATCCCTACCGTTGGCTAGAGGAGGACTCTGCGGCCACGCAACAGTGGATCGAAGAACAAAATGCTCTCAGTGAAAGCTACTTTTCCAGTTTAAATGCACAGGCTCTCGAACAAGAGCTCTGCGCTCTTTCTGGAATCGAGCGCTGGTGGATCCCACAAAAACAGGGAAAAACTCTCTACTTTTTAAAACGAGATGCCGGAGCCAATAAAGCAACTCTTGTGCGCAGGCAAGGAAATAAAACCGATACGCTGATCGACCCCAATCTGTTTGATCGAGAAGTCATGCTTGTGAGCTTCTCAATTAGTCCTAATGGGCGTCATCTAGCGTATGGGCTTTCGATCGCCGGATCTGATCAACTCGAGTGGCACGTGCTTGATTTAGAGACGGGAGACGATTTACCTGAGGTCCTAACCGAGATCCAATTCTCTAAAATCTGCTGGGATCAAGATAATGAAACCATCTATTATGTACGCAACTGCCAGGCCGTCTTAGCGCACAAGCTAGGAACGCCTATTTCAGAGGATACTCTTCTATACCAGCCAGATGAAGATCTGATTCTTTACCACCCACAAATGGTTTGTAATGGCCGCTACATCCTAATTGAGGAGCGTCCTCAAGTAGTCAAACGGGTCGGTATCCGCCTCATCGATCTTCTGGATCATAGCTCCTATCAACTGATGGCTCCCGGTGACTTTGATGTGACACCTGTGGGCAGTATCGGGGATGAGATTCTACTCATCACAGACGAAAAGTGTTGCATGGGCAAACTCATTGCGATTAACGCGCAAAAAGAGAAAAGAACATTGATTGAAGAGACAAGTGATCTACTTGATGAAGCCGAAGTCGTTGGAGACAAAATCGCCTGCTCCTATTGCGCCGATGCCTGCGCGCAACTCAAAATTTTTGATCGTAACGGTCGCTATCTCTATACACTACCGCTGCCCAATCGAGGCTCTATAGAGCTCGACAGTTCAGATCAGACGCTTTTCTACTCCTACACCGATTTTTTTACGCCCGTTCAAATCTATAGCCACGATGTGCAGAGCACGCAAACCGAACCACTTTATACACCTCACGTTGCTACTTCTGAGATTGTTACGCAACAGATTTGGTACACAAGTAAAGATGGCACGCGGGTACCGATGTTCCTCTCTCACAAAAAAGATCTTGTAATCGATAAGAAGACCCCCGTACTTCTCTACGGATATGGAGGATTTGGGATTCCCGTGACCCCCTTTTTTCGGTCCTATCAACTTAAGTGGATCGAGTCAGGTGGTGTACTGGCAGTCCCGAATATTCGTGGGGGAAAAGAATTTGGCTCTAAATGGTATGATGAAGGACGCGGCCATAACAAGCAGAATGTCTTCGATGATTTTATTGCAGCAGCTGAGTGGCTCCTCAACAATCATGTGGGGAGTCCTAAGCGGTTAGGAATTTTTGGCACCAGCAATGGAGGGCTCCTAATGGGAGCCGCTTTAACACAACGTCCTGAACTGTTCGGCGCAGCAGTTGTCAACAAGGGCGTGCTCGACATGCTCCGCTTTCATCTCTATACAATCGGCCGTTTTTGGATCTGCGATTACGGAAATCCTGACGACCCTGCCGATCACGACTATCTCATGCGCTATTCTCCCTACCACAATATCATTTCAGGTGCGCACTATCCCTCCACACTAGTAAATACGGCCGACCACGACGACCGTGTGGTGCCGATGCACAGCTATAAGTTCTATGCAGCTTTGAAAGAAGCCAATGGGAGCTCCCGCCCTATTCTGCTCCGCCTAGAAAGATCCTGTGGACATGGAGGGAGTGATTCACGCGATCAGGAGACCACTTTTGGGCGTGATCTCCTCTCTTTTTTCTACACGGAGCTATTCAAGGCGTATTAGTGATGACAACGGAGAAGAAAGTCGACACCGTTGTATTATTATTCGCTTGAGAGAGCCCCGCTGCGTTCGCCGGCACGCCCGCCTGTTTGATGTTAATATCGCAAAGCTGAAGTGTGAAAGCGTTTCCAGAAGAAAAATTGTCAAAACATCCCTCGACCTGCACTCTTGATGCATCGACTCCCTGAAACAAAAAGGCTCCCGCAGTAGATCCTACAAAAGTTCCAATCGAGGTATTCCCCATAAATCCATTGGGGGTCACATTGGTGGCTGTACCTGAGGAGAGATACCCAAATCCCAAGTGAGCATTTCCATTCAGCCGGGTATTAAAACACGTGTTATCTCGAATAGAGGAGACTGTATAGACCGAGCTATTCAGAGACTCCAAAAAGAGGGAGGCTCCAATGGCTTGATTGAATCGAGTCGCGACCATTGTATTTGTGCGAAAGATGTTGTCCTCAACCTTCAGATCCAATGCAGCAGAATTAAAAGTCTTGATGTCCACCCCGTAAATATCATTTTCATATAAACCAATCTCTTGGCTGCCACTAGTTAAAAACAGAGAGACTTTGTCGCTTGATGTGACGTTGGTCATCCTCAAAGAATCAATCGAGCTGCCAATGGCCGTAACCATCGATCCCCCTGTGGCCACAGCTCCAGAAATATTGCTCAAACCAATGTTTTCAATGACATTCGCTCCTCCATCCGTTACGGTAACCAGGGGCGTATTGGCCGCTTGCTGAGCTGCCGTTCGCGCCAAAAACGGCCTGGTGGCATTAGAGCCGGGAAGCACAACCGTTCTCCTAAATAGGTAATCTCCTCCCTCCCCTGTGAGGGTTTGAGTTCCAAAAAGATTGAAGGTCCCAAAGTTCTGATAGGGTCCTGTTCCCTGATAAAAATAGACTGTCGCATCGGGAACCGTTGCAATGGCCGTATTGGCTAACTGGGCAGTTAAAAATGGTGCCTCAAAGGTACCATCACCTTGAAATCCCCCACTATAGGATCTAGCGCTATCGACAAAATAGAAATCCGTTTTGACAATCTCATCGCTTGCCTCTTTGCGATTCCGCTGCACCCAGAAAAACTCTTCCAGCCGTACAGGGCGGAAGGCGCGTCGTTTACACCGATTGGCAATGGCTCGATTTCCAAACGAATAGGAAAACCCAATCTGCACTTGGGTCTTGTAGAAAGAATCATACCCAACACAGCACCTAAGCTGACCGTTTCGATTCAAATCGTAGCTCAAATCAACACTTCCCCCCTCTCTGTTTTGCGTATAATAATAACCACGTGCCCGGGCTTCTAAGCGACCAAATCGTCGATCTAAACCAAGCTCGATGCCCAAGGAAGACATATGTTCCTTTCTACCAAATAGCCTCTCATATAGATCATGCCCTTGAAAGTAATAGCTGATTTCACCGAACTCAAACCTTCGGCTAATTGTCTGAACTCGTTCTCCAACAGGTGCATAAAAGTTTAAATAGCCTCCATAGTGGTCTGTAAAGTACTCGGCACCCAAAGCCGCACGTGAGAAATCATTGTCATAAGGTGTTTTCAGTTGGCCATAGTAAGAGTAGAATCCTAAAATGCCCCACCGATAGCTTTTTCTGTAGTTAAGGCCTAAGTTTCCCTCAAGAAAAGGGGCTTGTGTTCCGGGAGTAAACGTATCAGTGGTCGATCCAATGCCCCCTCTTAAATTAGCAAATAGAAGATGGCTGCCTTGTTGATAAAGAGCGTAGCGGCTATCGATTTGCAGACTCTGCTGCGTGCCTGCTTCAAAACGGACATCGGTTAAAAATTCGTTGGCGTGCGCAACTTGGTGCATAAGCAGGAGAAGAAGAAGACGTTTAAACATCAATCCCCTTTAAAAAAAGTGCAATTCTATGCGCCACTTCCTCTTGTAGGGCACGATCAAATAGCATGTGCCCCATCTCGGGAACCACTTCGAGCGTAGCGTGTGGTAATACCTCGGCCAATGCGATACCACCCCGCTCAAGAGGAACAAGAGAATCCTCTGCGCCGTGTATGATCAAAGTAGGCAGCAAGATCTTCGCAAACATCGCTTCTCTCTCTTTAAGCGTCTGGGCCATCTGCTGCATGACTCTCATGTGGGGCTCATGAGCGCCCACAGGGTAGCGAGAACGCGTATACATTTCTTGTGTATAAGCGCGTGCTAGCGACTCATCGACAGGGATGTTTCCATTGAGACACTCCCAAACAGCAGCAAAACCCGGATAACTCTCTTCAAAGTCTTGAGTAGGACGGTTCCTGAGCATCACCCGCCACGTGGCAATCATCCTTTCTTTTTCGGCATCTGTTTGCGGTGCGAGCAAACGCTCAGTCTCTCCGGCAGGTCCGGCCGAAATCGAGATGAGACTCCACATCCGCTCGGGATGAGAGAGAGCCATCAATTGCCCAATGTAGCTCCCCATTGAGTGTCCTACGATGTGGGCGGCCCGGATATTGTAGACATTAAGAATCTCAACAGCATCTTCGACCAAATCTTGAAGAGTGTAGTCTTTTCCTCCAGAATCAGATAGACCCACATCACGCAAATCATAGCGAATTAAAAAGAAACCGGCTTCCACAAGAGGATGGCAGAAGGTGTCAGTCCAAAAATGGGCGTGCGCTCCCGCACCACTGATCAAAAGCACAGGAGGATGTGCCGGATCACCCAATGACTCGGTCCAAATCTTACGACCATCCACTTCTATCGTTCTTTGAGTCGTCATTCACTCTCACAAATAAACGGCTCCCACCCTCCCCCAAGAGCCTTATAGGTAGTCACCAAGCTCAACGCAATTTTTCCTTGCGCGATGGCGAGCCGATCTTCTTCGTCTAACCGCGAACGATCGGTCTCAAGCACACGCGTATAGTCCGCAATTCCCTCCACATACTGTGTACGGGCAACCTCTGTTGACCGAGTCGCAGCTTTAACACTCTGCTCAAGCTCTGTCACCTCCTCATGCGACTTGATAAAGGCACACAGCCCATCTTCTGCCTCTTTAACCGCGAAGAGCACTTGATTTTGATAGGCAAGCCCCGCCTGATAAAAGCGAGCGTATTGAGCGCGTACATTATTCATCAAGCGGCCATAATTTAAAATCGGCCAGGCAAAAGAGGGCCCAAAAATATAGGTCACATTACGAACATCCAGAACCTTACTATCTCCACGCATTTTGGTCAAAGGACTGTCAGAGTACTCAAGCCCAATAAACCCGTTTAAAGAGATACGAGGAAGCAGTTCTGAGACAGCGATTCCGATTTGGGCACTTTCTGCGGCAGCGATATGCAGGGCACGCCGCACATCAGGGCGGCGACAAAGAAGCTCAGCTGGAATGCCCACCGCAATCTCCCTGGGAGCCGAGGGAATGTGCGCTGAATAAGGAATCAAGCAATCGATCTGATCCGGAACCGTTCCGAGTAAAACCGCTAGCGCATTCTTTGCGTGACAGAGTTCTGTTTCGATCACAGGCAATCTCGATTTGGTGCCAAATACAAGCGTGCGGGCTTGCTGCACATCGAGATCTGTGACCATTCCTGCACGCCAGCGCGCTTCCACAATCTCTAAGCTTCTCTCTTGCAAAGCGATGTTCCGATACAAGATCTCTATGCGCGCTTGCAGCGTGCGCATGTTGACATAGGTCGCCGCAACATCGGAAAACAGCAGCACCATCACGTCTTGAAAATTAGCCACGGTCGCCATCAAGTTTTCATTTGCTGCTTCGATACCACGCCTAAATTTCCCCCAAAAATCGAGCTCCCACGCGACTTGAAGGCCCGAAATAAAGTCCCAGTAATTCAAATCAGCAGCAAAAGTATTGGGAGCCGCCTCGCTAATCTTATAACGTTGAGCAGAGCCCACGATTTGCTGCAGCTGGGGGAAAAATTCACCTACAGCAATCCCCCGCTCTGCGCGTGCTTGTAAAACACGCATCCCCGCCTCTTTCAAAGAGAGATTTTGTGCAGCCGCAATTCCGATGATGGAGTTAAGATCCGGATCTTCAAAGTAATCCCACCATGCAGAGCAAAAGGGGTCGTTGCACCGGATTTGCTTATTTTCACACTCCATCCACTCACACTCCACAAGAGGCTCAGGAGGAGAGAAATTCGGGCCGACTAAACACCCGGTTAACAGCAACAGGCCGAGAATGTATTTCATTTTTCTTTGATTTTATAGAGCAGGGCGTAAAAAACAGGCACTGCAATCAAAGTCAGTAGCGAACCGAATGCCAATCCGGACATAATCGTGACAGCCATCGATTGCCAGAAGATATCTTGGAGTAGAGGAATCACTCCAAGTATAGTTGTTCCAGCAGCTAACAGAACAGGACGCGCACGTGAAACCGCCGCTTCTACAATCGCTTCTAAAGGAGACATTCCCTCTTTTCGATTGAGAGCTGCTGCATCGAGCAGCACAACGATATTTTTGTTCATCATCCCTGCCAAACTCATTCCCCCAAGCAGCGCCATGAATCCAAAAGGCATATTAAAGACCAAAAGACCCCCGGTAATCCCGATCATGGCAAAAGGGATTGTTAACAAGATGATGACGACAGGACGAAACGCATTGAATACGAGAACAAGCAGCAATAAAATCAGCACGACTGCAGGGATGATCCCCGGCAAAAGCGACTTTTGGGCATCTTTGGCACTAGAGGCCTCCCCATCCCAATAGATGTCATAGCCCGGTGGCAGCTTTACCTCATCAATCTCCTTACTGACACTTCCATAGAGCTGAGGAAACGTTACTCCGGGAAGCGGTGCTCCTTGTACCGTCACCGCTCGCCGTCGATTCCATCGGATAATGTAGGGGTCTTCCCAATCGGTATCCACCGTGGAGACCACTTGGGAAAGAGGAATGGAACCTGTTGAGAGTGTAGGTTTAATCTGAATGGTTTCAATATTCGTGAGCATCTGACGCCTCTCACGTGCATTATTGCGCAAAATGATCGGCAGCAAGTCATCGCCCTCCCGATACAGCCCCACATGAATCCCGTCATATGCACGCTTGGTTGCATCCGCTAAGTCCAATCGGTTAACAGAGGACCACCTTCCTCGTTTTTGGTCGTACTCAGGGACTACTTTCAAGACAGGATTCATCATATCGGTACGCCAATCCTCTCCGTAGGGTGAGTGCATGGCGATTGTGCGCACCTCTTTTGCCAGCGAACGCAGCTCACCTAAATTCGCGTCGCCAGGCCCGCTAATACGCGCCTCAAACTGCCAAGCATTTCCCGGTCCCACACTGTATTTACGGAAACGGACCATTGCTTGGGGCATATTTTCGTGCGCCCACGGCATCATCTCTTCAATAAAGGGATTGATCTCTTTGTATGAGGGAAAATTCACAATCATCTGGGCGTAGTGGGAATAGTTTTTCTCCGGCTCCACGGGAAGATAGAAACGGGGTGGGCCGGCGCCGATAAAGGTCGCCACGCTTTCTACTTCCGGGTGCGCTGTGACCACCGCTTCAAAATTCTCCACATCTTTTGCCACCTCTTGAATTTGAGTTCCTGCGGCCATCCAGTAGTCGATCATCATCTGCGGACGGGTTGAATCGGGAAAAAACATCTGCTTCACAAAGGCAAAACCACCGACACTAGCCACAAGTAAAAGAGCCAAGGCTCCCAGCGTCAAGAGCCGTCTTCGAATCAAATAGGTCACCACCCGCCTGAACTTTTGATAGAAGGGAGTATGGAACTCATCCCCCTTACCTTCTTTGGGTTCAGGAAGAAAATCGACGCATTGAAGAGGCGTGACAAAAAGCGCGATGAACCAACTTAGACCCAAAGAAATCCCCACCACCTGAAAAAGAGAGCGGCAGTACTCCCCTGCATCTTCTGTAGAGGCAAAGATCGGAAAAAAGGCCAAAATCGCAATTACAGTTGCAGCAAGAAGAGGAAAAGAGTTCTGACTCGCTGCAAGGAATGCAGCCTCCATTCGTCCTTTTTTTTGCCTGAGATAAACCGCGACACCATCGGCCACCACAATCGAGTTATCCACCATCATGCCCAACGCGATGATCAGCGCGCCCAAAGACATCCTTTGCAGTGTGATTCCAAAAGCAGCCATGAAGATAAACGTCCCTAAAATCGTCAAGACGAGATTGCTGCCTATAATCAGCCCCATCCGCAAGCCGCTTGGGACGATCAATACCAAAAGGACAATCACAACCGCTTCGAGCAAATTGATGAAAAAACCATGGATCGATTCACTGACCAGCTCCGACTGCCATGCAATTTTATGCAGCTCAATCCCAATCGGAAGGTGCTCTGAAATCAGACGTACCGCTTCATCGAGTCGCTCCCCCACATCGACAATATTCGCATCGTCTGATCCCGCCACCTGAAGACCAACAGCAGCCTGGCCGTTGTAGCGCATCATCGTCAAGGGAGGCTCGATATAACCCGTGCGCACTTGCGTTACATCCTTAACGCGAATGACATTTGTTCCCTCTCTTTCAATCTCGCCCGCTACATCCGAGAGACGATCTCCCTCTCTGATCTCGCGCATGATGTTGCTCGTTACATCTTGAGAGGCTGGGCGCAGGATCAACTCCCCGATCTCTTCGGGCGAGGTAAACTCCCCTGTTGGAGCAATCCGAAAACGGACTCCTCCCTCGTCCACAAATCCGGCGTTCACCACCATATTTTGTTTCTGCAAGGTTTGTTGAATGGTTTCTGCCGTCAGATTCAGTTCAGCAATCTGCTTTTCAGAAATATCTAGGTAGACCGCTTTCGGTTGGACACCCCAAAGCTCCACACGCGAGACATCCTGTACTAGGCTCAGCTCTTTTTTGATGATTTTGGCAAACTGCTCGAGCTCTTTAAACGAGTAGCCATCACCTGTAATCCCTAAGACAAAGCCGTAGACAAACCCAAAATCATCTCCCACCTTGGGCGTGCCGACACCAGGAGGAAGCTTGGGACCCACATCTTGAATTTTTTTCCTCAGCTCGTCCCAAACTTGAGGTAAGCGATCCGTCCAATACTGCGGCTTGATCGTCACCTTGACATATGACTCTCCTGCGCGTGAAATCGAGTAGATGTGCTTCACCTGCGTCATCTGCTGAATGGCCGTTTCGATCCGGTCGGTCACCTCCATTTCCACTTCTTTTGGAGAGGCTCCCGGGTAACGGGTCAAAATCACTGCGGTTTTGACTGTGAAGACTGGATCTTCGAGTTGAGGTAGAGCAAAGAAGCTCGCACTGCCCCCTATAAACAGAAGGATTGTGACAAAATAGACAACGGCTCGATGCTCCAGAGCATACTGAATCAGCCCCTTCATCCCTCTCCTTCAAAAACAGGTACCTGCTCACCCGATGCATTGAGTTCAACAGGAGCAATGCGCACCTCCTGCCCATCACGCAGATAGTGAACGCCGGCTGTCACGACCCACTCCCCCTCTTTCAGCCCGCCTGTGATGATGATCCCCTGGCTTGTCAACCGTCCTTTCTCCACCTCTTGCTTGTCAACCGTCATTGTCTCTGTATTGACCACCCACACAAACGTCGTATCAAGCGCATCATCTGTAACAAGTGCAGTCGGAGGGAGTAAAAAGCCGACCTCATTAAATTCTCCTGAAGCTGAGCTAAAAAGATAGGCGTAGCCCGCCATCCCCGCGTAAATAGTCGTCTCATCAGGTTGTTCGATGAGCAGCGTCACCGGAAACGTACGTGTCGTTGTCGACGCCTCTGTCCCGATCTCTTTCACCGTTGCTGGAAACTCTTTTCCGGCAATGGCGTCAAACTCGACCACCACCTTTTCCACTAAGGGGATATCGGCAATCATGCTTTCGGGCACATCGATCACCATCTCCACCTGCGCGGTATCGAGAAGACGGATGATGGGCTGCTTGGCTTGGACATACTCATAGTTTTGTACATACGTCGCCACCACCACTCCATCATAGGGGGCGCGTAAATAGGTATAGCGAAGTCGGTCTTCCGCATGCTCCACTTCCGCTTCTAAAGCCCGCACCTCTCCTTTGAGGCGATTGGCCTCCTCTTTTTTTTGCTCTAGCATACTTTTGCTGATCGCACCCGGATCCTCTTGCCAGATACTTTGGGCCCTTTTGTAGTCATTTTCAGCAAAACGGAGATCGGCTTGCACTCGCTCTAGCTTCCCAAAACTATTCTGCAGACTGACTTCATAGTCTTTGGGATCAAGGCGCGCCAAAAGCTCCCCCTTTAGAGCATGATCCCCCACATAGACGGGCCGCTCGATCAATTGCCCTTCTACCCGGAATGAAAGGTTTGCACGGTCAACCGCGCGCGTCCTTCCCGGAAAGGAGTTGAGGCGGACTAGCTCCGCCGCTTGCAACTGCATCGCCCTGACAGGGCGAATGAGAGGAGCAGGTTCTTGTTTTTGGCACCCCGCACCCACTGCGAGCAAAATAGAAAAAAAGAGTATATAGCGCATAAGGGCGCATCTTATGCAAACCATGCTGTAAAAGCAACTAGCTTTTTAAGCTATTTTCTGATAGAATGGTTTCTATTTAAAAAGGAGAATAAGATGACAACTACGATTACCCCTCAACAAGCACAAGCCCGTGGCTACAATTTAACCGAACCGGTCACCATTTTCTTTAAAGCTCCCTCGCGCAACATACCCGATCCAAACTCTTCTGAGGTTTGGCGTGTCGTCCATGCTGTTGTGGAGTTTCGCCTTGCCATGGCAGCCGTCAATGAGGTGCAGAGCTTCATCAGCAAAGACGGTCCCGGCACTCACAAAGTCATGTCTGAACAGCGGGGTAAGGATTGGGATGAGGCGAATACACGCCTCCAAAAGGTCTTTCAAGAGACAGGCATGCTTGCTTGAGACTGTTCTAAGCATACTCTATGAAACGACAAATCTGCTTAAAACCCAGGTGCTCGTAGAGACTCTTCCCCTCCTCTGAAGCTTGCAGAGTTGCCATTCGAACTTCTTTTGCATGCGCTCTTGCTAACAGATACTGCATCATTTTAGAGGCGAGACCACGCCGCCTGTAGTGGGGATGCGTGGCGACATAGTAGATCCCTGCCACATCTGCATGAAAAAAAATCATGCCCGTTGTCACAACCTTTCCTTCAATTTCAATCAAATAAAGCTCCATGGGCGCCCCATCTAGAATCCAGCTCAAAGGAACTTCTTGATAGATCATCTCAAATAGCTGGGGATGTCCTCCAACTGAAATGATCACATCCACAAACGCACGCAGCTGCTCTCGATTCTCTACACGACGCACTCTCTCTTTAATGGGTTTTGAAACAAAAGCATCGAGGCTCAGATACATTCCAGCATCTGTCTCTTTTTTTGTTAAGCCGTTTGTAAGGAGAACTTCTGCAAGATGGCGTGGAGTGTCACGCGCCTGGCTCAACCACCAGGAAAAAGGCAGTTGCTTTTGTTTATACAAAGTAAAAATAGCCCTTACACGTTCATCTACATTCTCATCGGTAAATCTTGCTGCTAAAACATAGTTCACCATATCGTCTTTGAGCTCAGCTTGAACAGCTGTGACATCAGGTTGAGAAAGAAGCTGCATCCGTGGATGCGACTTTGCAAAATAAATCATCTGCTCATGCATATTTGCATGCAGAGCTTCCACTATCTGCTCTTCATCCCATTCCATCACATCGACCACAACATCCGCTCAAATTCTCAAAATTTCTTTTTACTCATTCTTTTTTTTAATCTATAGTTTCTTTCATCAAGATCAAGTGGAAAATTTTACCGTGATTGTGCCTCGCTCCGAACTTCTGCTTCCACCCATACGCAAAGAGCTAGAACCCCCTCTGGCTGATCGTACTGCATTAGATCAAAAGCTTTCCGAACTTTGTCACCGCATGCTAAATGAATTTTCGATGGTAAACCTAAAACAGCTGCACACTACAGTCAAAAAATGCTGTAGGAACCATTTGTCTGATCCTTTAGCTCCCGATTTGCTGAGTGTAATCGCTAGAGCAATCCGTATAAAACCCTTGTATGAAGCACTAAAAGAAGGACTTAATCAAGAAGCCACTCATTCTCTACCCTCGCTTTACCATGAGATTGCCCAAGCCTATCTGAATTCTAATGGAAAAGAAGAGAAAGCCTCTCCTTATCTCGGTGCCCAGGTGCTGCACCAAGCAATGGAAGCAGATTGCCAGCGCATCATCGCACAACCTCTTACTCGAAAGCTTGTAAAACTTGGGCGCCTAGTTGACATCGCTAAGCATTTCTTTAGAAAAATGATTTGCTTAAGCCCTTGTGAGGTTAACAAGCTCTCTTTGTTAGGTGTACCCCATCACATTTTGATTCACAGGATCTTCTGTGTCACCGTTGCAGAAGCCAATTCCGTTGTCGCTCTGAAAGGGTGCGGAAAAAACCCTAATCTCGGTGCTTTTGAAGAGTCTTTGGAGCAAAAGCTTGCTACTGCATTTTTAGCTTTTTGCACAGTGCCTAACGCTCCACAAAAACAACAACTGGTAGATAGCGCAAATCTTTCTGTGGCTTCCTCTCCTCTACAATAACTCATGACTCATCATACAATGAAAAATGGGCACCACGAAGACTTCTGATTAAGAAGCTCTCATGATGCCCATTTGCATACAGCTTTTTACGACTGTCTTTAGAAGGCAAAGCCTGCTTTCACAACAAGACCTCCCAGCCCAAAGTCGGCTAGCTCATCAACATCTCCGTATCTACGCCATCCTTGCCAACTCTGCACTTCATATCCAATGCCTAAATTAAAGTCTGTACAGCAGAATACAGTCCCAAAATCAAACTCCAATCCAATAAACAGATCAAATGCCGGCACGAAAAGCTTTTCTTCCCAAAGCGGTATAGAGTCAAAACGCTCTTGCGTAAATATGCCGTCCAGAACTGCAATGTCTCCGGAGACAACAAGTGCAATCGGCACACAGCACTCACAAAGGTTATAACGAGTCTCGGCTCCTAAATAGAGCCCGACACCAGTGAAATTAATCAGTTCATCATCAGTGAGCTGACCACTTGTAATGTGTCGAAAGCGATCCTCTATCCACGCGATTTTGACACCAAAATAGGGTCTAAACTGCCCGCGCCCACATTGAAAATCACATGTATAACCCGCTTCAAGATCTAAGACTTGATAATCAAAGTCCACCTGATGCCGTAATTCCTCTCCCGCATCTTCGTCAAAGAGAGTCAGATGCTTAGATGTGTTATAGCTGGTAAAACAAACACCAATATCCCACTGGTCTTTTCCTCCGCGCAATCCTGCACGGAACCCTGAATCATAATCAGGATTGATGTAAAAACCCAAAACTGGGTCTAGGTCTGAGCGAGAAAGTCTCCAGTAAAGATATTCACCATAGACATCGAAATCCCAATTATCCCAAGAACAGTCATCGTAATCCGAATGGGTATCATCCTTTGCGGTTATGGAATCAGCCGCGCTAAGAGCCGCTGTGCACATGCTCAAAGCAAGCCCTGCCGCCATCATAAATCGTTTCATATTCCTCCACTAGTCAATGAAATAGTTATTTGACTTCACATTAACCGGATCGATTATTTCTTTGAATAAAAAAAACCTCTCTTGAGCTGAAATGCCCAAGAGAGGAAATGAGTCAGTAAAAGAGATTACTTTTGGTGGCGCATAATCTCTTTCACCTCATGACGCGCTCGCACCGGAGTAAGCGTCCCACCACTCAACTCTTTGCGGATGTTTTCCAAAGCCTGAAACGCACTGGCTGTATGCTCAGCTTTTGGAATCTCGTTTTCCGCTTGTTGAACGGCGGACAATGCGAGCGTCATGTCGACGTTGTGGAGATTCTCCTCCAACGCCTTGAACGAAGCCTGACCTCCCAGAACCGCCTTAAATTCCTCCTCACAACCAGACAAAGTTCCCTCTAACTCCATCCGTGTTGCGTGTGGGATATTACTCGTATTGAGCTCCCCCCACAAATTGTTGATCTCTGCCTCGAGGCGGAGAATGTCAGACTGCTGCATGACCGTAGCCTTAACCATTCCCATACGTCCTCCCAAGGAAGAATGGTAACACCTTCTCCCTTAACGCTCATTATCTCAAAAAAAGAATTAAATTGCACTAAATAATTGATTATCAATGACTCCTTGATCTTTCTTTAATCCAATTCTTTCACCTGTTACAATTTAAGGTCATGATGAACATTAAACTCTTTTTCGGGCTTCTTGCAGGGGTAGCGGCGCTCTCTCTGTGGCTAGGGAAGCGCGCCTCTTCGGGACAAAAGAATAACGAAGACTACTTTCTCATGGGGCGTAAATTGGGACTCTTCGCCCTTTTTATGACTCTACTCGCCACACAAATCGGAGGTGGCGCCCTCATCGGTGCGGCTGAAGAGGCATACACCGAAGGGTGGAAGGTGCTCTTTTACCCTCTGGGGATGGTCATTGGCCTTCTTGTACTGGGCTGTGGTTATGGCGCCAAAATGCGCCGCCTCAATCTCACTACAGTTCCTGAGATTTTTGATAAGATCTACCGGGCCCCGAATCTGCGTCAGATCGCCTCTCTGCTGTCTATCGCCTCGCTCTACTTCATTTTGGTTGCCCAGGCCATAGCTGCACGCAAGTTTTTCTTCTCTTTAGGATTTGCCGGCCCCTATCTTTTTATCGGCTTTTGGATTGTTCTCACCCTTTATACTGTAATGGGAGGACTCAAGGCCGTTGTGAGCACCGACATTTTGCAGGCACTTTTTATCCTGATCGCTTTTGCCATTGCAATTGCTACCAGTTTTGCCGGCGCGCCGAACCTAACAGAAATCCCTTTCACTTCATCTGCTACTTCTCCGCCCTGGATAACGTGGTTGATGATGCCCCTGCTTTTTATGTTGATTGAGCAAGATATGGGTCAACGCTGTTTTGCAGCCAAAAAACCGCGCACCGTCACGCTAGCAGCCATTGCTGCCGGACTCACCCTTCTCATTGTCTCTCTTGTTCCTATCTACTTTGGTAGACAAGCCGCCGCGATGGGCGTAGAAATTCCGCAAGGAGCCAGCGTTCTGATCACAGCTGTACATGCCTTAACCAACCCTACGGTGGCTACCTGCGTGATTTGTGCCATCCTGCTTGCGATTGTCTCAACAGCCGATTCTCTTCTCTGTTCAATTAGCTCCAACGTCGCTTGCGATTTTCCCAGACTCAAACAATCTGTTTTTACCTCGCAGGCGATCACCCTAGCTGTAGGGATGAGTACATTAGGTTTATCGTTTCTATTTGATCATGTTGTGAGCATGCTCATGTTTTCCTATGAGTTGGCTGTTAGTATTCTCTTTATTCCTGTTACCATGGCCATCTGGACGCGCAATCCACATAAGCGTTCTGCAAAAGCAGCCATGATTTGCGGAGCTGTAGGTTTCACCCTCTTCCAGTTTTGGGTGCCTCCTTTTCCCAGGGAGCTGCTCACCATTATACTTGCAGGCAGTGCTTTTGCCCTTTCAGAATGGACATTATGGAGCGCTTCACGTGACTTGGTCAGAAAATAGTGAGGGAGTGCTTCTTCCCATTAAAGTGATTCCCAAAGCGCGCGAGGAAAAAATCGTCGGCTGGGAATCAGGAAGGCTGAAGATCAAAGTGAGCGCTCCTCCTGAAAAGGGGGCAGCCAACCGCGCTGTGGTCCACCTACTCTCCAAATACTTTAACATCCCTCAACGAGACATCGTTTTACTTAAGGGAGAAACAAGTCGGCAAAAAGAATTTCTATTGTCAGGCCGTACAATCCAAGAGCTTCAAGCAATTATTTGAACTGCTAATCTTTTTTTTACTCCTTTACATCTTCTTTAATGCTGCATATTCTTTCAAACTTATCTTAAAAATTATATTCCAATTGAGGAGAAAAAGCTATGTCTTACGTTGCTCTAACCTGTTGCTTTAATGCACGTCCCCCTATCGACACTCGGACTAAACCCGAATTGCTTGAGAACGACGAGAAAATGGCAGTGATCACCGACTGCGTGATAGCGACTCTTTTGATCGTAGCTGCAACCTTAATCATTTTACAGGCAAATGGATTTGTGGATTTGGGTCAGCTATCCGGCATCGGTTCGATTGGGGTGAATAACGCTTACATCTTGTATGGGATAGCGGGTGGTGTACTTGTTTTGGATCTATTGAAGGGAGTGATTCAGCAAGCACGTCACATCAACGTTCTTTTTGCCCGCAATGCTGTGCTAAATGATGAATCGCGCATTGCTCAACATGAGCAAGCTCTCACTGAAGCAGAAGATAGATATCAGCAAGAGATTCGAGCCATTGCTGCGAACATGTCTTGCGCAGCAAGTGCAAGTAATCTAGAGTACCGACAACAGCTAAACAATCATGAAACACGAATCCAAGTTGTTGAACAAGAACGGGATGTTGCTCAGCGTTCATATGCAGAAACTAAAGCTAGGCTAGATCAAGCAACCGAAGAATTTGGACGATTTGAACAGGCAGCAAGTGAAGCAGATAGAACCATTCATGACCTTCGAAAACGCCTTAATGAAGCGCAAGCATCCGATACGCCTTCTGCAGCTATCGCTGCTGAAAAAGCTCAACTACAGCACCAACTCGATGCTGCAAAAGAGCAAGTCACTGCAAAGAACGCTGAGCTAGAAAAAGCCAATGGCGCCCACGCTGCTGAAAAAGCTCAACTACAGCAGCAACTCGCTGCTGCAAAAGAGCAAGTCACTGCAAAAAGCGCTGAGCTAGACGAAGCGAATGCAGCCC
>CAYGJC010000002.1:0-50384 GCA_964350245.1 uncultured bacterium | reverse complement strand
GCAAGTCACTGCAAAAAGCGCTGAGCTAGACGAAGCGAATGCAGCCCACGCTGCTGAAAAAGCTCAACTACAACAGCAACTCGATGCTGCAAAAAAGGAAGTCACTGCAAAGAACGCTGAGCTAGAAAAAGCTAATGGCGCCCACGCTGATGAAAAAGCTCAACTACAAAAAGCTCTCGATGCTGCACGAGCAGCTGCACAAAGACAGGCTGCCGCTCAAGCTGATCTACACAAAGCTGTGGCTGACGCAAAAGCTGCTACAACCACCACCCCTCCTAGTACTCCCAATGGAGGTGGTGCTGGAGCAAAAGTTGGTGACGGAAGTAGCCACAAAAGTCCTGGAAGCGGCAAGAAAAAGAAAAAATAATAGATCTTCGTAAGATTGATCACGCTCTCACAAACCCAAGTTCCCTCTAGTGGAGCTTGGGTTTTTTATTGGAAAAACCAAAAAAGAGATAGGTAGATTAAAGCAGGAGCAAGCGCCCCCAAAAAAAGCGGGAAATACGCAATCTTACCCTGAAAAGAGGGCCTTAAGATTGTGTGGCCCACTGGATTGGGCGCATTAGCAATCACAGTCAGTGCCCCCGCTGACATCGCTCCGGCAAGCACTAGGTAGTGCTTGAGATCATCGAAGTGCGGAATCTCCAGCGTGATGTAACTCACCACAGCATTATCAATAAAGGCCGAGAGCACAAAACTCACCATCATCGCCCCAAAATGATTGAGGTTCTGCATCAGCGGAATGATCCACCACCCTTGTAGCTCCCCATGAATAATCAAGCTGGCAAAAAAGAAGCCGACAAGGATGGCCGCCCGCAGATGGAGTGGAGTTTGGTAAAAAGGGGTGGCCTTCCAAAAACCTAAAAAGAGGAAAAACACGCCTAAGAATAGGGGCGCTGTCTCACCTGTAATGACAATCAAAGTGACGAAGATCAGGTGAACAAGGGTAATCCAAGCGGGCGTTGGATTTTCGGCCTCTTCTTTTTCTAAAGCAGGTAACTTTTGCGGAAAACGCTCTTTTCGAAATTCTTTTCGGAAAAGCAGATAGTAGAGACCTGTGGAGAGAAGCATGCCCAGGACGACTTTCCACCCAAAGCGGGTGAGCATATAGGTCCAGGTCCAGTCCCATCTGTCGGCCACAATGAAAAGCGCCCGGGAAGAGAAAGACGTGAGCATGCCTCCCACTGAGATGTTGGCAAAAAGAAGACCCAAAGTGGCGTACTGAAAGCGTCGGCTGGGGTAATAGGGATAGAATTTTTTGCTGAGCAAAATCGCCGAGAGTGCCATAGCAGCGGGCTCTTTAAGGAGCGCTCCCAGAAGCGGCCCTATGGTTAAAATGGTCCACCACCAAGCGTCAGGTGTGTCTTTGCCCAGGCGAGCGGCTCTTTCCAAAATCGTTTCTGCAAAGGTGATGATAGGGCGCGAACCGATCACAACAAGGATGACAGTGATATACAGAGCATGTGTGTATGAGCGGCTATTGACATACTCAATGGTGGTATCCCAACCCCGAATAAGGGTAAAGGTGATGAGCAAAGGGATGAGCCAGATCCCAAATACAACCTCTACCTCACTGAGAAGGTAAAAAATCTCGGATAAAAAGTGATAGTGCCGCCACCGCCGGGGATAGAGCCTTTTTCTAGTGGCCAATTTTTGGGAGTAGGTGTAAATGGTGGGCGTTAAAAAAGTATGGATAATGGCAAGGGCAAAGATGAGAGTCGTTAAGATCTGGAAGTTCATGCAGGCCTCCGGACTAAACGGATCACAATGGTGATAAAGAGGCCTGTCAAAATGAGATTCAGCGCCAGGCTCAATCCGGCAACAGTCGTGGCGTAACCGGTCACGCCATGCTCAATGGCTAAAACCAAAATCCCTGCGCCTACCTCACCTCTTGGAAACATCCCCACACTCACAGCCACTCTTTCCCGTAGACTCGCCTCGTTTTTATAACAGAAGATGGGAAAACATTTTCCTAAATTAGAGAGAATGGTGATCAACAAAACGTGCAAAAGCGTGATCCAGGGATTGAAAGCATGGAAGGGAAATTTTGGTAGCAGCAGACCCACACAGAGCATAAAAGCCACCTTAATTCCCCGGTCAAGAAACATCAAAGGGCGCTCTTCGGCTTCAATAAAGGCGTGCTCATGCAGATGCACCTTGCGCCTGCGTGGGTCGTGAGGGTTGTAGAGCACACATCCCAGAACAAAAGCGGGAAGTAAAATCTCCAGTTCCACTTCAAGCTGAAGATGAAGCCACCTCAAAAGGGCTGTCATGGCTAAACTATAACCTAGAAGCCATAAGCGACCCGCTGGAAAACGCAGCCTGTGTAGATACTTCCAGGCCATGAAAATTAAGACCACAACCATCCCGACTACACTCAATAAAGCATAGCGTGGCCCTCCTAATAAAAACTGAAGAGGAATCAAGAGAATAATCGTGTCGACATCATCTAAGATTGCCAGAATTTCCACCTTCCGAAAGAGCCAGGTCATTCCCAGTCCGGCAGCTGCGAGCATGGTAAAAAGAATCCCCGATGAGGTCGGGGCAGCAAAACGAGCAATGAGTAAGATCTCCTGCCAGGAGTTTTCTTTAAAGTAGATAAGGAAGTAAAGCGTGCAGAAGAGCCAAGGGAGGGTAGCTGTAGCCGCGGCGATGAAATAATCTTTGAAGTAAGAGCGCCAATTTTGCTTATCTAAGACAAATTCAAGCCCTACTTCCATCATGATATAAGCCAGCATCACATCCGCTACAAATGTGAGTGAGCCGCGCCACTCCGTTAAATCGAAGAGCTGAGAGATGACCATGCCCAGAATCAGGCAACCGCTGAAGATATAGACCAGTCGCATTAACATCTGTTGATAAACGCTTTTGAATTAAAAGAAAATTCTATAAAACAAGGACGTGAGAATTGACACGACCAAAAGAATTAGTCAGCGCGATCTGGATAGTGAAATCCGTGCCTTTACGGATCCCTACCCCTATATCTTCACCATTACCCAGACAGTCGAGGAGGTATTGAGCGCTCTACAATCAAAAAAGATCGAAAAAAAGGTCGAATACCTCTATGTCACAGATAAAGAAAATAAACTCGTTGGTCTCTTAAATCTCCCCGATCTTCTCTACAACTCGCCGAAAACACCCCTTATCGATCTCATTGATACAGATATCTTATCTGTCTGTGAAGAGGACTCACTGGAAAAAGGGTTAAAGCTGCTTGCCAATAACCAGATTCTTGTTGTTCCTGTTGTCAATAAAGAGAAACAGCTTGTTGGCGTATTAGAAATCCTTCCCCATGCCCAAGACCCTAAAGAAGAGGTCACAAAGGTTCATTATAAAAATCTAAAAGAGGACATCTTCCAGTTTATTGGGTTTTCTATCGAGCAGAGGAAACAAGCCTCTCCATGGCATGAATACCGCCTTAGAATGCCTTGGCTTCTCTGCAATCTTGTGGGGGGACTTGTCTGCGCGGTGATCTCCGAATTTCTTCAAGCCCCACTTGTGGAAGTGGTTCTCTTAGCTTTTTTCATTCCGCTTGTATTAGGCTTAGGTGAATCGATTGGGATTCAATCGATGACATTGAGTCTCCGTTTCTTACACATTCGCAAAGTGCATTGGAGGCAAGTGTGGCGCCGCATTGTAGTGGAAAGTAAATCGAGCTTCCTACTCGGCTGCACAAGCGCGATTATTGTCTGCTTCTTCTACTTTGCCTGGAGTATTGATCTGCTTCCTATTTTATCTATTGGCATCTCAGTCATTGGAGCCATGGTAGCAGCAGCTCTTTTCGGTGCGATCTTCCCCATTTTGCTCCATGCCCTTCATCTGGATCCAAAGGTCGCTGCAGGACCTGTTGTCTTAATGATGGCCGATGTGATCACTATCACGATTTATTTAGGCTTGAGCACTTTGATGCTGACGTGAAACTAAATCATCGCTAGAAACCCGGGCACACCCAATCCGTTCGATAGCAATGCCGGCTGCAAGATTAGCGAGTTTAGCAGCCTCATCTAGAGGGAGCTGATTGGCAAGAGCTGCTGTGATCACAGCTAAAACAGTGTCTCCAGCTCCCGTGACATCTTTGATCTCGTGCACTTGAGCCGGAAAATCGTGACGCACACAATCGTGGCGGCTATAAATAGAAATCCCCTCTTTGGCGCGGGTAATCATCAACGTCTCAACAGCCACCTCTTGTAGGATTTGGCGTGCTACATCGTCTAGAGTGGCCTCCATACCGAGACCGGCTGCGGCAATTGCCTCAGAGAGGTTGGGTTTGAGCAAAGAAGAGCCGCGGTAGCGGAAAAAATCCCGCCCCTTCGGATCCACAATCACAGGCACCCGCAACTCACGCGCTTGTGTGATCAGCTCTTTGAGAAGAGAGGGTGTTAAAAAGCCCTTGGCATAATCAGAAATCGCGACAATATCTACACCCTTCAAAAGGGTCGGAAAAGTGGCACAGATCTGTTTTTCAAGAGCAGCAGAGAGAATAGAGGGTGTCTCATGGTCGATCCGGACGATTTGCTGCCCAGAAGCAATCATCCGATTTTTGACAGGAGTCTGAAAAGAGGAGTCTTCTACCATAGCAGAGGTGTCTACGCCCTCTTGCTCAAGCGCCTCAAGAAAATGAGAGCCCGCCCCATCAGCACCAATCCGTCCAAGAGCCACCACTTCCATCCCCAAAGAGACCAGATTTAAGATGGCATTCCCTGCCCCACCTGGCTGCCGACTCTCTTCTTTCACACGTAAGACGGGCACCGGAGCCTCAGGAGAGATACGGTGCACCTCTCCCATCGTGTAGACATCGAGCATCACATCGCCGACAACCAAAATGCGTTTTTTCTCAAACATTACCAATACCGGCCCGGAACCACATAATTTTGGACATAATCTTTCACTGCCGCCTCCAAAGAGAACGCAGGCTTCAGCAGATGTGCCGATTTTTGCACATCTGCGCACGTGTAATTTTGGTATTTGCCAAGCAAGTCTTCCGGCATCGGAATATACTCAATCGAAATGGATTTTTCCAATCCCTGAATCACACCTTGTGCCAGTGCATTCCACGTCTCCGGTTTCCCAGAACCCACATTAAATATTCCCATTTCATCGTTGGTCAAAAACTGCACCGTCATCGCCGCTGCATCCTTAACATAGATAAAGTCGCGCACCTGATCGCCATCTTGATACTTTTCCGGCTCAGACGATTTAAAGAGGCGGATCTTGCCGGTTTTGAGTGCATCGGGCACCATGGTTAAAATAACAGAGGCCATCCGTCCTTTATGAAACTCATTGGGACCATATACATTAAAATACTTGAGACCAACCACCTTATCCAACAAATTTTGTCCTTTTAACCAAAGATCAAAGAGATGTTTGGAGTAGCCGTACATATTCAGCGGATGATACTGTTCAAGCCTTTCATGGTCATCTGAGAAACCCCAACTCCCGTCACCATAAGTTGCGGCAGAAGAAGCATAAATAAAACGGTGGTCATGCGAAAGCGCGTATTCTGCCAAGCGAACAGAGTAGCGATAGTTATTTTCAAGCAGATAGTTCGCATCTGTTTCCACTGTACTGGAGCAGGCACCCAAATGAATGAAGGCTTCGATATCCCGCTCCCGTCCAACTAGCCAGTCAAAAAGAGAATCTTTATGGATGCAGTCTAAAAACGTTTTTCCGACTAAGTTTTTCCACTTGTCGGTGTGACCGAGATTGTCGACAACAACAATATTATTAAAGCCTTGATCATTAAGAATTTTAATCACACCAGACCCGATGAAACCGGCGCCTCCCGTGACGACAATGTATTTATCTTTGAATAGTTTCATAAGACAAGAAGATAACAAAAAGCGTGATAATAATTCGACAGAAAAGCTTGAATTCTATAAACCGGTTTTGAAGGAGGTGAGGTATGAAAATAGAAACAAATGTCGGGATCTATCCGGCGCACTCTCAGTTAGCGAATGCAGAGCGTGGAGCCCCCACGGTTGCACTCGCCACTCTCACATCAAACCAGGCATGGAATGCAAAAAGTACTCTAGCTCAATCAATTACAGATGGGGTAGGTGACTTTTACCATGGAGATCTAACGCATGTGATCAGCAGCGTCAAAAACGCTGAATATTAATTACTTACAATTATAATACCCTAATTAGTTAATATTTGTTAAAATAATAAATATAGTTAATTAGGGTTTATTTATGTCCAAGCCTATTGATCAATTTAACGCCATTGTTGGGGGTCTTGAGCAAAGAGGTCACCGCGTTGTATTCCACAATAAGGAATTTAAGAATGTGACCGCTGCACAAGCTAAAAAGCTTGCAGAAGAAGGTGCGGTTACCGATCTTGCAGATCTCAAGGACAAGATCGTTGAGTTTGTTGAAACGAACAAACTCGATACAACACAATTGACTCAAGCTCTACAAAAAAGAGAAAAAAGTCTAGCAGGGCGATTTGTTCTATGGGGACGAGGACGTCAGCTAGAGGGAATCCGGAAGTTAGGTCTTGTAGAAGGTGCGATTAAGAGTGTAAAGACTGTAAAACCTACTCGCCCCCAGGCAAAGAAAGAGTTTCAAGCCGCAACGCAACCACCGCAACCACGGACCCTAGAGAGAGCAGAACAAGCTCCACCTCCTCCACCGCCAAAAGCCGGCGGCGCTCCTCCTCCACCTCCTCCGATGGGAGCTCCACCCCCTCCTCCAGGATCGGGATCAGCAAAGCCCACAGCTACCTTTGCCCATCGAAAGCTCACTGAAGAGGCCGACAAACTAGGGAGGTTATCTGATGAACCTGCACGCCCTCAAGTGCAAGCTGGGCATGATATGGGGAAACTTTCACAACTAACGGATGCCGAGAGAAAAGCGTATCAGTCTGCGATCGATACTTACCTCTATGGTACACCCTACCAGGTCGAAGTAAAAAAAGGACTCAAAACCGAGAAGGTGACTGAAAGAAAACAGGATGGTCTTCAGCACACGCTAGAAAGAGTCGAAAAAGAGCTGAAAGCACATGCTGCTGATATAGAAAAACTCGAAGGGAAGCAGCTACAGTTAAGACAGGGGCAAGAAAGAGTTAGAGTGTTGGAAGAGCGCATCGGAAAGATGCAAGCTGCAAATGCCAATAACCAACCCTTCACTCTGTATACAGTTCAGCAGGGAAAGGCTGGTCAACCGATCACATTTGTATCAGACGCTGAATATGCAACCTATCTGGCGCAACTCTCTGAAGGCGATATCGCCTTTCTTAAAGCGCAAAATGCATTTATGCCCGTCCAGTTGACTTTGGGACACGAAATTGAGCGTTCTCAAGAAGAAGTACGCCAGCTTGAACGCGATAATAAACAACTCGAAAACGAAGTTGATGCTTTAAAGGGTCAAATAGACAAGCGGCATACGAAAACAGATGGCGAGGTTCCATTTGACCAGCTCGCTGCCGTGTATGCTAAAAAAACAAATCTTCGTGATAGCTGGAGAAGTGTGCTAGAAAAGTTAGGTAGAGGAACAAAGGTTAAAGACGAAGAACCCGCTATCCAGTCTCCTGCCCAAGAAAGACTAGCTGCACTGGAAGAACAGGCTCCCTTGTCTAAAATGTATCGAGAGTTTTTTCTCTCTGTTCCTCAACCGATTCAAATGCAGCTTGGTCAGGGCAATACGCCTAAAACGGTCGATGCGGACGGCAAGTAAAAAAGGCGGTACCTGAGCCGCTCATAGTCCCTCCTGAAAGCTCCTTGAACTCTTTGAGAGAGGGCTTTAATCGAAAGGCGGGTGCCTCCAAGTCGTTGTGGAAAATAGGCTTTCCGGAAAAAAAACTCTCAAGAAGTGCTTCTGGATCTTCTTTTGCACACTTCTCTAGATTGAGTGCTTGGTACACCCTTGGGGTGGAAAGCCCTCCTTCTGGCTTGTAAATCTCAAGCGGCCGGTCTAAGCGATAGCCCGGCAAATCCCGTACAATCTCCCCTCTTCCCGTACAGTAAGCGGCTCCTGAGGAAAAAAAGAATGGGACATCTGAGCCTAGCTCAGCAGACCATAATTGTAGATCAGACAGGGAAATAGGGGACCCTAAAAGCGTATTGAGCCCCTTTAAAGTAGTGGCAGCATTACTACTTCCTCCACCTAAGCCCGCTTGAATAGGAATTTTTTTCTCTAAATGGATAGAAACAGAGAAGTTCAGTCCACTCTTCCTACGAAAAAGCTCAACCGCACTTGTGACTAGGTTGGGTCCAATCGAGGAATCGGTACAGGTAAGAACATCCTCCTTTGAAAGAGCAAAGGTTATGGTGTCAGCAAGATCGATTGTATAAAAAAGAGAGGCAAGCTCGTGAAAACCATCACGACGCTTGCCTAGAATACGAAGGAAAAGGTTGACCTTCGCAGGAGAAGAGAGAGTGAGACTACTGGGCAGTCTCTTCTTCGGCAACAGCCGCCTCTAGCTCTTCTTCTTTTTCTTTAACAGGGAGCGGGCCCCCTTCAGGGGTGACTTCCAAGGTGAAAGAAGCAGGAACATTCTCTTTCAATCTCAACTGAATAGAATGCGTGCCCAGATTTTTAATCGGGTGCGCCAGCATCACTTGCTTACGTTCCACTTCATACCCTTTCTCTTGCAATAAGTTGGCAATTTCAAGGGTGGTCACTGATCCGTACATCTTGCCATCCGGATCAATTTTTACCTCTGTCGAAAGCACAAGCTCTGCAAACTTAGCAGCCAGCTCTTCTGAAGCCTTGCGGTCTACAGCAGCACGCTTTTCACGCTCTTCTTGCAAGCGAGCTTGCATCTTCAGGGTTTGCTTATCGGCAATCAGCCCTTTCTTCTGAGGGAGAAGGTAGTTCCGAATAAAGCCAGGCTTTGCAGTGACCAGTTCGCCTGCTCTACCTAGACCGTCTACATCTTCAAGTAGGAGTAGTTGTTGTTTCATGATTAATCCTCCGCAACAAAGGGTAGTAAGCCGATCGAACGCGCACGCTTGATCGCTGTGTTAAGTAGCCTTTGGTAGTGTGCAGAGACACCTGTGATGCGACGGGGAAGGATCTTGCCTCGGTCGGTAATAAACCGTCTGAGGGTATCGACGTCTTTATAATCGATCTCCTTCCACCCTGCCGCCGTGAACGGACACTTCTTCGATGAAGAGCGTCTTCTACGAGACTCAGAAAAGTCTGACGACATTGTTTTCTCCTTATTCGGGTAATTTTTTAAATTCGAGTGATTCTCTCACTGCGTCGGTCTTTAGAGTTAAAAACCGCAGGAGGTCCTCATTGAGGTGGTACTCTTTCCAAAGCTCACCCAACTTAGAGGTAGGAGCTGTGAAGTAAAGAAGGAAGTAGTATCCCTCTCTTGAGCCACGAATCTCATAGGCGAGTTTTTTACGCCCTTGATCGTGCACCTTGTGAACCTCGCCTCCGCGACTGGTAATCTCTGAAGTAATCCGCTCCAACGCCTTTGAACGGGCATCTTCGCTTAATGTTGCATTGAGGATGTACATTCCCTCATACAATTGGTTTTTTTCTTTCATAGACTAGTTCCTTTAGTCAGTTGCCCTGCTAGCTGCGCTGCAGGTTCTGTTCCTTGGGTCAGCCAACACGTTGTAACAGAAACGCCAGCCTCTATCGCTGCCGGCAACTCCTTCTGTTCAGCGGAGCTGAAATTTTCCAGGACAAACGCTTCCAAAGCTCTCTCTGAAAGCGACTCTCCCCCCACCCCCATACGCAGGCGAGGATAGTTTTGTGTCTGTAGGTGCTGCTCAACACTCTTCAAACCGTTGTGCCCACCGGCACTTCCCTTTGGCCGGATCCGCATGCTACCCAGTTTTAGATAGACATCGTCTGTGATCACCAGAACATTGTCTATGGGAATGTGGTAGTAGTTGAGACACTTACATACCGCCGTTCCACTCAAATTCATGTAAGTGGAAGGCATTAATATATAAACCTTTTTCTCGTGTACGATCCCGCTTGCTACCTTTCCCTTCAGTCGCCACTCTCTTTTAAAGGAGAGTCCCTCCTTTTTAGCGAGGGCCTTAACCACCATAAAACCAAGGTTGTGGCGGGTTTTTTCGTACCGTGTCCCGGGGTTTCCCAAACCCACGATCAAAAAGTCTGAATCAGACATTATCTTTTGCCGACAACAGCAGCCACTTCATTCAAGTTAATCACAGGCTCAACCGAGCTTGGAATACTGAGTTTATTTAGGCGTACAGATTGACCTGTGAGCAAATGTCTCACATCGAGATCGAATTGGTCGGGAATATCTTTAGGTAAACAGCGCACTTTCACATAGCGAATGACCTGGCGTAGCACACCACCCAACTTCACCCCTGCACACTCGATCACTCCTGTCAAGGTCACAGGAATATTGAGAGTCACAAGAGAGTCTTCATGCAGCTCAGTAAAATCGATATGGAGTGGCTCATAGGTGGTGACATGATAGTGGATATCTTTGATAATCGCCTTAACTGGCTTCCCGTCCACATGCAAAGTGAACACTTTTGAAGAGAGTGTTCCGGACTCGATTTTGTTTAGAAGTTTCTTAAAGGCATTTCCGTCGACAACAACATCTTCCCCTTTCTTTCCTTTTGAGTAGAGGACAGCCGGAATATTCCCCTCTCTGCGGATCTTGTTTGTCTCGGATTTTTTTCTAGCTGTGCGCTTGGTTAAACTCAGTTCCATGGATATCTCCTCAGTAAAGGAGGCGATTATAGAAAAAGAGCGATTTTAGTTAAACCTGAACTTCAGATCAGTTAAAGATCGAAGAGATCGATTCAGCAGAAATGATGCAACGGATCGCCTCACCGAACAGGCCCGCTACTGAAACCACTTCAATTTTTTTGTTGCGATGGTGTTCTAAAAGGGGAACAGAGTTGCTAGTAAAGATTTTTTCAATCGCGCTGTTTCCCATTTTTTCCACTGCATCTCCAACAAGAAGCCCATGGGTAAAAGCGGCAAAAATTCTTTTAGCTCCCGCCTCTTTGCACGCCTCGGCAGCGCGCATCAACGTGCCGCCGGTCGAGCACATATCATCGACAAGCAAAACATCCCGCCCTTTCACATCACCGATAATGGCTGAAATGGAAACCTCTTCAGTACTCAGTCGCCTTTTATCCATCACGGCAAATTCTGCTTTCAGGTGGTTAGAGTAGGCCCGGGCAATCTTAATGGCGCCCAGATCGGGAGCCATGACCACCAAGTCTTTCACGTTTTCTTTCATCATTGCGTCAGCCAACATAGGACGCGCATAGAGATTATCGACCGGCACATCAAAAAAGCCTTGGATTTGCCCGGCATGAAGATCCATGGTGAGCACGCGCGTCGCTCCTGCTGTCGCCAGCAAATCCGCGACGAGTTTTGCAGTGATAGGGACACGCGGTTTATCTTTGCGGTCTTGACGCGCGTAGCCAAAGTAGGGAATGACGGCAACGATATTCCTTGCCGAGGCCCGTTTGAGAGCATCGATCATGATCAGCAGTTCCATCAAGTAGTGATTGGGCTCGCGGGCGACAGATTGGACAACAAAGACATCTCTTCCACGGACATTATCTTGGATTTGGACATAGATTTCGCCATCGGGAAAAGGTTGAAAATCAACTTCTCCGAGTCGAGCGCCCAGATATGTAGCGAGTTCGGCGGCGAATTGCGGGTGAGACGTCCCTGAAAAAAGAATAAATTGATCCATAGAAGGCTTGATATTGCACCCAGAGATTAGTTAAATGCCTGATTTTTTGTGCGTGTGGGTCGATCATGGAGATCGACTAACTGGGGTGGAAGGATTCGAACCTCCGATACACGGTACCAAAAACCGCTGCCTTACCGCTTGGCTACACCCCAACGACGAAGAAGGGCCATCTTACAGAGGCTTTGATTTTCTATCAACGATTTAGTAGGATGCGCGGAATGGAGATTGTGCATATTGCGGCTGAGTTGGCACCGGTGGCGAAAGTGGGGGGATTGGGAGATGTTTTGCATGGACTTTCTCGCGCTTTGCTGGCTAAAGGACACCGAGTTGAGGTGATTATACCTGAGTATGATTGTTTGGACAGGAACGGAATCTCGGAAGGCCAGGTCGATGGAATTCCGGTGACTTTGATAGCTGTCGAAGATTTTTTTGAGCGGGGTGTAGTCTATGGCTGTGAGGATGACGCCTTGCGCTTTACCTCTTTTTGTTTAGCTGCTCTTGAGTATCTACAAGAAAATGGACGACGGCCGGATGTGGTTCATCTACACGATTGGCACACGGCGGTAGGAGCTCCTTTGTTGAAGGAACGTTTTAGTGAGCTCAATGCGCAGTGTGTGTTTACGATTCACAATTTAGCGTATCAAGGAGAGTGCGCCGGCTCCATATTGGACCACATCGGATGGAAAAGCGATTCGATTGAAGAAAAAGGCCGTTATAATCTGATGAAAGCGGGCATTATCTATGCCGATCAGGTGACGACCGTCTCCCCTAATTATGCAAAAGAAATTCTTGGAACGGAAATGGGCGGGACACTCCGGTCTACACTGAAAAAATATCAAAACAAGTTTTCAGGGGTCTTAAATGGATTGGATGCAAGTTATTGGGACCCGGTCCACGACCCTCTCCTGCCTACCCATTTCTCTGCAGAAAATCTGCTCGGAAAAAAGAAAGTTAAAGAGGAGCTCCGCAAGCGTCTTGGTTTGGAACAAAATGAGGGCCCACTTGTAGGGGCTGTTACACGTCTGGTTCCACAAAAGGGGCCTGAACTGATTAAAGCTGCGCTGCAACACACTTTGGAGCTGGGGGGGCAGGCTGTTCTGCTCGGCTCGGCCTTTGATGAGGCTACTCAGTCAGAATTTGAACGCTTGAAATGGCAACTTAGCGGATCGCGCCAGGGACATCTAGAGCTTACCTACAACGAAGAACTCTCTCATCTAGTTTATGGGGGGAGTGATCTTCTCTTGGTCCCCTCCCTTTTTGAGCCGTGTGGGCTGACTCAACTCATTGCCATGCGCTACGGAACCCTTCCTCTTGTGCGCGAGACGGGCGGACTAGTTGATACCGTTTTTGAAGGAAAAAACGGATTCACGTTTGCTCCTCCAACTAAAGAGGCGATTTGCAAGACCCTGGAGCGTGCATTTACTCTGTGGGATAGCCCGACTTGGAAATCAATGCAAGAAAACGGGATGCGTGAGGATCACAGCTGGAACAAACCGGCTGAAAACTACCTGAAGATCTATAACTCGTGCTTGAGTTTTTCGTAGATCTCTTCCCAATGTTCATGAGGAATAACGGGTCCCATTACCTGGACAACAGCCCTTCCGGCAATCGCTCCGTAATGCGCGCAAATATCTAGAGGATAGTGGCGCATGTAGCCGTGTAAAAATCCGCTGGCAAAAAGATCACCAGCTCCTGTTGTATCGAGCGGTTCAACCGGATAGGCGGGACAGTGCCACTTTTCCTTCTTTTGCGCGACCCAACATCCTTTTGACCCCATCAACACCACGCCTACAGAGCAGAGCTTGGCCAAAGACAAACAGGCCTCTTCTCCTTCCTGACGAAAAAGCGTCCGTGCCTCTTCTTCGTTACAAAAGATAATGTCCACATACTGCTCAAGGAGGTGAAAAATATGTGTATTGAAGCGCTCGGCAATCTCAAAACTTGCCAGATCAAAGGCAACCTTAGCACCCGCTTCCTTGGCAAGCTGCATCGCTGTTTCAGTCAGATCTTCATTAAAGAGGGTGTAGCCATCCAAGTAGACAAGTTTAGCCCCACGAAAGTGATCAGGATCAAGATGATGACCGCGAATTTCGACCGTAGCTCCTTGAAAAGTACGCATGGTCCGCTCCCCATCAGGCGTCACGAGAGACAAAACAATGGCTGTGGGTGTGTCACTTTCTATTAAAAGTGACTCAATTCCTTGCTCTTCAAGAAGTTTTCGATAGAGAAGCCCGCGCTGATCATTGCCCACCATGCCCATCAGTGCACACTTTTCACCAAACCGAGTGAGTCCATGCAATGTGTTACGTGCACACCCTCCCGGTACAAAAATCGACTCTGATCCACTTCCAGCAACTATGGCTTCCAGCTGTTCGAAAGAGACCGGCTCCATTCCCCCTTTTTTTCCGGGGATAGTGGCTAAATAGTCTTCAGAAACCTGGATCAATTGATCGAGAAGGGGCCCTCCTACACCAATGATCTCGTAATTCATTCCTTGCTCCCTTTATCCACGAGAAGACGAATCACATAGTCACGGTTTGCCCAAATGTATTCGATTCCTGAGAACAGAGCATAGAGAGCCGCAATGGAAACGGCGATTCCGGCGGTGAGACGCAACGTATAGTGTGATAGCGCCCCCATTGAGTAGGGAATCATCATGATCACGACCAAAAAAGCGCTTCCCGCTTGGATAATGGCTTTAATTTTTCCCGTAGCACGTGCAGCTAAAGCAAACCCTCGGAGTGCGCAGATGGTGCGTAGTGTGCTAATCACCGAGTCGCGATATAGGAAGATGAAGACGATTAGCAAAGGAAGACTCACAGGCGGCTGGGTAAAGGTAAGAAACACAGAAATGCGATAGATGCTATCTGCCATCGGGTCGAGGAGCTTGCCCAAATCGGTCACTTGATGAAACTTACGAGCCAGAAAACCATCGAATGCGTCGGAGAGTTCGGAAATAATGAGTAACGAGAGAAGAAGGTAGGGCAGAACTACCAAGCTAATCCCTAGAAATTCATGTTCCAAATAGAGAAACATGAAGATGGGTGTAATAAAGATACGAAAAAAGGTTAGGTAGTTTGCAATACTCACGCGCGGCTTACAGTGCTGGCTGATTCTTTCAACCAGGCTAATGGGCCTCCTATTATTAATCAACTGTGAGAATATTGAAAAGGGACGCCTCTTAAACTTTTTGCTCCTTTTTTCAACACAGCCCCCACCTGCTCGCCCTTAACTAAGGCTGCAGTGGACTTAAAAAGCTTTTTTTAGGTAAAAAAGCTGCTTTGTTTTAAATATTCAAGGCTTAAATCTATGGAAAAAATTCTTCTATTTCTCCTAATTGGAACCCCGCTATTCGGTACTCTAGCTCCAGATGTGAAAGAAAATCTTGTTAAACGCGCAGTTGAAGCGCGCACACGTGCCTATGCCCCCTATTCAAAATATGACGTAGGTGCAGCGCTTCTAACCAAAGAAGGGAGCATCATCGAAGGGTGTAATGTGGAAAATGCCTCCTATGGCATGACCAATTGCGCTGAGCGCTCAGCGGTTTTCTCTGCAGTTTCTCAGGGGAAGCGTCAGTTCATAGCAATTGCTGTTGTGACAAAAGATGGCGGCTCTCCCTGTGGCGGGTGCCGGCAGGTGCTCAATGAGTTTAATCCCCACATCATTGTGGTGACGGCAAACGAAAAGGGTGAAATCACTCAAGAAACGACGTTGGGGGCTTTACTCAACCATGCTTTTGGGCCTCATAATTTGGCTGATTCACCGTTGAAATAAGGTTTCTTTGAACGATTTCCAAACCCATTTGATCAAAATAAGGTGATTGAGGGACAGAAACCATTTAATCGCGACTCTCAATCCAAAATGGGTCGATAAAACTTCCCACGTCTCCGCAGCGAAGCGGAGAATCTTTCCATACGAAAAACGGCCGTAGTCAAAATCGACAAAAACACGATCGATCGGATGCACCCGGACTCCCTCTTCACACACGATGCGACAGAAAAACTCGAATCCGGGGCGCAATGTGAGATGGGGATCAAACTTCCCCACTTTTTCAAAGATCTCCCTTCGAAACCAGCAGGCAGGAATCGTAGCGGGATGCAGCCCTCTTTTAATATACTTGATCTCAAAAGGATATTGAATCAAACGGGGACTGCGCTTGAGCTCACGCTGAATGCTTCCGCAGTAAAGCACATCGGGAGCACTCTGTTGGTGCACGGCCTGGGCAAATGTCCGAAACGTCAGATCGGAGAGATAGTAGCTACCCGGAAAGAAAAAAGAGAGATAGGAGTGTGAAGCTAGTGAAATGCCTCTATTGATCATATCGGCCATATGAAACCTGGGGACCGTGTAAATACGAGAAATTAACGAGGCGTAACTATTCATAATTTCTAAAGTGCGATCGGACGATCCTGCATCAATAATAATCACTTCAAGGGGGTCATACTCTTGTCTATATACACTCTCAAGGGTCTGCCCAATGACCTCGGAACAATTATAGACGGGAATGATTAAGCTCAAGGGGACCGGCTCGTCAAAAGGCTCCTGTGGTAATAGTTTTTTTTCAAGAGCCTCAGACCAGTCTGACCTCTCTTTCTTTTTCTGATTGCCCATCTTCCCCTATTTTCATATAGTATCTCCCTATGATCAACTTTCAAGAAATGATTTCAAGGCTTACCCAATTTTGGGCTCAGCAAGGATGCCTCATCCACCAAGGTTACGATCTTGAGGTGGGCGCCGGAACCTTTAACCCGGTCACTTTCCTTCGCTGCCTGGGTCCTGAACCTTATTCTGCAGTTTATGTGGAACCCTCCAGGCGGCCCAAAGATGGACGCTATGGCGACAATCCAAACCGGGTTCAATTTTATCACCAGATGCAGGTGATCTTAAAACCCTCTCCATCAGACATCCAGGATCTCTATCTCCAATCCCTAGAGGCCATCGGTCTCGATTTAAGCCAACACGATATCCGTTTTGTGCATGACGATTGGGAAAATCCAACTATTGGCGCATGGGGACTTGGCTGGGAGGTGTGGGCCGATGGAATGGAGGTGACGCAATTTACCTATTTCCAAGCAGTCGGTGGCATCCCCGTTAAGCCAGTGAGTGGAGAGCTGACCTATGGTCTGGAACGCCTTGCCCTTTATTTGCAAGGAGTGGACTCCTTCTTTGATCTGATGTGGAATGATGAAATTACCTACGGAGAGATCTATAAAAGAAGTGAATGGGAGTGGAGCCACTACAACTTTACCGAAGCCGATACGGGTATGTGGCTTCGCCATTTTGAGGATTTTGAAGCTGAAGCAAAACGTCTGATACGTAATCACCTGCCGATTCCTGCCTATGATTTCGTGATCAAAGCTTCACACGCTTTCAATATTTTAGATGCCCGTGGCGTGATTTCAGTCACTGAGCGCACTGGCTACATGGGCCGCATCCGAAATCTAGCTAAGCTACTTGCAGAAAGTTATCTAAAGAGTCGAGAAGAGCAAAACCACCCTCTTCTTAAAGCAAAGGCTCCTAAACAGGCGCTTGAGATTCCCCTCCCTTCAGCTCAGGGCGATCCTGATGAACAAAGCGATTTTCTTTTGGAAATCGGCTCAGAAGAACTCCCCGCAACTTTTGTGGCTCTGGGTTTACAAAACCTTGAGAGCCAGATGCGCCATTTTCTTGAAGGAAATGCTCTACATTACGATTCGATCGCAACATTTGGAACGCCGCGCCGGCTGACACTTTTAATCAAGGGACTTGTGGGAGGAACAGGGGCGCATGCAGTAGAACGAAAAGGACCGGCACTTCACGCTGCCTTTGAAACAGATGGCACACCTTCAAAAGCAGGTAGTGGATTTTTCCGCTCACTGAATTTGAACGTTGTTTCCTTGAAGCAAGTTGAAAAGGGAGAGATTCCCGAATTGGAGATTCGGCAGATCAAAGACCAACCCTACCTCTTCGCCACGCTGAATGTTCCCGGAAAATCGACACGCACTCTTTTAGCCCAAGCGCTTCCGTCTCTCATTTTAAAGGCCGAATTTCCCAAAAAAATGCGCTGGAGCGATCTTGATATCGAGTATGCGCGTCCTTTGCGTTGGATTGTTTCTCTTTATGGAGAGGAGGTGATTCCGTTTGCTGTAGCCGGGATTGTAGCGGACCGCCTCTCTTACGGGCATCGGCAGCTTGATCCCGCTCCCTTTCCAATCCCCAAAGCAAGCGCCTATCTTGAAACCGTGCGCAACCACAAAGTGATGGCCTCTATTGAAGAAAGAAGAGAGTCGATTTTAGAGCAGATCAAAGCAATTGAGAGGGAAGTGGGCGGAACGGTTTTGGCCCAAGAGCGTGTGATGGCCCAAGTCCTTCACCTAGTGGAGTGGCCCTTTGTTACCAAGGCCTCTTTTGATACACAGTTTCTGCACGCACCCAAAGAGGTGTTGATCTCTGAGATGGTAGAGCACCAAAAGTACTTTCCGGTTGGAGACTCGAAGGGCGCTCTTCTTCCCTACTTTCTGATTGTGTGCAATAATACACCAACCGACTTGATCCGCTCAGGCAACCAAAAGGCGCTCTTTCCAAGACTTGCTGACGGTGTCTTTCTCTATGAAGAGGATCTAAAAACACCTCTGGATCAGTTCAATGCTGAACTGAAGAAAATGACGTTCCAAAAGGAGCTGGGCACGGTTTGGGATAAAGTCGAACGCGTACAGGAAATTGCTGTTGCCCTGCACACGATAGCTCCGCTATGCGCCCTGACAGATTTACAGCGCGCAGCAGAGCTTTCTAAAGCTGATCTGGCAACGCTTTTAGTAGGAGAATTTCCTGAATTGCAAGGACATGTGGGAACCATTTATGCGCGCAAGCAAGGCGAAACAGAAGCGGTCGCTTGTGCTATTGAAGAGCATTGGATGCCCCGCGGAGAAAAGGCCCCACTTCCGCGCTCTCCCTGTGGCATTTTACTAAGCCTGGCCGATAAGCTAGACAATCTCATTAGCTGCTTTGCTCTGGGCCTTAAGCCCACATCATCAAGTGATCCGTATGCGCTGCGTAGACAAGGGATTGGTCTAATCAAGACCCTTCTTGAGCACAAGCTCCACCTTCCCTTGGCGCAACTTCTACAGCAAGCTTTTGCCATTTTTGCCAAACGCGCGCCCAAAAAAGTCAGCGCTGATGAGAGTGTGCTGGGAGAAATTGAAACCTTTTTGCAGGGCCGTTTCCGCACCATTTTGGTGGATGAGGGCTTTGCCAAGGATGAAGTTGAAGCTGTTTTAGCCAAAGGCCACTCTGATTATTATGACTCTTTCCAACGAATTTGTGCACTACAGACCTTGCGTAAAGAGCACCATGCTACCTTTTTAGCTGTCTTGGAAATGTATACACGTATCAGAAAAATTGTACCGAGTACATCGCCTACTACCACTGACTCTGCCCAATGCTTAGAGCCCTGTGAGCAAAAACTCTTGCAGGCAATTGAAGCGGTTAGGGGCAAAGAAAATGGGAAGTACCTAAAGGCCTTCACTCTCTTAGAGACGCTCGTGCAGCCCGTCACCACCTTTTTTGAGAAAGTCAAAGTGATGGACGATGATCCAAAAGTACGTGATCACAGGCTCGCTTTGCTCAGTGAGGTTAAAGGCCTTTGCGAGCAGTTAATTGATTTTAGTCTATTACAAGAGGACTAACGTCCATGAATCCGACTACTTCCTCTTTTCCACCTGTCCCTCCTCCTTTTTTTCCGGAAGCCAAAAGCTACTATGTGATTACAACTGTGGCTCTAGCCGCCCTTGCGCTTCTCTTCTTGTGTATGGGTTTCTGTTCGATCGCACAAATAGGGAGCTTAAGCACGGTTTCATCTGGTTGGGCATGGCTGATGTTCTTAGGGGGAGGTGCTGTTTTGACAGGAATTGTCCTCAAAACCTTCTGTAGAGCTCCTCCAAATTCCGCTCCTAATAGATACTACTTAACACTGGAAACGTGTATCCAGAGTGAAAGAGACCTGACCGATCGCCAAAAACAGTATTTACGTACAAACTGGAATCACTCTCTTTTATCCTTCTCGCTACCCCGGGGAGTTCTTTATATCAGTCAAGAAGGCGAACGAATCTGGTGCACCACACATTACCAGGAACAGACAGGCTCGCTTAGATATGGCCATTTCAAACATTACACAGATGGGGGACACGTCAAACGGGACGGAACATGCCAAACAAGAGATGCCTATGTGCGTACTCTGTCTGGGACCTCTTCGCGATAACGAATCAATACAAAAGCGCCGATTAAACAGAAGAGTGAACCCACTAGCATCACGGTCACTGAATTAAAGAGATAAAAAAGCAAACTCCCCAAAAAGGGAATGATGCAGCCTCTCACACCGACAGCCAAAATGTTGGTCTCACTAAAGGGCAAGCTCTCTTTATTTTTCGAAAAGGCTGCCGGCGATAAGTGCCAACTCAGCTCACTTCCCGATTGCATGAGCCCATAACCTAAGTAGGCGACATAACAGAGCCAGAAAGTCCACTTGGCCCCGATTAGGATCAAAGGAAAGCAGCATGCTAAAAAGGCCACTAAAAAGCTAAACTGAAAGAGCGGGAGACGTTTGAACAGGCGCACCCACATGGGTGAAGAAAGGGCATAACCAATCCCTTTACATACAGAAAGTGCAATCATCATCTCGGTATAAGAGAATTGAAGCTCATCGACAAAAAAGATGGGTAGCACCGGCTGAATCACCATCAAACCGGCTCCTCCCAACATAAAGCCAATTAAATAGTTACGAAAGTCAGCATGCGTCTTTACAATATGGAAGGCATTTTTCCAGGGAAGCCACGCTTTGGTTTTAATCGGCGGCTTGGGCTTTAATCGAGTATCAGGCAGACGGAGCATGAGCAAGGTGGTGGCCATCCCCAAAAGAGCGGTTAGAGGAAACAAAACCCGCCACAAGTTTCCATTGTAGTCGAGCAACATACCCAGAATAATCGGAAAGAGTGTGGTCCCTAGGTACTCGCACGTGTTTCCTAAGGCAAAAAGACGGTGTTGCGACTCTTTGGGAATGTGGCTTTTGAACAGCTCGGTCCAAACAGGCATGCTCCCCCGACTCAAAATCATGTAGAGCGAGAAGCTAAGAATCACCGTCCACGCTGAATCAACGGCAAAAAAGAAAAGGAAAGGGAGAAACCGAATGAGATTCGTTAAAACAAAATTCCGATTTTTTCCCGAGAAAAAACAGCTCCAGTAAGAGGCCAGTAGGGCCGTCATTGGTTTGAGCGCAATAAGGAGTGTCACGAGCAGTGGAGAGACATGAAACTCTTTATATAGAATGATCGAGAGCGTATTGAGTAGCACCCAAAAGGGAACACTCAAGATCCTTGACCATAGAAACGCCCGCGAAATTGTCGCTGTCATGGCACAAATTATATTATTCTTTTTTAGTAAAAGTCAATTAAGAGAGAAAGCGATCTGTTTTATCTATCGCGACTTTTTTTGAAAAAAGGCGGAAACGATAGCGCGCCACCAACCGGTAGAGGGCATCAAAGAGAAAGGAGGGCAGAAAAGAGAGCCAACCGATCAATGCGTACTTCCCTCCTAGCAGCCAAAGAATACGTAAAACAGCTCTCCCTTCCATCAAAATCTTATTTGAGTCGATGTACAGCACTAAGGTATCCAGATCGGGATGCTTTAAACGTAAATTTTTTAGTTTGTCCGCAGCTGTTGTTCCCTCTAACGGTGCGAAATAAAACTGTTTTTTGGCATCAGCTGCTAGGATAGAGCGAACCGCGCGATTGCAAAGGGGGCACATTCCGTCGTAAAATATGATCATGAGACCAATTTGGCTGTTTCTCTAGTGAGTTCATCAAACTGCTTAGCGAGCTTCAGCACCTCATCATCGCTATGGGCGCCGCTATGAATCTTCATCTTAATCTGCTCGCGCGTTTGCATCCACTGCCGATCGAGTAGTTTTTGTACGGTTTCTAAAAACTGCGTATCTGCACGCTCTCGATTGATCCGCTTTTTCACAATCTCATCGATTAATCCCGGCTCTTCTAAGTCAGTTGCTACAGTTAATAAGTCAACTTCTTGACTCTCCATGAGGCGGCGAAACAGAGCCTGACAGGCAGGCACCCAAAAGTGTTTCTCTGTCAAATAATGAGCGGCTGTCTGCTTAAAATGCGCGTGCATCAAGACAAGCCATCGCAAAAGATCGAGCTCAAGTACCCGGTTGGGATCGATCTGTTCGAGATGATTGGCCCCCTGCTTCTTGATGTAGAGATGCGGCGCAAAATTCTGCTGTATTCCCATCATCTCTTCCGGAATGTGTACCATTGAGGCAAGTTTACGTACACTCTCGTGTACCATCACCGGATCTTCCCACCCCTCTATTTGCTTTTTAAGCACTTTTATCAATTCCGCCTTTCCTGCAGGCGAGTTGAGATTGAGTTCTTTACTTAGCTCGGTTACTTGAAAACCTAAATAGGATTCAGCCTTATCTAAGAGCTCGGTTAACCGTTCGGTGCCTAGCTTCATTAAAAACGTATCGGGATCGCTCCCTTTAGGGAGATGCGGAACCAACACCTCAATGCCCACTTTCTGAAAAAGATCACCGGCTTTAGAGGCAGCTGCATTCCCAGCCTCATCGCCATCAAATAAAATGTAGGCCTGCCGCACACCCAACTGCTTGAGAAGCGCCACGTGCCCCTCACCAAAGGCCGTCCCAAGAGAGGCAACCGTAAGATCAAGCCCTGCTTCGATCATCTTTAGACAGTCAATTTGTCCCTCTACTAGAATCACCCGCCGCTCTTTGGCAATCCGACGACGACAAAAATTGAGTCCAAAAAGGGTGCGTGATTTTTTAAAAAGTGCCGTCTCAGGCGTGTTAATGTACTTGCCCCCATACACCTCCTCTCGGATTTTGCGCGCTGAAAAACCTACCACCTGCCCCGAGTGGGCGCAGACAGGAAAGGTGATGCGCTCGCGAAAAAAGGGGCGTTTGGCGGGATCGCTTATCAAGCCTGTTTCCACAAGCATCTGGTCTTCAAATTTTTCACTGCGCATCGCCTGCAAGAAAAGAGTGGAAGAGGCAGGGGCATATCCCACTTCAAAGCGCTTGATGAAATCAACTGTGATGCCCCGCTTGAAAAGGTAGTGGAGCGGCCCTCTTCCCTCTTCTGAATGAAGGAGATACTCATGAAAAAAACGGGAGGCAGCACCCATACACTCCCGCAAAGAGGCTTTATTAACACCTTTCTCTTCGTTTTTTCCCCCCTCACGATCAAGAGGGACATGAAACCGCTCGGCAAGCGACTCAACAGCCTCGACAAACGTGAGGTTAAGGTGGTGCATCAAAAATTGAATCGCATCCCCATGCGCCTGACAGCCAAAGCAGTGGTAATGAGTATCCCCTCTTTGCACTACAAAGGAGGGTGTTTTCTCCTGGTGGAAAGGACAAAGTGCTTTATAAGTGGAGCCGGCACGTTTTAGGTCGATGTGCGGCTCGAGCACTTCAACCAAATCAATCCGCTCACGCAGTTTATCTAGGCTCTCTTTGGTAAACATCTCCAAGACTGTACAAGAATGGATAATTATTGATAACCTAACTCCCCTTATGACGACAACAATTCCAGAAAAGATGACTCCCATGATGGAGCAGTGGCGCTCGTGTAAGGAGCGCGCCCAAAACGCTGTTCTCCTCTTTCGGATGGGCGATTTTTATGAAGCGTTTTACGACGATGCCGAAGTTTTAGCCGAGGCGCTCGATCTTACTCTAACCAAACGACAAGGGACACCGATGGCAGGCGTTCCGTGGCACACGTGCGAAAATTACGTCGATCGACTGGTCAACAAGGGTTATCGGGTAGCCATTGCCGAGCAAACGGAGGATCCCAAGCAGGCCAAAGGGCTCGTAAAACGAGAAATTGTCCGTTTTATCACTCCCGGCACTGTTGTCAATCTTCCCGACACTGCCAATAACTTTATTGCTGCCATTGCTCAGGTGGGCACCATCTATGGACTTGCCTTTCTTGATTTGACAACTGCCAACTTCCAAGTAGTTGAATTTGAAGACAGCAAAGAGCTTCTTAACGAACTCTACCGCCTCAACCCTTCTGAAATTCTCACCCTCGACAAATTTCAAAAAAAACATGACCTTTTTTTCAATGAGCTAAACCAAGCTGTCATCTCGACAGCCGCGCCCTGGCAGTTTGAACATAAAACTGCCTACGCTTATTTAACGGATCATTTTCAGGTGCACCAACTCGATGGATTTGGACTTAAAGGGATGGTTGCCGCGATTAATGCAGCTGGAGGTTTGCTCTCCTACATCCGGGACGATCTTTCACTCCCTATTACCCATATTCGCGAGATTAGGCCTTTTTCGACTAGTGAATCTGTCGGCTTGGATCGCGTGAGTCAAAAGAATTTAGAGCTGACCGAGGCGCTCCACGACGGCTCGCGCAAATGCACTTTAATGGGTGTGCTCGATCATACGTATACACCGATGGGAAAACGGCTTTTACGCGAATGGATCAAGCGTCCTCTCCTTGATGTAACCGCTATTCAGGAGAGACTCGATTCTGTTGAAGCCTTCTATTACGCGCCTCAACAATTGGCCCAATTGCGTCAACAACTTAAACCCGTTCGCGATCTCGAGCGGTTGATGATGCGGATTGTTGCGGGTTATGCCACGCCGCGCGACCTCCTGGCATTGGCCCTCTCACTCGAACAGATCGCTCCGATTCAAAAAACACTTAGTGAGCGAGCTCCTGAAGCGCTTATCGATCTTCCGGAGCTCTATCTTGAGCTGAAAAAAGCGCTTGTAGAAGAGCCTCCTCTTCGGATTACGGAGGGAAAAATCTTTCAAGATGGCTACCACGCCGAGCTCGATGAGCTACGCGAGTTAACAAAGGGAGGGCGTGAGTGGCTTGCTCGCTACCAAACCCGCATCAAGGAAGAAACCGGAATCAAAAACCTCAAAGTGAGCTTCAACAAGGTTTTTGGCTACTATATCGAGGTGAGCAAGGGACAAGCACACCTTATGCCCGATACATTTCAGCGGCGGCAGACACTTGTCAATTCTGAGCGGTTTATCTCACCCATTTTAAAAGAGTACGAGACCAAAGTGCTCTCAGCCGAAGAGCGGATCCACACTCTAGAACAGGCGCTTTTCCAACAACTGCGCGACAAGGCTGCTGCTTATGAAAAAGAGGTATTTGCAAGCGCCCGTGCGCTCGCCCGTCTGGATGTGCTTGCCTCTTTAGCCCTTGTTGCTAAGCGAGAAAACTACTGCCGCCCGGTTGTGGACACAAGCGACACGCTTCACTTAGAAGAGGGAAGACATCCTGTTGTTGAGGCGCTTAACAAAGAGACCTTCATCCCAAATGAGACGCAGCTTGACCACCGCGAACGGCTCATGCTCATCACCGGCCCTAATATGGCCGGCAAATCGACCTACATCAGACAAGTCGCGCTGATTGTTATCATGGCCCAAATGGGTTCATTTGTTCCTTGCACCAAAGCGCATATCGGTGTGATCGACAAGATCTTTACTCGGATCGGGGCAAGCGACGATTTATCGCGCGGCCAATCGACCTTTATGGTGGAGATGAGTGAGACCGCTAACATTCTCAATAACGTTTCGTCCCGCTCGCTTGTGATTCTTGACGAAATTGGTCGCGGAACCAGCACCTACGATGGAGTCGCCATTGCGTGGTCAGTTGCCGAATATTTGCTCAAGGCACACGCCAAAACGCTGTTTGCCACCCACTACTGGGAGCTGACTGAACTAGAAGAGAGTTTTGAAGGAGCGGTTAACTACCATGCGACTGTCTTAGAAGAAAAGGATGAGATTGTGTTTATGCACCGGATTGCGCGTGGCGGAACTGATCGAAGCTACGGGATTCATGTAGCTCGCTTGGCAGGGCTGCCTCCATCGGTGATTGGACGCGCTCAGACGATTTTAAAGAAGCTCGAGGTGCGCAAAGAAAGTTCACGTCGCTTCAAAAAAGAGGCCGATAACGCCCAGCTCTCTTTGTTTTAATCGAATAGCTAAGTCACTGCTCAACTGAGCGCCAAGCCGACTGCTGCTTTAAATAGGCAAACCAAGCTCCAGCAACCAGAGCAACCCCTGCTGCTGCAACCCATTTCCATGTGCTAGATGAGGCCCTTTGAGGCAGTCTTGGGTTTTGAGCTCCCTGTTGAAAAGGATTTGGAACATTAAGAACAGGAATGTGGACTTCATTAAGACTGCTGTTTGGATCAGGACGATCAGTAGGATTAGTAGGCGATGGAGCGACTCCAAAATAGACCTCCCCGCCTGTCGCAATCCGTTTGACTAAATGGACAGAGTTATGGTGACGTGCAGGAGTGCGCAGAAAATCACGCTCTCTATACAGCTTGTCCAACTCTAAGCTTAAACCATAGGTATGTTGATCTCCTCTCCGAAGAATCTGCAGCATGTGCTGTCTATGCGCATCAAATATCCTGATGTCTATATCAACAAACGTATGGTTTTCCATGATTTTTAGATCATCATCGCTTTTGCGTAATCGATCTGTTACCCACTTTAATTTTTTGCTTAACTCTTGCTTCCACTCTCTTTCCAAGCTAGGTCGTTCTGCATGTGTTGGGACAGGATGACCGACTTTTTCTTGACAAAACTGCTGGAAATTTTGCTGTAACCATGCTTTTCTCCATGGCATCACTTCGTCTCTGAATTGGACCCGGTCTGTCAATGTTCCGCCTCTGCCCATTGTTAAAGCTGGCTGACCACCTTCAGAAGTATCCCATGCAGGTTCAGATCTAGCGCTCCGTTCAGCTAAAATAGGAATCCTTTGTTCCAATGCATTGAATTTTTGGCGGATAAAACTCTCGATTGTGGCTGTTCCAATTTGCAGTTCTTCCCACGATACTGCACCTAAAGCGCAGTCAATAGTCGTTACAATCCGCTGACAGATAAACCGTTCTAATAGCCGGATTTTGTCTGCCTGATTGACTTGCATTGTGATAGCACATTGTAAAGTTGTTTGAGCGGCAGAATTGACCGTTTGAGCGGTTAAGTACTGAAGGTGATTGCGCTGCTCCTGCAAAGTTTGTCTGATTGCAGCGAGTTCACCATCCAATTGTTTCTTACGCTGCCCTCTATACCGCCTCTGGGCTGTTTGATTGTTTATTTCAGTTTGTTTGCGTCTTTCAGCTTCTACAGATCTGTCAATTAAACTTTGAGCTGCATCGCGCGCACTTTGCAGAGCTTGAGGATTCGGTGCATGCAACCAGGTACGGATCACCCGATCACTTTGTTCGAATGCCAATCCTTGCCAGTGGGGACGCGCTGCAGGAGGCTGCCAAGTATTTGCCATTTTCTTAATCCGATATTTTCCAATATACACTTCGTCCGCTTGCGCGCTTATTACCCGAATCAATTCTACTTGAGGATCCGGACCTGAATAACTCGGGTAAAAGAGTTTAGAAAAACAATTTCGCGTATCAAGATCGATTTCAAGCGCAACAAGAGGCGGCGATCCTGTAATAGCCCTTCCGTGACTACGAACCGCTTGTTGAAGTTCAGTAGAACAACTTCTTGATACACAATCAAAGATCACAGGAGATACTTCACGTAGAGTGTCAGTGGAATTTCGCAAACCTACAAAAGAGAGCGCATCTCCTAGAAGAAGCGTATACCCTCCAGCCGATGACAGGACGAGAAAAGCCGAAATTTGTACTCTCCCTAGCAAGTTATTTGGGAAAATAGCCGTAATGACCTCAGATCTTTTTGACAGCAGATCACTTGAAGTTACGTGTGAATAATCTGAGTATTTTGGATAGGGAGCGATAGCAGCCATCAATTTCCTTTTTTTATAAAGAATTGCTCAAGATTTAAGATCTTATTTTAGGGAGATTTAAATTCCCATTAAAAAATAGCCCTTTTTGACAGATTAAAGAAAAGAGAACGACAACTCTTAAACCTCTTTTTTTAATCGAATAGGTCGTCTAAATTGACGTGGTTATGCACAAGATCTTCCGAATAGATGTTCTTTTTTACCCCAAAGGGTGATAGCATCGCTAGATAGATCTGCTTGCGCGTTGGATGGGTTTTTGAAGGAAAATTCTGTTCAAAAACATCCAACTTCTGATCTAACGCTCTCGCATACGCTTTATCAACCACAAACTCTTTGTCGCTATATTTGATTTCACAGACGGTAATCGCATCATCATCCCGATCAAACAGCAGATCAATCTGTGCACCGTTTTTCTTAGATCTTTTAGAAGGAACGAAACGCCAACTGCCTGAAGAATAAGCAATGTGTTTTAATCCTAAAGCCTCAGCTACTTGACTCACATGCTTTAAGCAAATATTCTCAAATGCTAGTCCTGCCCAGACGGATCTGGCCGGGGTGTTATAAATCTTTTGCCAGTGACCAGCGCTACTTGTACGCCCTCCTTTTTCAATAAGAGGCTCAATCCATTTTAAGTAGAACAAGGTATACTCATCGATCACTCTAAAAACGCGATCTCTTTTTCGCTTTCCGTAAGGAATGTGGCTCTGAATAAAGTTAGAAGCCTGTAACTCATCAAGCCTTCTATTGATGGCCCCACCAGAAGGAATGCCCGTGATTTCAATGAGTTTCTCTCTTGAAACGGTATTACCGGAGTGAACAATAGCACGCACAATATCTAAATGATACTCTGCATGATCAAATAAGGATTGGAAAAGGATCGAAAATTCCCCATGCAGTAACCCTTTTTTATTGGAGCAAAGGTCATTAATGTTTTGCACGGTTGATTTTCCCTTCCTTACCTCTTTCAAATAGAAGGGAATGCCTCCCATGACCATATACAGATCTAAAATCAGCTTCCGCTTCAGCTTGATCGATCGACTCTCAAAAAACAGCTCGGTCTCTTTCAATGAAAAGGGCTCGAGTAAAATCCGCTTTGTGATCCGGTTATAAAGCCCTCCTGTTGCAAAAATTAGATGATCCAGCATCCACGAAGCTGCCGACCCACAGGTAATGAGAATGAAATTTTTCAAAGAGGACCAGTGCCGATTCCAATAGTAATCTAAATACTGCACCAACTTGGATCGGCGTGAAGCCATCCAAGGAAGCTCATCTAAAAAAAGGATGACTTTTTTATTTTTTGGCTGCGCCTCTATTGCTTCGGTCACCATTTTAAAGGCCTCATTCCAGTCCCGTGGCACATGAAGCTTAATTCCCCCGTGAAAAACAGCAGAAAACGCCCTGACAAACTCCTCCAATTGCGTTTTCAAAGGCGCATCTTTAATCCCTGTTGCTTCTATATAAATTCCTTTATGCTCGAAGTACTCCCGTATCAAAAATGTTTTCCCAACACGTCTACGCCCATATATAGCAATAAATTCAGCCTCTTTTGAGCGTATTGCCTCATCTAGAATCTCAAGTTCCTCTTCCCTTCCTACGATATTTTGCTTACTCATCTATGTGTCCGAAATTGAGATATGTCCAGATATAAATCATTATAAATGGACACATCTCTTTTGCGCAACAAGATATGTCCATTTATAGAATTTTATAAGTGGACATATCTCGTTGAATTGAAATTGTCCTAGAGAGTATTGTTGAGGAATGGAATTTGATACAGAGCAACTGAAGCGGTTTCCGACCTCGCCCGGCGTTTATTTGATGAAAAATAGCGACGGGAAAATCCTCTATGTCGGCAAAGCCAAAAACCTCAAAAGTCGCGTCAAACAGTACTTCGCCTCCGGCGGTGACGGTAGGGAGATGATCCCCTATCTCATCGCTCAAGTTGCCTCCATTGATACGCTTGTGGTCTCTTCCGAAAAAGAGGCGCTCATCTTAGAAAACAACCTGATTAAAAAACACCGCCCCAAATACAATGCTCTGCTCAAGGACGATAAGACGTATTTTAGCCTGATGATCAACCATAAAGATCAATGGCCCATGCTCCGCGTTGCGCGCTTTAAGGGCAAGCCGCCGCCAGGCAACCTCTATTTTGGCCCCTATACAAATGGGCACGCAGCACGGCAAACGCTGGAACTTCTCCGCTCTCTGTTTCCTATCAGGCAGTGCTCTGATCGAGAGCTGGCAAGTCGCACACGCCCCTGCATTCTCTACGATTTAAAACGATGCATCGCGCCGTGCGTCAACAAATGTACGCAAGAGGAGTACGATAGCCAAGTGAGACGGTTGATCCAGTTCTTGAAGGGGAAGGACGCTACCATCCGCAAGGAGCTCAAGGCAGAAATGGAAGCGGCCGTAGAGGCTCTTGAATTTGAAAAGGCTGACCGCATTTACGGCACTCTGCAATACGTCGAAAAGACGCTGGAAAAACAGCAGGTGGAGAAAGCCGGAACAGCCGATCTCGATTCCATTGCTCTTTACCGCGAAGCAGATACGGTTGTGGTCACACAATTGCTTTTTAGAGAGGGTAAGCTGATCTCCGCGCATGACCATGTTTTTCGCCATAACGCCCAAGAAGATACGGATCTGTTAGCCTCTTTCCTAATCCAGCAGTACGCCGACCAAGAAGAGCTTCCAGAAGCCATTCTTCTTCCACTAGAGGTGAGCTCGGAGGTCGAGACATTAATCCACGTACAGCTTCATGTCCCCAAACGGGGCAACAAGCGCGCTCTTGTTGAGATGGCGCGCGCGAATGCCGAAGCCAAATTTGGACGGATTGGTGACATTAAAGAGCAGACTCTTCTGGCCATGGAAGAGACACTTCATCTCACCAACTACCCCGAGCGGATTGAGTGTTTCGATAGCTCAAACATCAGTGGCAGTGAACCTGTAAGCGCCATGATTGTCTTTTCTGGGGGCGAAAAAGAGCCCAAGAGTTACCGAAAATACAAGATTACAACGGCTGATCCTTCTGATGACTACGGTGCACTCAAAGAAGTGCTTACTCGCCGTTATAAGCGAGCCAAGGAGGAAGATAATCTACCTGATCTGCTTGTGATTGATGGGGGTAAAGGACACCTCAACCTTGCCCTTGATATACTCTCTTCTCTCAACGTGAGTACAGTCGATGTGATTGCCGTAGTCAAAGAAGAGGGACGGCACGACCGAGGCATGACTGCCGAGCGCGTTTTTTCTCCGGGAACAAAGGAACCCCACACATTCAAGCCCAACTCCCCTATTCTTTTTTTGCTGCAACAAATCCGCGACGAAGCACACCGATTTGCCATTACGTTTCAAAGAGCCCGCCGTGGAAAAAAAAGCTTGGGAAGCGCTCTGGATACCATTACCGGAATCGGTCCTGTGAAAAAAAAGCGTCTTTTACATCGCTTTGGAAGTCTGAAGCGGATTATGGAAGCCACGGCTGAACAGTGGAGCTCTGTTCCGGGAATCACCAAAAAAGATGTAGAAACACTAACTGCCTGGAAAAAAGAAAAATTTCAGGACAAACAGCACCCCTAATACCCACGAAAACCAGTGCACATCTCTGAAACGTCCGGACAACAACTTAATCATGCAATAGATGATGTACCCTACAGCAATACCATTGGCAATGCTATAGGTGAGCGGAATTAAAATGAGTGTTGTAAAAGCCGGAATCCACTCAGAAGGATCTTGCCAGTCTAAGCGGGCAATCAACCGCAGCATCATCCCTCCGATGATAATCAAAGCAGGCGCTGTCGCAAAAAGAGGGATCGAGCCGGCGAAAGGTGCAAAGAAAAGAGCTGAAAAGAAAAGAAAAGCGGCTGTCACGGCGGTCAGACCGGTCCGTCCTCCCACACTTAAACCAGCGGCCGATTCCAGGTAGACTGCCACCGATGTGGTTCCTAGAAGCGGAGAGAGAATCGTTCCCGTTGTGTCTGGCATCAGAGCCCGGGTCACTCTAGGAAAGTGGCATTTTTTAGATTTAGGATCATCCTTTTCAAGAAAACCTCCCTCTTCAGCTAACCCCACAAGAGTGCCTGTTGAGTCAAATAATCCAACAAAGAGAAAAGAGATCAGCACACCCAAATGCTTGGGTTGAAAGGCTTCGACCACATCAAGCTGAAAGAGAGTCGGCATCAACGAGGAAGGAAGAGAAACTAGCCCCTCAAAATGGGCTGCTCCAAAAAATAAACTGAGGATCCAAACAATCAAAATACCTAAGAAAAGCGCGCCCGGTATTCGGAAGGTAAGCATCGTCCCAATTGAGATAAGCCCTATAGCCGTCATCACATGCGCCACCGATTTGGGGTCACCAAACGCAATTAAGGTCATTGGATGCGCTACAATAATGCCTGCATTCTTGAGTCCGATGAGCGCTAAAAAGACACCCATGCCAGCTGTTGTGGCTAAGCGAAGCGACTGCGGAATCACTTGTATCAACAGCTGCCGAATGCGCAAGAGATTTAAAATTAAAAGAATGACACCTGTTAAAAAGACAATCCCCAAAGCGGTTTGCCACGTATGTCCCGCGCCGAGCACAACAGAGTAGGAGAAGTAGACACAAAGCGCGATCCCAGGCGCCAAAACGAAAGGATAATTCGCTAACACCCCCATCATAAACGTGCTATAAGCGCCAACAAGTGCGGTTGCAACCAGCGTCGCACCAAAGTCAAGTCCTGCTTCAGATAGAATAGAGGGAATCACCAAAAGTGCATAGGCCAGAGTCAAAAACGTCGTGGCCCCGGCAAGCACCTCTCGCTTAATTGTTGTTTTGCGCTCTTTGAGGAGAAAAAACCGATCAAGAAAAGCTAACATTAAAGATAAAAGTCCCCTTCCAGCCGCAGTGTTTTAAGAGAGTTGTGCAGAGTGCCGTCTCGATCTCTTCGAGTTTTTGCTCCCTTCTCTGCTCTGAGAGATACGGGATATCGGCCAAAATTTCAATCTTTCCCTTCGTGTGCACAATCGCTTCACAGGCAATCTTCTGATTAGGAAAAAGCCCTTGTAAAGCATCTTCTGCAAACTGCCGAATGACTTTTTCATCGATTGCTACACTTCCCATCCGGATGAGCATGTAGCGTCTACGAGAAACCAAATAAAAGAGAAAGAGAAAGAGAGTTCCAAACAAAAAGGAAACAAGACCCCAAGCTAGCAGTTCAAAAGCAATTAATAGAGTCCCAATGCCATATAAGAAAAAGCTAAGAAGAAGAGCACTCACAGTAATGAGAAGATGCTCAGCACGCATTGACTTCTTCTTCTTCTAATTCCTCTCCAATCAGAGAAGCAGGATAGGTCTCTTCTGATGTCTCTTTTTTCTCTTTTGCTTCTGGAATGAGTCCCTTAATGACTACATGGACAGTCGCTACATGCAGTCCTGTCAGATGGATAATCTCTTCAACAATTTTTGTTTGCACCTCCTCCGCTTTCTCGGGAATGGAGATACCATACTTCACGTTGATCTCGACTTTGACCTTGACTTGATGATTTTTGCTGTCCTGTTCGACAGCAATTCCTTTCACACGGTCTGTATCGGCACGTCCCAAAAGTGTATCGATTAAAGTGCCACCAATTAACCCCACATCTTCGATCTTGCTCAAACTCTGCAAAATAATTGCTTGAATCACACGGGTTTCGATATCTCGGCTAAAGACCGTCTCGGGGAGCTCAAATTCTTTTGTATCTAATTTCGTATTCTCCATACAAACCTCGTGATTGTAAATATAGGAAGCTTCAGGTAAAATATATTCCAGTTATGGGAATAATGCAACTGCTCAATCTTTTTCTTTTTTGGGTTTTTTTCGGGTGTTTGGCGAGCTACTTTGCTAAGCGTCGAGGGCGGAATCCTACAACCTGGTTTTTCATCGGTCTTTTTTTAGGCATCCTGGGCGTCCTTCTCGCTGCTTTTCTTCCCAAACGTGTCGTCATCAGAAAGAGACGCCGTGTGGCTCCTCCTCCCCCTCAACAGAGCGACGCATGGCTTAAAATGTGGTACTACCTCGACTCCTCTCACCAGCAGGTGGGTCCTTTGGAATTTCCTGTGCTGATTGAACTGCGCAAGCAAGAGCAGGTTTCGGAAAAGTCTTTGGTTTGGGGTGAAGGAATGAAAGAGTGGAAGCCCCTAAAGGAGCTTCCGGACTTAACCAAAGAGATGGACTCTCACACAGCTTCGCGTCCTCGATTAGCTTCTCGTGTTAAGTAGCGTCCGACTCTTACGGCCACAAAGACTTTTTATTCAAAAATTAATTTAGGTTTTGGGGATTTTTGTTCCAGTTGCTCACTCGCGAGCGCAGACAGTATAGGAGATACGACAAGCGAGCGAGGGTGCAAAAAGGTTCCAAAAGAACGATCAAAGATTTAAGGCCAGAAGTGACCTACCAGCTGGCTTTGATGACGCCGGGTATCATCCCCATGCCTGCCAACTCGCGCAAACAGATACGCGACATTTGGAACTTACGGAGATACCCATGAGGACGCCCCGTCAACTTACAGCGATTCTTGAGACGGCTAGGAGAGGTGTCGCGACGCATCTTGTTGAGAGCGATACGTGCCTCTTCCCGCTCAGACTCGCTTAGACGGAGATTTTTCGCTTTTTCGCGGAGTTCAGAACGTCGCTCGAAATTTAAATTAACGAGATGAGCGCGCTTTGCTTGTTTTGCTATAGCAGACTTTTTAGCCATATGTTCCCTTTCTAAAATTATTTCTTGCGAGCCGGACCTTTTTGACGCTGCTTACGGTTCGGGTCTTTTTTATTAATCACATAAAGACGCCCTTTCCGACGCACTAGCTTATCTCCCTTGGTGGAGTCGGCTCTAATAGATGCTTTTACTTTCATCGTTTTCCTACTGTTTTCAGAAAAAAGGAGACTTTAACGGATCTCGCTATTCTTTGCAATTGCCAATTTTTCTCCCTTTTGGTAGGCTGTGTGCACATAAAACGAGGAAAGGCTATGAAAAGAACGTACCAACCTAGTAAAAGACGCCGGAAAAGCGAAACGGGCTTCCGTAAACGAATGAAGTCTAAAAACGGGCGTAAAATCCTCAATCGCCGCCGTAAAGTAGGCCGTCACCAACTGACTCCGTGCTAACCTTTCCTAAAACTCTTCGTCTCCTCCACTCGCGTGACTTCCGATTATGCGGTAGGCAGGGGCGTGTCCTGTCAGGAAAATTTCTCCATTTGCAAGTCCGAAGAAGCGTGGACACAAAATTCGGCCTTACTGTCTCTAAGAAATACGGAAAAGCGCACCACCGCAATCGATTTAAACGCCTCATGCGGGAGGTGTTTCGTCTCTCTCAGCACGAACTGCCTGCTCCTCTTCATATCAATGCCCGTCCGCATCCTGCTGCCTTGAAGGCCTCATTTCATGAGCTCCGCCAAGAGCTAGCGGATCTGATCGCGGATGTACATCAATGAGTTTTCAATCTCGCCTCTCATGGTCTGGGGCGCTGACTCATAAGCTGTTTCGGCATGCTTTAACGCACTTTTCCATTCATCAGCATCTAGGTAAAATTGTGCAATCATCATTTCGATACGCCAGACATTCTCCGTATCTTGATCGCCAAAACGCTTTAAGTAGGCCTCAAGAGGTTTAATCACCTCAAGCGGATCTTCCAGAGTCGAAGCGCGTTCCTGAAAATCAATCATCGCGACAGCAAAATGAATCTGAGAGTCCTGCGTTTGAAGAAGCTGCTCTCGAAGTGCACGTGCATCACTTCCCTCTTCGACAAGGAGGCGGTACTTCTCGAGTTGAAAATAAGGGGCTCCTATCGCAAGACCCGCAGCTAAAACAGCCTGTTGAGCCTCCTCTCTGGAAAGAGCGTTGGCGAGCTGATAGAGCTTTTGGAGTCCGCTCTCATCTTTGGGTAGATTTTTAAGCCCAGCACAAAGTTGGGCGTCTTGACGGACAACCTGTAAGAGCTCGCTGATCAGCTGCTCTCCTGTCTCAGGAAAATATCCCAATCTTGTGACCTCCCGCTCCTTGGGATCAAGTACAAGAAGTAACGGAAGCTCATCTACATCAAAACGTTGCTTGAGAGCACTGTTTTGAGACTCCTGCTCTTTACTTAACGACTTGTGCTTGGGGAAATCGATCTGTAAACAGTGAAAATGCGTCCTTGCTTTTTCCTGAAAGGGTTTAGAATCGAGCACTTCTTTTTTCATCTTCATAGCTAAACCGGACCAATCAGACCCTGTAAAAAAAAGAAGAAGAGGCTTTCCATCTTCTACACTCTCTTCCACTGCCTTTGAAAAGTCCTCCCTCCACTCCAATGAGGCGTGTGCATTTGAAAAAAAAGTCAGTGCCAGAAACACAAAAAGGACGCGATACATGTGTACCTCCCATTGAAAAGCCCCCCTTGCAGGGGGCATTCAGGTTACTTGAGCAGCTGCTTCAGATAATCAGCATAGGCTTTTCCACCACCAGGACGATAACCCGTCTCTGCAACAAAGTTGCCGCTGTCATCCAAGATAATAATCGTTGGATAGCCTGTGACACCATATTTTTGCTTCAATTGGTTATTCTCCTGCTGCTGATCAGAAGGCAGCGGCTTGTTCATAGGGAAATCAATTTCTACAAAAACGAAATTATTGCCTACCTCTTTTGCAAACTCAGGAGAGGCAAAAACTTCTTGGTGCATTTTTTTGCACCAGCCACACCAATCTGAGCCGGTAAAAAACAGAAGCATTGGCTTTTTCTCTTGCTTGGCTGCTGCAGCGGCTTCACTATAGCGATTAAACCACTTAATTTGAGATGCTTGCTTTTGAGCAATCCCCTTTCCATTACCATTGGCAGACTCCGCTCCATACACTGTAGAGACTCCAAGCGCCAACAGACATGCGACTAAAAGATACTTTCTCATTTGTTTGTCCTCCGGGTTTCAAAAAAACTTCTCTCTAATTTACAAAAACCAACAAATATTGGTAGAATTTCTTTCTGCCAATAAATCAATTTACTATATATGAACAGTTTATGTCCAACAATCGTCATTCGCCATAGAAAAGAAAAGTTGAAAAAGTGTTCTTTGCGTGGTTTAGAAAAAAAAAATGGGTTCCATTTTTATCCTTATCCGCTCAAAGCCACCCCTAAAGTTAAAGATTATATTTTACTCACTACCGATGCCACTGAGGTGCTCTGTCAGGCCGACCGTGATCATGGGCTCCTACTTTTGGATGGGACGTGGAAATTAGCCAAACGAATGGAGCAAGCCCTCACGCTACCCACTACACAGATCAGGCGAAGACTTCCCTCCACCTTTGAGACGGCCTACCCTCGAAAACAAGACGAGACGGCAGGTCTTGCTTCTATTGAGGCGCTCTATATCGCCTACTTAATCACAGGGAGGTGCACAATAGGCTTATTGGATCACTACTATTGGAAAGAGCTGTTTTTAGAAAAGAATCGAAAGCTACTTGATCGGTATCAAAAAATCTGCTAGCGTGTGCACCAGACTTATGACGCGCAACGAAACGCCTTACAATCGATTCGCTTTTTACCACCAGAACGAACCGCTTCTCTATCAGTTTTTTTTGCATGAATACTTAGAAGCTTCGTCCTTGTTAAAAGAAAAGCCGTCGGCCTTACTGCTTGACAAGCTGGTGGGATATTCTGTCCATCCATGGAATCCACCTAGTGGAACACTTCGTAAACTTCTCCATTTTTCGAACTTGCATTGTACGCACTTTGATGACAAGCCCGCCTTTCAAACCATTCGCTCCTCTTTAGAGCGAGCCTTTGCTGCAGGAGAGTTATGCGCTAAACTAATCGCTCAGGAATCAAAAGAGTACAAAAAGCCCTTTCAGGACATGAAAAAAGAGATTAAAAAAATGGGCGCTCTACTTTTTAAGCTTTTTTCGAACTACCGTGAGCACCCACAAGTCGTTTATTTTTTAGTCTCAAGACATGAGAAAATCGAGGAAATTTTTGGGAGCTCAATTGCTTCAAAGTTGTTTAAATCCCTCTTTCCTGCCGGGATTCCTGAAGCAGAAGCCTTTCTTCTGGAAAAATTTGAAGATAATGGCTTTCTCCACCTCCTTCCTTCCATTCAAAAGCAGTTAGAAACCTTAAGCCATGCATGAGCCTCGCAAAGAGTTCTCCTCTCTGATTCGTGCCACACTCGACTTTCTTCAGGAGGAATGGTCAGAGCCGGTGCGTCTTTCATTAAAAGAAAAAGAGCTTCCTCCGCCCAAACCGGTTTCTCCACCTCCAAAAAGACAACCTGTAGAGACAAAAAAGCCCGAGCACAAACCTGAGGTTAGATGGAAGCTCACGCCCATGCCTCTGCCTTCAGAAAATCTACCCCATTTTACACACTTTTATTCCTCTCAACCGCTTATTATTCCAATCCGCCTGCTTCTTGTGGATGAAAACCAGACGCTTTTTTTGGAAAGCGTCGCGCGTGCGCTCACACAACATATTGCACCGGCCGCTCTTTTTTCCGGAAAAATCGATGCGCTTCTGACCAACCAAAGTGTACAGCTTGTTTTAGCACCTCTATCTCTTTTGCAGAAAAGATTTCCTCAGGTAGACTTGCACCAACTTCACAAACTCGATGGCCCCACACTTCTCCCTCTTGCGGGTCATTATGACATCGACTTAAAGCGCACACTATGGAACACCCTAAAGAGTTTTCCCATTACGCCTCCGTCCTGCTAGATGTAGCTGTTGATCGGGCGCTCGATTATGGCGTTCCGGCCCACTTAGACCTCAAGCGAGGCATGCACGTAGAAGTTCCGGTTCGCGGTCACCTGCGCAAGGGCTACATTGTGACCATCAAAGACGAGTGTTCCTTTTCAAAAGTGCTTCCTATCCACTCCGTTCTTTCACAAGATGAGCTGATCAATGAAGAGCTTTTTGAACTAGCGCTTTGGATGAGCCGCTACTATGCCACTCCCTTAAGACAGGTGATTAAACGGATGCTGCCTGCCAGTATTCGCCACAATCTGGCTCACAAGGAGCAATACGTTGTCGCGCGCAGACTTTCAAAAGAACGTCTGCGCATGCACTGTTTGGAACTACGCGAAACCTACCCAATGCAAGCGGCTGTACTAGATGTGATGCTCCAAACTGACAAAGGGATTCTGCTCACTGAACTGATCGAGAAAGCTAAGGTCTCCAGAAGTCCCGTTCAAACCCTTGTCAATAAAGGGTGGCTCCACCTTGCACGCGTCCAGATCGACCGCTCTCCCCTTTTAGGTCAAGAGTACTTCAAAACCGAGGCCAAAACACTCAATGAGGCGCAGGCATCTGCACTAGAAAAAATTTCTCAAACACTTTCGAAAAAATGCTTTGAAACACATCTGCTTTTTGGAGTGACCGGAAGTGGGAAAACGGAAGTCTATCTTCAGGCCATTGAAAAAGCGCTCCGCTGTTCACTTGGGACGATTATGCTCGTTCCAGAAATTTCTTTAACAGCGCAAACAATTGAACGGTTCCGCTCCAGATTTGATAACCAAATTGCCATCTTACACCACCGCTTAAGCGAGGGAGAGAAACATGACGAGTGGCACCGCATTCATCGAGGCGAGGCTAAAATCGTGATAGGGGCGCGCTCCGCTCTTTTTAGTCCGGTCAAAAACCTAGGCCTGATCATTGTTGATGAGGAGCACGACCACGCCTACAAGGAGAGCGACAAACAGCCATGCTACCATGCGCGCGATGTCGCTGTGGTTCGAGGTAAACTCTCCGATGCGGCTGTTGTGCTGGGAACGGCCACACCTAGTCTAGAGAGCTACTATAATACGCAAAAAGAGAAGTACACCCTTTCAAAGCTGGACACGCGCGCTCAGCAGGCCTCTATGCCTTCTGTTCACATTGTCGACATGCGCTTCGAGTTTGAAAAGGCGGGTGGCTACACTCTTTTTTCAGAACAGGTGATCGAAGGGATCAAAAAACGACTCGATCTCGGTGAGCAGACTATCCTGTTTTTAAATAGGCGGGGCTACCACACATCTCTTTTTTGTCAGGAGTGTGGACACATTTTTAAGTGTCCCCATTGTGAGCTTGCCCTCACCTTCCATCGAGGTGAGCAACTGCTTGCGTGCCACATGTGCGATCACCGACTCATTCCTCCTCCTAAGACCTGCACGGCTTGCCAATCAGCCGAGACCCTAAAATATCGCGGTGTAGGCACCGAACAGGTCGAACGGGCTCTACACGCCCTATTTCCGGAGGCACGCACGCTTAGAGTCGACGGAGACACGACGCGTCACAAGGGGAGCCATGAGCGTCTTTTCCGGGCCTTTAGTACGGGGAAAGCCGACATTCTGATCGGGACACAGATGGTCACAAAAGGACTGCACTTCCCAGCTGTAACCCTTGTTGCTGTTCTGAATGCCGATGCGAGTCTCCATATCCCCGATTTTCGCGCCTCTGAAACAGTGTTCCAGCTTATCACTCAGGTGGCTGGACGCTCAGGCCGAGGTGATCTGCCCGGAGAGGTGGTAATCCAAACCCAAATGCCTGAAAACGAAACGATCCGCCAGGCTGCAGCCCAAGATTATGAGACGTTTTTCCAAACTGAGATCGAGACCCGAAAAGCCTTTACGTTCCCTCCTTTTGCCCACCTGGTGAAACTTACATTTAGTGGAATCGATGCCGCTCAGGTACAAAAGACCGCTTTGCACGTGCGTGCTGTTTTGATTAGGGGCCTGGGCAAAGATTTTTTAATCCATCCCGTAGTTCCCTCTGGCCACGCAAAAATCAAAGATCACTATCGCTTTCAGTGCCTCATCAGAGGAGAGTCAGTTTATCCCATCACAACTGTGATTCAAGAGTTAACGGATTTACCACGCGAAATTAAAATGCACATTGATGTCGACCCTCTCTCCACTTTCTTTTAACTCGTTTCCAGGATATATTGAGGAGATGAGCCCAATAAAAGCGTTTAAAACAGCCACGATCCATACAAAGATTTTTTGGATAGTCGTCTTAGGAGTGGGTATCATCAATGCCATTCTTTGCTTCTACCCATATGTTTGGTTTGATCAAAACCGGAGCGGAAAAGAGTATACAACCCATGACTGAAAAACCACACTATCACCAGCATGAAGAGTTTCAAAATCGGACCAAAAAACTCAATGAGATTCGAGAGGCGGGTGTCGAGCCTTATCCCCACCATTTTTCCCCTACCCACACAGCCGCTCAAATTCTAAAAGAACAGGGGGAGGCGCCCATCGGCGATAGTGAGATGGCCGCACGTGGTGAAACAGAACAGGTCACGGTTGCCGGCAGACTCATTCTTTTCCGTGCTATGGGCAAAAACGCCTTCGCCCATATTCAAGAAGCCACACACAAAATACAGCTCATGTTCAACCGTGATCATACCGTTGTGGAAGGTTTGGAAGATGAAGAGATCAAGCCGCTTAAATTCATCGAGAAAAAAATTGATCTCGGCGACCTGATCGGCGTCGAAGGGCACCTTTTCCGTACCGGAAAAGGAGAGATCACCATTTTTGTCAAAAAAATGACCCTCCTTTGCAAAACCCTACTCCCCCTCCCAGAAAAACACAGTGGACTGATTGATAAAGAGATGCGCTATCGCAAAAGGTGGCTTGACCTTATCACTCACGAAGAGGTGCGCAAAGTCTTTCTCACCCGCAGCAAAATGATGCGGATTGTGCGGGACTATTTAAATACCCAGGACTTTTTGGAGGTCGAGACACCTGTTTTACAAAACATCTATGGGGGGGCTGAGGCGCGCCCATTTGAGTCGCACATTCATGCAACGGATCAAGATGTCTTTCTGCGCATTTCACTTGAGATCCCTCTGAAAAAAATTCTTGTCGGAGGCATTGAGCGGATCTATGAGATTGGTAGGGTCTTTCGAAATGAAGGGATCGACCGGACCCACAATCCTGAGTTTACGATGCTTGAGGCCTATGCGGCTTACTGGGATTACAACGACATGATGGCCTTTGTGGAGAATTTAATTGAGAAGATTGCGCTTGAGCTCTTTGGAACGACAAAAATTGCCTACGCGTTAAATGAAGAAATTGTTGAGGTAGACGTAAGCGCTCCTTGGAAGCGAATGACGATGAAGGAGAGTATTGCTGAATATGCTGGCCTTAATGTGGATGCGTTATCAAATGAAGAGATCCACCGCGTGCTCGAAAAAGAGACCGAAATTGATACCAAGCTCATTGCCAATGCACCTAGAGGCGCTTTGATTGCCATGCTCTTTGATGAGTTTGTGGATGCTAAGTTGATTCAGCCGCACCACATTGTTGACCATCCGATTGAGACAACCCCGCTTTGTAAACCGCATCGCGACCCTAAACTGCGTCAAGAGGGACTCGTAGAGCGTTTTGAAAGCTTCTTTTTGGGCAAAGAGCTTTGCAACGCCTATTCCGAACTAAATGACCCTGAGATCCAAAGAGAGCTTTTAGAGGCTCAGGCAGCGAAAAAAGAGGCGGGTGATGAAGAGGCGCACCCTTTGGACGAGGAGTTTATCGAAGCCATCTGTCAAGGAATGCCACCTGCGGCAGGCGTTGGGATTGGGCTAGATCGTTTGGCAATGCTCTTTACAAACGCCACCTCTATACGGGACGTGCTCTACTTCCCCATTATGAAAACCAATCAGTTATGAGGATGGAAAAGCCCTTTTCTCTGTTATCTTCTATTGATACAGCCTGGCTACCTCTAAACCTCTTTCCGTGAGGCTCACTTCACCCTCAGAGCGGCGCTTCACCAAGTTGGCTCTCATCAAGCCGTTGAGAATATTCTTGGTCAGCCTTTCATTATAACCAAGAGAATCTGCAATTTTTTGAGGATCAAAATAATCCCCTCCACTCTCCTGAAGCTTACGGTAGAGCTCAAGTAAAAAGCGTTCGTCTTTGGTCATTTTTTCTTCAACCGTGGCCCGTGATCGGTATCCTCAATCAGATACCCACTTGCGGTGATGGCATCGCGCAGCTCATCAGCAAGCGCCCACTGCTTGGTTTTGCGTGCCTCCTGTCTTTTTTGCAACAGATCCTGCAGTTCAGCCGGTGCCTCTTCATCCAAGTCAAAATTCAAGACACCCAAGACACGATTAAACTCCTGCATCACAAAAAAGACCGCATACGCATCACCACCAGTCAGCGTGCCTGAGTCGTAGAGAGTGTTGATGGTGTGCATCAAATCAAAAATAGCAGCAAGAGCAACCGAAATATTGAGATCATCAGCCATCGATTCACTAAACACACGAATCGCCTCCTGAAGAGCCTCTCGACACACTTTGGTCGGCTCTTGCTTAGAATCGGCTCGCTCATGCATCCGTTGAATAAAGTCATTTAAGCGGTGGAGAGATTTTTTAGCCCCTTCCATCCCCTCAAAAGTGAAGTTGAGTTGCGTACGGTAGTGAATGTGCATCAGCATGTAACGCACCTCCATTCCGGTATATCCCTTTCCTAACAAGTCACGCAGAGTATAGAAATTACCCAAGCTCTTGGACATCTTCTTATTATCGACAATTAAATGCTCAGAATGGAGCCAGTGGGCCACAAACTTTTTACCCGAAAAAGCCTCAGACTGTGCAATTTCATTTTCGTGGTGGGGAAAAATATTATCGACAGCTCCCACATGAATATCGAGCGTCTCTCCAAGTAGATGCATAGCCATCGCAGAACACTCCAGATGCCAACCGGGCCGTCCCGGACCAAAGGGACTCTTCCAAAAGATTTTTCCATCTCTCTCAGGATCATAAGCTTTCCATAAGACAAAATCGCTAACATTCTCTTTGTCATATTCATCTGAAGCCACACGCTCATCACCCGCGCCGACTTTTAACTCATCTAATTTTAAGTGTGAAAGACGTCCGTAGTTAGGGCATTTATCAATCGCGTAGTAAATGCTCTTATCACGACTCTTGTAGGCGATGCCTTTATCGAGTAGCTTCTGAATGAAGTCGATCATGTAGCTGATGTAATCGGTAGCCGCGGGATAATTTTCAGCCCGCTCAATCCCTAAATCTTGCAGATCGACAAAAAAGGCATTTTTAAACGGACGGGTAAAGTCAGCAAGGGACTGATTGGTTTCAATGGTGCCTCGAATGGTTTTATCATCTACATCGGTGATATTCATCACCTGAGTCACTTGGTAACCAAAAAACTTTAGGGTACGTCTTAAAAGGTCTTCAAATACATATGTGCGAAAATTTCCGATATGGGCGTAGTGATAGACGGTAGGTCCACAAGTATACATGCGCACATGATTATCACTGCGGGGGCGAAAGACTTCTTTTTTACGCGTCTCGGTATTATGTAGATAGACAGGCAATTTGGGAAATTCAAGCATATACTCTTCTCCTTATGTCTCAACGTTACAAGATTGAGTCATATTTTGCATTCGGTTACACATACAGAATATGGAAACTTTTTTTTTCATTGCCGATATCAGCGGCTACACGCGCTACATGTTGACCAATCAGATGGAAATTCAGCATGGAAAGCTTTCGATCACCTTGTTAATTGAATCTCTTGTTAAAGCGATCCAGTTCCCCCTCAAGATATCCAAGCTTGAGGGCGATGCCATTTTTCTCTACCTGGATAAAAAGATCAGCGATCCATTATGGCTGAGCCAAAAGCTTTTTGCTTTTTTCGCCCATTTTGAAAAAGCGCTACAAACGTTAAAGTTATCGACAGCATGTCGGTGTGGGGCGTGTAAAAATATCGACCAGCTCTCGATCAAGGTGATCGGCCACTATGGTCGTGCGACGATCGAAAAAATTGGCTCCTTCGAAGAGCTTTCGGGAGTGGATATCATCATTCTGCACCGCCTGCTCAAAAATCACGCCCCTATTCATCGCTACTTGCTCTTAACTGATGCAGCCTATCAGCAGATGCAGATTCCTGAAACGGTGAAAGTTTCGAAAATGGAGGAGAATTATGAAGATGTGGGTCTGATTTCTACTTACCTTTTTGAGCCCCCGGAATTCCCCTATATTCCCAAACCTGTCTCCCCTTTTCGCCAAACTTTACATGGATACAAGATGAAAATGCGCGACCTACTCGATAAATGGGGTCTAAAAAGATTAGGCTCTTTCCGAAATTTGCCCTGAGAGTTTTCTATAATCCACTTTTCCGGAGCCCAGCACAGGGATAAAAGGCACTTTCTGCACCGATCGCATTTTAATCAAATTACTCATCCCACTTTTGCGCAGCACTTGATTGACCTCTTCAACCGTCGTTTCAAAAATGGTAAAGAGGTGCATCTCACTTTTTTTTCCCTCATATTCCAAAGCGCAAATAGCCAGCGAAGGGAGCTCAGCATCTAAGGTCCAACCTTTTTCTGAGGCAGCTTGCAGCAAAGCCTCCTCTACAGAAGCCAAGCTCACCATCTCTCCGCCAATTTTGACAAAACGTTTGAGCCTTCCTGAAAGAGTGAGATAGCCATCTTTATCGAGATATCCCAGATCTCCTGTGACATACCACTGCTTTCCCTCTACTGTCATAAAGGGTGTTGGAAGTGTAGGATCAAGATAACCTTTAAATATATTGCCTCCACGCGCCAAAATCAGACCCTCCTCACCGACTGGCAAAGGCTCGTGTGTTTCTGGGTGCACAATCAGTAACTCAACACTGGGTAGTGCTTTTCCTACACCTCTTGAAGGTTCGGAAACAGGGGTGATCGTTAAGATAGGGCCACACTCGGTAATCCCATATCCTTCTACCACATTGGCTTTAGGGTTGAGTTCCTCAATTTTTTCAAAGACCTCAGAGGGGGCCTTTTCAGCGCCTGATACAACGAGCCGTAAAAAGCGAATCTGCTCAGCAGTGGCCACACGCAATAGATTTTTAAGAAAAGTAGGAGCCATGCACAGAAGGGTCACACGCCAACGGTTGAGAGCAAGGGCAATCCGCCTTCCATCTGTGGGATTGGGAGAATAGGCCACAGGTAGACCTGCTAGCAGGGGAAAAAGCCCTGTGACAGAAAAACCGAATGAGTGGAAGGGAGGCAAGCATCCTAAAAAGACATCAGCTCGCTCAACCTCGACACATTGGTAAGCATCCCTTTGATTACACATGATGTTGTGATGACTTAAAGGAACCCCTTTAGGAATACTTTCTGTTCCACTGGTAAAGAGGATCACAGCAGTCTGCTCTTTACTTAAGTGATGCGTACCAAAGGCGCGCAAAAGGGTATGGGGTTGCTTACGCGCCCATAAAAAGGCCTTAAATTTGTCAAAAAAAGTAAAATCACGACGCATATCCTCAAGCAACACGATCTGATCATCAAGACCGTTGAGATCTACGTTTTCCAGACGATCGAGAAAACTCCATGAGCTCAGAGTCGTCTGTATCTCCGCTTGCTCGACAATCGAGCGTAAATTTCTTTCTCCTAATGTCCAGTTCACCATAACAGGCACCTTGCCCGCTAGCATAGTCGCTAAAATCACTGCATTAACCGCAACTGAGGCGGGCATCATGATGCCGATACGCTCTCCGGGAAGCTTGCTGATTGCCTGCGCCAGCAAAATCACACCGATTTTTAACTTCTTATAGGTCACCTCTCCAGAAATTCTATCGACGCAGGCAACAAGATGGCTCAACCGGTCACATGTTTGTAAAAAGACCTCTGGGATGGTCTCTCCCTCGGGGTAAAAGGCAAGTGGCCTCTCTTTTTCAATCGACCACAGTTCCCCATTTTCTTCTTCCTCCTCACCCTCCGCTCCCCCTTTTTTCAGGCGAGCTGCATAGACCAAAACGGCGCCGACTGTTGTCAGATCTGTTGATTGAACACCTAGAACACCAAACTCTTCTTTCAACATCACAACAAGCTGTGAAACATCGAGCGAGTCGAGACCCAAATCGGTTGCCAGATGCAGACCGGGTGCAATCTCATCAATGGGCATCTTTGCCAGAGAGGAGAGCTCACTTAAAATCTTGGTCCTGATCTCGTCTGGCACATCCGCAATTGAGAGTTCTTCTTGCTCAGGGCGCACAAAGGGTTTGGGTAGATCTTTTTTCCAAAAGCTATAGGAAACCAGGTTGAGAGGCTCTGGAGCTGGAGAGTTGTACCACTTTTCAAGATAGCGATTCAACTCGAGACGCCCGGCCTGCCTGGGGAAGTCAGCAGGTGCCAGGGAACACTCCACCTCCACTTCTCGGCGGGGTGTAAAGAAAAAACCATTTTTTAGCAGAACTTTAAAGCCATGAAAAAACGCCTTCCCAAGCTCAGGTGTCTTACCTGTTAAAGCGCGAGAAAAACTGCTTCCCCAAAGCCCGGTTGTGCGGACCAAAACCACATTAATTTCCGGTTTTTTTTGCACAATGTTGTGAATCCCAGAAGCCCCTCCAATCACTTCTTCAGCATCATTTTTAAGCCCCCCTGCCGGATAGATCAATAAATTCTCTTGCTGATCAAGCAGATGGAAAATACGTTCATAGGTTTTATCGATCTGCCTTCTTTTAAAACTGTTGGAAGAGTTGTCAAAATTGGGAATGGGAAGGGCTCCAATCAATTCAAGAAGGTAACCCACAACCAACTGGCGAAATAAGTAATCAATGGCGACCGGACGCGCACGAAATTTAGGCCAAAGCACCCGTAAAAGGATACAAGGATCGATTTCAGCCGGATGGTTGGCTAAAAACAGAATTCCTGTGGAATAGGGAAGTTTTTCCTTAGTGATCGCTTCCAATCCCTTCACTTTTATACGGTAGCGCAACGAGAGAAGAAAACGGATCAGGCAGTAGTAGATATAGGCTATTAGGGTTTTCATCTGAAGAACATTAACATACTTGAATCGGGTTTGTTGACAAGATTTTTTGAAGCGTGCATGCGTAAAGTATGAGCAAAGCGTACCAAAAAGAAAAGGAGAGTGCAATCAAAGCGGTCAGGTTAGCCTCTGATTTAGCCCGCAGCATGCAAGGAAAGCTCGCCGCTTTGGACGTAGTTAACAAAGAAGATCTCTCCCCTGTTACCATCACAGACTTTAGCGTTCAAGCACTTGTAAACATGCACCTACAAGATGCCTTCCCGCAGGATGCACTTGTTGGCGAAGAAGACTCTCTTCTACTCAACTCGCCCCAAAACCAGACGATTAAAAAGAAAGTGATTGAACAGATCACCTCTCTTTACCCCAAAGTAAGCGAACAGGAAATTCTGGAGGCGATTGGGGAGGGAGGGGAAGCTAAGGGACGCTATTGGGTGCTTGACCCAATCGATGGGACACGTGGTTTTATTCGCCAAGAGCAGTATTGCGTGGCGCTCGCCCTGATTGAGGAGGGAGAAGTTGTACTGGGCGTTCTAGGGTGTCCCCGTTTTCCAGTTAAGAAAGGAGAGAGAGGAGCTCTATTTGTGGCTGTAAAAGGACAAGGATGTGAGCGCATCTCCTACGAGACCGGCCACTCTCTTTCAATCCACGTCAGCCCGGTCAACGCCCCTGAAGACATGATCTACTGTGAGCCGCATGTCACCTCACGCACGCATTCCCACTCACTGGCCTTCGAGATTGCTAAAAAATTAAACGCACACCCCCGCCCTTTCCGACTCGATAGCCAGGTGAAATACGCGCATGTAGCAAACGGAGACACCGCCATCTATTTGCGCATTCCGACAAAAAAAGAGCATGTTGAAAAAATCTGGGACCATGCTGCTGGCATGTTAGTTGTGCAAGAATCCGGCGGAAAAGTCACAGATATTCACGGAAAAGCGCTCGACTTTTCTTGCGGTAAAACGCTCACAAAAAATGAGGGCATTGTCGCCACTAATGGTTTTTTACACGAGCGTGTCTTAGAACAATTTTAGTGGTCTTAGTGGTGAAAAATCACCTCATCTACCCGTTTTCCAATGCCCTTTTGTAGATTATCTTCAGCAAGCTCATTGGCCACACGACTAGTGGAGAGTTGCTTCTCTTCTGCAAGAGTGAAAATCGTTAGGAGAAGGTCATAAATCCGTTCTACATGAAGACGGGCAAGATAGGGGCTATATCCCTCTTTGTACAGCTCCACACAGACATTGAGCAGACCACCTGAGTTAATCACAAAGTCTGGGGCGTAGAGAATGCCTCTCTCTGTCAAGGCAGTTCCATCAGCCTCCGTAAGCAGTTGGTTGTTGGCCAGGCCGGCTATCCCTTGACAGCGGAGCTGTGGAATCGTTTCCGGATTGAGAATACCTCCCAAAGCGCAAGGAGCAAAAATATCACAATCAACTGAGTAGATCTCATCAGGCTCTACAGCGCGCGCGCCATACTTCTGAACAGCGAGTTGTACCACCTCAGGATTTACATCCGTGACAATCAATTGAGCACCATCCCAAAAGAGTTGCTCAGCCACTCGCATCCCGACAGAACCAAGTCCTTGGACTGCTACGGTACGCCCCTTTAAAGTTGATACGCCCCATAACTTTTTAGCAACTGCCCGAATCCCCAAAAAGCCTCCATACGCCGTAAACGGCCCCGGATCGCCACTAGATCTAGGATGAGGAAGACCTACAACATAGGGCGTACGCTGGCGAACTACCTTCAGATCCGCAGGAAGCATCCCTACGTCCTCCGCACATATGTACTGCCCCTTAAAGGTGTCCACAGCCTCGGCAAAAGCGAGAAGAAGGGCATCGGATTTAGGTTGCCGCGAATCAGCAATGATCACACTTTTCGCCCCCCCTGTTCCGGTTTCGGAAACTGCCGATTTGTAGGTCATGCCCTCAGAGAGGCGAAGCACATCATTGAGAGCGTCATTAAACGAGGCATAAGGGTAGACACGCACACCGCCAAGAGCCGGTCCCATCGTGGTATTATGTAGGGCAATAATCGCATGCAAGCCGGCCTCTTTGTCCACGGCTTCTACAATGCGTTCATACCCCTCAACTTTGATCTCACGTAGCGTCAATTTACCCATAAGTTACCTCACTATAAAAGGGATATTTTGACACATTTGTCCCTTAAAGTCAATGATACTTGACTCTTGAAAGAAGGTTCAGTAAACTAACCGCACTAAAAAAGGATTTACTATGAAAGACGAACCAATCTGGAATTTAATGAACCTCTTGACACGCGCCCACCCCTGGCACGGCGTGGATATTGGAAAAGATTCCCCTAAAGAAATTCATTGCTATGTGGAGATTGTTCCCACTGACACTGTCAAATTTGAATTAGATAAAAGCAGCGGCCTTTTAAAAGCCGACCGGCCTCAAAAATATTCTAATCACTGCCCCACCATGTATGGACTGATTCCGCAAACATATGCCGGTAAACGTGTAGGCGCCTACTGCAGTAAGAAGACAGGGCGTGAAGGTATCCACGGTGATCACGATCCTCTTGATATCTGTATCTTGACCGAAAAGCCTATTTTACGGGGAGATATCGTGGTCACGGCCAAGCCGATCGGAGGTATACGGGCAATCGATGGGAATGAAGCCGACGACAAAATCATTGCCGTTTTATCCGGGGACTTGGTTTATGAAAACGTACACGACATCACCGACTGCCCAGCTAACCTCATCGATCGACTTAAGCACTACTTTTTGACCTACAAAGAATCTCCGGAAGATCTTGTGGAAAAAGAGAGCAGACGGATGGAGATCATTGAGATCTACAACAGAAAAGAGGCAGAAGAGGTGATTCAGTTGGCAGAGGCTGATTATGATGAGCACTTTCCCGGTAACCGTGAGTTACTTCATACATTCACGACTAAATAACGCGCTTTTTCAGCCAGTTTTTTAGACTCGGGAAACGTTGCCTGCTTTGCTGCTTGCTCAAATGAGAGCCAACGAGACGCTTCTAACTCTTCATCCTGTAAGATAATTTCGCCCTCCACTTCAGCTAAGTAATAGGTCACGGTTTTCTCTACCAATTTTTCTCCTTGCCTGAAGATGTAAAACTCTTTCAGAGGCTCTTTAGGAAGAAGCTGCTTCACCGTCAATCCTGTCTCCTCTTTGAGTTCTCTAAGAGCTGTTTCTTGAGGCATCTCACCGGG
>CAYGJC010000001.1:81344-196016 GCA_964350245.1 uncultured bacterium | reverse complement strand
CCCGACTGCCTAGGCAGTCGGGTCTTTTAACCGTTGATTATTTTCCAAATTGTTGCTGACGCTGCTGTTGGCGTTGCCGGCGGATTTGCTCACGTCTTGCCTCACGCTGAGCGCGTTGTTGCTGCTCATATGTTTGAGGTTGTTGAGTAGCGGGTGGAGTTTGAGCGGAGCCCATTTCTTCAACCTGAATCCCTAGCTCATTCAATTCAGCTCTGTATTGAGCTCTTTTTTGTTTGTTAGAGGCCTTAAGGTAATTTTCAGTCAACCACTGAGCTTCTGGTTCCTTGGAAGCATCAAACGTTCCGTAGAATCGGACCGTAATGCCATCTTCCGTAACTTTTGTGAAATCACCCGATATGTCTTCTGGAGCTTGAGGGGGGTGGGCTTGAGGCTGTTGGACAGGTTGGCTTGGGCGTGTCTCAGGTTGATTTCCCTCAATGCATGAAAACAAGGGAAATAAAAGTAAAAGGGTAAAAAATATTTTCATAGGTCCTCACTATGTTAAATTATAAATTAGGTTTGCATATCAATATTTATGCTTTTCAAGTTTTGGTTCTTAGTAGGGAGTGGTAGTTTCGTAGATATTCGACACATTCAATCAAAAAAAGATTTAGTGTAGATTTAGCAGGCCAACACTAATGACGCAAATAGTTTTGTGCTTGCTCTTGAGTGAAGGTGACGCGGCTACTCGTCTCTTTGTCATATCGAACTTGAATGCTGATGTAGGGATAGGGGTGCTGATTGTCGTGATCACGCCCTTCATGGGCTTGGTAGAGCTTGATAAAGATCTCTTTATTGTACCAAGGATGTGTAGATACATTGAGCTTTTCACTCTCATAGCGCGTGAATATTTCGTAATCGGCGTCTCCTTTGTAGTAGTCCATCACCAGTTGGATAATCGCTTCTGGTTTTTGTTCCATTCCAGCAACATAAAAATCTACTTCAGCTCCAAGCATGTGCTTGGATCCCCAATTGTAGGAGCTGTAATCACAGTAACTATTGTGAATGGGGCATCGGTGTCCTGTCGTGATGACAACCCGTTTTTTGGTTTGCTCTTGGATGTAGTTGAGCAGGTTGATTAAGCAGGGGTAGATGAATTCTTCGTTATTTTTGAGTGGGAGCCCATGCCGCCTCCCTCCTCGACAATCGCGATAATAGAGCGTCTCTTTACCGGTTCTCTCCTGGATGACAACAGGGTGAAGAGGGTTTCCTTTACACCGAAAAAATTCTTTGGTTATGCGAGGAAAACCACCCACGTAGGTGTCTTCCCAAGGGTACATCTCCCTTGTCCGTGGAAGCGGGGGAGGAGGGGTAAAAAAATATTCATTGCGTTTGCGGATGAGATAATCGCCTCTCACAGTCGGACGCTTCTTGTTGGCCCTCTCAGAGGAGCAGCCGGAAACCAGAAGTAGAACAAATAGCAACAGAAGTTTATAATACTGCCCATGCATTGGATACACGATTATCAACTTTTTCTCTTTGATTTCGACGGAATTCTTGTGAACACTGAGAAGCTCCACTATTTGGCTTATAAAAAAATGTGCGCCGATCGGGGATTTTCTCTCAAGTGGGACATGCCTACCTATATCCGCCACGCCATGTATTCTGCCGATGGACTCAAAAAGGGGATTTACCAAGAACTGCCCGATCTTCAACGGTATGAGCCGTGCTGGGATATTCTGTATCAAGAGAAAAAACAGGCTTATGCGAACCTTCTGCGCAATCAAGGCACGGAGTTGATGCCCGGTGTGGAGAAGCTGCTTAAAGAGCTTGATCGGGCGCACATCAAGCGGTGTGTGGTCACCCACTCTGCAGCTGAGCAAATTGCGTTGATCCGTTCTCAACATTCCCTATTAGACACGATTCCTCTTTGGATCACGCGCGAAGATTATCAGCAGCCCAAGCCGGCTTCCGAGTGTTATGAAAAAGCGATTGCTCAATTAGGCCAGAAAGGTGACCGCATTATTGGCTTTGAGGATTCTCCGCGAGGCCTAAAGGCACTTTTAGGCACCGAAGCTGAGGCTGTTTTGGTGACCGAGATGTTCACCCCTTCTGAAATCGAAGCACTCTCTCATGAAATGAAGAGACCGTTTAAGCACATCTCGGATTTTTCGGCTCTGTCTTGAGCTCCTACATCTGTACGCACGGATGATCGGGGGGAAGCGTAATTGTTGTAAATGCATCTACCAAAGGAGCTGAATGATTAGGCGCTTGAGTCGAGGCAGAGCCTCTTCTGCTGTGTATTACAGCTCCGATTAAGACAGCTAAATCCAGGGTAAAGACAGTGACAGAGGCGGCAATAAAGGGAATCCAATGAGCGTGCAGGAGGGGAATGACGTTTGCCTGGGCTAAAATTCCTAACCCAATCCCAGCTATAGCTAGAGCGGCTACGCAATAGGCGCTCACCATCATCGTTTTATTTTCTTCAATAAAGGGGTGCACAGAGTTTGTGATTAAACAGGTCATGCCATCTCCAGCGCGGGTGCTACCATTTTGCATTTTGATGAAACGCAAATGGGAGATTAAAATATCTGGCAATATCTGGCAATATTAGTCAAAGATGAAAAATATAAAAGAAATTTTGTCGTCTCTTAAACCTGTTTTACTGACCAATGTTGCCTTACGCAGAACAGTTTTTCAATAGTCTCTGCTTATTGGAAATGGGTTGTCTAGCCTACATTTCTCACTGATCGTAGTTGACTTTAACCAGAAAGAGGCCACGAGCTGGCGCCGCCACCCCTGCAGCACGTCGATCTTGAGCATCTAATAGCTTCTGTATTTCAGAGACTTCTCTTTTGCCCGCTCCCACTTCTACTAAAGTCCCCACAAGATTACGCACCATTTTATACAGAAAACCGTTTCCTTCAAATTCCAGGCGGACTCCGCCCTCCTGCTGAACAAGGTCGATTCGACTCAGTGTCCGTACGGTTGTCTTCACGCTACTGCCAAGATTGGCAAACGTGGCAAAGTCGTGTGTTCCAAGGAAGACTTGTGCAGCGGACTTCAGGCGTTCAAGATCTATAGAATAGGGGATATGATGGCGGTAACGCCGGACAAAGGGAGCCACAATAGGCTCGAGCCAAAGGTGATAGTGATACTCCTTCCCCGTCGCCGAATACTGCGCGTGGAAAGAGTCCGCGGCGAGTGCAAGCCGCAGAACGCGGATATCATAGGGAAGCATACCGTTGAGGGCGCGTTGAACAAGAGCGCAATCGAGCTCTTGGTTGGTCTCAAAGTGGGCAACTTGACCACGCGCATGTGTCCCGGCGTCTGTACGACCGGCGCCGATCACGCGCAATGGATCCTTTAGAAGGATAGAGAGCGCCTCTTCTAGAAGTCCTTGGATTGACTTCCCTGCGCTTTGGATTTGCCACCCTACGTAATCCGTGCCATCGTAGGAGAGTGTGAGCTGATATTTTGGCATAAAGAGAGATCTTCCGGGGTTGTAATTTTAATATTGTGCGCAGAACCCTGAACAAGCTTGACGGGTTTTCCGATCAGCTCAGCTAAAGAGACATCGTCGGTAACCGTTACTGCGTGTGCACAAGCATGGGCAAATCCTTCCTTCAGTAACTCTTTTTTGAGAAGTTGTGGCGTTTGGATCTCCCACAACCGGCTCCGGTCGAGCGTCTGGGTGACAAATCCTTTGGAATCGCTCTCTTTAATCGTACATTTTACGGGAACCGCAACGGTTGCCGCACCTGTTTTTTCTCCCTCATTGAGCAGATGATCAATCATCTCGGTTGTGATGAAGGGGCGTGCGGCATCGTGGATGCACACCCATGAGGTCTCAACGAGCTGAAGTCCATTGAAAAGAGAATCTTGCCGTCTTGCCCCCGGCTCGGCAAATTGCACGGTGTAGGGTGCGAAATACGAGCGGTACTGAGGAGCGCAGACGACAATGACTTGCGCAACGGCCGGGTGGCTGAGAAACACCTCTAAGCTGTGACAGGCAATGGGCTTTCCCTCTAGTAAGAGGTATTGTTTTGGTTGGGAGGAGCCCATTCGTGTGCCTACTCCTCCGGCAAGTAAAACAAGGCTTATTTTCATTTTTCTGTTCTCATAATGACAATTTCTGGCGGAGAGCAAAAGCGGAAAGGTTTGTGGCATCCAAGCCCGCGATTCACATACATTTTTTTATTCCCAAGCTCAAATAAACCGCGCGTAAATCCTTGGTTCTCTAAACGAGCTAGCTTTTGTGAAATTCGATTTAACCATTTGGGCCAGGGAAAGTGGATCTGCTCCCCGTGCGTATGTCCGGAAAAAATCCAATCGCCAGGATAATTGAGGAGTTCAGGAAATGTGTCGGGGTTGTGTGAAAGAATGAGACCCGGATACGCTCGGCTGTAGCCGGAAAAAGCTGTTTCAGGGCGGCATCTCCCCAGGGCCATATCGCCCAATCCGGTGATGTTAAGTCCAATGGGTAGGGTGTGCGTGGCATTTTCTAGGAGTTGAAAAGGGGTCTCACTTAACAGAGAGCACAGCTCTTGGTGCATTTCAATGGTCAAAACAGCATCTGAAACACCATACCCTGTGGGCGGCGAGGAAAAAATGGTGTAGAGACCCCGCAAAACACCGCGCAGGGGATTAGGAGGGGGAATTAGGTCATAAATGCCCTCTCGATTACAGCTTACATAACGACTATAATCATGGTTCCCGAAGCTACAGAAGCAGCCAAGTGGTGCCTCCAATCGCTTCAGGAAGTGTTTGAGACGCTCAGCCTCCTCCAAATGGGAATAGCAGATAAAATCTCCTGTGAAAAGGATCAGATCGGGGCGTGCCCGGGCGACTCTACGCACAATTTTATCAAGAAATTTTTGGGAAACTTTTTTGTGAAAATGCAAATCGCTTAAGTGTACAAGCGTTAATTGATCGAGATGCGCATGTTCAGGAGCAAGTTTCCATGCAATTGAGGTTGTGGAAACCATTTTGGGTTCAATGAACCGAGGCCATATTCCTATAACCGAAGCAAGACTGAGAAAATCAACGACTAATGACATAATAAAACAGCTGATCATAAGAGATCAGCTGCTTTATATAGTACAAAGTTAGAGACAAATGGTCTACTTAATATGTTTAGAAACTTTTTTTGTCATCTGAAACATATCGATCGGACTCTTTGAACCAAAGACTTTAGCTAGTTTTTCATCAGGGATGATGTTGCGCTTATTTTGGGCATCTTGACAGTTATGCTTTTTGATATAAGCCCATAGTTTTTTAATGATTTCAGTGCGTGGCAGTGGACCTGGACCAACAACAGCTTTCAAATCATCAGTGATCTCAACAGGCTGCATAAACGCACTATTCTTTTTCTTCGTTGCCATGTTTTACTCCTTAAAGTGGAAAAAAGTTTACTCTTCGCTCCAATTCTTTTATCCTCTGCCCGGGTTTCTCGTCAAAACAATTTCGAAAACCATCTCAGTAGAGATTTTTTAAATATTTGATTGTTAAATGTTTGCAGATTATCTTTTCGTGACATGAATATACACCAAGAGATCGAAATTCTCTCTCCTTTGGTAGCCTCCTTGAAAACAACAAAGGATTTGGGTGAAAAGCAAGAGCTTCTGCTTTCCCATCTGTATCAACAAAAGAAGCTCTCAAAGGTAGTGTTCAGAAACTTTCCGATCGATAATCACGATCTTTCTACGAAAACAGCTCTTTTTTCTATTTATGCAATTGGGCAAGAAAAAAGGCTTTTTTCTTGCTCTCATGAGGTTTTTTCCAAAGAGAAGCTACGCGCTTTACTCAAGCAGCTTGTTGCCATCGACCATTTTTATGAGAGTATTGGGGGAATTGCCGGGTACCACCTTAAGGTTTTAGAGCTGCTCGTTAAAAAACAGGGGAAAAGGGGCGAGGTGGAGGATCGGCGGGCGCCAGGGGTGAAGGTTACACACAGCTCCCCTGAGGTGATTGCCGGGATTCGCGCCCTGCCGGAGATGGGCGAGATCTATCCGATTGGCGGGCTTGGTTCCCGTTTGAATTTGCTTTCAAAGCGAGGAGATCCGCTTCCAGCTGCGTGTCTTCCCTTCCTAGGCAGAACCCTTCTTGAGGGATTGGTGCGCGATGTGCAGGCGCGCGAGTTTCTCTATTTCCGGCTTTTCCGGAAGCAGGTGACCGTACCGATTGCCATGATGACCTCGCTTGAAAAGCGGAATGCCAAGCGTGTGCGCGCGCTTTGTGAAAAGAATCACTGGTTTGGTCGTTCCAAAGAGAGCTTCTTTCTCTTTTCACAACTCTCAGTCCCTGTCATTAGCAAAGAGGGGCAGTGGGTGATGCGCGCTCCACTAGAGCCTTTGCTCCAACCCGGTGGGCACGGAGCGTTATGGAGAACTGCTGAAGAGCAGGGTGTTTTTGTCTGGTTTAAAGAGCAGGAGAAACAGCGCCTTTTGGTTCGACAGATTAACAATCCCATTGGGGGAATTGACTCAGGTCTTTTAGCTTTGATTGGTGTGGGTAAGCAAGAGGGAAAGGCTTTTGGATTTGCTTCTTGTGAGAGGCTTCCGCATGCGGCTGAAGGGGTTTTGGTATTGCGAGAAAGAGCCGGAGAGGCGTTTTTAACCAATGTGGAGTATACAGATTTTAAGCATCTCGAAATCAAGTCCGACTATCCGGCTAACACCAACATTTTGTATGCCGATATCCATCAACTGCAGCCTGTCATCAAGAAAACGCCCCTTCCTGGTTTGATGGTGAACATGAAGCAGCGTGTGCCCAACTGGGGGGGCAAAGAAGTGTTTGCCGGAAGGCTTGAGAGCATGATGCAAAATATTAGCGATGCCCTCAAAGTGCCCAAGGGTGCGCCCCTCTCCGCTTTTGTCACCTATAACGCCCGTCAGCGAACCATTTCGACGACAAAAAAAAGCTTTGAAGAGGGAAGTGCGCTGACTGAGACGCCTGAAGGCGCCTTTTATGATCTCCTCTATAGCAGTTACTCTTTACTCAAAGATCTATGCGGCTTCACGCTCTCTCCCTTTTGTAATCCAGAAATTTATATGAAAGAAGGACCTTCCCATCTCTTTCTCTATCACCCCGCTTTAGGTCCGTTGTTCAGCTTGATCCAGCAGAAAATCTGTAGGGGGAAAATGGAGAAGGATTCTGAGCTTCAGCTTGAAATTGCCGATGTTTATTTTGAGAATCTGGATTTAGCTGGAAGTTTGCTGGTCCGTGCACACAACATCATGGGACACGACTCTCAGGGCATTCTCCGGTATAGCCAGCGGACTGGCAAGTGCGTGTTAAAAAATGTCGCGGTTAAAAATGCGGGGATTCAGCGTAGTCCCTCTAACTGTTACTGGAAAAATCAGATTAAGCGTACCCAGAGCTTGACGCTCATATTAGAAGGGCACTCTGAATTTTATGCAGAGAATGTGACTTTCAACGGGAATCAGACGATCATCGTTCCGGATGGGGAGCGTTGGATTGCCAGCCAAAACCCATCGGGGGCAATCTCTTTTGTCAAAGAACGTGCGGGTTGGGAGTGGAATTACACGTTAGAGGCGGATTCTCTCCGTTCTGGACATAGCTTTTCGTAGGCTTTTTGCACCAGAAAAGCAAGGCCTACACAAGCGGCAACGGTCGCCCCACAAACAATCATAACCGCGGTTGAGTGCGCTCCGGGGTGGAGAAAAAAATTCTGGAAAAATTCCTGAACAGTTCCGGCGACAAGTGTGGGCATGCTGGAGGTAAGCGTGGTGAGAGTCAGCTGGGAGGTTCCGGAAAGAAGCGGGAGAATCATAGCCATAAGGAAGTTGACTGTAACAAAATAAGCGATTTGTGTCTCTACTTGGAAACCCAAATCGCTTATATCTTTTAAGAGCGATTTTCTTTCAGTAGGCCACTTTCAGGATCAGGCTTTTTTTCAGCCTTGTTTCCTGAAAACAGTGTACTGACTGCTCCTGCTTTATCGTAGATGTAGTGCGCACCTACGTAACTCGGCAGCTTTCCTGCTGCAGATGCTAAAATAGGAATGATGCCTTTTGCGTTGAGCTTCTTAAGGAGTTCATTTTCCTCGTGAGCTTTTGCTGTTAGGTCTTCATTATTTTGCTTCTGCTTCCTATTTAAAGCTTGCTCTTGAAGATCATTTTGATTGATGCTTAAAAGCAAACGCGCGAGCAGACCTGCCATTTCAGCCTTCTCCTGAGTGAGGTCCTGCACATCAAGAAAATAGGACTCTTGATTAAACCTGAGTCTTTCTTTGTCAGAAGGTTCTGTTTCTTCTGAGCAGGACTCTTCTTCATGAGTCGCTTCAGTAATGGCATCACTGCCCGCTTGTCCTACGCCTAGGCATGTTGTTGCCGCAGCTGCTACAAAGGGAGCTCCGAAGCCTGAAGCAAGAACTGCACCACCAGCTACGAGAGGTCCAACGTTGCGAACAAACTTAAAGAAGCCGTCTCCCCTTGTTTGTAGGAAAGTGCTACTTGCTTGATTTTGTTCTTTAAGGGTTTGGATTCTTAGATCGGCAGCCTCGAGCTGCTCCGCTTGCTTCTGGATCTCGGCTGCCAAGAGACCATTACTGGCAATCAGCTTCTGGCATTGGTTAGCGGCCGCGAGGAGCGAATCAGACAGATCAGCTCGATCTTCTCTAATTAGCTGCTGTTCATACTCTGTGATCTGTTGCATTTCACTTTGGGATAATGCAATTGGTTGGATAAACATAACCACCTCCTTGTTGTGGTGTTTTTGATGTAGGTTCATATCCTTTATCCGAACCCAGGTCCATGCTGCGCTTGGCTGAAATGCAAGTCAACAACTTTTTAAAGAAAATGTAAAGAAAGGGGGATGCGTTGACTTTTTGAGAGAAAAGACCTAAACTGGGTCCCCTATTTTACAGAGGTAAAAGACTGCTATGCGCGAAGATATTCAAGAAAGATTACAAAAAGCCAAAGAGCGCATCCTTCACATGTGGAGGTATCTTTGACCTCCCTACCAAGCAGGCACGTGTCGATCTTCTAGAAAAAGAGATGGAAGACCCTGAGTTTTGGAATGACAATGCCAAGGCTCAAGAGGTGATTGCAGAAGCCAATGAGTTGAAAGGGTGGACTGTTCCCTATCAAGACTTAAAAGAGCGCTTTGAGAGTGTCGAAAGTCTTCTTCCTGAGGCTTCTGAAATGGAAGAGGAGGGATTGGTTGAAGAGCTGATTGAGGAGCTAACCGCGATTGAAAAAGAGCTAGAAGCTCTGGAAGTGCGCCGGATGCTTTCGGGCGAGATGGATAACAAGTGTTGCTTTGTGAGCATTAATTCAGGTGCAGGAGGCACGGAGGCATGCGACTGGGCTTTGATGCTCTCTAGAATGTATCAACGGTGGGCCGAAAAGAGAAAGTGGAAAGTGGAGCTAGTCGACTCAGTTGAAGGCGATGTGGCGGGCATAAAGAGTATCACATACAAATTTTCAGGTCCCTTTGCCTATGGGTATGCAAAAGCAGAAAAAGGAGTACATCGCTTAGTGCGGATCTCTCCTTTTGATAGTGGAAATCGGCGACATACAAGCTTTGCTTCGGTCGATGTAACACCGGAAATAACCGATGATATTCAAATTGCGGTCGCGCCGAGTGATATCCGAGTCGATACCTTTCGTGCATCGGGTGCTGGAGGACAGCATGTGAATGTAACTGATTCTGCCGTCCGCATTACGCACATTCCAACAGGGATTGTCGTGACCTGTCAAAGTGAGCGGAGCCAGGTGCAAAATCGGGAGACGTGCATGAAGCTTTTGTGTTCTAAGTTATACGAAAGAGAGGTGATGGAGCGCGAAGAGAGCCTTAAGGCAATGGGGGGAGAGAAAAAAGAGATTGCATGGGGTTCACAAATTCGAAATTATGTGTTTCAGCCGTATACTTTGGTCAAAGATACGCGCACAAGTTATGAATCAGGAAATATTCAGGCGATGATGGATGGAGAGCTGCTAGATGACTTCATCATCGCCTACTTAAAAGAGTTTGGGTAACAACATGCAAAACGAAAAGAGTGAAATTACCTCTGAAATTGAGATCCGCTATACCAGTTCTGATGACGCTGTCAACTTGAAAGAGTGGTTGGAAGAGCCGGGTATTTTACGCGGTTTTCCTATGGCAGATCCACCAGAGGTAGACGATTCAGTGAAACACTGGATTGGCTTTTCCAAATACAAGAGCAGTTTGACAGCAGTGCATGAGGGAAAGCCGTGTGGAATTGCGACGCTCTGTCTCATGCCTTATCGCAAGCTGGCACACCAATGCTTGGTCTCTATTATTGTCTCAAAAGAGGTGCGTGGAAAAGGTGTCGGCACTCTATTGATGAACAACCTAATGCATTTGGCCAAAGACTATTTTGGCATCGAAGTGCTTTATCTTGAGGTGTATGAGGGGAATCGAGCCATTTCTCTTTATGAGCGATTTGGTTTCCGAGAGATCGGCCTGCAGAAGCACTTTATGAAAGAGAACGGCGAGTACATTGGCAAGATCATTATGGAACGGATTTTGTGACAAAGGAGTGCAGTTTAACAGCTAAGCTGCGCGGGCACTTGAAGATCGATGTGGAGCTCGTGATCAATGAAAATCGCTCGACAATGCTCAGCGTTCTAGAAAAAAAGCGGGGAAGAGCGCGGCTGTCTGTGCATAAGATGTTTCTCGATGCTCCCGACGAGGTAATCGGCGCGGTTGCACACTATGTGCGCGGAACACGGCGCAATAAAAGTGCACACAATCTAGTTTTACGCGGTTTTATTCAGGAAAATCTTTCTCGGTTCGATGTCTCTAATCGGTTAAATCCGCATCGACTTGTTCAGGTGGGCAGATTTTATGACTTAAATCCTCTTTATCAGCAGATCAATCAACGCTATTTTGAGGGCAAGTTAGACCTTTTGTTCACTTGGTATGGAAATTGGGGACGCAATAGCCGGAGGCGCGTGACTTTTGGTCTTTACCAAGACAATCTGAAACTGGTCAAGATGCATCGGATTCTTGATGACCCTTTTTTCCCCGACTATTTTGTCGCCTTTATTCTCTATCATGAGATGTTGCACGCTGTGGTGCCGGGATATGTTGATGAAAATGGTTATTTTCGCATTCATGGCCCCGCCTTTAAAGAGCGCGAGCGTCTTTTTGAGCATTATGAGCGGGCGATTACGTGGGAAAAAAAGAATAAAAAGCATTTTTTTAGGAGTTAGCACGCTATGGCAGGACACAGTAAGTGGGCAAATATTAAGCATAAAAAAGATAAGGCTGATAAGCAAAAGGGAAAGATTTTCTCGCGCATTGCCAAAGAGATCATCAGCGCTGTGAAAGTGGGAGGGCCTGACCAGAAGAATAATCCGCGCCTGCGGCTCGCCATTCAAAAAGCAAAAGCGGCTAACATGCCCAACGATAATATCGACCGTAATATCAAAAAAGCCTCTAATTCTGATCAGACTGATTACGAATCGCTTACCTATGAGCTTTACGGCCATGGGGGAGTGGGGTTGATCGTCGAGGCGATGACCGATAATAAAAATAGGACCGCCTCTGACATGCGCATTGCTACCAACAAAAGAGGGGGAACCATCGCGCAGCCGGGCGCTGTTGCCTTTAACTTCGACCGGAAGGGATTGATTCAGGTAGAGAGGGGAGACTTTAAGGAGGAGACGCTCTTTAATGCAGCCTTGGATGCGGGTGCTGAAGACTTTGAAGTGGCTGATGTGGGCTTTATGATCACAACCGATCCTGCGGAGCTCTATGCGGTAAAAGAGCAGCTCGATGCCAAGGGATTTGTTTCCACAGAGGCAGATATTACCATGATTCCGAAAGTATTAGTTGAATGTGATGAAGAGGTGATTGAAGCCAATACAGCTCTGATCGATTGGCTAGAGGATCTAGAGGATGTCGATGCAGTCTATCACAACATGGACCTTTAGCCACGGTGAGCCGCTCGCTTTAGCCCGCCGTTTTGCCGATTGTGAAGGGACGGCGCTTCTCTATTCAGGGGGAGCTCTCGATTCGGCTCAATCCTCCTACCTCACTCTTTTTCCTGAAGAAAAAGTGACCCTTTCAGCCAAGGAGGGTGTGTGGGAGGAGCTTGAAAAAGAGCTTGGTCCCTTTGACGGAGAGCTTCCGCTTCCTAAGTGGATTGGATATCTTGGCTACGAGATGGGAGGGTTTGCCGATCCGGAAATTCCGATCCCTGTCTATGCGGCGCAAACTCCCGATGCTGTTTTCTACCGACCCTCCGTTGTCATCCATTTTGATCACGTAACGCACGTGGCGACTTTGTATGCCGAAAAGGAGGTCGATTTAGATCGAGAGACCACTTTTTCATCTGGCTCTCTCAAGTTAGCCTACCGTTCCGACTCCTTGCAGAGCTATCTCGATAAGGTGGCCCGGATCAAGGAGTGGATCTTAGAAGGGGAGATCTATCAAGTGAATCTCTCCCAAGAGTTTCACTTAGAGGGTGCGAGTGACCCTTTTGTCCACTTTGAAAAGATTGTTGCCCTTAATCCCTCCCCTTTTTCGGCTTTTGTGCAGTGCGGTTCTTTTTCACTTGTCTCTTCTTCTCCTGAACGGTTTTTGTGTCGAAAGGGCGCGCTTTTAGAAACACGTCCGATTAAAGGAACCATGCCACGTGGAAAAAGTCCCAAAGAGGATTTAGAAAGACAGCGTGCGCTACTCGCCTCGGAAAAAGAACGGGCGGAGCTTCTGATGATCACTGATTTAATGCGCAACGATATTGGAAAAGTAGCGGAGCTAGGTTCTGTGCAAACGCATGAGATCTGGAGATGTGAGGCCTACACGAATGTTTTTCATCTGCTTTCCATTATCACAGGTGAGAGTCATTTAAGCCCGGTTCCTCTCGCCAGACAGCTCTTTCCCGGAGGCTCGATTACGGGGTGTCCAAAGCTGCGCGCAATGGAGGCCATTTCGGCCCTGGAAAAGCGACCCAGAGGGGTTTATACAGGCTCGATCGGCTATTTCGCTGCCAATGGGGATTTTGATTTTAACATCGCTATTCGCACGCTTGTAGTCCATCCCGATCATGTCCAGATTCAACTGGGTGGCGCGATTGTGATCGACTCTGATCCGGTGAAAGAGTATGAAGAGACTCTCCATAAAGGGGAGTCATTGTTTAAGGTTTTGGAGGCTGATGAACTTTGTCTATTTTGAAGGCGCCTTTATGCCGCAAGAAGAGGCGCGCGTTCCCGTGACCGACCGTGGACTTCTATTTGGCGATGGGGCGTATGCCACCATCCAGGTGCGTAATGGAACACCCCGTTTTTTAGAGATGCATCTAGAGCGTTTAGAGACACAGTGCCGCTCATTTGGATTGCACATGCCTCCATTGAGCTTTGATTCGATCGAAGAGCTTATTCGCCTGAATCAGGCGCATGAGGGCATTTGGAGGTTAAAGGTGATAGTAACAGGAGGGGATGCACCAGAGCTTCATCTTCCGGAGCGAGCAGGGCGCGTGCTGATGACGCTCCACCCCTATGATCCTCCTCCTTTTACTCCTCTTAAGGTCGGCCTTTTCCCCCACCCTTTTTCTCTTTGCCACGCCGGTTATAAGAGTTTAGCGCACCTCAACCGTCTCTATGTGATGGAAGAGGCAAGACAGCAGGGGATGGATGACTGTTTGACACGAACGGAAGGGGGGATTGTTTTAGAGGCTGCCTTCGGAAACCTGTGCTGGATTGTGGGAAAAACTCTTTTCACGCCCAGCAGAAGACTTCCTCTCTATTTTGGCGTGACAATCAGCAAAATGATTGAGGCTGCCCGTTTGGAGGGGTATGCTGTTGAAGAGGTCGAGATGACACTGGAGGAGCTGCCCAAAGAGGGGCTCTATTTTCGGACTAATTCAATGGGGGGGATTCGCCCCATTGGAGTGCTTAATCAGCGTCAGCTGCGTCTGCTTGCGGAGGAGGAGGTGCCTGTTCAAAAGGTTTGTGAGTTGGAAGCTCTTTTTTAGGTGTCGCTTTGTGGAATTCATCTACATCTTTAGTGGTTCCTTTACTCCAGCTGATTCGTGTTCCTTTCATACTGCCGAAAAAGCCGGTTAACTCGCTGTACTTGTTCGGGTCGAGGTCGTGGGGATAAAGACGTGTGTGGTGTCCCTTAAAATCGAGTACAACAATGCCATTTTTCAATGATTTGATCAGAGTTTCTTTCACTTTTTCTTTTTGTGCTGGAGTGAGATCAGTCACCTTTTCCATCCACTTGTCGGCTTTTTCCTTGATTCCTTTCATTAGATCCTCGTATTGCGAGCTATACGAGTACATCGCACGCGTAAACTCTGCTCCTTTAAGCGGTTGCCCTGATTCAGCCTCATGGATTTTTATCGAGGTCGCTTTTGAAAAGTCTCCGTTGGGCACAAAAAGAAAACTGGAGATTCCCCGACCGGCATTCCGGTGTTCTGGGAGCATGTAATTCCCATTGGATTCGAGTAGATTTCTTCTGATCTCAGGACGTTTTAGGTAGTCACGAATGCTCGCTTTGTTTTTAGGGTCATAGCCAAGCCGTTGAATCAAAAGACTGGCCGGGTCATAACCGAGTTCAGCGACATACTCTTCGTAACTGTCATAATCATCCCCAAGTCCATCCGCAATTTCCATTCTATTTGCTATATATTGAGCGTGCAGTTTGGCTTCTTTCTCATTGGCTGGTACACCGGCTAGAGGACGCTCTTCGTCCAAGGGATCGACGGGGTCATAAAGCGCTGTGCGCGTCGTCGAACCTTTAAAACCGGCTTCTGCAATGTCTTCTCGGAAACCTTTCGATGCGTAGGCGACAGTTAACGGAGGAACGGCGGCCGCTATAGACAGGGCGACACGTCCGGCTCGTGCAAATTTTCCTTGGTTTTCATTTTTTTTATAGGTGGTTTGGGTATAGCGCGTCCCTGCAAAGGTTGTTGTCTTGTGCTCTTTCTCCTCGAACCCCTCAGCTGTAAGCTTGTCGTGATGCGCATCCCCTGCGCCTCGTGCTCCTGAAGCCATCATCCCTCACAAATAATAATTATAAATAAATTGTATCATTTTTATTGTTTGTTTTCAATTAGTTAAATTATTAATTTAATCTTAATATTGAAACAATTTTTTAAATAATAATAGAATAGAATGTATGAAAGGGATCTGCTTATTCGTTGTTCTAGGGGTCATTTTAGGCGGTTGCTGTCGCTGCACACTCCCCTATCAACCTGATTACATTGTAGCTGAGAGAGAAGCTACTCCATTAGAGAGCTGCACGCGCGCTTTTCCCACAGAGTCTTGAGTTGGGTCGTTTTCTTGTTAGAGAGTCCCCCAAGGAAGGCGATAGCCGTGAGCAGGCGTGCGCGCGTCCGGTCTTTGCCCAGAATGTCTACCGATGCGAAGAGGGGGGGGCCCTGACGGCTGCCGGTTAGGGTGCCAAAAAGCAAGGCCATAACGACTTTTTTGTGGTTCACTCCAAACACCTCTGCTACTTCGCGCGAAGCTTTTTCAAAGCCAGAGGCGCCCCAATCTTCTTGCTCTTCCATCGACCAGATGAGCGTTTGAAGCAGCGAAGCGGCTTGCTCAGGGGTGATGTTTTTGGGAGTGAGCAGCTCTTGTGTGTACGGAATGTGATTAATAAAAAAGAAATGGCAGAGCTCCATAAACTCGCCGAAGGTTTTAATGCGTGTATGGGCCATCGGCATTAACTTTGCCATAAAGGCATCGGAGAAACTCCACTCTTTAATCCGTTCCCATAGCTTTTCTTGGGGGATATGATTGATCACATACTGTTGGTTGAGCCAGTCAAGCTTGCCGATATCAAAAATGGCGCCCGAAAGACCTATCCGCTTGGGATCAAATGAGCGAATCACTTCTTCCACAGAATAGATCTCCTGGTCGGCAGGCATGCTATAGCCCATAAGGGTCAAAAAATTGACAAAGGCTTCTGGAAGGTAGCCGGAATCCCGGTAGTAAAAGATTGAGGTGGGATTGCGTCGCTTGGAGAGTTTTTTGCCATCTGTTCCCAGCAAAAGAGGCATGTGCACAAATTGAGGAGGCTTCCATCCAAAAACGTCATAGAGGAGCACATGCTTGGGCGTCGAACTAATCCACTCATCGCCACGGATGACATGTGTGATTCCCATGAGATGATCATCAACGACATTGGCAAGATGGTAAGTAGGAAAACCATCAGATTTAAGTAAAATCTGATCATCGATATCGGCCCAGGGAAACGTAATCCTCCCTTTTACCCCATCTTCGAAGACGCACTCACCTGTTAAGGGAACTTTTAGGCGGACAACATACGATTGGCCTGCCTCTTCGCGCTCCTTCACCTCTTCAGCACTTAAGTTACGGTAGCGGCGGTCATACCCTTTGGAGCCCAGCTCACGCATTTCAGCAAGTTCTTCAGGCGTCGCAAAGCACTTGTAGGCCTTACCGGCATCCAGTAGTTGCTGAGCATGCTTCCGATAGAGTTCGCTTCGCTCAGACTGCCTGTAGGGGCCGTGCGGCCCTCCTACATCTGGCCCTTCATCCCACTGAATGCCACACCATTTAAGGGCTTCGTAGATGTTTGTTTCATACTCAGGTCGGCTGCGTGTTTGGTCGGTGTCTTCAATGCGGAGAATGAATTGGCCCCCGTAACGTCGGGCAAAAATCAGGTTAAAAAGAGCCATATAAGCGGTGCCGACATGAGGGTCTCCGGTTGGAGAGGGGGCGATACGGACACGAACAGGTTGGTTCATCACACATCCAGAGTAGGTAGAAAGCAGGGAAGTATAGTCAAAGCTAACTATTTCAACAAGACTACCAAATCCTGAACGATGTGGATGGCCTCATGAAGTTGAGGATCACTTTGAGTGAAAAGCTCCACTTTTTCGTTGGAAATCTCATCGTCATTTTCAAGAGTCGTCAAAAAGTTTTGAAAAAGCTTGCTCTCTTGGATCCGCTTCTCAGAGTTTTTTACCAGAAGAGGAAGGTAGCGATTGTAGGTCTTGAGTTTTGGTTGCAAGTTAAAGCGGTAGAGCCAGCTGATTTGATCTCTTTGCACTACAGGAATATCTGAGAGATCATCATGGAAATTCTCAGGAATTGAATCGTTTTCTAAAGGATATTTGGCATGCATTTCTCCGATATCCATTGTAGAGTAAAAGCCCGGCACAACAATATCCGGTTTCACACCCACGAGCTGAGGGCTTTTCCCTGAGACGGTGTAGTAACGTCCGCGCGTCACTTTAAATTCACCCTTGGGATTAACTCTTCCGTTGCTGACAGAGTCTAATGTGAAGGTCTGGAAAGTCCCTTTTCCATAGGTGTGCTCATCTCCCACGACAATAGCACGTCCATAATCTTGGAGGGTCTGCGCCACAATCTCAGAGGCAGAGGCGGTCATTTTACTCGTGAGAATCACAAGAGGACCATCATAGGCCGTTCTACCATCGATATCGCGCAGATGCTCGACAGCACCATGATTATCTTTAATCGAGACCACAATACCTTTAGTAATGAAAAGTCCTGTTACAGCGACCGCTTGGGGGAGCACCCCGCCCGAGTTAAAGCGAAGATCGAGGATAATGCCTTTGATTGTATGCTCCGCGCGGATTTTTGAGATCTCCTCATAGAGGTCAGCGGCTGACGAGTGGAGCGGATCTTGGTAGAAAGCATGTAGGGAAATATGCGCAATCACACCATCGCCATAGGGAATAACAGACGATTCGATACGCGCCTCTTTGATGACGACCTCACCCCGAATGATCTCAATTTCTGCCTTTTCATCATCATCGCGCAGGACGGTGAGTAGAACAGTTGTTCCCTCTTCACCTCGGATGAGCTCGACAGCTTCTGTGATTTCTAACCCAACGACAGGCTCGTGGTTGATGGCAATGATCCGGTCATTCACTTTTAAGCCTTGCGCACGACTGGCAGGCCCTCCCTCGATAATTTTGACAATGGTAAAACCGTTTAAGTCATCACGCAGCTGTGCTCCGATTCCAAAGAGGCGTTGTTGCACCTGAATCATAAACTGTGAGGCTTCCGCAGGGGTGAAATAGGAGGTGTGCGTATCAAGAGACGAGGCAAAGGCTTTCAAAATATTCGCGCGTACGAGTTGCGCGCGTTCATCAGGCGTTTTGGAGACCACGTCCTCCTCACGCGAGGCCCGCCTTTTCGCGATACGCTGTAGAGCCTTGTCTCGCGCGGCGGCATCATCGAGCTTTTTGGCGGTTTGAACTTGTAGGGCTTTAATTCGGGCCAGGCGCACACGCAGTTCGTCCTCGTTTTTGGCCCAATTGAGATCTTTAAACTCGTTTACAGAGACCTCTTCCGGAAGAGAGTCCTCTGTGAGGAGTCCTTCCAGCCTCTCTCTGCGCTCAATAGCCGCAATCATCTGTTCATGAATCCGATGAAATGTCTCAAAATTACCCTCTTGGACGCCATTTAAGACTGTTTGGAGTGTTTCTTCAGAAGGAGAGGTCCATGGATCTACTTCTTTCTCTAATAGATACGTTTTAGTGGGGTCCAATTCCTCAAGATATTGTTCCAGAACCCTCTGAACAAGAACAGGAGAAAGAGTCTTGTAGGAGGCGTGCGCTTCCATGATTTGGTTGAGCGTATTGACAACATCGCTATCAGAGATTTGGGGGAGCTTACTCCCAAACAGGCTTTGTGTCAGAAGCAAAAAGAGCAGCGCAGTGTTTCGTAGGAACATTATAGACCTCATCAGATTTTCATCATTCCGATTGGGTAGATTTATTGCCAGCAGATATTTTACTTATAATTAAGATTTTATAAAGGAAAAAGTTCAAAAAAAGACTGCATCGATAGAACCTAAAGTATTACTAGCTTTACGGAAAGTTGATAATTATATTAAGAAACTATAAAGAATAAACAAAAAAAGCAGAAAATGATTGATTAGAATTCAATTCTTAATCAAAATATTACACGAAAAGAGAATTTGTAGAGAGTTTTTTTACTAAGACCAGAGTGAATTTCCAGATAAGAAATTTACAGAAAGGCAAAAAAATCCTTGATCACAAAATCTCTTTTAAGAGATAATAAATACTTCAAAGAGATTGACTTACGTCAATTTGAAGGAATTACGTCGGGGTGTTAACGAGCATCAGCATGTTGAAACGACTAAGATAGAGACCATGACGCGCCTCAGCACAAGTTATTGTGAAAACTATGAAACCTTAGGGGGTTAAAAAAATGGAAAGCTTTAAAGAGATGCAAGCTCCGGTAAGTCCGGAGGCGTGTTCTTCTGAAGGCACAGAGGAGAGAAAGGTCGTTTCGATTACAGAGGCTGCTAAGATCAATCAAGTGACTCGGCAGGCTATTTATGTTGCGATCAAACAAAAGAAGTTAAAAGCAACGAAGAAGACTCGATGGGAAATCGAGTTGAAGGACTTAGAGGAGTACCGCAGAAACAAGTACTCACGCACCAAGTCTGTGTATGATGGAGAGTTGCTTTTCGATAATGAAAAGGGGTATTACTCGGTGAATCAGGTTGCAAAGATACTAGGAGTTCCGGCTCAGAAGATTTATTATGCAACGCGTACTGGGATGATCAAAGGGACGCGCAAAGGTGCTGCTTGGGTCATTCATACAGACGAGCTGAACCGCTATAAGCGAGAGTATTTGGAAAAGAAGGGTGCTGAGCAGCAGGCCGGTTAAGTAGTTTGTAGGTTTGATGCTCGCACTTCATAGCGTCCATAACTTTGTTATGGGCGTTTTTTTTTGTTGCTGCCGATTGACTGCGTAATCGGCAAAAAATGCTAGAAGGTGAAAGCAGAGATCATTTAACTGAAACAAAAAGGCTCAAAAAGTCCTCCCCGCCTCGGCTGCTAATCGAGTATTTGGAAGTCGCGGATGAGGAGCTGAATGCTACTCTTATTGTGGAAACGATTGATCTGAGGAGTGTAGGCAATTTTGAGGCGCAAGCCTTTTCTTCTAAGTAGATTGCGCTTCTCAGCCATCCCAAAAGCAATTCCTTCTAACATGCGGTCATCCTGCTCCAAATAGAGCTTAAGATGCGAGCCACCAATCACCTTAGGGGGCCATGCCTGCTTTGCCTCGCAGTACATAATGGGTTGGTAATTCTCGTTGCCATAAGGCTCAAAGAGCTCTAATGAAGCCAGCAGGTCATAGGTTAACTCATCAAAGTTGGCTTCAGCATCAATATAGAGCTTATACTGAATGTCTTGCTCACGCAGAGACGAGTTGGCTGCGTGGACAAAACGCTTGATAAAACGGTCGATATTCTCTTTTTTAATCGTGAGTCCGGCAGCATAATCATGGCCACCATAATTGAGAAAAAGATCGCCGCATTTTTTCAAAGCAGGAAGAAGAGGAAACTCTCGGATGGTGCGAATGGACCCTTTTCCCACTCCATTATCAATTGCGATGATCACGGTTGGTCGGTTGTATTGCTTGGCAATGCGTGCGGAGATGATGGGGATGACGCCAGGATGCCAATTTTCAGAGCTTAAAACGATCGCTTTGTTTTCTAAGAGTTGAGGGTTTTCTGTTAAAAGGCGCTCAACATCTCCTGACACGATCTGCTCAATTTTTTGCCGCTCTATGTTAAATAGATCAAGCTCATTGGCTAACTCTTCTGCTTTTTTGTCATCGCGAACTAAAAGGAGCTCTACTCCTTTGGTTGGATCCGCAACCCTCCCCAAACTATTCATTCGAGGAGCAATTTTGGAGGCAATGGCGACCGCATTTAGGTCGTTTCTTTCTAACCCACAAACTTGAAAGAGCTTAATGAGGCCAAGACGTTTAGTTTTTTGGAGCTGGTTGAGGCCATAGCGAACCAAAATGCGGTTTTCATCTAATAACACGCCCATATCGGCAATGGTACCCAGTGCCACAAGGTCGAGAAAGATTTTAAGATCAATTTTTTTCGGCGAGATCTCTTCTTGAGAAACAAGATAATTGGTCAAAGCGTGGGCAAGTTTAAAGGCGACACCCACTCCTGTAAGCTCACGATTGGGATAGGTCTGGTTGAGCAGTTTAGGGTTTAGTGTCGCGACACAGTTGGGAATCTTGTCAGTAGGCTCGTGGTGGTCGGTGATGATCACATCAACCCCTTCACTCACGATTTTTTGCACTTCTTTTGAAGCAGTGATTCCACAGTCTACTGTGATCATCAGCTTACACTGGTGCTCTTTAGCATACTCAAGTGCATCTAAAAACAGCCCTTCACGCTGTGTATTGGGATTGGAAACATAGTAAAAAACCTTGCCACCCACTCGTTTTAAAAAGTCGGCAAGTAGGGCTGTTCCTGTCATTCCGTCGACATCGTTGTCACCATAGATTAAGATGCCCTCTTCTTTTTTGATGGCGCGCACGATCCTCCGTACGGCTTTGGGCATGTCGAGAAACTTTTTTGGGTCATGGAGGTCAGGAAGTTTGCTATAGAGAAAGTGGTGAATAGCGCCAGACGTAGTGAAACCCCGAGAAACGAGAATTTGAGCCGTTATCGGGTGAATCCTGAATTCTTTAGTGATTTGCTCCAACCAGGAAGGGTTTTCCTTTGGATAGATCCAAATCGGTTCACTTGTCGTATTCATTATTATCTCATGTCAATCGTGGCTCCACATATTATGGCGCAAAGAGCCTAATGCGCCATAATAGCAAGCGACCTTACTGTTGGCCACTCTTTTTCATTCTCTCCGCATCTCAAAATTGCGGAGATCTAAGCTTTATTAGGAGAAGTCGCTTCCTTACTATCTTCTCGTCTTTGGAAATAGAGTAGCAATGGTGCTGCAATATAAAGGGAAGAGAGAGTCCCAATGGCAACACCCATGGTCATAATCAGCGCGAAATTAAAGATCGATCCGCCACCAAAAATGACAAGTGCAAGCAACACGACAAGTGTCGTTCCTGAAGTCATGACCGTACGGCTCAAAGTTGCATTGAGCGCATGGTTGACAATTTCTGAAAAGGAGAGCTTGCGCATGACACGGATATCTTCACGAATACGGTCAAAGATGATGATCGTATCGTTCAAGGAGTAACCGACAATGGTCATCAATGCAGCGATAACCTGAAGATCAATTTGGATTCCGTCATAAAACAAGTGGAATAGTGCCAATAGGCCCAGAGAGATCAAAAGGTCATGGGCCAGAGCTAGGGTCGCACTGATCGCATATTTGAACTCAAAACGGAAGGTGATGTAGATCAAAATGCACAGCAGCGCGATTCCTAAACCAAGAAGTGCTTGGTTGCGCATGGTCTCGGACAGCTGACCGCTCATCTCCGTCCAATAGGCATTGAGCTCTGGAAGAGAGGCCGGGTTGACCTCAAGCCCGCCTCGCTCAAGGGCGTCTACGATCCACACAATTCTTGGGTAGTTTTGGTAGGTAAAGAGCGGTTTTTCTACGGAGCCCTTTTCTTCAATCTGGTAGAAAGGCTTCCCTTCTTGCTCCATACCCACTCCGAGCTGAATGCGTAGCTGGTTGGGCTTGTTGAGCTCTTGAATGTGGAAGTCGCTGGCACTTGCACCCGCTATTTCTAGCGAATCTTCTGCAACAAGGCGATAGTTTGTGTCTTGCTGCTCTTTAAGATCGAGAGTTAAAGCATAGCCTCCAGTAAAGTCCATGCCAAAGATATTATCCCGCTCTTTGACCAAGAAAAAGCCGCCGATCACGATCAAAATAGCTGAGATTGTGAAAGCAAGCCGCGCTTTGCTCAAGAAGTTGATTTTGGTTTCACCAAAAAGATGAGCCATTTTGAGCTCTTTATGCTTGGGGTTTTGGACCCAACCAGCAAAGAAGAAGCGGGTGACAAAAAGAGCTGTGAACATCGAAGAGACAATGCCGATAATCAAGGTGAGGGCAAACCCTTTAACAGGTCCTGAGTCGAAGTTCAGCAAAATGACCGCAGCAATAATCGTGGTAAGGTTGGAGTCCACAATAGCGGTGAAGGCCTTACGGTAACCGGCAGCAACAGCTGAGGGAAGTCGTTTACAGACCGCAAACTCCTCACGGATTCGCTCAAAGACAAGGACATTAGCGTCTACAGACATTCCAATGGCTAAGATAATCCCTGCAATACCGGGCAGAGTCATGGCTGCGCCTAGGTTTTGCAAGACGGCCCAAATAATGATGAGATTGAAGAGAACTGCGCAGCTAGCCACAACCCCACTGAAACGGTAGTAACCAATCATCACCACAAAAACTAAGCAGAGTCCCAGAGCTGCAGCTAAAATGCCCTGCATCCGCTGCTCTTTTCCTAAGTCAGGACTCACGTTTTCTTCCGACAAAATGCGCGGTGTGAAGCTTAATGATCCTGCTTTCAGATCGGCAGCAAGCTGATTGATCTCTCTTTGAGAAAAGTGACCGGTGATGCGAGCACTATCTCTAAGAGGTGAGTTTAGAGTGGGGGCGCTGATAATTGTGCCATTGAGCACAACCGCCATTCTCCACCCTCTTCCCTGCGAGAAGGTCTCTTTAGGGGTGCCTCCAATTTTTTCCTCAGAAAACTGAGAGGTCCAGGCATAAAAGTCATCGCGTGGATTCACTTTTTCCCCGGTTCGACTCAGGTAGGACCCTTTTACACCAAAATAAAGAGTGTTTCCTTCAGAAGCATCATATCCCGTTTGAACATTTTCCAGATTCGCTCCTTCAAGAGCAAAATTGCGGAATACAATTAAAAGAGGATAGGTTTGTCCCTGCCAATCGGCGAAATCCGAGCCGCGGAAGAGAGAAACAGCGGAATACTCATCATCAAAAGCACCTGAGCTAGGAGGGGCTTTGGGGCCTGCAAAACGCAGTCCGTTTTCATAAAGAAGTCTAGAGTGGCTCGTCAGAGGATGGAACTCACCTGGATTTTCAGGGTCTCCTCCAAGATGCTGCCATGCAATTTCATTGAGGCTTGCTGGGTCAGTGCGGCTAGTAATAACCGCTTCGTTCCAAACCTCTTCTAAGAAGGTATTGACCGCTTCTGCAAGAGTGGGATTACTCGCTGTGAATTTTTCATTCACAACATGGAATTGCATAGAGGAAGCCTGAATTAAATCAGCGGCAGTCAAACCTTGAGAACCGGGAAAGTCGAGTACAATCGTCGATCCTTCAGTGCGGATTCCCACCTCAGATACGCCCAATTTATTGACACGACCATAGAGCTCATTAACCGCCTGCTTCAGGTCAGCCTCGTCAGTAATGGCTTGGCCACCTTGGTCGCGCAAGCCGATGCGCACCGTTTTTCCACCTGACAGATCTAAGCCCCATTTAAGAATTTTGCGCTCATCGCCGCGGAAGTACTTCACAAAACTAAGCTTCCAATTATCCAACAAGACGTTTTGCGTGGGTGCAGGGACATCGTACTTTGCTTGTGGGCTGACTGCTACAAGAGCTTGCCTATGCTCATCACGCCATTTGATGAGATCCTCGTGGATGCGCGTCTCGATTTTATTCAACGTTAAAATACGCTGCTCCACATCTGTAAATTCAAGCACAGCGTACTGCTTACTTCCCTTCACAGAAAAGTCTTCGCGCGTTGCAGCTAGCAGATAGGAGTAGTAGTCATCGAGCTCAAAGATGTAGTCATCTTTATAGGCGACAGGCAAGTTAGAAGAGGCTCCTGAGTAGGCTATAAAGCCGTTTTGCCGCATCAGTTCCTGTAGCGCCTGAAACTCTTTTTCAAACGCATTTTTCTCAGCGCTATCAGGTAAACTCTGGTACTTTTGGCGCACCGTATTTAAGCCACGTGCGATCACGTAGATCGAACTATTGCGGAACCCATTTTCAGTCTCCTCTTCCATGGCAGGGGCGTAGATGACCATGCCCAGTTTTTTCTCTTGGGCAGGGAGCTTTTCAAAAGCGGCGTAGCTGTAGAGCGGATAATTTTGTGCAGATAACTCTCCGCTGCTAGGTTGCCAGCTATTTTGAATTAAGTGAGCCAGTGTTTCAGACTGCATTTGAGCAATAGCACCAATATCCAATGTCAACAGGCTCGAGCTGTTAGTGAGCCCATTTAGGGAGACAACAAAACTCGTTAAAGAGGGAGTGATTGTCTCATCTGTTTTACGCGATGCAGTAGCGATTTCATTAAAGAGAAGTTGGTTGAGCTTCTCTTGTCTGATGGCATCTACTTCTGTATGTGTCTCTTGGTTGCGAATCATGTCGACTTCAGGATGGAGCTGGATGTTAAGCAAATCCTTACTCCAGTCGATTTCTACGCTACTGATAAAGGCATTCCGCTCACCTATGGGGATCGATTGTACCTTTTCATCGGGAATGGGCGTAGCGGAAAGATTCTTGATCACCGCCTCTTGGGTAAGTGGGGTAGATCCTTTTTCGAAAAGAGTGTTATTGCGGCGGACAATTGTTGTCGCCGAATCGACGATATTTTTTTGACTATTCAGTACTTCTAGGCGTTGTTGCTGAACAGAATCAAGGAATTTTCCCTCTTCCTGTAGCTGTTTCTGCTCCTCTTTCATTTTCGAGACAGTTGAGCCGAGCTTTTGGCTAACATTTTCCAATTTCGCAACAAACTTCTGGACTAGGTTGCCTTTATCTGCTGCTGCTGTTTGGGTGAAGCTGGCGAAATATCTTTCCGTAATGAGGCTTTGATCGCCAAACGCATTCTCGTACTCTACAATACTGCGAGCAAGGCGGACGACCTCTTCGTCATTTCCCTCTCCGGCAGCGATTTCAGAGAGGATGCGCCCTGGTTCACTCTCTCCTCCAAAGCCAACGGCAAGGGAGGCTGCGCGATCATTAATGAGTTTTTGATACTCAGGAGAAACGGAGCCCTCTTCTGTGGTCTTGGGGACATAACTGAAGTAGGTATTCACTTGACTTGGGTCGAGATGGACGCCGATGCGTCTTTGAACCACAACGGTTGTCTCCTCACCAGAGCCTGGTGTAGGAGAGAGCTGTGCGGGTACAAAGGGGATCAGGGAGCCGGCTCGATTGAGGGTCTTGGAGAAAAAAGCAGCTTCTTCAGGCTTTTTAAAGACGACTTTAGCCACCTTAGGGTCTTCAGAATCTATGCTAATCTCTTTAGGCTTAAGGCCTAAGTTCTTGCTTTGGGCTTTTAGCCATGAGAGGGTGAAGTTTTCCAGGCTGTTAACGCGCTCCACGATTCCCAGAGAGACATTTTGGGCCTCTTTTTGGCCAATTGGTTTTTTGAGAGGTTTCGAGTAGTAAAAAACTGTCGGGAGAATGTTGTAAATCGCTAAAACTACAACTGCTAAGATGAAAAAGAGTTGCCACCGTTTCTGTTTTTCCATTTTGATTCCTTAAATTCTATTCTAAATAATCTAGGCACGATACCAGCTTCCGTCTCTTGCTGTCAACTAGAGAACACAGCGCTAAGATGGATCTTTCATTTGGATGTTTTGTTTAATAAGAACTCATTTTTTAATTAGATTTTTTAATAATATCTTTAATTAGGTCTAAGAATCTATCCCAAAAGTGCTTTTTTCCGGTTAACATTTTTCTCCTTTGAAAAGAAGGAGTCGTTGATGGCACAGAAAAAATACGAAAATAACTCATTTGCAAACTACCTTAATTTTTTAGCGAGGGTTCCGACTGGAACCTGTATTTTCAGAAGAGATTTCCTGGTCAAGCTGTGGGACCTGATGACATCCTTGCAATTCTTCACAAACTTCCCAGCTAAATGGCGCTAACGCACAAGTTTGCTGTGGAGTCTTATTGGGCCCCTTTGATACCCTCGTCCCCACTAAATTAGCAGATATAGACGGAATGGACTCAACCCACTTCACAGAGCAGGAGCTGGATCTGGTGCGCCAGAATCCTGTACCCCAGCACATCGCGATCATCCCAGATGGAAACAGGCGGTGGGCCAAACGGCAATCTACTCGCAATCTCATGCAAGGACACTGGGCCGGCGCCTCGATTGTCACCACCATTTTAGAAGCGGCCTCTGATCTGGGGGTAGAGGTCTTGACAATCTATAGTTTTTCTACCGAAAACTGGCGTCGCCCACTACACGAGGTGAAAACGGTGCTAAAAATCTTGGAGACCTATTTGCGTGATAACCGACAAAAGATGGTCGATATGGGGGTCCGCTTTAGCACCATTGGCGATTTAAATCCATTTTCAGATTCCCTCAAAAGTGAAGTAAGCAAGACGCGCGCGGTAACCTCTGGAGGCAATAAGATAGAGCTCGTACTGGCGATGAATTATGGCGCTCGTGACGAGATACGTAGAGCTTTTCTCTCTCTCAGAAAAGAGGGAAACAAAGGGGATTTAACAGAAGAGGTGATTAGACGCCATTTAGATACGGCGCACCTTGCCGATCCCGAACTCTTAATCCGCACAAGCGGTGAGCAGCGCTTTAGCAATTTTCTTCTCTGGCAACTCGCTTATACGGAAATTTACATTACGGATATTTTGTGGCCTGATTTTACCCCTAGAGATCTATTAGATGCTGTGCTAGATTTCCAAAAACGAACCCGACGCCTAGGGAAATGAGCACGAAAAGAACTAGAAAAGCTTCCGATCTAGCCCAGCGCACTCTAATCAACGGCCTCAGTGCTTGCTTAATAGCGCTCTTTATTTTTATAGCCGAGTTTAGCGCCTTGCGCTGGATTTTTACGGCTGCTGTTGCTGCGATTGCAGCAACGGCTATATGGGAGTATAACCAACTTCTGAAAAAAAAGGAGCTGACACCCGCGACAGCCCTAAGCATGGTTGCGGCAATTTTGTATGTCTTTGCAATTTTTGTAAAAACACAAGGCCCCTATCCTTTTTTGAATTCCCTTTGGCCTCATATTCCAGAAGTGGTTTTGGGCCTCGCTTTCTTTGCCTGCTTTGCCTATTTCACGTTCATTGGAAAGTCTCCTCTACTCAATATTTCGTCGACCTTTTTCGGGATTGTGTATATTGGCATTCCGCTCGGTCTTTTTGTGAGGGTGATGTATTTCTTTACCTTTGGTGGAATGGAAGACCTTCATTTTCAAGGGAGTTGGTGGATTATCTATATGATTGCCGCAACCAAAAGTGCAGATGTGGGCGGCTATTTTATCGGCAGCTATTTTGGTAAAAGAAAACTCGCGCACAAGCTGAGTCCCAATAAAACACTAGAGGGGGCTCTTGGTGGACTTTTTGCTTCTACTTTGATGAGCCTTTTTATCTGCTTTTTAGGTAAGGAGGTGGGAGAGGTTTTTCAAGAGTTTACCTATATTCAGTCGATTTGGCTCGGTGCTCTAATGGGGATTTTAGGGCAAATTGGCGATTTGGCCGAGTCCCTGCTCAAGCGCGATGCGCGGGTAAAAGATAGCAACTCGATTCCGGGAGTGGGAGGGATTTTAGATATGGTTGACTCTCTTCTTTTTACAGCTCCCGTTGTATACATTTTTCTGAGAATTCTCTACACTTGACGAATGCTATGATTGTGACAATTGATGGGCCGGCAGGAACCGGTAAAACAACGGTAGCGCGCTTTGTAGCCGAAAAGCTTGGGTTTGCTTACTTTGATACGGGGGCGATGTATCGCGCTGTTACCTATCAGGTTCTACAAAAAAAAATCGACCTTTCCCAATCTGACCAACTCGCCTCTTTTCTCGAACAGTTCCAATTCGAAATCCATCCTGAGCAGCAAGAGAAAAGGTATTTGGTTAATGGAAATGATGTGACAGATGTGATCCGTTCCTCTGAAGTAACCGGTCATGTTTCAGAAGTTTCTGCCCACCCGCTTGTTCGTGAGACGCTTATGAGGGTGCAAAGGGCATTCGGAGAGGGTAAGGATGCCGTGTTCGAAGGACGTGATATGGGAACGATTGTCTTTCCAAAAGCTGAGGTAAAAGTTTTTTTGACGGCGCGTCCAGCTGTGCGCGCCGAAAGACGCTATTTAGAGTTAAAAGAGCGTAACGCACACACAAGTGAGCAAGAGGTTTTCAATGCATTATTGGAGCGGGATCATTTTGATTCCACACGCGAAATCGCGCCTCTTAAACAAGCTGAAGATGCCCATTTAGTGGATACTTCTGACTTGACCTTAGAACAAGTAGTTGAACATGTAATAGCCCTAGTCCCTGCATGATTCGTTTATTTTGCATTTTTTGTGTCGCCCTTTTTGCGCGTATTTTTTATCGCCATCGGGTCTATGGCAAGAAACACTTTCCCAAAGGGGGTGGTATCATTTGTTCCAACCACACCTCCTTTTTAGATCCCCCCTTGATAGGCATCTCCTGTCCCGGAAAGGTGCATTTTTTAGGGCGTGATTCGCTTTTTCGTTCTCCTTTCTTCGGATGGCTGATTCGTCAGCTTAACACGCACCCCGTACGGCGTGGAAAGGGAAATATTAATGCGTTCAAAAAGGCAATGGCATTGGTACGCACTGACTGTAAAGTCGTGATCTTTCCAGAAGGACGTAGGTCTGCAGATGGAGAGCTTCATAAAGGACAGCTGGGGGTCGGGATGTTAGTGCAGAAAACAGACTGCCAGGTCATTCCGGTTTATCTTCATGGTGTCTATGAAATATGGAACAATCGGCGCCGCTTTCCTAAGCTTTTTGGCAAGACCGCCTGTATTTTTGGCACGCCGCTCACGTTTGAAGACCTAGGCGAGAGGGACAAAAAAGAGGCGCAAGCCGAAATTATGGCTCGCGTGATGGCTAAGATTGCTCAGCTGCGAGACTGGTATCTTGCGGGGGCGAAGGGATCGCCTCCGTAATCCGGTAGAGCTCAAAGCCTGAAGAAACCGGATCTCGGGGTGGATTGGCTGTTTCATTCAAAAAATTCAGCACTTTGCGCCCCATATGGGGATGAGTGCCCTCTGGGTTTGAGCTATAGTCAAAGCCGGTGTGTTTGGTTAAGATGCGTTGCATGACGGTTTGTAGGTTCTCTTTGGGTGAGTAGGCGATGCTATTGTTGGGATCGTAAATGTAGGAGTAGCTCCCTGTTTCACCGACGATCAAGGCGATGGTGTGGGTGTGTTTCTTTCTCTCTCCGATGGAACTATAAACCGGGAAGGAAAGTTTATAGGCCCCGGGAGCTAGCGTTTCCACTGTCTCAAGTAGGTTTTTAGAGGAGGCATCGTAGAGAACGACTTCCGCTTCAAGCTCAGATGCTTTAAGCGCGGCTACGGTGTGGTCTTTTTCGGAGTTTTTTTGACCGGAGTTTTGGGAAAGAATTTCTCGAAATGTGGCGTGAAGAGCGACGTCATTATCAGCCCAATCGGGTACCCAGCTAGGCTTGGTTTTATCTCTTAGATAAGCTTTCACATCTTCTGTAACATCGGTGTTTACAATAGCAACTAATCTCGGATAGTATTGTTCACTGTAAAGCGTCTCGTATTGCTCTTGATAAAAAGCCCCTTGAATCGGTACCCCACCATCAAAGGTAGCGACAAGGGCGTCAATATTCCCTTTAGAGCGAAACCACACCTTAAAAAAAAGGGTCACTCCACCCATGCACATCCCTCCATTAAACGGCTTGGCGCGCACCGTAGTCGGTTGGGTCGTAAAACCATATGTTGCGGTATGTTCTTTGTAGGCTTTAGACACAGGCGTTGGGTTTCTACGGCTTTTTACATACTGCCAAAGTTCACTTGCTTTGGCGCAATTACGGGTGTGGCAGATCACCCGCCCCTCGTACACATCGCTGCGATCAGACTTGTCTTGAGCAAATGAGTAGAAAACAGATTTGAGAAGATAGCCAAGCATCACCAGGCAATCGATTGCGAAGTGAAAAACGGCCTGCACTTTTTCAACAAAAGATTGGGATGTCTCCGTTTGAGAGGCTGAAACCCCAATTGGCTGTGAGCTCATAAGTTAACCCCCTGGCTGCCATTATATTAAAGAAATATTAACAAAAGATTAATTTTGTCAAATTTGTGTTAAAGAAAAGAGTTGATGAGAAGCCGCATTGTGGAATTTAAGCCGATTTGCTATTGTCTCCGAGTGATGAGATCCCTTATTGAAACAGTCGAACAGGCCGTGACAAAGGCTGCCTATGCCGCTTTTCCCCAGGTTCTGGCGGAAGAGCTCCAGATGCACGTCACCCCGGCAACCCAGGAGAAATTTGGGCACTATCAATGTAATAGTGCGATGCGTTTGGCCAAGAGCTTAAAAAAAGCTCCTCGTGAGATTGCAGAGGCCCTTGTCGATCAGCTAGAACGGGCCCTGTTTGAAGAGGTGGAAATTGCCGGACCCGGGTTCATCAACCTTACCCTCAGACCCCAATATCTCTCCACTTTACTCAACGAAGTTTTGTGTGATGGAAGACTTGGAGTCGAGCGTCCCGCGACTCCCAAGCGCATCATCGTGGAGTTCTCTTCACCTAATATTGCTAAAGAGATGCATGTGGGTCATCTGCGCTCGACAATCATCGGGGACGCGATCGCGCGACTTTTTGAGTTTTTGGGGCACTCTGTCATCCGATTGAATCATGTGGGCGACTGGGGCACTGCATTTGGTATGTTGATTGCCTACATCAATGAGGAGACGGCTGATCGGCTTGAAGAGGCCGATCTGCCCACTCTTATGAAATGGTATCGTCTCTCTAAGGAGCGCTTTGATGCCGATGAAGGGTTCAAGACGCGCGCCCGCCAAGCGGTTGTGGCTTTGCAGGGGGGAGATCCGGCAGCTCTTCAGGCATGGGAGGCAATCTGTCATATCTCCCGTCAAGCGTTTCAAGAAGTGTATGATTTACTCGACATTCGTCTTGAAGAGAGAGGGGAGTCGTTTTATAACCCCATGCTCGGAGAGATTGTAAAAGATTTGGAAGAGAAAGGGTTGGTAACGGTTTCTGAGGGAGCCAAATGTGTGTTCCACGAGGGACATCGCATTCCGTTGATGGTGCAGAAGTCGGATGGTGGCTACAACTATGACACGACCGATATGGCAGCGATGCTTCACCGGATTGAAGATGAGCACGCCGACCGAATCGTCGTTGTGACAGATGCTGGGCAGAGTTTGCACTTTGATTTGGTTCGCAAAACAGCAGAAAAAGCAGGCTATCTCGATCCGAAAAAAGTTCGTTTTGATCACGTTCCCTTCGGAGTTGTTTTAGGAACGGATGGAAAAAAGTTTCGTACCCGCTCTGGTCAGGTAGAGAAGCTAGTCGACCTTCTCACAGCCTCGATTAAGGAGGCTAAGAAGATTTTAGCAGAGCGTGAGCATGAAATGGGCCCGGAAGAACTTGAGCGGTTGGCCCGCATTTTAGGGATCGATGCGGTGAAGTATGCGGATCTTTCGTGCAACCGGATTAGCGATTACGTCTTTAGTTATGAACGGATGCTCCGCTTTGATGGGAATACGGCGGCCTTTATTCTCTATTCTTTTGTCCGTGTAAATGGGATTAAGCGGAGGATTGGCAAAGTTGATATCAAAAAGCTATGTAAAACAGAAAAAATCTCACTGGAGCACCCCGCAGAGAGGGATCTTGGCTTACATCTTTTACGCTTCTCCGAGACACTTCAGGTCATGGAAGAGGAGTTGCTGCCGAATGTCTTAACCGATTATCTCTATAGTTTAGCGCAAAAATTCAACGCTTTTTTCCGTGATTGTCGCGTTGAAGGAGTGGAAGAGCAGAATTCTCGTCTTCTTCTATGTGAAGCTGTTGCCCGGACCATGGCAACAGGATTACAGATTCTTGGCATTCAGACTGTTGACAGAATGTAATCCCCTAAATAATCAAATTGTATACAATTAGTTAGAGGAATTTTGTTGAGGGGAAGGGATGTCGGAGCCGTTTGAGGAGAAAATAGATGATGTCGATGAGGCGATTGGAGAGTTCATTGGGCAGATTGAAGAGGGAAAAGCGCCTAATCCAGCCAAGTTACTGCATATTGAAAGTGAGCTCAAGAACTTAGTTGAAAATGAGCAGATTCCGGAAGAGGTGAAAAAAAGCCTAGAAATGGCTTTAAACAAACTCTCATCAGAGGCGATGTCCAAGAGTGGTTCCGCGCTCATCAGTTTGTATGGAGCCAAGTTGCATGTCGATCAAGCGCAAGGAAAATCAGACGATTAATCAAGAGCATGCCAGTTTCAAAATTGAGGGGCTTGATTGTGCCGAAGAGGTGACGATTTTAAAGCGTGTGGTGGGTAGCCATGAGGGGGTGCATACGCTTGACTTCAACCTGATTGAAGCCAAAATGGGTGTGACCTATGATTCCAAAAAGATTGATTCAGAAGCGCTTATTCATTTAATTCGCTCAACTGGCATGCGTGCAACTGTTTGGAACAAGAGAGAAGAGAACAAGAAGTCTTTCTTTCAGCTGCATGGCCGTCTGATCTTTACTCTCTTAAGTGGCAGTTTTTTACTTTTGGGCGCTCTTACTCATTACCTCTATCATCCGAGCTTTCTCGAGATGTTGGGAGCACTTTCAGAGGAACACAAACTCCCTCTGATCACAAAGGCGTTCTATCTTCTCTCCATTCTTTGTGGTGTGGTTTATGTTCTTCCCAAAGCGTATTTTTCCGTGCGCAGACTGAACCTTGATATGAATGTTCTGATGATTGTCGCTATCATGGGAGCCATCGGCATTCAAGAGTGGTTTGAAGGGGCAACGGTAGCTTTTTTGTTCACGCTGGCGCTTTTACTAGAGCAGTGGAGTGTCGGGCGGGCTAGACGTGCCATTTCTGCTCTACTGGAGCTCACCCCCACTTTAGCGCGACGCCTTGATCCAACTACGGGCGAGGTACAAGAGTGTCCGGTAGAAGAGATTGAGATCGGAGAGACTCTTTTGATTCGTCCTGGTGAGAAAATTCCTTTAGATGGAGTGGTCACTAGTGGAGCCTCCTCAGTAGATCAGTCTCCGATCACCGGAGAATCTTTTCCGGTTGCAAAAGAGTGTGGAGACGAGCTGTTTGCAGGCACGCTCAATGAAGAAGGGGCTTTGGAGTGCCGGGTCACCAAGCTTGTCAAAGAGACAACCCTTGCGCGTATGATTCAGCTTGTTGAAGAGGCCCGCGCCAAGCGCTCTGAGAGCGAGCAATGGGTGGAGATGTTTGCCCGCTACTACACTCCTTTGATGCTTCTTTTTTCCCTTCTTGTGGTGCTATTGCCACCCCTTTTATTCTCCCTACCTTGGTTTGACTGGATCTATCGCGGTCTTGTTCTTCTTGTCATCGCGTGTCCGTGTGCTCTTGTGATTTCGACTCCTGTGAGCATTGTTTCAGGCTTAACAGCCGCTGCTCGCCAAGGAGTTTTGATTAAAGGAGGCGTTTTTCTTGAACAAGTAGGGCAGCTCAAAGCGCTTGCTTACGATAAGACGGGAACGCTTACCTATGGTCATCCAGAAGTACAAAAATTAGTGCCACTCAATCAACATACTGTAGAAGAGTTGATGGAGCGGGCTGTCGCTTTGGAAAAGCCCAGCGAGCATCCTCTTGCACGTGCGATTTTGCGTAAAGGCGAAGAAATGGGGATCACGGCAGTCTCTGCTGCCCATTTCCAGACGATCAAAGGAAAGGGAGCTTTAGCGACCTACAATGGCAAACTCTACTGGATAGGGAGTCATCGCTTTATGCATGAGATGGGCCAGGAAACAGAAGCCATTCACCAGGCAGCTTTGTCTCTAGAAGATGCGGGCCACTCTATTGTGGCCATTGGCACTGATGATCATGTTTGTGGCTTGATTTCTGTTGCCGATAGTCCACGTGAGTGGGTGCGGGAGACTTTACTTGCGGTAAAAAGGTCTGGGATTGAAGAGCAAGTGATGCTCACCGGAGATAACGAGCCTACAGCACGCGCTTTGGCGGAACACGTGGGTGTGGACCGCTTTTTAGCCGAGCTGTTGCCAGAAGAGAAGGTCGAAGCTGTGGCAGATTTAGCGCGCACATGGGATAAAGTAGGGATGGTGGGGGATGGAGTGAACGATGCGCCGGCAATGGCTGCTGCTACTCTAGGAATTGCCATGGGAGGAATGGGAACAGATGCGGCTATTGAAACAGCAGACATTGTGTTGATGGCAGATGATCTGGCCCGGCTGCCTTGGCTGCTCCGTTATTCGCGCCGCGTACTCAAGGTGATTAAGCAAAATATCACCTTTGCTCTGGGTGTAAAGGCACTTTTTATTACGCTAGCGCTACTCAATATGGCCACCCTTTGGATGGCTATTGGGGCCGATATGGGTGCCACAATGCTTGTTATTTTTAACGCGCTTCGCTTACTAAAGTCTTAGAAGGTTTTCCCGGGATCTCCTGAACATACTGAGGAACCGCATATCCTGAAACACGCGTGCGCAACTCCTCAATCAGCTGCTGGCCTCTTTTAGCGCTCACTTCGAAATGCTCCGCTCCTTGGACACGGTCGAGTTGATGCAAATAGTAGGGCTGGATTCCATGGTCACACAGCCGCTCAGAGAGAGCCTGGAGCGTCTCAATGGAATCGTTCACTCCTTTTAGCAAAACAGCTTGATTCAACACAGGAACACCTAATTTTTGGATCGCTTTTAGCGCTCCAAGAACCTCGATATCCAGTTCTCGGGGATGGTTGCAATGAATCACAAACCACGTTTGCAGAGGGCAGCGTTCTATAATGGCCAGAAACTCAGGAGTGATCCGTTCGGGGATACCAATCGGAAAACGGGTATGAAAGCGGAGACGCTTCAGGTGGCTGATTGTTCCCAGTGCATCGATCAACTCACCAAGGGCTCTGTCACTTAAAGAGAGGGGGTCTCCTCCACTCAGAATAACCTCTCGCAGTGAATTATCTTTTTGGATTTGAGCAAGCTCGCCTGCAAAGCCCCGTTCTTTGCTGTAGTCAAAATGCTGCCGAAAACAATAGCGGCAGTGCATGGCACACGCCCCGGTAGTCACCAGTAAAAGGCGCTGCTTATACTTTTTCAACCCTTTGGCAGTACACTGGGCACGTTGATCACCTACAGGATCTGTTAGGAAAGCAGATGAAGGGCGGGCCTCGGCTTGTTGGGGCACAAACTGTTTAAAGAGCGGATCCTCGGGGTTGCCTTTCTCCATCTTCTTCAATAAACGAAGTGGAAGAAGCAGAGGGAATTCAAGTCTTTGAATTTCAGGTAGATCAAGTTCTAGTTGCGAGCAAAGCTCTTCCCACGATGTGATAGAGCTACGCAGTAGTTGCTGCCAGGTCATACCATGACTTTTTTCTTGGAAAGCGGTTTAACGGGTGCCTGGGGTTCAGGTGGTTTTGCTGAGACGCGCTCGATTTTGGCGCCGAGTTTTTGTAGTTTGGAAACGAGATGCTCGTAGCCTCTATCTAGATAGTGCATGCCATGAATCGAGCTCTCTCCTGTTGCGATTAAGGCAGCCATCACATAAGCAAAGCCGGCTCTCAGATCAGGAATGTGGATATCGCCTCCATAAAGGGGTGTGCTTCCTTTGACAATGATGCTATGTGCATAGTTACGCATGCCATAGCGACACGTTTTACTTCCTAAACATTTTGTGAAAAGCTCAATATCAGCTCCCATTTTTTTGAGGGCGTGTGTATAACCAAAGCGGTTCTCATAAACAGTTTCGTGGATAACAGAGGTTCCATGGGCCTGAGTGAGTAAAACGGCATAAGGTTGTTGCCAGTCGGTCATAAAACCGGGATGGACGTCCGTTTCAATGTGTGCGCCGCCTTTTAGAGGCCCTTGGTAGAAAAATTCGATTCCATCATTTTTGACGGCAAAACCGGCACCTATTTCACGCAGTTTGTTTAAAAATGTAATCATGTGGGCGTGCTGCGCACCGCGAACGAAAACACTTCCCTTCGTGGCAATCGCCGCGACTCCAAAAGAGGCCGATTCGATGCGGTCGGCCATTACTGTGTGTTCCACTTCATGTGAAGTGGTCGTTCCCTCAATATGGATAGTTCGGTCTGCATCAACAGAAATAATAGAACCGAGTTTTTGTAAAAATAAGATGAGTTCAACAATTTCGGGTTCAATAGCTGCATTAGTAATAACGGTATTACCTTTTGCACGTACCCCTGCTAGAATGGCATTTTCAGTGGCTCCTACTGATGGAAAGGGAAAAGAAATGTGGTTACCTGTCAGTCCATGATGCGCGTGCGCTAAATAAGCTCCCTCTTTTTTCATCTCTCTGTATTCAACTGCAGCGCCTAACTGTCTGAGTGCCGCGACATGAAAATCAATGGAACGTTTACCGATGGCATCACCACCAACAGTGGGAATAATAATGTCTTCATCCGTCCGTCCTAGCAGAGCGCCTGCCATTAAAATGGGAATGCGGTTGGCGCCAGAAAAGCGTTGAGGGATATAGGTTGTCTTAAGTTCTTTGGTGATGATTTCAATGACGCCTTTTTCGCGATCCCATTCAACCTGCGCGCCAATTTCTTTGCATAAATTGACTGTGATTTGCACATCTCCAATATCAGGAACGTTGTAAAAAACGCACTTCTTATCCGAGAGCAAAGAAGCGACTAATAACTTAGTCATGGCGTTTTTTGCGCCGGCCGCGATCACTTCGCCTTTAAGTTTCGCGTTACCATGCACTTGGAGAATATTCATTTTCCTACCTCATTGATTTTCAGTCGATTTCGAAATTCGAGTCTTTAGTTATTTTCCGTCATAAACGTAGCGGACTTTTTGCAAAGTTGCAATGGAATTTTTCTTATAAACAAGATTTTTTATCAGCTTAAGTCTTTGATAATGTTGGTAACAGTGGCTTTGTTTTCATTAGGAATTGCTATTTTAAAGATTGTATTATTCTAAAAAAGGTTTGATAAAATTTTAGTATTCATTTGATAATAGATTCATAAGGACTGTACTACCGAGTGCAGAGCCCCGTTAGAATATGAGGGCAAATTAAACAACAACTAGACTCTAATCAACTAAAGGAGTTTCAAATGAAACGATCTTTGAAAATGTTTTTCGCAGCTCTGTTTGTAATGAGCATGTTCAGCTTAGCGAGCTGTAACAGATGGGCGGATTGCTTCTGCGACCCATGCGGCTGGAGATGCCCACCAAAGTGTGATCCATGCTGTCCACAACCTTGTCCACAGCCTTGTGCGCCAAAGTGTGACCCATGTTGTCCACCACCATGTCCGCCAAAGTGCAACCCATGCTCTCCAACACCACGTTGTGAGCCAGGATGCCCAACATACACACCAAATTGCGATCCATGTGCACCAAAATGCCCACCGAAGTGTCCGCCTAAGTGCCCACCTCGTTGTTCATAATTTAGTGTGTGGAACGCCCGCAGGTAAAAATGTATTCATGACCTGAGAGGAAACTCTCAGGTCTGAATCTCAAGGAGTATTATAAATGACTTGGAGTCAGATAGTAAATGTTCAGGAGGAGAAGCCTCGAGACGGCCTTGAAGTCGAGTATGAGCATTTTTACCAGGTCACTGTGGGGAATAAGTTAGTATCTAATAAAATGTATAGGAGTTTCCTATGATTCAACCCTTGCGAACTGCTGTAGCCGCTCTTTTTATAATGAGCGTGTTTTGCTTGGCAAGTTGTAATCGTAATTGGTGCGATTGTTTCAGTTCGCCTTGCGAAGTAAAATGTCCACCTAAGTGCGACCCGTGTTCACCATGCCCACCACGTTGTGACCCGTGTCCACCACGATGCGACCCTTGCCCACCATCGCCTAAGTGCGAACCCTGTGGCTTAACACAAAGTGCCCTTGGCCCTTGTGAAGAGCCTTGCCGAACAGATAAGAATCAATATTTTCCATGTGATCCTAGCTTCTACCCATGTGGTAGTGGGCAGTGTGATCAGCCGTTCCCTGAGGAGCGTTGCTTTGGAAACATGAGATCTTACCAAACCTGTGATGATTGTGTTGTTGATCTATGTCAGCGCGCGCCAGAGTTTGCAACTGTCGGATCCCCATACCCTGTTGAGATCTGTATTACAGCTCAAAAGACGTGTGCCGATGTCGTTGTAAACCAAACGTTGCCTTGCGACTCTGAGTTTATCAAGAGTGATCCTCCAGCACAAGTTGATAAGAACAACTCACTCCGCTGGGAATTTCCACACATGAAGTGTGGCGAAACTCAGAACATTACGGTCTGGGTACGTCCAATGAAAGAAGGTTGCTGCTTAGCTGCTGCAACAGTCTGTGCTTGCCCCCAGCTTTGTGCTTACACAAACTGTGGTCAGCCCGTTGTATGTATCAAAAAGTACGGTCCTGAATGTGCCTGCTTGTATTGCCCCGTATCTTATACGATTGAGGTGTGCAACTCAGGCTCAGCAACAGCCTATGATGTTGTTGTTCAAGATGCAGTACCAGACGGTCTTTCTCATTCAAGTGGTTTGAACTGCTTGACATATGAGTTAGGCGATCTTTGCTCTGGAGATAGCCGACGTTTTTGCGTCGACTTCTGTGCAACAAAGCGTGGGTGTGTAACGAATGTGGCAACAGTGAGTTACTGCGGCGGTCCTAGATGTTCTGCTGAAGCGACTACACTGATTAACGAGCCTTGTGTTCAGGTGACTAAAACTGGACCAGACTGGGCCTACATTTGTAAGAGAGTGGACTACACAATCACAGTTACCAACCCAGGTGACCTAGTCCTAAGAGATGTGATCGTGGATGATGTTTCTCCTGCAGGAACTACAGTTGTTGATGCGCCTGGCGCAGAGATTTGCTGTAACAGAGCAATCTGGTGCATTCCAGAGTTCTGTCCTGGTGAGACCAAAACATTCTCTGTTTCTCTTCAGTCTCAAGTTACTGGTTGCTTAACCAATAAAGTAACGGTTTCTACAAACTCTGATTGTGGTCAGTGCGTATCGTGCGCAGAAGCCACAACCTGTTGGAAAGGTGTTCCAGCTACACACATGTGTATGGTAGATACTCAAGATCCTATCTGTATCGATGGGGATAGTTCAACAGTCTACAAAGTTTGTGTTTCAAACCGTGGTAGTGCTGAAGATACAAATGTGAGATTGGTCATTCGTTTCACAGATGAGTTGAAACCTGAGTCTGCAAACGGTCCTACAAAAGGTACTGTTTCAGGTCAAACGGTTACATTCGAGCCGATTGAAAAGCTTGATCCTAAGCAATGCATGGAATACTGTGTCCGCGTAAAAGCGGTTTCAGTAGGTGATGCACGTGCTGAGGCAACTCTGTCCTCTGACGGTCTGGGTACACCAGTAACCGATACTGAGGCGACTCACGTCTACTAAGCGTAGATAGGAGTGTTCTTATAAGAAGCCGCTGGGTTCGCCCAGCGGCTTTTCTTATTTAGCAAAGCTTTTGGTTATCTTTTTGATTCTTTTTACTTCACTCGGCTGATCTCTCGCTCGCCGTACCGGGTGTACTGTCATCGCTCGAGATCAACCTACTGAAGCAAAAATTCCAAAAAGTTCTTTGGGATGCACCTAATCGTGTCGATTTTCAATCGAGAGAGTATTCTTTTAGCAAAGTAGCGGGTAACCTGATTTTGGGTTCTTAGGTTTCGGAGGTGGTGAGGATGCAGAAGCATTGAACGCCCTCTCCACACCCAAAGTCGGTGAGTCCCTCACCCGTTGTCGCTGTGATGCCCACTTGAGAAACTTCAAGATCCATGAGGTGCGCAATATTTTGACGCATTTCAGGAATGCGTTTTAAAAACTTGGGTCTGGCGGCCTCAATTGTAAGAGCCACATGAGTGATTGTTTGTCTGCCTAATGTTTTAAGGGCTTCTTTTAAGTAGACAGAGCTGTCAGTAATGCCTTCTTTTTCTAAGAGTTCATCAGCGCGTAGGCCCAGGATGATCTCTCCTGTCACCGAGGAGATGGCGTTACAAATTGCGTGAAGAACGACATCTCCATCAGAGTTAGCTTGAAACCCGGGCGCCTCCTCAAAAATCAACCCTCCTAGGACGCACGGTTTGACCGAATCTTTAGGAAGGAAGCGATGGCTATCTTGTCCAATTCCACTGCGTATCATGGAAAAGAAGGTACCAGATTATCTCAAAAAATAAAAGCCCTCTGTCTTGTCCAGACAGAGGGCCAACCCTTACGAACTATAGTGATCTAACGAATTAGAAGCGGAACTGGCCATTGACATAGACAGCCTTTTCATCCGCATAACGACCTTCTACTGTAACACTTAAAGCGTCACAGAAAAGAACGGTCATCCCAACTCCGTAACCCCAGAGTTTACTGTTCCGAATATCAAACATCATGATATCTGTTGAGATCAATGCATCATTGAAGTCTCCACGACATCCGGCCCATTTAACACCTAAGTAAGGAATTGCAGAAACACCGGAACAACCAACTCTTACAAGATAGGAAACGCCTAGACCGACCTGCCACTCAGAGTATTTCAAACTGACGTTGGTAGGGTAAGCAAGAACGTTGTTACTGGCAACTGCATAGTGAAGATTAGGCTTTGTATGGAAATACTGACCTTCAAGTCCGAAAAAGAAGCAGTCACAACTCCACAAAGTTAGACGGCCGCCAATACTCCAAGAAAAATCGGTTTCGGTTTGCAGCTCAAAAAGAGCTGTACGAATCGCATTGTTCCACACACCTGGGTTTGAGGTAAGATTCAGGCTTGTTGCACCTAACGTCGTAAAGACATCAAGTCGATCACAGATGTTTAAAGCGAGATAAAAGGCATTTGTGAAGAGCTCAAAATCGTCAATTTTAGCTTTGTCGCGGTTTTTTAGCTCCATGTGTCGGTTGAATACGTAGTCACCGTAAAAGCCGATGCGAAAATTCCATGCATCACACCAATTAAAACACGGATCGCATGGATCGCAACAATTCTCCTCATAGCAGTCTCCACAAAAAAGACCGTTTGAGTACAAACTCGCATCCATTGGGTTTCCAATAGGTAGCGCAACCAATGGGCTGCATAAAAGTAGCAGTCCAAGAAGACATTTCTTCATGTGTAACCTCCAAGATAAAATTTAGGGTTACTATCTTAAAATTTAGCAGTTATGTCAAGAGAAGAATTACACTTGGATGAAATAGCTAAGGATGGAAAGAGCAAATGCAGCAAAAACAGGGGCGCGTCTCATGCGCATCTCATAGAGTTTGTGTAAGATATTGAAGATACACAAAATAATTAAACCCGGACAAATAATTTGCAACACAGGCTCAAGCATAGCGGCAATTCCCATAAAACCAAGATTCGCGACAATAGCAGAAAGGCCCAATGAGATCAAAAGAGGGGTGGTAAGGCTTCCTTTGCCCTTTAAAAAGTGGCTGTGGATATACTCTGAGGAGATTAATGAAATGGGAATTGCTGTTGTCAAACAAGAGAGCGAGACGGCAAGGCAGGAAAAAAAGGCTCCTTTTGAACCGAGTAGATACATAGATAATACAGCGAGGCGCTCTTCTGGAGCGTGCGGTGGAAGAACAGACTGATAATAGGAGGCGATGAAGGTGAGGCCTACAAACATAGCCATGAGTAGAAGGCCTGCAAGTGCACATGATTTTATCATCTTCTTGAACACGTGTCTCCGCCCTTCTGGATAATCGGCACTTCCTTCATCGTGGCGAAAATAAGAGAGGACAAGGGGAGCAAAAATAAATGAGGCGATTAGGTCAAGAGTGTGGTAGCCAACAGTGAGACCTTGGAAAAATGTGTCCCCTCTTCCCAATGCAACTGCTTCCGGAGTTGGGTGGTTGCGCATACCAATAAAGATAATCAATCCTAATGAAAAGAGCAGAATTGGAGTTAAAAATAGTCCTAGGATATCCACAACACGCTGTCTACGAATAGTAAAGAGAAAAACGATAAAAATAGACAAGATACAAAAGAGAGGAAGATTAACAAACTCCGGAAGGTAGGGGCGTAAAGTAGCATGAGCGAGTGTAAATAAGCGGGGAGTGGATCCAAAGGGGCCTAAAATAGCCTGGATGATAAAGAGAAGAAGAATACCCGGAATACGTCCCGCCTGCCCAAAAAAAGAGCGACAATCACCCTGGAAGAGCATCATAGCCATTAAGCCTAACAAAGGGAGACTCACTCCGGTGATGAGTAATCCAATTGTGGCAAATAGGGTTTTATCACCTGCATTGCCGCCTAAAATGAGAGGCCATATAAGATCACCAGCACCAAAAAACATGGAAAACAAGGCGAGGCCGGCTGCAAGAACACCGGTTTTATGTAGCTTCATTTTAAACGCTCCTATTTAGAGGGTTGGCAAATTTTACCACAGGAAAAATATTAAAATCAATTAAAGAGGCCTAGAGGAGTTAGTAGACGTCTCGTTGATAACGAAGTGTTTTCTTTAAATTTTTAATATAAGATTTTGCATCTATTGGAGAGAGTTTCCCCTCCACTTCAACGATTTGATGGAGCGTTTTGTCAACATCCTTAGCCATTTTAGAGGCATCCCCACAGACGAAGAGATAGGCACCCTCCTGGAGCCATCTCCATACCTCCTCCCTATGCTCATACATCTTATGTTGGACATAGACCTTTTCTGTTTGATCCCGGGAGAAAGCACAATCGATTTTAAGGGATTTTTTTTCTACAAGTGCTTGCCAAAAGGATTGATAGTAGTAATCTTTTTTTTCATATCTCTCGCCAAAAAAGAGCCAGTTTCTTGAGTGCACTCTCTCTTGCATAAAGCCGCGAAAGGGAGCAATTCCTGTTCCTGGCCCAACCATTATAATGGGATGTTCTTTGGATTCTGGAGGCAAGAAAAAATGGCGTGAGGGTTGTAGAAAAAGAGGGACAACTGGTTTAAAAAGGGGGGCCCTTCTACAGATAAAGTCCGAGCAGGTTCCGTAGGCTATAGGAGCGCCCGGGTCATTTTTAGTGAGAGCCACAGTTAAGTGCACCTCATCTCCGACAAGCTTCTGAGAAGAAGCAATCGAATAAAAGCGAGGAAGAAGAGGGAGAAGGCTTTCACAGAGTTTTTCTGGTTCAACTGTTTGATAGTTGAGTAGCGTCACTAAGTCAGGATGTTCCCCAAGCAGTTTTTTGGGTATACGATGAAGGTTAGCTTTTTTAAGTAAAAAGTCATGAACAGAAGGGGCTTTGAGCTTTTGAACCAGCGTACTGACATAAGTGGGGTCGTTTTCGGGATAGATTCCCACACAATCACCAACCGAATACTCAATCCCGGAGCCCTTTAGGTCAAGTACGACATGATATGTCTCCTTTTCCGATCCGGGATTGAGTCGAACTCTCTCTTTGATACAGGCAAAAAAAGCCTGATCAAGCTGCTTTGATTTTAATGTCGACACCAGCCGGCAATGAGAGGGTTTTTAGCGCGTCAATTGTTTTCCCTGTTGGATCGAGGATATCAATCAACCGCTTGTGTGTACGGATTTCAAACTGTTCTCGCGATTTACGGTCTACGTGGGGAGAGCGTAAAACAGTGTAGATCTCACGTTTTGTTGGCAGGGGAATAGGACCAACAACACGCGCACCTGTTCTTTTCGCGGTCTCAACGATATCAGCTGTTGAACGATCGAGCTGACGTTGATCAAACCCTTTGATCCGGATGCGAATTTTTTGTTTTTCTTGTTTAGCCATATGTGTCCTATTTATTGACTATTTTATCTTGGATTGCTTTGGGAACCTTTGCAAAGTACGCAGGTTCCATTGTGGAAGTCGCACGACCCGAACTCAAGGAACGGAGCGAAGTTGTGTAGCCAAACATCTCGCTTAAGGGAACCTCAGCGTTGATTTTGACCATGACTTTCTGCGCTTCTTGCCCAAGAATTTTCCCGCGACGGCGGTTCAAATCGCCGATAACATCACCCAAGCTAGCTTCAGGAGTTGTCACATCGACTTTCATGATCGGTTCTAAAATAACCGGCTGCGCCTTCTTACACGCATCTTTGATTGCCATCGATCCGCAGATCTTAAAGGCCATCTCATTGGAGTCGACATCATGGTACGAACCAAAAACGATAAAGACTTTAACATCGACAAGATTGTAGCCCGCAAGAACTCCTGTTGTCAGTCCCTCTTCGATCCCTTTGATCACAGCGGGGATGTATTCTTTAGGAATCACACCTCCAACAATTTTGCTGACAATCTCTGTGCCTTTTCCAGGCTCGTTAGGCTCAATATCGAGACAAACGTGTGCATACTGCCCACGTCCACCTGACTGCTTGACGAATTTGGTCTCCGTCTTGCTGGGTACGGTGATGGTCTCCTTATAGGAAACTTGGGGCTCACCTACATTCGCTTCCACTTTAAACTCACGAATCATCCGATCGCGTAAAATGTCCAGATGAAGCTCTCCCATCCCTGAAATGATTGTCTGACCTGTCTCTTCGTTTGAGCTGACTCGGAATGTTGGATCCTCTTCGGAAAGAGCACCTAACGCATTAGCGAGTTTCTCCCGATCGGCTTTAGACTTAGGCTCAATAGCCATATCAATAACAGGTTCTGGGAACTCCATTTTTTCTAAAATGAGCTCACTTCCTTCGGCACAGAGTGTGTCACCTGTTGTGGTCTGTTTGAGACCAATACATGCTGCGATATCGCCTGTGAAAAACTCATCACAATCGGTTCGATCGTTGGCGTGCATTTGCAGAAGACGGGATACACGTTCTTTTTTCCCTTTTGTTGTATTAACCAGTGTCATTCCCTTTTTCATTGTACCGGCATAAATACGCACAAATGTGATACGCCCAACGTAAGGGTCTGTCATGATTTTAAAAGCAAGTGATGCTAATGGCGCTTCGTCATCCGGAGGAATGGACATGGCCTCTTCGGTGTTGAGATTCACCCCTTCTACAGCGCCACGGTCAAGTGGAGAGGGCATCCAACGGACAATCGCATCCAGCAATTGTTGCACACCTTTGTTTTTGAAGGCAGAACCGCATAAAACAGGATTAAAGCGGTTCTCTACAACACCCTTTCGAACTGCAGCATGAATTTCATCAGCTGTGAGACTATCGGGATCTTCAAGAACTTTCTGCATGAAAGCTTCATTACTCTCATCCAAAGTTGCCAGCTCCTCGAGCAGGTTGGTGCGCATCTCTGCACATTTCTCTTTCAGTTCATCAGGAATCTCAGTTTCGTCCCATTTGGCCCCGAGCGTCTCGTCTTGGAAAATCAACGCTTTCATTGTGATCAGGTCGACCATTCCGGCAAACTCACCCTCCGCACCAATCGGACACTGAACAGGAATCGCATTGGCGCCGAGCTTTTCTTTCATTGACTCAACGGCTTCAAAGAAGTCCGCGCCCATTCGATCCATCTTATTGACAAAAGCAATGCGAGGAACTTGATATTTATCTGCTTGCCGCCAAACTGTTTCAGACTGAGGCTCCACTCCCGAAACGGCATCAAAGACAGCAACAGCACCATCGAGAACACGTAAGGAGCGCTCTACTTCAATAGTGAAGTCGACGTGGCCAGGTGTATCAATAATATTGATTTTAGAATCAGACCAGTAAACTGTTGTAGCTGCTGAAGTGATGGTGATGCCACGCTCTTGCTCCTGCTCCATCCAGTCCATTGTGGCGGCCCCTTCATGCACTTCCCCAATTTTGTGGGAACGGCCAGCGTAATAAAGAATCCGTTCAGTCGTTGTTGTTTTTCCGGCGTCGATGTGCGCCATGATCCCAACATTTCTGACTTGGTCCAGGCGATCTTCTTTTTTTCTAGGCATAGCTGTATTTCTCCCTTACCATTTATAGTGTGCAAAAGCTTTATTCGCTTCAGCCATGCGGTGTGTGTCATCTTTTTTCTTGATCGTTGCTCCCTGATTGTGGAGGCAGTCGGCCAATTCTTGAGCAAGTCCCTCTTGCATGGATCTCCCTACTTTAGAACGAGAGTTGTTGATGATCCATCGCATCGCCATGGCTGTTCGTCGATCTGGTGCAATTTCAATGGGTACTTGGTAGGTGGCTCCTCCAATACGGCGCGATTTCACCTCTAAGGTAGGCTTAGCATTTTCAAGAGCTTGCTCAAAAGCGTCAAGAGGATCTTCAATCTTAACTTTGTCAGCAAAAGCGCGGATAGCCGAGTACACGATCTGACGTGCCTTGGCTTTTTTTCCGCCTATCATCACTTTATTGATAAATTTTTCCAGAATCACGCTCCCATAAAGGGGATCGGGCTCTGGCTTGCGCTTTTCAGCACGGTGTCTTCTAGACATAAATAACCTTTTCTAATCAGTTAAAATACAAATGGTTTGGAAAACAGCGTTCTTCACCTGCCCCAATGAGGGGGCCGTGCGCAATCTCTCTTTTTCAACAAAAAAAGAGACTGCGAACTAGGATAACTATTGGAGTTATCCTAGCGTTACTACTTAGGCCGTTTGGCTCCGTATAGCGATCTTCCCTGTTTGCGGTCTTTTACAGCCGCACAGTCTAACGCTCCACGCACAATGTGGTACCGCACACCAGGCAGGTCTTTTACACGCCCGCCTCGTACAAGTACGATGCTGTGTTCTTGGAGGTTATGTCCCTCTCCGCCGATATAGGCAATAATTTCTTGCCCATTAGAGAGTCTCACCCAGGCGACTTTACGCAGAGCAGAGTTTGGCTTCTTAGGTGTTTTTGTTTTCACCTGAAGACAAACGCCTCGTCTATGAGGGCAGCGCTGCAGCGCGGGTGATTTTTTTCGTCGGATCTTGTTACTGCGACCCTTCCGAATCAGCTGGTTAATCGTTGGCATGTTCGTTCCGCCTCAAAAATAAAAAATTCACAACTGGAATAGGATATACTATAGAGATGAGGGTGTTTCATTGCAATCGAGAATTGTTAAAAAACACACCTTTTACTTTTTTATGCTGGCTGCAATAGATTCAGGAGACTCATTGGAGTGGTATAGCCCCTCGCTTGAGCAGACCCAGCACCCCTCTTTTTCTGAATGTACAACCGCAATAGAACAGAAATTTTTTAGAAAGGCGGCTGCCTCTTTAGGGGGAAGGCCGGTTAAGGCATAGGCTTGGGCCTCGCTACCCAAAACTTGATCCACACGGGTAGGCAGCACCTCCCAAAGACGCTCTCGATAGAGCGCTACAAGCTCGTCGTCAGCCAGGTCAACCGAAACGGTGGCTCCCGTTTTTTTGGCTTCAATCAGCTCTTTTTCGAAGGCGTCCCCCTTCTTTAAGGCGGTGCAGGAGAGCGTAACGACTTCACTATAGCCTGTTGCAGTAACGAGTAAAAAACTGAAAAGTAAGATACGTAGCATCAAAAGACATCTTTATGCCTCTTCTTTTTTTTCGCAAGAAATCATTCCCGATGCTACATTTTCGCTAATGAAATTCAGTATTGTGACCATCACCTATAATGCAGCCGCCTATCTGGAGCAAACTCTGAGCTCCGTTGCGGACCAAGAATATACAGATTTCGAACATATTTTGTGGGATGGGGGAAGCACAGATCAGACGCTTGAAATCGCGCGTGGCTTTCCTCATCTGAAAATCTATGAGGGAAAAGACGAGGGTATTTCCGATGCCATGAACAGAGGAGCTGCTTTTGCTAAGGGGGAGTTTTTACTGCACCTGCACGCTGACGATCTTTTAGCCCATCCACGTACTCTGTCGATGGTTGCCTCTACACTCAAGCTTCATCCTGATATTGAGTGGCTCTATGGCCAGGCTGCCATTATCAACAGTTGCGGAGATTGGCTGCAGACTACTCCTTATGAGTCATATAGTTTCAAGCGATTGCGTAAATATAATTTTATTACGCATCCGGCCACTTACGTCAAAAGATCCCTATTTGAAAAAGTGGGTGGCTTCCATAAAGCTCTCCGTTATTGCATGGACTATGACCTATGGTTGAGACTGGCCACGCACCAGACAGGCTTTCCTTTGCCCACAGTTTTAGCCCACTTCCGTTCTCACCAAGACTCGCTCTCAACAAGTGAGCCAATCCGCGTTGCCGATGAGGCTTATCGGGTGCGTAATCGCTATGTGACCACTCTTTATGAGCGCTTTCGCTCGTACCGCACCTGGAAAAAAAGACGGCAAAAATTCCTAGGAGTGGAATAGTGAGGGCATTATTTAAGCTAGCTCAACTGCTACACGAGAGTTTACCGGCTAGAAGACGGGTCTACTTTGTCTATACCCATAAAAACGGATTTGACCGCTTCTACAATGGACTAAAGGCTAACACGGAAATCAGCTACTGGGTCTATAGGGCTCTTCGAGAGCATTTTCCTCGCGTTCGTTTTTTGCGCTTTTCAGGAGAAAAGCCTGAGCGAATTGAGCGAATCGGCCCTGCGGATGTTGTTGTCGGGCATGTCGGGCCGACCTTTATGGCAGCCAGCCGTTTAACAAAGCGTCTGATCGCCTTCAATCCTTGGGTGGGAGATGAAGATCATGCGCAGGAGGGGTTCAACTGCTGCCCGAAAGAGGTAGAGATGGCTTATTACGATCGGGCAGCCTCCCTTGTGCTGCTTACTTCTGAGTTTAATAAGCGGGTCTACTTCGAAAAACCGACCAATTTTTGGCACGCCTATCTCCAGTCAAAAAGAGTACGACTGGTCCACCAACCAATTGATTTAACTCTTTTTAAACGAATCAAGTGGAAATATAAGACCAATGACTTTCTCTACATCGGAAATAGAGGGCACATGAAAGGAGTAGAGCATGCCGTCGAGTTAGTTAAACACGTAGGACGCCAGCTTCATCTTTATGGCCTAGACGGTAAAAAAATCGATCATCGGTGTCCAGAGCAGGTCAGTCGCCTTCCCGGTGAAGCCGATTTCTTCATTCAACCGGGTCTTTGGGAAGCGCAATGTGTATCGATTTTAGAGGCAGCTGCGCGTGGGTTTATCCCTGTTGTCAGTGAAGAGACCGGTTACCCTTATACCCATCCTTTTTTACTGCGGCCACGTCAATTTGAATATAATGCTCGCGTACTAAAAGATTTACTGAATACCTCGCCAGAAGAGAGACGCACGCTTGCGGACTCTTTGCATGCCCAACTCAGTCGCGATGTAGAACATAATAACTGGAAAAAAATGACAGACGTCATTGTCGAGGAAGTCAGGCTATTAAGTGCTTGAAATTTACCCTTATTCTTTACTATACTTCCTCGCATGGCATTAACTTGTTTAGGATTTCCACCCCGAAGTGTTTCAGAAGATGTGAATGTCGGGGATAAGGTTAGCACGTATGACCGTCAAGAACGAGACGAGCTCATTTCCGCATGTGCTTTGGCCGTCATCACCCTTGTTTTGTTTGTCTTAGCTTTCACTTTTTTTGGAGTTTCATCCCTGCCTGCTGACGTCATGATGGGATTGGGAATCTTCCCTTTTCTTGCAGGAACATTCCTTGGAGCAACGGGTTGTGGAGTCTTCTTAGGGGCAGTTGCCTCTCTTGCAATCGCATCTGTGCGCAATTGCCAAAAAACAGCCTGGGCGCGATTACGAGACGGCTAGTCCCCGTAGATCTTCTAAATCTTTTAACCCAAAATGTTGTAAAAAGCGCTTGGTGATGCCATACTGAATGGGTCTGCCGGGGGCCTCTTTGCGCCCAACGGCCTCGATCAAGCCTCTTTCAACCAGCGAAACCACTGTTCCTGAGCAGTCGACTCCACGGATCTCTTCCATTTCACGCCGGGTAATCGGCTGGCGATACGCAGTAATAGCCAGGACCTCAGTAGCGGCGCGTGAGAGCTTTTCGCTGCGTCGGTCTTGGTGGAGAAGCTCGATGTATGGCTGCATGGCATCGATCGTGCGCAGCAGATAGCCGCCGGCGATTTCAGCGATTTCAAATGTGTGTCCTTCATTTTTATACTCTTGAGAAAGAGAGTCAATCACTTGGCGTAACTCAGCAGTGCGGACAGGGTACTGTGTTTGGATGATCTCTTTGAGTTTGGCAGTAGGAATCGGTTCGCTACTGGCGAAAAGAAGCGCTTCCACAATACGCTTTATTTCACGCTCTTTGGTTGAGTGGGCGCGCTTGGTGGCAACTTCTAAAGTATCTTCGAGTAGGTTAATGCTCATGATTATAAGTAGCAGTAATATACAAAAAATTGTTTTCTCTGACAACCATTAGCTTTTGGAGCTTCATCATCTCGAGCAGCGCCAGAAAAGAGACTATCAGCTCCCCTCGGCACTTTGTGTCAGAAAATACCTCGTCAAAAGGGAGGGAGGCTCGACTTTTCAGTGCCTCCTGAAACCAAGCAATTTTAGGAGCCACATGCCACGGTTCATCTTGAATCAGATGGGTCTTTTTTTCAGCACGTCTCATCACATCAAGTAGAACTGCTTTTAAGTCGTTGAGCTCAACTTCTTCAAGTCCCGGTCCTTTTTCCTTGCGGAATGCAGGAGCTGCCCTAGGAAAGTGCGCTTTTTGTTCCTGCTCGCGGGCAAGAAGTGTGGTAGCGGCATCGCGGAAACGGCAGTATTCAATCAGCTTTTCGATCATTTCAATACGCGGATCTTCTTGGGGCTCAATCGTTTCAATTGCTTCGTTGGGAAGCAGTTTTTGGCTTTTTATCAAAAGAAGAGTGGCTGCAAGCCCCATCAGTTCCGCGTTGGTTTCCACGCCTGATTGCTGCAGTGCAGCCATTAGCTGTTGGGTCAACTCTTGGATGGCGACACTGCACACATCGACCTCTTCTTTTTGAATGAGATAGAGGAGTAACTCCAGAGAGCCTTCAAAGTTCTCTAACGAAAAGGACGGCGTCTGATTAAAACTTAAATGATTCACTAAAGAAAATTCTTATTCTTCCGATAATTAAAACGAGAGCACCAGAATAAACGAACTAACGGGAAATTGCAATGAGACAGCGCTTGATTTTTTTCTTTTTACTTTGCTTTTCTTCCCTTTTTTCTCAAGAAGCTCTCCTCACTCCTCATAATGTTCCCGATATTATGAGTCAATTTTTTGAATTACATGTCGATCAAAAAGAAGTTTCAGCTCAAGTATTTGAGCGTTCGCTAAAGATTTATTTAAATCAGTTTGATCCTAGCCATGCCTATCTTCTACAAGAGGAGGCAGCGCCCTATTTACATCCCAGTCAGCAACTTCTACGCACAATGGATGCGGAGTATCGGCAGAATCAGTTTACAACCTACTTTGCTCTTAACAAAAAGGTGCAAAGCAGCATTCAACGGGCTAGAGGTTGGCGAGCCGATTGGGAGCGCAACCCCGCTGAGCTGATCACTGCGGCTAAGGAAGTGAAAGTGTTAGGAGATACCGACACTGACTATCCCGCCACTCTAAAAGGGTTACAAGAGCGACACCGCGACCGCTTTCTTCGACTGATTGCCTTTCAGATGGAGGAGTTGGGCCATCCCTCCTACGAGGGGAAAGAACATAAACTGGTTGCCTTGTGTGAGAAGCAGTTAAGACTGGTTGAAAATGAGTATTTAGGAGTCAATGAGCATAACCACTCCCTTTCGCAAAAAAAGCAAGAGCACCAGGTTGTTCTACGCACTCTAAAGGCGCTAGCCAACAGTCTGGATGCCCACACCGCCTATTACAGTCCTGAGGAAGCCTATGCCATGAAGGTGCAGCTGGAGAAAGGGATGTGTGGGATTGGTGTTGTTTTGCGAGAGGGGATTGAGGGCATTACCATCCAGCAAGTTATAGATGGAGGGCCTGCTGCCTTAGGAGGCAAAATTCAACCGGGAGATACAATAGTTGAGGTTGATGGAGAGTCTATTGAAGGGGCCTCGTTCCAGAAAGTATTAGAAAAGATGCGCGGCAAAGAGGGGACAAAGACCCGCTTGGGTCTTCTACGTCAGACAGAAAAAGATCCAAAACGCTTAACCGTTGAGCTGACCCGCAAGAAAATCACTCTCGATGATAAACGCGTTGATGTAGAAGCTGAGCCTTATGGAGATGGTGTGATTGGAAAAATTACACTTCACTCCTTCTATGAAGGAGCCGGTGGTTTAAGCAGCGAAAAAGATCTCCAAAATGCCATCGATGAGCTGCGTGCTCAAGGCCCTCTATATGGTCTTGTTCTTGACATGAGAGAAAATGGGGGAGGCTTTTTGACACAAGCGGTAAAAGTAAGTGGTCTTTTCATTTCAAGTGGCGTTGTTGTCATCTCCAAGTACTCCGATGGGACAGTCAAATACTACCGAACCGTAGATGGAGAGCGCTATTATGATGGACCTCTTGTTGTTTTAATCTCGCGCGGTTCAGCTTCAGCCACCGAAATTGTAGCCCAAACTCTGAAAGATTATGGAGTGGCTGTTGTTGTCGGAGATGATCAAACGTACGGAAAAGGAACCATTCAACACCAAACTGTCACAAATGATAAAACCGACTCCTTTTTCAAGGTCACAGTTGGAAAATACTATACGGTTTCAGGTAAATCGACACAAATTGATGGAGTAAAATCTGACATTGTCGTTCCCTCTCTCTATCAATTTGAAAAAGTTGGCGAGGCGCACTTGGATTATCCCTTAGCTCCCGATCACGTTCCTCCTGCCTTTGACGACACTCTCTCTGATGTGGATCCTTTCGCCCGTAGGTGGTTTCAGAAATACTACACACCTACCCTTCAGCCAATTGAAAGCAAATGGACAGCCCTCCTTCCTCAGCTGAAGGCCAATAGTGCAAAACGGCTCGATCAGAATCGCAATTACCAGCTCTTTCTGCAGAAAATAAAAGGCGATCTTCAGCCCAAAGAAACGGTAGAAAGTGGATCAAATGACTTGCAAATGGATGAGTCAGTGAATATTGTCAAAGATATGATCTTCCTTTCCAAGTAGTTTATGCGACGGATTCTTCCTGTTTTTTTGATCACGTTTTTTGGCTATGTAGGCTATAGCCTGGTCATCACGATTTTCACCCCACTGCTTTTACATGAGCAAGGGAGACTACTTTCTCCTGAGGCGCCCACGGAGATCCGTATTCTTGCTTTGGGCTTTCTGCTTGCTTGCTATCCCTTTGGACAGTTTTTTAGCTCTCCCATCTTAGGGGCTCTCTCTGATCGCTTTGGACGTCGCCCTATTTTACTCTATTCACTCGTGGTCACCACTCTTATCTACTTTGTGATCGCTTATGGAATTGCCATCAACAGCTACCTTTTAGTGGCTCTTTCCCTCATCATTGCAGGTCTTTCCGAGGGGAATACGACACTGGCACAAGGAGTCATTGCTGATATCGCCCCCAAAAAAGAGCGTGCACGGCTGTTTGGCTTTCTTTATCTAAGCGCAGCCGTGGCCTTTATCGTGGGCCCTCTAGTAGGGGGTAAACTGGCTAATTCCGATCTAGTCTCGTGGTTTTCCTACAAAACGCCCTTTCTATTTATAGGAGGTCTCCTCTTTTTCACCTTTTTGTGGTTTCTTTTTACATTTAAAGAGACACATCCTCTCCATAGAAGAGAACATATTCCTTATTTAGAAGCATTTACTAATTTAAAAAACATTTTTTTAAACCGTAGAATTCGGCCTTACTTTCTTGCTAACTTCCTGATTTTTCTTGGGATTTTTGGTTTTTTTCAAGGATTTCCGATCTACATCGTCACCCGGTTTAGCATCAGCGTGACCCTTCTTGGCATTTTTATTGCCTGGTCCTCCGTTCCCTTTCTCGTTGTGAACATTTGGCTAATCGGTCCTCTCTCCAAAAGGTTTACACCCGAGCAGCTTGTTATTTCCTCAGCTCTTTGGATCGGCATTTTTCTGCAGCTAGCGCTTCTACCCACCGCTCTATGGACCCTCTGGTTTTTTCTCTTCTTTATCGGTTTAGGCATTGCCCTCTGCCTGCCCTCCTGTACCACCCTTCTTTCCCACGCCGTTACCCAAAAAGAGCAAGGCCGCGTGCTAGGCAACAACCTTTCCCTTCAATTTTTCTCCGAAGCCTTCGTCGGCATTGTGATCGGCTTCCTAGCCTCCTACTTCCTAAAATCCACCATCACTCTCTTTAGCGTTCTTAGTATTCTAGGTGGGCTAATCCATTTATCCCTCTCCCGCAGAAAAGCATTGCACTAAAGCGCAAAAATGTCCTATTGTCTTGCTTTCTTTGGCCAGATAGCTCAGTCGGTAGAGCAGAGGACTGAAAATCCTTGTGTCGCCAGTTCGATTCTGGCTCTGGCCAAATTTCAGTTAAAAAGAAAGTCTTTTGAATGATCTCTCCTCGGCCGTACTACTCGTACAGCCCTCGTCAAGATCCTCCAAAACCTACCTCTTTTTAGGCTGAAATTTTTTTGCTTGCCGACCCAATGCCGTAATTATGCCGAAGTTGCGGATTTCCTTAGATTAACCAAAACAATGAGATTTTGGAGTTTTGCTTGCGAGCGAACATGGGCTCCCTTTAGGTGCAAAAATCACCTCAGCGAAAGGTGATGAACGCAAACAGGTAAAGGTTCTAACACGAGAGATAGAGCCACTGTTACCTTCTCATCGAATTGTCTTTCTTGAAGCTGACAAAGGGTATGATAGCCGAGAGGTCCGAGTGCAGCTACTGATGATGGGAATCTACCCTTTAATTCCCTATCGAGGAAAGGGCCAAAGAGGGAGTAGGTGGATTAAGAGGGTCCGCTGGAGGGCAGAGAGAGCTATTAGCTGGCTAAAAAGATGTTATCGAAGAATAGCTACAAGATGGGAAAGACTTATAGACGCGTATTCTGCAATAGTTCTTGTGAGGCTGTGCTTCTATTTGTGTAGGAAAATACTAGGATAGTCTCATATTTGGTCGGTTGTGGTGAAACACTTCTGTTACGTAACCACCAAATAATAAGATAATTGAGAAAATGATCAAGCCTAGGATTGATAGCACTTCAAGCATATATCTCTTTAGTGTTTTGTTTAAATTATTTACGAGATATTGAAACCATTAAGCAGTTTTGCGTCTTCTTGGCTTGGGATGAATTGAAAGCTCTAGTCCAATTGCACTTAATACAGATAGCAAGTTAAAAAATCTAGGATTTCCTCGTAGAGAGAGAGTGCGATATAAACTCTCTCGGTTAAGATCGGCCTCTTCAGCTAACCAGCTCATTCCTCCTTGGGCTTCTGCAATATCGCGCAATGCCAATAGAAAGACATGTGGATCTTCATCTTGAAGCGCTGCATTCAAATAAGCAGCGGCCTCTTTCCGATCTTGCAACTGCTGTAAAAGATGTTCTTTGTAATCCCTCACTCTACCCACTTTTATCTCCTTTTTTGCAACTCTTTGTAGAATTGCCAATATTTTTTGGCTTTCTCGATATCACGTTCTTGAGATCGCTTTGAACCTCCACAAAGCATGATCACAAGTTTATCATGATCTTTGCCAAAATAGAGGCGATATCCAGCTCCCAAATGGATCCGCAGTTCATATAAGCCCCTTATCCCTTTAATGGTTTTACAATCACCAAAATTGCCCAAGCGGAGTCGATTGATTCGAATCCTTACAGCCCCTCGGACAACTTTGTCTAGCTTCTGTTCCCATTCAAGATAGGGGCATTTTCCATTATCTAGCTCAAGAAATCCAATATCGAATTCCATAGTCTCATTGTAGCATATAAGCTACATTTATATCTAGAAAAAACTTTGATCCGACTCTAAGAAGCAATTTGCCGTAAATAGGCCGGAATCGTTGATGTCTCGATTTTGAAGTTTCTTAACTTCTTCTGGCAAACTCTCCTGGAAAAAAATCCTTTTTCTCTCGTAAGATTGTCCATAAAGGTTAATTTAAGGCCGTAAAAGACAATTTATGGACAATTTGAACGATCTAGTCAGTGTTCATAAAGTTTACGACTCGATAGAAGCCGAACTAATCAAAGGACGATTAGAATCTGAAGGCATTGAGAGCTTTCTCAAATCGGACAATGCTGGAGGGGCTCTTTCCTACCTAACTCCAACTACTGGAATAGAGATCATTGTACGCAAAGAGGATGCATAGAGAGCCTGTAAAGTGATTCAGGAAAGACAATCTTAGCTCTATTCAATAGTCATGCTCACCAATCTCAGCTAACCTAATTAGCGCTGTTAAGGAGAGGTTGCCAGTGTCGTTCTCAGAGGGTTTGCTATACAAAAACGTTCTGTTTTTGTAACCTTTTTTGTATTCCTTACTCCGTACCAACCTGATTCAGCAACACGCAGGGTTACAATGTTTTTTGAGATTATTTCATCTGCCCCGATTCTATTTTTCTTGTTAGGTGTCGGCTCGCGGGTCATTCGATCAGACTTAGATATCCCTCACCCCCTCCCCAAACTTTTCTCTCTTTATATTCTTTTAGCGATTGGCCTTAAGGGTGGGGTTGAGCTTGGACACCGGACTTTTGAGTTTCATTATGTGAAGCTGCTTCTAGCGGCGGTGCTGGGCGCCCTGATTATTGCTGCTCTGGCTTTCTGGATTTTCAAACGCCTGACGACAAGGGCCAATGCTGTTGCTCTAGCTGCCTCCTATGGCTCGATTAGTGCCGTTACGTTTATCACGGGTACTGCGCTTTTAGACAGGCTGGGTATGTCCTATGGACCCTATATGATTGCAGCAATGGCGTTGATGGAATCCCCAGCGATCTTGGTCGCCATGTTTTTTTATACAAAAGATCAAAAATCAGAAATGTCTTCAACTTTTCAGGTGCTCAAGCACTCTTTGACAAATAACTCTATAGTATTGCTCATTGGGAGCTTCTGTATCGGCTTAATTCTAACACCAGATGGGTGGGGTAAAATTGCTCCCTTTTATGACGGAATTTTTTATGGGATGTTAACGCTTTTCTTGCTCGATTTGGGCTTGGCTGTTGTCAAACGGTTTGAAGAGGTCAAAAAAGCTCCTTTTCGGCTGTTTGTTTGTGCTCTGGTGTTTCCTATGAGCTGCGCCTTTTTTGCTTTTTTTGTGGGCCAACTGCTTCATGTCAGTCAGGGGGACACTTTTTTATTAATGCTCTTGTTTGGTAGTGCCTCTTACATCGCTGCACCTGCTGCCATGCGAACCGCAGTTAAAGAGGCGAATCCGAGCCTGTACCTCTCTTTGGCAATGGGCATTACGTTTCCTTTCAATATATTAATCGGTATTCCGTTTTACCTGTGGGTTGTGCTGCATTTTGGAGGTCAGTGGTGAGTGAAGTCATACGCTTTGATATTTTAGTAGATAGTGTGGCCACAAACGATGTTTTAAGAGTTGTGAATCGCTTCGAAACAGCGGCTTGTACAATGCACCGTGCGAGTGCAAGCCAAGTTGGTGGCAGAATTGTAACAGAGGACGACCTGTCAGACTCCGTCTCCTCAAATCTTATAGTGGTCTTTGTGTCGTGTCACGAGAAGGGAGCTTTTGAAGCGGCTATCAAGCCGGTGCTTGAGATTTACGGGGGGTCTGCTTATCTATCGTCTTGTCACACCCTTTAGACTTTGATTGCTACCTTAAGCTTTGTTGAGAAAGAGCTCTCCATTTGGTTTCAAACTCCTCCGGGCTAATCTCTTCTGAAGGAAACTTTTGCGCGCCCAGGTAATGGAAACCCTCAAATTGAATAGAAGCATCATAACGGTGTAATGCCTGCTCAACATTGGTGAGGTTATGCTCCCGATCGTCAATAAAAATGACACGCTTTGGGCAAAGCCGGGCCCAATCCAAGAAGCTAACGAGGACATCCCCTTTGGGGCATACATCACCATTGGCAAACAAAATACCCTCAATGTAACAAGAGTAGTAACCTCGAAAAGAGGGGAGGGCGCAAAACGTATGATCCTCCTCTATAGGTGCACTCAGTGAAAAATCGATTCCTGCCTGATTGAGGCGTTTGATTTTCTCGTGTTCTAAGCTCGCAATCGCGCCCAAATGACCGGTTAGGTTGGAAGTGAGAGCTATTGCAGGGATCCCGCGTTGTTGAAGATGGCGTAAGCAGGAAGGAGTGTTTTCATCAACTAGAATAGAGGGCGTGCAAACGGCCATTAGTGTCAAAAAAATGTCCCGTTTTTCGTGTGGAAGCGTAAGAAAAATCTCCTGAGCAAGTGCACGGTATTTTTTGATGGTAGCGATCTGAAAGGCAGAGTCGGCTGGCTGAAGAAGAACCATGTCAATATCAAAAATGGCTAAAGTGTCACCATCGGCCGTCTCAAAATGGGGCATTATCTCTTGCATGGTGTCAACTTGACGGATTTGTGCATAACAGTTAAGAGACAAGAGTAGCAGAAAAAGTAACCAGGCTCTAATCATTAGAGAGTCATTTTAGTCTGCTCATTTGAGAAAGTCAAGCCACATGCCGAAACCTCTTATTCAACTCTCTCATCTCTCCAAGTCATTCGATAGCTTGTTGGTGTTCGACGACATCTCTTTGTCGATCAATGAGGGCGATATCTTTGCGATCACTGGTGAAAATGGTGCGGGCAAAACGACTCTTCTTGAGCTGCTAACAGGTTCTGTTTCACCCGATACGGGTGAAGTCAGTAGAGCTTCCCCACTGAGTATTGGCTATTTGCCACAAGAAATTGCAGTGGGGAAATGCAGTGTCAAGGAGTATTTGCAAGCTGGACCGTTTACAGATTTGGAAAGACGCATGGCCACCTGTTTAGAGCACCCCAACCGGTTAGAGGAGTGGGAAAAACTTCACGAAAAATATGAACAACTTGGAGGTTACCGCCGCATTCCACCTGAAAAGATACTTAAGGGTCTTAAATTAGACTCTTCATTTTTAACTCTCTCCATGGATGCGCTCAGTAGTGGGCAAAAGGTGCGTGTTGCGCTGGCTAAAGCGCTACTTGAAAATCCTCAGCTCCTCTTGCTAGATGAGCCTACCAATCATCTTGATCGAGAAATGCTGGATTGGTTGGAAGCTTTTTTGCAACAGAGAGAAGGTGCAACTGTAATTATTTCTCACGATAGAAAGTTTATCAATAAAACCTGCAATCACTTGATCGAAATCAACAAAGGAAAGCTCTTTTCCTATGGTGGCAATTATGATTTTTATCTTGCAGAACAGAAACGGATGATCGAAAGAAACATAAAAGCTTATGAAGCGCAGCAGGCGGAAAGAGCGTATCTAAAACAGAAAATCAGAGCGCTCACATTTTCTAAAGGAAAACCGTCAGCTCCTTCTGATCGCAATGTGATGGCATATGATAAAAGAGGGGAACAGCATCAAAAATCAACCCAGCGCAAATTGAATGAGTTGAAGAAACGTCTTGCTGAAATTGAAGCGAACCCTCTTTCACATCCCCGACCAAAAACAATCAAAGGATTGAGATTTTCAAATGTTCCTCTGAATTCTGCTGTAGCGATCGAGATCGATCATGCAGGCAAGCAGTTTGAAGGACAAAGGGTGTTTTCGCAGTTAAACCAGGTTTTGCGCAAAGGTGAGCGTGTGATTTTGACCGGACCTAACGGTGCGGGCAAGACAACCTTGTTTAGGTGTCTAGCGGGTGAGCTTTCTTTGGATTCAGGACAGATTCGATTTGCGCCCACAGCCCAGATCGGTTATTTGGACCAAGAGGTGGAGGGCTTTCCCATGGAACAAACTCCTCTTGAGTATGTTGCAGAACGTTTTCAGCTGACAGAAGAAGATGTAAGACGAGAGCTGCACAAAGCAGCCTTAGGAGCAGACGCCCTTCTCAATCGCCCTTTCGCTGAGCTCAGTGTGGGACAAAGAAAGCGGTTAATGCTGCTTGTCCTGCTTTTAGAGAGACCAAATATCCTCTTACTGGATGAACCGACCAATCATCTCGATTTTTTGACTCTTGAGGCGCTAGAACACGCTCTGTTGCAGTTTGAAGGGACTGTCTTAGCCACTTCACATGACTCCACATTTATAGAAAAGATCGGGACACGTGAATGGAAGCTGTGTTGATATAAAATGCAGAATTTGCTTGAATGGACACAAAGAAAAACAGGTGAGACATATGCGTACATGGTTGTTTGTTGGAATTTTCACATTGATATCTTTAAATCTTTCAGCGCTTCCCCTAGGAAATCCCGCTGCGCCTGCACTTTACCAAACAGGACTTTTTTGCATCGATGATCCTTGTTGTTCTTCAGTTTGGAATGTGCGCATTGGCTTTTATGGCGATTACGTTTTTAATAGGAACCTAGAACTCACACGCACTGGTGGAGGGGATTTTGAAGATGCTGAATACTTCACGAATGCGGGGTCGATCAATCTGAACCTATTCAATCGTTTAGACATTTATGCCACCCTTGGTGCTACAAAGGCGTGTTTTAACACAAATGTAGGCTCCTTTGCCCCTTCTCCCACTGGGGCTCGCATTCAAGTGCAATCCGATCCTGCTTTTTCCTACAGCCTTGGATTGAACGGCTTGATTTGGCAGTGTGGCTGCTTATACGTAGGGGGAGAGTTTCAGTATTTTCACTTTAGTCCAGATATCAAACGGACGACATTTGCGGGCACTGGAAGTGAATATGAGCCCGGTGGGATCAAATATAAAGAGTGGCAGCTGGGCTTAGGTGCCGGCTACCGAATTGGGTATTTGGTTCCTTATACGGGTCTGAAGTGGGCGCGCGCGCGTCAAAGACTGCCTGATGACTCTAATACCGACCTCAAAAGTGCCAAATGCTGGGGCTATGCTATCGGTGTCACCCTGACGAACTGCGGACCAGCCGCCCTCACTGTTGAGGCGCGCTTTGCAGACGAAAAGGCGCTCAATGTAAATGCTGAAGTGCGTTTCTAATTATTTACTTAGTTTTTTATATTAAGAAAAATTTTATACCTAGGTATATTTTTCTGTAAGTGTTACCATAAGTAACCTAATATAGGTTACTTATGTCTAATTTTCTTTTAACTTTATTTCCTTTTTGCGCAAACTGCGGCAAAATTGAAGCGAAAGAAGGCGATTGGGTCAAACAAGATGGAACGCCTTTGACGACGACTCAGAAGCTTGATGCTTGTGGCAGGTGCTTTATGGCCCGTTACTGTGGAAAAGAGTGCCAGGAGCAGCACCATCCACAGCATAACGCAGGCTGCTTGGCTTCTACAAAACCTTTGACTAGAGTTGAGATCGACCGAGTTGTGAGTAGGGTTCTGAGAGCGCGACCTGGAGCAGCTCAACTGTATATTGATGAAAGTTATAAAGTTCGCCTACTCAAGCAAAGTCAGGGCGGCGCTGCACAAAATTATCTAAAGGTCGATCTACAGATAGGGGACCAAAACGGCGGCACACACACTTACATGGTTTGTAAGCGGGCTCCTTGTGAGCCGAGGCTTCCTGAGGCTCTGGAAGAAGGAATGCAAAAAGCTGGCGAAATGACTGAGCAAGAGCGTTTAGGCTTAGCGCAAATAATGGTTAATCTAGGGTTTTATCATAAGGTCTATTCACTTGTTCTGACTTTTTCTAACAGCTCCAAAATGAAGCTTTTTGAAACAGCTGCTTACAAAATGATAGAAAAAGACGTAGAGCACGCTGATTTGGTCCGCTTTGGCAAAAGGTTGGGCCGGTCAGATGCGGAGATTCTAAAGGTTGCAGTCAAGGTTTATGCTTTGAACGGCAAAGCCGGTTTTGCTAAAACTCTATTCGAAAATCAAACTAATGCAAGCTTCTACTTGGAAATCATGCGCTCTGCGCTCGCAGATGCAGGGAGAGCTGGAGAATTGAAAGCTCTCTAATTGGAAAAGAGTTGTCTATTTCTTTAGAAATTCTTAACATGCATTCGCATGAAGAGAATCATTTTACTTCTATTTTTGTTTGGATATGTAGAGGCTTTTGATCTAGGTCACATGACGTTAGAAGAAAAAGTTGGTCAGATGTTTATGGCTTACTTTGATGGTCATGAGGCAAATGAAAATGCAGAAAAATTACTGCGTGAGACAAAAATTGGCGGAATCATTCTCTATAACTGGGCCAACGGACTCACAAATCCATATCAGGTACAAAAGTTGTCCTTGGGATTGCAGGAGCTTGCAGCCCAGCATGTGGGGATCCCGCTTTTGATTGCAGCAGACCAAGAGGGAGGAGTTGTCAGTCGACTTCAGGAGGGCTTTACCGAATTTCCGGGCAATGCGGCATTAGGGCGTACGGAGCAGCCTGAACTCGCTTATGAAGTAGCTCAATGTATTGGCAAAGAAATGAAGTGCGTGGGCGTAAACTTTAATTTGGCGCCTGTTGTCGATATTCATAACAACCCCATGATTGGCCTCCGTTCGTTTGGAGAAGACCCTACAGAGGTCATGCAGTTTGGAAGGGCTTCGCTCGAAGGGTATAAAAATGTGGGTGTGCTTTCTTGCTTAAAGCATTTTCCAGGCCTTGGAGACGCCGTTATTGATCCGCATCGCGGGTTACCTGTTGTCACCAAGTCGTTAGATGAACTCATGGAGTGCGAGCTTTACCCTTATGCGCAGCTTGTCGGGCAGTCTGCTGCCATTATGACAGGACATATTTTGTTTCCTCAAATTGATCCAGAAAACTGTGCAACCCTTTCTGCACGCATTTTGCAGGGAATTTTACGTGACCGACTCCATTTTCAAGGAGTGCTCATTACCGATTCGCTGAGTATGCAAGGAGTTCAAGAGGGGTATGAAACTCTGGAGGAGGTGGCTCTTCGCGCTTTAGAAGCGGGAAATGATATCCTCTTGATAGGAGGACGCGATTTACAGAAGCAAATGGATGAAGAAACGCATGTAGATGCCTTGATCCACTTATTTCACTACATTGTCTCACTGGTTAAAGAGGGAGAAATCAGTGAAGAGCGTATAGATGCTTCTGTTAGACGTGTGCTTCAGCTAAAAGAAAAAGTGGCTTTGACTTCCGAACCCAACCAAAATAGGCTGGATGAAACACTCCGTTGTGAGGCCCATCTTAAGCTGGCCAGAGAGATTGCTTATCGTTCATTGTGTATTAAACAGTGGGATTTAGAAAATGGCATTTGTGATAAACGGGTTGCAGTCATTGCGCCTAAAATGCTTGAGCACAAGATAAATAAGTCAGATTTAACGACTTTGGGTACTTCTACAGCGCTACATTTTTTTGATATGCTAAACCCTTTAAAAGAGATTCAAAGTACCTTTTTAGACCTCGTTGAAGATGTAGATGTTATTGTTTTTTGTACTTATAACGCCTGGAGGTTTCCAGAGCAGCTCCATGTCTTAAATGCTCTCTCTCGCTGCAAGCCCACTATTTGTATTGCCACTCGTGATCCCTATGAGCTGAATATTGAGGAGCACTCTTTGGTTAAAATAGCGACCTACAGTCCCACAGCCTGTGCCTTTCAAGCGGTAGCTGAGTGGCTGCAGGGGCGTCCTCGCCCCTTTCCCATAGAGGAGGAAGAAATTTGGGAGATCGGAGAAAAAATTTGGTACAACGAATGCCGGAATCGAACTGATCAGCTTACCTTCTGGCATCATTTGGAGCCCTTTCCTTCTTTTGGAATTGGCCATTTTATTTGGCCGCCAGAGGGCTATGAGGGCACTTTTTCCGGTGGAAGATTTCATCATCTGATTGACTATTTGGTGCGGCAGAGAATTGAAGTTCCCGATTGGATGCAGGCAAAAAGTGTTCCCTGGACGACCCGAGAGGAGTTTTGTGCCGCCTATGATACAGCCCAGATGCATGAATTGAGAGATCTTTTAGTCAAAACAGCCCCGCTGCAAGCCAAGTATATGGTTGAGCGTTTGAATACAGCCTTTTATGAGATCATTTTGGCTGCTTCTCCCGATGAGCGGCAATCTTTGACCAATCGACTCTTTTCTGTAGGAAGAACAGACAAAGGACCCTACGTACTGGTTGACTATCTGAACTTCAAACATGAGGGGACCGATCCGCAGGAGACCTATAACGGACAGGGGTGGGGACTGTTGCAGGTTTTAAGGGAAATGAAGCAGCATGAGACACATCTGCGGCCGGAGCAAGAGTTTGCTGAAGCGGCCAAGCGGCTTTTGATGCAGCGGATTGCCAATTCACCCATTCAAGAGATAGAGGAGTCCTGGTTTCCGGGCTGGGTCAATCGCCTTGGGACCTATTACAAGTAATCACTCTGGCTGATAAAAAAGTTTTTAAAGAGGCTTCCCAAGCTCTTGGGAGCGGTGGTAGGCTGCCAGGAAGGTGTCGATGAGTGCGCTCTGGACACCCCTTTCTTCCATAACTTGCATCCCTGCAATAGTCGTTCCTCCTGGAGAACAGACACGTTTGATGAGCTCTGACGGATCCTCGTTAGATTCGTAGAGCAGTGTGAGAGAGCCCCCCACCATCTGCTTCACGAGTTCTTCGCCTTCTTGCCCAGTAAATCCAAGTTGAGTGGCCGCCTCGACCATTGCTTTTACCAAAGCAAAGACAAATGCCGGACCCGATCCAGTCAAAGCGGTCACGGCATCAAACTGATCCTCCGGAATCCATCGAATCATGCCTAGTGGGGAAAAGGTTTCGTCGATGAGTTCTTCTAGTTGCTCAAGGGCTGGATCTTCAGCTAAAGCCGCAATCCCGTCTCCATAACGGACAGCCAAATTAGGCATCATGCGCAAAACAGGTTGGTGTGGAAAGGCTTTTTTAAGTTGGGTGATCGAAATCCCTGTTAGGATGCTGACAACTAGCTGGCCCCTATAATCTGTAAGATCTGGAAGCGTGGCATGAAGGTCTTGTGGCTTAATTGCCAAAATAAGAATTTCTTCGGCTGTTTGCCCATCTAGCGGTGAGAGGGCTATCTGAGCGGGAATAACCTGAGTGAGCGCCTCGGAGCGCTGTTCATTTTTGTCGTAGAGGATCACCTCTTTCCCACTCTCCGCTAAGGCCTTTGCAAGTGCGCTCCCCATTGCGCCACATCCAATGATTCGAATTGTCACGTCTCACTCCTCACATGGTAATCACCTTGGACAATCCACTTATAGGTTGTCAGCTCTTTTAATCCCATAGGGCCGCGTGCATGTAATTTTTGCGTACTGACCGCTATCTCAGCTCCCAAGCCAAAGGCTCCCCCGTCGGTAAAGCGAGTGGAGGCATTGATATAGACGGCAGCTGAATCAATAGCGTTTACAAAGGTCTCTGCGTGCTCTTTGTTTTCAGTTAAAATGCCGTCGCTATGCCCGCTGCTAAAGGTTTGAATATGCGCGATCGCCTCTTCGAGGGAATCGACAATCTTGACTCCTAAAACAAGGCTGAGCCATTCAGTCTTCCAATCTGAGGGTTGAGCGAGGTCACCCGTTTGCAAGATTTTCGATGCTCTGGGATCGAGTCGATATGAGACACTTTTTTCCTGTAACCGCGCAGCGAGGGCAGGAAGAAAAGAGTGCGCAACTGCTTCATGTACAAGAAGTGTGTCTAAAGCATTGCATACGGAAGGACGCTGGGTTTTGGCGTTAAACACGACTTCCACAGCCTGTTTCAAATCAGCACTTTTGTCGACAAAGAGATGGCAAATCCCAATTCCACCGGTAATCACCGGGATTAAGCTCTCCTCTTTACAAAAACGGTGTAAGGAGGCTCCCCCTCGGGGGATAATCATATCAACATAGGTGTCTAGTTTTAAAAGCTCTTTAACACTTTCACGACCTGTATTAGATATAAAACCAATTGCTTCCCGAGGAAGTGAAGAGCGGCTCAGGCCTGCGTGAATGGCTTCCATAAGAGCGCAGTTGGTCTGAATGGTCTCTTTACCTCCACGCAAAAGGGCGCAATTGCCTGTTTTTAAGGCTAGTGAAGCCACATCTACGGTCACGTTAGGTCGCGCCTCATAGATGATACCAAGAACACCAATTGGCACGCGTTTTTTTAGAAGGAGAAGTCCATTGGGCAGGGTTTGCTGTTCGATGATCTCTCCAACAGGGTCTGAAAGAGAAGCGACATGTCGCACACCGGCGATCACTCCGTTTAGTCTACCCTCAAGAGATAGACGGTCAAGAAGTGTTTCTGAAAGGCTTGCCCTCCGTCCGGCTGAAATATCTCTCTCGTTGGCTCGCAAAATAGCTTCACGCGCGGTTTCCAAGCTTTGGGCGATGCACTCAAGCGCGTGGTTTTTTTCTTCTGTGGAGGCGAGGCGCAGAGCGTTAGCAGCGCGCTTTGCCTTTTGGGCCTGTTGGAGTAGTGATTCCGTATCTGTCATATCGAAAAAAAGGTCCCTACTCTCTTGCCTGAGATCAGATCTAAAATCACGTTGGGTGTTTTAGAAGAGGCAATCACCGTCGCTGTTCCTTTTTGCGTAGCTAGCTGAGCGGCTTTTAGCTTTGTTGTCATTCCGCCTGTCCCTAAACTGCCCGGGCTTGTCTCCTTTGCGCACTGGGTAATCGAATCATCAATCTGATCGATCATTTGGATCAATTCTGCTTCTGGATGATGACGTGGATCGGCTGTAAAGAGCCCCTCTTGGTCAGTCAGAAGGAGAAGCATGTCTGCTTGTATCAAATGAGCGACCAGGGCCGATAGGTTGTCGTTATCTCCAAAGCAGATTTCTTCTGTGGCAATCGTATCATTCTCATTTACAATAGGAATCACACGATGTAGCAGGAGAGAACGAAAGGTGTTTTGGGCGTTTGCTAGGCTCTTTTCATTGGAGAAGTCGTGCTGCGTGAGGAGGATCTGACCAATGGTCACATCATAAATAGAAAACAACTCACTCCATGTATGAATCAAGCGAACCTGCCCAATCGAGGCTAGCATCTGCTTGGAAGGGAGACTATCTCCCACCATCTTCTCTGGAAAGTCTGCACGTGCAGCCGCGATCGCTCCAGAGGAGACAAGCACAACCTCATGCCCCTCCTTATGGAGAGTGCAGATTTGTCTGACCAGCTCGATCATGTGAGAGCGGGAAAGCTGAGGGCTCCCGTTCGTTAAAGAGCTGGAGCCTAATTTGATCACAATTTTCTTTTTCATGTGATTATTGTACTATAACATTCTATTTTTCATCTCATTGATTTTACCGGGGACAAAAACTCTAAGGTTATATCGAAAGAGGCGAAAAGCTTGATGTTCCTCGGAGGCGGGGAGGCTGGCCACTGAGGGAGTGAGGATGGCATTGGGAATCCCCCAAAGTGGAAACTTTTTTTTAGGGGGGGAGGTACGAAAGGCATCAACCAAAATCCCTCTGAATTTACCCGATTGAGCCGCTTTTGCCAAAGCTTCTTCATCAACAGGATCTCCTGAGCCGACCACAATAAAAATGGAGTCTCGCTTCATGAGAGTAAATTCCTCGATTCCGAGCAGAGTTTCCGGTAGGCCTGTTTTGGGTAGGGCGATGCAGACAACGTCTGCGGCAGGGAGTAAGGAGTGGAGATGGGTCATAGAAAATGTCTTTTTGCAATAGGGGTGAAAGGACTCCTGTCTCCGGATTCCCCATGTTTTCATGCCCAGACCATTGGCCATTTTCACAATAGCTGTCCCAACCTCTCCTAGTCCCACTTGAAGTAAAGTTTTTTGTTGGAGTGTCCACATCGTCTCTTTAAGAGGCCAATCCCAAAATTCCGTCGGCTCGTGAGGAACTTGTGGCCACAGAAAAAACTGCTTGGCAAAAGCCATGATCGCGCCGATGACAAATTCAGCAATCTGAGGCACATTTTGCCCCTTGCTCAATGTGATTAAAATATTTTTTCGTTTTTGAATTTCCTGGATACAAAGGTCTTTCGTATCGGCACTCGGAGAGTGGATCCACCTCAGACGGGGAGCTGATTCCAGTTGCTGCTCAGTCAGGCGGTTGCCGTAAAGCACCTCCACTCGGCTCCATATGTCAGGTGCCTCGCACTCAGTGATCAGATCATAGTGAGGAAACTCTTGGCTAAGAGTAGCCAATTCATCAAAGGGGAGGGTTTCTTGAAATAAGATAGCGGGCATTTGGCCCTAATAAATCAGAACCGCTCTAATGAATCAAGAACCTATCCCAAAAGTGTCCGCGGATATCCCGTACCATTGTCGCGATCCTCGTAAGACCGCTCGTCGGCTATATATTTCCACTATCACCTTACTTGCGGTCCCGCTTCCGCTTTACGAGGTTCATCGACAATCTAATACGGTCTATCTCATGCCTACTTTTGGGATAGGCTCAAGGGCGCAGAATACAAGGGTATTGACTTTAGAGAGCCATTCGGATATAGTGAGCACCCTTAAATGACAAATTAGGTCTAAAGAAATGGCTGAATACGCAATTATTAAAACGGGAAACAAGCAGTATCGGGTTAAGTCCGGAGATGTGATCGACGTCGAACTGTTAGAAGCCGAGAAGAGTGGGAAAGTTGAGTTTAATGAAGTCCTCCTTCTCCACGATGGGAAAGAGGCAAAAGTGGGCGCGCCTACAGTTCCAAAAGCTGTTGTGCATGGTGAAGTAGTGGATCAGGTGCGCGGCCCTAAAGTAATTGCTTATAAGTACAAGAAGCGAAAGAATTATCGCCGTAAGATTGGGCATCGTCAAAATTATACACGTGTTAAAATTACAGAATTTGCTGTTTAGGAGTAGGTAATGGCTCATAAGAAAGGTCAGGGGTCCACACGAAACGGAAGGGACTCTGAGTCAAAGAGACTGGGAGTAAAGACAGGAGAAGGGCAATTTGTGAAAGCTGGCAGTATTTTAATTCGCCAGCGTGGAACCAAATGGCATCCGGCTAAGAATGTAGGAAGAGGCTCTGACGACACCCTCTTTTCTTTAGTGGATGGCATCGTTCGCTTTCGCAAATCGAAACAGACATACGTCTCTGTTCAACCCGTCTAGCTGAAATCCCAATAATCAACATTTTTATTTTTTATTATTGGGGTTTTTTATGTTTACAGATCGCGTCACATTAGATCTTCACGCCGGCAAGGGAGGAAACGGAGTCGTTGCCTGGCGACGAGAGAAGTACATCCCCAAAGGCGGTCCGTACGGAGGAGATGGCGGCTGTGGGGGGTGTGTGATCCTCGAAGTGGATACGCACACACCATCTCTTGAAGCCTATCGCAATCGTCGTTTGCTCAAAGCCGAAAACGGCCAGCAGGGGGGCGCGAATAATCGAAGAGGAAGAAGGGGGCGTGACCTCGTACTCAAGGTTCCTCAAGGCACTCTTGTCAAAGACGCTGAATCAGGCGAAGTGCTCCATGATTTTACCCAAGCTCAAGAGAAATGGGAGCTCTGTGGTGGGGGGCGTGGAGGAAAAGGAAACACCCATTTTAAAAGTTCCACCAACCGCGCGCCTAACTATGCTTCACCTGGAACAGCGGGAGGGGCGCGTAAAGTGGAGCTTGAGCTCAAGCTCATAGCGGATGTTGGCTTAGTCGGTTTTCCCAACGCAGGCAAATCGACCTTTATCTCTCAAGTTTCTAATGTTCCGGTAAAAATTGCTCCTTATCCTTTTACTACTCTCCGTCCGAACCTTGGTTATGTGATGGGAGAAACTCCGGATGACCGTGTTTTGATTGCCGATATTCCGGGAATTATTGCCGGAGCACATCAAAACAGGGGACTGGGATTTGAATTCTTGCGACACATTGAGCGTACACGTGTGCTTCTCTTTGTACTCGACGCTTCGGGATTTGAAGGGCGCGACCCCATTGAGGATTTTGAGACGCTTCGTCATGAGGTTACGGCCTACAACCCCAAGCTTGCCGAGAAACCCTTTGCTGTGGCGCTAAATAAAATCGATGCCGGATTTGTAGGAGAAAAATTTAAAGAGACCTATCCCCATCTGCCCCTTTTTGAGGTGTCAGCATTGACCGGTCAAGGAGTGGAAGAGATCATCGGCTTTTTAAAGCGCAAGCTCAGCGTGTAAATGACAGCAGAAAACAGAGCAATTGTCGCTCCTGCCGGCCAATCTAGACGATAAGAGATAGCCAATCCCCCTAAAGAAAAGGCGATATTGAGCACAACTGCGATGAGCATCATGCGCGAGAGGCGGAACGTAAAGCTGCCGGCGATCGACGCCGGTAGAGCAAGCATACTGAGCACCAGAATAATTCCCACCACATGAATGAGTAAGACCACCGATAGTGCAATTAAAACTAGCAGCAGCAAGTAAAGGGCGCCTACGTGAATTCCTTGGAGCTCTGCTTGCTTCTCATCAAAGCAGAGGGCCAAAAAGCGCTTGTGAAACAGCACAACTGTGACTAAGATCACCACATCCAAGGCGCCCAAAATATATAAGTCAGCTGCGCTTACCCAGAGCACATTTCCTAGCAGGAAATTCATCAGCTCCACATTAAAGCCGGGAATCTGCGAGACAAAAATCACCCCTGCTGCCATTCCTACCGACCAAATCATCGCGATAATTGCATCCTCTCTTTCACGGTAATAGAGATGAACATAGCCGATAATCAGAGCAGACAAAATCGCCGCTGCCAGCGCGCCGTACAGAGGTAGCAACCACTCAAGCCCGTAACTTCTCTGTAGCCAAAGAGCGCAGCCGATACCACTTAAAACAGAGTGGGCGATACTGCCGCTGATGGCCACAATCCTTTTTACCACTACATAAGAGCCGATCACGCCACTGGCAAATGAGGCCCCAATAGCAGCCAAAACAGCCATCTGCAGAACCGGTGTTTGAAGGAACGCCTCAAAAAAAGTCATGTACCCTCCCGAGGATGGTATAAACCAAGAGCAAAATGTTCGCATACCTTCTCTTGGGGCATTTGCGTCACTGTTTTTTGGACGCAAAGAAGACGATCCACCGACTTCACCGCTCGATTAAGATCGTGTGTGACCATTAAAATGGTCATTTCCTTCCTCAATGACTCAAGTAGGGCATAGATCTCTTTTTCAGCTTCATGATCCACACTTGCCGTTGGCTCATCTAACAAAAGTAAAGCCGGGTTTGAGGCCAGTGCACGTGCGATCAAGACTCGTTGCTGCTGCCCACCTGAAAGAGCTGCAAAAGGAGCCTGCAAAGACTTTTTCATGCCCACACGGTTTAGGCATTCCTTGACAGATTGACGGTCGCTTGCCTGAAACTTCCATGACGCATTTCTCAGACGGCCGCCTAAAACAACCTCTTCGACAGAGATAGGAAATGCGGGATCAAAGTGAAAGTTTTGGGGAACCCAACCAATATATTCTCGAGCATTTTTAGGAGTCTTGCCAAAAAGCTTTATCTTTCCTCGTTGAGGCTTCAAAAATCCCATGAGTAGTTGTAAAAGAGTCGTTTTGCCCCCTCCATTGGGGCCAAATAGCGCTACAAACTCCTTCTCTTTCACAGAAAAAGAGACATCCTCCAGAACAGACGTTGCTTCATAAGCAAAAAAAAGCTCCTCAACCTCTACGGCACTCATTGTTGAAAAGCCTTTGCCAACATCCTTAAATTATCGATCACATTTTCTGCATAAGGGTCAAGATAGACACAATTGGCGCCTAGCTCCTGAGCGATGCGCTTCCCTCCACGGACAGAATACTGTTTTTGTAAAAAAACAGTTTGAATATTCAGCTGCTTCGCCTTAAGGATTAAATCTGTCACATAGCGTGGTGTTGGTTCTCGCCCTTCCATCTCAATGGGAAGCTGCTCAAGCCCATAATCGCGGCAGAGATACCCAAAGGCAGGGTGCGAGACCAAAATCGTTCGAGGAGCCTTTAAAAGCAGCGAGGCAAGCTCTTCATCTAGCTCATCTAGACTCCGTTCAAGCGCGCTCAAATTCAGTCTATAGATTTCAGCATGCTCAGGGTCATATTGAGAGAGAGTGTTTTCAATCTGTTTGGCTTGTTGCTTTAACAAGAGGGGACTGAGCCAAATATGGGGGTCATGGCCGCCACATCCACAGCAGCTTCCAATCAAGTCCAGGTTGTCTCTTTGATCGACAATCCAGGCTTCTTTCAAAAGAGGCATTAAATGCTCTTCAAATCCCTCGCCTAGCCGGAACCAGATTTGCCCTTTAGAGACACCAACAGCTTGCTTAGGGCTCGGTTCATACGTATGGGGACTGGCTCCCGCGGGGACGATCACCTCAACTTCTACCTGCTCTCCGCCGATCGCCTCTACTAAAAATTTTTGAGGAGCGACGCTGACTAGGACATGGGTCTTTGCCCAAAGAGAGGAGCAGCCAAGAATTAAAAGCAAAAGTATACGCAACATCACCCAAAAATGATACCCCTCTTACCCATTTTCAGCGAGCTTTTTGTTGCAATCTAAAAGCGCTCTCTTTAATCTCCTGGCCCTCTGGAGGAGTGTCCGAGTGGCCGAAGGAGCACGCTTGGAAAGTGTGTGTGCGCTAATCCCGTACCGTGGGTTCGAATCCCACCTCCTCCGATAACAAAAGCCGTCCCAAAGGGCGGCTTTTTTCGTCGGGGGAGAAGCGGAAGCGGCAGAGCTTTCGCGTGGAGGGGTTCGAAAGGTTGAAACTCGCGAGCGGTAGCGAGACGAGTAACCCCGCCCTGGAGGGGCGAATACCACCTCCTCTGTTGTATTTCATATCTGTCTAATATTCAAGAATTTAAAGAGAGCCAATAGGACCGTTTGATAGAAATTTTAGACATAGTCTGCACAAAAGTGTTGTTTTTGTAAGAAAAACATACTATTATTCCTTACATGAAGAGCGGTAGAAAAAAATATAAAAGTATCGACTCACAGATACTTGAAGCTATAAAAATTCTTGGGCAAGGCGCTGTATTTGTTCCAACGGACTTCTTAGATTTAGGCAGCCGACAGGCTATTGATATTGTCCTACATCGACTGGTTCAAAAGGGAGTCATTCGTCGCCTTGCAAGAGGACTATATGATTTCCCTGAAGACCACCCTAAACTTGGGAAACTTCTTCCATCACCAGAAAAAATAGCAAAGGCATTAGTCAACCGCGATTGCTCGCGGATTCAGCCAGCTGGAGCTTATGCAGCAAACATCCTTGGACTATCCGAACAGGTTCCAGCTAAGGTGGTATTTTTGACAGATGGGCCAAACCGAACGGTAAAAATTGGTGCAACAACCATTCAGCTTCGACGTACAACTCCCAAAAATATGGCGATGGCAGGTCGGCTCAGCGGCCTTTTGGTTCAAGCTTTCCGAGAAATTGGTAAAGAAAATATGACCACAGAACGAATTATACATTTAAAGAGGATTCTTCCTGCCGATAAACGACAAGAACTACTCAAAGATATTCGACTTGCGCCAGAATGGATGCGTTCTATTTTCAGAAGTCTGGCCGAGGAGGTTATGTGAAGCTTGATTTTTTAGAATTATCTGCTGATGAACGACGTCTATACATTCAACAGGCTGCCATTCAGAGAAATGTATCTCCTGTAATAATTGAAAAAGACTTTTGGGTATGTTGGCTGTTAAATATTCTTTTCAAGTCGGAGTTTGCCGACAGTCTTGTATTCAAGGGTGGGACCTCGTTATCAAAAATATTTGGTGCAATCGATCGGTTTTCTGAAGACATCGATCTTTCACTATCTCCTGATTTTTTGAAACTTCCAGAAGTGGGTACAACGCGTAATCAGGCCAATAAATGGATGAGTAGAGGTGAGGATGCATGCCAAGTTGCTGTTCAGACTCGAATCATGCCTGCTTTAGAAGAGTCAGTGTTAGACGTATTGGGTAAAAATGAGCAGGCGCGATTCGAGTTTTTGAAAGACCCCAATACAAATTCCCCAGTACTCCTTTTCCACTACCCTTCATCCGAACCATCGGGATTTAACTATATCAAACGTTCTGTAAAACTGGAGTTCGGCTCCCTCACCGATCAGCTACCAATAGGGCGACATACAATAACGCCTTGGATTGCCGAGATTTTTCCCTCAGCATTTCTCGATTGGCAGTGCAATGTTATCGCTTTAGAGATAGAGCGAACCTTTTGGGAAAAGGCTACGATCCTCCACGCAGAATACCATCGACCACCAGATAAACCAATGCCAGATAGATTTTCACGCCATTATGCCGATACGGCGGCACTACTTGATCATCCTATGGCAATCAGTGCTATAAATCAACACGACCTCCGAAAAAGGGTTGTTTTATGGAAAAGCCAGTTCTTTGGAAGCTCATGGGCAAACTATGATCAAGCCAAATCAGGAACTTTTCGCGTTGTACCTAAAGCTGAAAGATTATCTTCATTGCGACGTGATTATCAGCTGATGCGCGACATGTACCTTACTATGCCTGTCAGTTTTGATGATATACTCTCCAATATTGCCGATCTAGAACATCGTATTAACCATAGTTTACGCGGCTAAAGGTAACAATTCTCCCAGAATATTACCAAACTCTCTCCAAGGAAAAGTTCGAAGACGGTCCCATGTCTCCCGATAAAAAAAGCCGTCCCAAAGGGCGGCTTTTTCTATTTATTTGCAACTCGACGGTATCTCAAATTGCGTGTTCTTCCAATCCGCTCAATCAATCCCTTTTTAATGAGTGAGTTTAGCCATCTTTGTGCTGTGGCGCGAGAAATAGAAAATTTATTTACTACATCTTGGCAGGTGATTTCATCCTGTAAATAGAAGAGGGATTGAATGTCTTCTTCGTTTTTCGACCGATTTGGAGTTGATTGAGAAGGTTGTCTTGGTAAAATGCATTTGATAAAATTTGCCCCTTCGATGATTTGAGGTTTTTCAAGTCCCCAAGCTTCATAGCTTTTAAAGATGTTAATCAACCCGGTTCCCATTTTTTCAACAAGACCCATCTCTCGAAAAATCTTGCAGATAGCTGGGTTTCGCAAGTAGGTTAGCCCCTTTAACAGTTGATCTTGTTCAATAGGACCTGAAAAGTTGCCTGGACTAAATAATTCCAAACGGTCGTCGTATATAGAAATTTTGGATGGAGCCTTGATGTGGTAATTGCGATGAACCAGTAAGTTGACCAATGCTTCCCTAAATGCAACTTCTGGTATTTCCAATTTTTCGTCTCTAACAACTTCTGTGATTGAAAATGATTTCGAGAGGCGGCTAAGAACAAAATGATGGGCTTGTTGGAATTGGTTTAAAAGGGTGCCCTCACAATCTATCGATGCGATTGCGTCCCTGCCTTCGATACCCCGAAAATGACTCACAATGATCATAGCTTCTGAAAGAAAAAACTGGGGTGATTTTCCAAAATTTAATATTCCTGCATAAGTGGGAAATACTTCAGAATGCTCCTCAACAACCAAGGAATAGGAGCGCAAAACATCTTGCGACACTTTTGCAGAGGCTTGATTTTTTCTATTATTAAGAAAAGCTTGAATGAGTTGGTCATCAAGAGTGTTAGGGGAAGCGTTATAAATAGGAAGTTTTTCAAAATCTATTCGTTGTGACTGCCATTTTAGCTCTTCGATCATGGGTTGAGTGGCGCGTACTGTGCTTCTTCCTATGCGAATATAGGTGCCCTTTTCGATTCCTTCAGACTTTCTAAAATAAGGCTTACTCATTCCCGATGAAACGGCAATAATGAGTACGGTCTTATCTCCGAATAGTTGAGTAGAAACTAAAGGAATGATTGGGGGGTGGCAAGCCTCATAGATAGACTGATCTAGTGATTCGAGAAGCTTGTTGATTTGATCTTCAGCAAGTCCCACTATCATCCGATCATCGGCGACACCAAGTATGAGTCTTCCTCCTTTTTGATTGCAAAAGCCGATAATTGTTTTAATTATTTGGTCGTTCTTCGGAACTTCTCTTTTAAACTCCAGTAGAGCTGATTCTGATTCTGGATGGCGCATTAAGCCCATCGTTTCTCCTCATTTGCCTCACTTATCTTGATTATGCCTCAAATGAGGCAAATGAGGCAAATAAAATATAATATTACCGAATTTTCGCCTCATTTGAGGCATTTTTTATGTAGCTTATTTAACTTGTTGGTCTTTAATTGCTTGAGCGACTTGAGCTCGATGGGGTTCCACCCAAGCGTCTTGTGGTTCGTTTCGTCTCATTAAGAAGACGGTCCCATGTCTCCCGATGAAAAAAGCCGCCCCAAAGGGCGGCTTTTTTCATCGGGCGAGAAGCGGAAGCGGTAGAGCTTTCGCGTGGAGTGGTTCGAAAGGTTGAAACTCGCCAACGCCGCGCATTTTAAAACGTTTTCTGGGATCCATGTTGAAACTGAACCACAAAATGAGCTAGACCTAAAGCCAAAGAACTTTGCTAAAAGCGCTGTTTTGGTAATAATGAGCATTTGATGGCTAAAGCATGCTCATCAGTTTAGGTTCCGTCTTGCAATGCAGCAAAAACTTGGGCTCTATAAGGTTCAGCCCAATTATCTTCTCGTTCTTTTTTTCTAAGAACGTAACCCGCGGCTAAGTAGGCGACCGTTCCCATTCCACCGATTCCGCCAAAAATAAGCCCCGAGTAGAGTGGATTACTCAGAAAAAGGCCCGTCGCTTGAAAGGCCTCTATAAGTCCAGCTCTACACGTGTTCATCGCTCCACCTGGGATAAATAGACAGCAAAGGACGAGGACTGCAAGAACAACTAGGGTTACAGTGATTGCCAGCTTATGGTTCCACGCTCCGCGTGCTGCTGCTCTTGCAGGTGCGGTTACCGTTAAGCCGCATTCTTTTAACCCTTCCGTTATCTCTGTCCTTGTCATCGCATTCATCCCTTTTTGTTCAAAAACAAGTTTAGCATTCTAAGATTAATTTTTTTATTAAGGAAACGTTAAGATTTTTGAATATTTGTGATTTCTTCCACAGCTTAATCTTTTAATAAGTTGATGGTGTTGCAATATATGGTGAATAGTAGTATGATTTTTACTTATTCTTAACAGAAAGAGGTTGATTATGGCTAGTATTGTATCAAAAGATCGTGCACCTGAACAATGCCCTGTTGCCCAGCTAGACAATTCGCATGGGTTGAAAAAGAATGACGGGGCCGCGCTTATCATCTCAGCAGTGGCTATATGCGCTCTAATTGGGCTTGCTGCTGTTATCGGAGGGTCTACTCTTTTAGCCTTTTCAACCACGCCTCTAGAGTACGCTGGAGGGCTTACTTTGCTTCTTTTAGGACTGATTCCATGTGCATGTTTGGGAGCTCTGGGAAAGAGATAATCCGGTGGAATAAAAACAGCAGTTTCACTAAAGTGACCAGCCATGCTTGAAACCTTTTTTAATGCCCTTACACACCTCGATGAGCTCTTCTGGGGCTATGTTGCTTTTGTCTTTATCGTTGTCCTAGGGCTCATTTTAACCCTGCGCTCGGGCCTGTTTCAAATTCTCCGTCTTCCCTACATTTTTAAAACATTCTTTCAGTTTTTAGGCCGCTCTTCCGAGGGAGAGCGGGGTATTCACCCCCTAAAGGCTTTCTTTGCCTCCACAGGGGGTATGATTGGCATCGGCAATGTAGTCGGTGTCGTCACAGCGATTCAGTTGGGAGGGCCGGGTGCTTTGGTTTGGGTCTGGATTGCGGGTATTATCGGGGCGATTGTCAAGTATTGTGAGATCTATCTGGGCTTCAAGTACCGTGTCCCTAACAAGGAAGGGGGGTATGATGGAGGGCCGATGTATTTTCTCAAAGCGGCCTTTAAAAGCCGCTTTATCCCTCTGGCCGTTGCCGGCCTTTTGTGCGTTTATGGTGTGGAAATCTACCAGTTTTCTGTGATCACTGACAGTATTTCAACCAACTGGCATGTGAATCGGGTAGTGGTGATGGCTCTTTTACTGGGTATGGTCCTTTTCGCAGGGCTTGGGGGTGTGCGTAGGATCGGGCAAATCTGTAGCTGGATCATGCCGTTTTTCTTGGTGGTCTACTTTGCGATGGGCATTTGGATCATCGGGCAGGAGTTTGCTGTGATCCCAGCGGTTCTAGCCAACGTCTTTAAATCTGCTTTTACAGGACATGCTGCAGTTGGTGGATTTGTGGGGAGTAGTGTTATCCTTGCCATTCAGCATGGAGTGGCCCGAGCGGCTTACTCAGCTGATATCGGAGTGGGCTATGACTCGATCATTCAGAGCGAATCGGCAACTGTTCACCCCGAAAGACAAGCGCGTCTGGCGATTCTCGGAGTCTTTATCGACAATATGATCTGCACCTTTACCATTCTTGTTGTCTTATTATCAGGTGTTTGGACTGCTGTAGATCTGGAAGGGTCTCAGCTGATTCAAACGGCTTTAGGAACTTACTTCCCCTATATGGAGTATTTTATTCCTTTCTTTTTCGTCGTAACGGGGTACACGACGATCATTGCCTACTTTGTGGTAGGGATCAAGTGCGCGCGCTATCTAGCCCCGAGGTGGGGTAAAAGAGTCTATGTCTTGTACGGGGTCTCTTCTTTTGTCTTCTTTTCTTTTGTTCCTCAGTATCAAGCGCTTCTGGTTATGTCGGTTTCAGGCGCTATGTTGCTTATGGTCAATTTGTTAGGGATTTATCGTCTCAGAAAAGAAGTGGTTTACTCTGAACTCAAGCGTCCTCTCGAAGAAGCTATTTAGCTTTTAAATAATTCAAATTTAATTTAATAATAGTAATAGGAACTCTAATAAAGTGTTATTATGACTCCAGGGATTTGGATTATTTCTATTAGTATTGGAATTGTAGCTCTTGCTTTTGTTGCGCTCGTGATTTTTTTGGGGGTAACTCTTCTTTCTTTACGACGCACAATTGTCGATTTAGACGATAAGGTTCATGCCTTTGATCCCCTATTTCGGGTTGTTTCTAAGACAGGGGAGGCGATTGAGCGGAAGACAAGTCATGTACGGCAGCTTTCCCGAGAGGTGGAGGAGTCAATAGATGATGAGTCAGAGCGGCGAAAAGAGCGTGTGTTGAATACGGCTTTGGAAGTGGCGGAGTGGACTTTAGTTGGAGTGGCCCTTTGGCAAAAACTCAGAGAGAGGAAGTAGAGTTATGGCACGGAAAAAGAAAGGTAATGGTAAAGGATTTACTCTAGGCGCTCTTGTAGGAGGGCTGGTTGGAGGAATGACTGCATTGCTGTTTGCCCCCAAATCAGGGGATAAAATGCGCAAAGATATTGCAAAAAAGTGTCACAAGTGTTCTGACAAGGCGCACGATTTGCTCGATGATGTGTGTGAGCACTCTTCGAAAATGGTGGATAAGGCGAAAGGGATGGCTTGTGATATGAAAGATTCTGCCTCAAAATTCATGAAGCGTAAGCGCAAATAAAAAAAGGAACCGTCATGTCTGGAAAGGGATTTGCTTTAGGAGCGCTTTTGGGAGGGCTCGTCGGAGGGATGACAGCTCTTTTATACGCTCCCAAATCGGGTAAAAAAATGCGAAAGGTCGTCACAAAACGCTATCAACAAGTCTCTGATGAGGCGCATGATTTAATGGAAGATGTGTGCAACCATTCTATTGAGTGGGCAGAGAAGGCGAAAAAGATCGCAGATGAAGCTGAATCTGTCGCCAAAAACTGTAAGCGTCGGTTGCACTAATTGAGGTGGCTTCTTAGGAGCCAGGCCTGTTTGGAGTGGAAGCGAATCCGCTCAACAAGAAGGTCTGATGTGCCTTGGTCTAGCGCCTTGTCCATAAACTGAATGATCTCGTGGCAGTGAGCGACCATCTCCTCGTGATTTTCCACTAATTCTAAAATCATTTGCTCTAAAGGGGGAATTACAGTCGGCTCTTTGAGGCAGCTGAGCTCTAAAAATTGCTTCATAGTGCCCGGCGCTTCTCTTCCCAGCATCCGGATTCGCTCAGCAAGCTCATCGGCGCCTTCCTGCATCTCCTCGTACTGTTCCTGCAGCAGGCGGTGATACATATAAAATTCTTTGCCGACCATATTCCAATGAAAGTTCAATGTTTTGACATACAAAACAAAGGTGTCTGCTAAGAAGTGAGCGAGTTTTTGGGTGATCTGATCGATTGTCTCTGGAGATAGTGTTTTCATACCTGCCAGTAAACCAAGGAGGCGTTTACTCGTCAACCTTTATCCGGAATTCGGTCGACTTCTTGTTCCCTTTTTTTCTTCAGTACTATATAAAGTTTACAAAAAGAGCGCTTAATAAACTTTGTGAAAAAAAAAGAACTGGAAGATTTTCTTCTTAAAGGGAACTTGAACCTTCTGCCTGCCACGTTTCTAGATGGCAAGGAGTCACAAGTCCTCACACGTGTCTCTTCATTAATGCGCTATTGGCCTGATGAAGAGCTCTATCCTTCCTTGCTTCTCGCTCTTCTCCGTTTTCCTAAGCAGTTTAAAAAAATTCGGAGTGTGGCTCACCTGGGACGGGTGATCTGCGCTGTGTATTTTTACAAAAAAAAGGTCATTCAAGCAGTCGATAACGCCTCTCATAAACGGCACCTTTTTCTCAAACTCTTAAAAACAAGGCTTCAATATCCTTTTGGGAGTAAGAGTGTTTTGGGAGTTGTGGTCACATTTAACCTGCTGAAGCACAGAGAGGCTTTTGAGGAACAACATATTTTGGAAGCAGCCCGTCGCGTGGTGCCTGGAGTGAGTGTGGTTAAGGGATCGCTTGTAGATGACCAAGATAAAAGCAATCAGCTTCAAACGGTTTATTTTGAAATTGAACGTGAAGAGCGGCCTGAATTTTCCCTAGATGAGATGGATTGCTTACACAAGAATCTGATTGATGAGCTGAAAGGATGTATCGAACAACTCGTCCCGATGACCTTTATGCGGCGGAATGAAGAGGAGGTATACCGCAATATTCTAACCTTACGTGATGAGCTAAAAGGGGTGAAAGATATTCCTCAAGCTACCGTTTCCTTTGAAGAACAGACACAATTCGATCTCTTTTTTACCGTGGTGCTTCTCAGGCTGATCAAAGATGGAGAGGCTTCTGTTTTAGAGCTTTTAGAGCTCCATTTTCCCGATGTCGTCTTTATCCCAGACCGTACCGATTATGTGGGATCGCTTAGGCGTGTGTATCAAAAAGAGGCGACGGTCTTTCGGGTTCAGGTTTCAAAGAGCACTTTTTTTCGCAAGGATCGCTCGGTGAATCTCTATAAAGCGCGCCGCTTTGTCGTCTCGATGTTAATGAAAGCTCTTGGCCCTATTCGGGACTATAATGGGGGGTTGATTCTCAAACAAAATGAGCGACTAGAAGATTTCCTTGCTCTAATGCCCAACGTGTATGATGAATTTTTTCTCGAGAACTTTTTCTATTCGATTACACCGATTGCCATGCAAAGCATTTTACCTCCAGCGCTGGTCAAGGAGTGGTTTTTAGCTTTTTCAGAGCTGCTGGATAAAGACCTTTCTCCCAAAGAGAAGTATTTGCTCTGCTGCCGACAATTTGATGAGACCTCGATTGTAATTGTACGGACTGAAGATCCCTCTTTTAAAGAGTCTTTGCTCAAGGAAATTAAAAAATACCACATTCCTTCGCTTGAGCTTGGTGTGGCAGAAGTCAATCGGCACGGAGCTTTTAGCTTTGGGTTTCTCTACCGTCCCTCATTGATCGACAAAGAGACTGATTTTTGCCGGATTGTCCGCGGTTGCTTGGAGCGTTGGAGCAAGACAATCAGAGAAGAGCAGACTCTGCGCCTGGCTCTACACGGTAGCGAACCGAGCTTAGACCCACGTATTACTAAAGGAGATCAGTCGTATATCATCATTAAAATGCTCTTTGATGGGCTGACACGGATAGGACCCGATGGCACCCCCCACCTGGCGATAGCCGAATCGTACGAAGTCTCTACAGATTTTAAGACCTACACCTTCCGTTTAAGAGAGAGTAATTGGTCAAATGGGATGCCCATTACGGCGTACGATTTCGAGTACTCGTGGAAAAATGCGCTTTTAGCGCATGCGCACTCGCTTTTTTCCAACACTCTTTTTCTAATAAAAAATGCGCGCCTAGCGAAGGAAAATCGTCTTTCTATTGATGAAGTGGGTGTACGCGCCATAGATGAGAAAACACTTGTAGTTGAACTGGAATCTCCTGCTCCCTACTTTTTAGAAGTCGCTGCCCACTGGACCTACTCGTTAATCAATCGGTCAGTCGATCAAAAACATCCGGGGTGGGCCTACCAGGCAGGGGAGACATTTGTGTGCAATGGCCCGTTTAAGTGGGTTGAGTGGAAACACAATCGGGTAGTTACAGTCGAAAAAAATCCATACTATTGGGATGCCGAATCAGTCAAGCTAAAGCGGATTTCAATCAAAATGATGGAACGGATCCAGCTGGATAGGGATATGCTCCTCAACGGGGAATTCGATCTCCTTGGACGTCCCATGACCTTCTCTCCCGCTGCAGGAACCTATTTCCCTCCAGACGAAATAGAATCGGAGATTTATCGCTTAAATGGCGTTTTTGTTTTGTGTTTCAACACAGCTCAATTTCCTTTCAATCATAAAAAAATTCGGCAGGCATTTGCTTCGGTGATTGACCGGACAAAGATAGAAGCCTCTGTTTTGCATGAGTGGGGGGGAGCTAGCTATACGCTTCTTCCTGAAGCTCTTTCTTTACATACAGAGCCTCTTTTTCCCCAGTGTGATCTTGAAAAGGCCTGTGCCCTTTTTCGTGAGGGTCTGGGCGAGATTGGGTTTGTGAAATCGGATTTTCCTAAGCTCACGCTCAGCTACTACAGTGGGTTGAACCGGAATCACCTATTTGAGGAACTCTGCCGCCAGTGGAAAGAGGCCTTTGATATTCAGATCCACCTTGAGAGCTACGAGTGGGAAACGCACTTTAAACGCCTTTTGGAGGGAAACTATCAGATGGGGGGAATTGAGCTAAATGCGCGTTGGAACGATCCCTTGCACCTTCTGGAGTGTCTTGAAAATCGGGCGGATGTGCTGAATATTCCCTCTTGGGAAAATGTGTCCTTTCGCAGGCTGCTGCACCAAGCAAGACAGTGCACAACCGTCGAGGAGCGCGATCTTTATCTCAGGCAGGCTGAAGCTTTTTTAGCTGAAGAGATTCCCGCTGTTCCTCTCTATCAGCTGTCAGGGGGGCTCTTAAGACGAAAGGGTGTCAAGGGGGTCTATCCTTCCAATTGTTTCCAGGTCGACTTTAAATGGACTTATAAGGAGTAAGAAATGCGCTATATCATTTTTTCGTTGCTTCTCTTAGTGGGGTGTGAGCACTCTCCTTTGGCTAAAAAAACATTGCGCCTCACCTATCTCTCGGAAGCAAACTCTTTAGATCCGCGTTATGGGTATGAAATTCCAGCCAATCATACCGTTAAAATGCTTTTTGAAGGGTTAATGCGTAGCTCTCCTGAGGAGGGGTTAATCTTCGCGACAGCTGAGAGTTGTACGCTTTCTGATGAAGGTAAAACGTATACCTTTTATCTCCGTCCCACCAAATGGTCCAACGGTGAGGTGGTGACCGCTTATGACTTTGAGTATGCATGGAAGAGTGTGATCGATCCGCAGATTCCCACGCAAGGAAGCGTTGATTTTTATCCTATCAAAAATGTGGAAGCAATTGTCCAAGGCTTACTTCCTGTGGATAGTGCAGGAGTGCGTGCTTTGGATGCTAAAACACTTGTTGTTGAACTCGAACACCCCGCTTCCTACTTTTTGGAGCTTACAGCGACATCGGTCTACTCTCCTATCTACTCAGAGGCAGCACGAAAAGACCCGCTTGCAGAAATGTATGTGGTGACAAATGGCCCGTTCCGCTTGAAAAGGAGGGTAGAGCATGACCAAATGGTGCTCGAAAAGAATCCCTACTATTGGAACGCTCGGTCTGTTCAGTTGGACCGTATTGAAATTGCAGTCGTCGAAGATGTGGCTACTCAGCTAGCTCTTTTTGAAAAGGGGAAGAGTGACTGGTTTGGAAAGCCGTTTGCTAAGCTTCCGCTCGATGCTGTTCCTGCTCTTGAAAAGCAGCAACTGCTTGAACACGCTCCCGAAAAAGCGGTCTATTGGTATTTTATCAATACAGAAAAGTTTCCCTTTACACATGAGAAGGTGAGACGCGCTTTGGCTCTTGCAACCAATCGCAAAGAGATTGTGACGCACGTTTTGAAGGAGGGGGAAGTAGAGGCTACCAGCGTCAATCGAGGACACACCTATTTTTCTGACGGTGCGCTCAAAGAAGCCCGCCTCCTTTTTGAAGAGGCTTTGGAAGAGTTGGATCTGACCCACGCAAGCTTTCCATCGATTGCATTGAGTTACTGCAATATCGAGACGAATCATCGGATTGCGCAGGTCGTTCAAGAGCAGTGGGAAAAAGCGCTTGGCATTGAAGTGAAACTCGCCCCGCAGGAGTGGACCGCCTATTACGCCAACTTAAGTGAGGGAAATTTCGATGTCGGTGGGCTCTCCTGGCATGCGCGTATTCGGGATCCCATCTACAACTTGCAGCTTTTTACGCACGCCAAAGATCGGTTGAATATGTCGAATTGGGAAGATCTCAGTTTTCAGCAGATGTTAGAGAAGGCTCAAAAAGAAGAGGATCCTCACAAGCGGCTCGCCTATCTTGAGCAGGCTGAAGCCCGTCTGATGGAGCAGATGCCCGTGATTCCAATCTATTTTTTAACCATGAGTTTTGCAAAAAATGCGGCGCTGGAAGGGGTTTATCTCTCAGAGCTCAACGAAATCGACTTCACTTGGGCCTGGAAGTGAGGTATTAAGATTTTGATTTTAAGCGTTTGAGGACAGGTCGGACAATTGCAGAGGGCTGAAAAAGATATGTGCCTTCCACGCAAAGGCGAACTAGAGGGCTTCTAGGATTCAAAGTTAAAGAAAAATCGGGTGTAGGATGATAATAATCTAACCCACTAGATTTTACCGTCTTGATTAGGTCGCTCACGCATCCTGCTGGAATATGAACGATGGCGCGGCCATTGGTTGCTGTCGCAATTGTCGCCGTAACTAAATTCCGGACTGCAAAGTCTGCAATGTGGGGAGGTGCTTGTTTGAGTTGATGGACACTGTATTTTGCAGTCAGGCGTGAGACGCCTTCTGCAAGGAGTGCAGCCCGGCTCACTACCGTTGTATATTCGACACCCGCATTGCAGAGTTTTTCATAACACCAACGAGAACAGTTGTACTTATCTCCAGTGGGAACTAGCTGAAAAAAGACGATAGGTTCTCCTCGTTCATATGCAGTGCGTTCTTTATGAACTTCATCTTTTATTGAACGAATTTTAGCGATAGAAACTGTGCACGTTTTTCCCTTGGCCTCATAGTAAAATTTTGTAGGATTTCTAAATTTACCATCTTCAACTACGGCCGGAGTGCCCAAATAGATCTCTGATTTATCTTCATAAATGTGGGCATAATGCAACAGATAGCGGCCGTTTTCAACGGTTTCCATGACAAGCTGTGCATGGCCCACCACACTAGGGCACCCTTTTGTGGCTGGGCCTGAACTCACAATCGTAACAGCGCCTAGATTCGCATTGAGTCCAATTGCGGGATTTAAGTGGCTTGTCCAAGGAACAGAGATAAAAATAAGCTCTTGAATCTTTTGACTCACGATGCGTAGCGATTGCAAATGAAAACGATCAACTGACTCCACATGGCGTTGAGAAAGAGGAGAGATCTTAGATTGGGGATCAGTATAGTCTTGTAAAAGCAATGCATTTTCATAATCGGTAAAGTAGACAAGATCCAGCGCTAGATCGTGAATTCTCCACAGCAACTGTTCATTAGACTCAATCAAGGTAACGTGTTGCTGATCAGGTTGCAACCACTCACACCCCGGGCGGATAGTATAGCGTTTGAATACAACCTCCTGGTCTTCCAAAAGAGGACAAAAGTCTTTTGCAAGCTCTTTGAGGCCTTCGACAGTTTTCTTGTCGGCTGGTGTATTGAGTGTTCCTTGGCACAGATGCTGTCTAGCATGGTCAAAAAGCGCGTAGCGAACGGTTTCATTAATGAGCCGCACCCCGATGATTTGATTGGGTCTGTAACAAAGAAAAGCATATCCAGAAAGATAGTCGTTGAAGGTGTCTTTTTTTTCGACGGGTTGGGCTTGCTTGGGGGGTGGAACGTGACGTACAATCGGTCGTGGAGAAGCCGGGAAAGGATCGTCTTCCATAGAGAGGACTGTCGGGTGGCACGGATCAGGAGCGTCTACCTCAACAACAGAGGTAAAACAACTTGTCAGTCCGTAAGCGAGGGCATTCAGCATTTTTGTGGCACAATAGGGTCAACTAAACTTTTTTGCGACTTGAATCGAGCCATGGACACTGGCCTTGGCGCCTCTTGCGCTGGCTTGAGCGCCGGCATCAATTGCCTGGTTTGAGACGCTTGCATAAGACTCTGCTGATTCCCCTGCGGCTGCTTTGATAGAAGGATCCAGCGCTTTTGCGTCATCACCAAAAGCCACTTTAGCTTTTGCCTGCATGCTGCGCTCAGCCGCTAGTTTCACTGCAGGTTTACCTACAGCTTCATTAACCCGTTTGGCCGTATCTGCTGCGGCACGCGCTCCCTCATCGATTGTCTCATCTGTTGTCTGTTGAAACGCATCCCAGTCTACTCGCGCTCCTATTGGTTGTCCGCCTGCTGCCATGGTGATTCTCCTTCTTGACAAGTAAATTAAATAACAACAGTCTAATGATAGATAAAGAATTTGTCAAAGGGGTATGGAAGAAAAAAATTACCCTGAAGAAGTCATGCGCTCAACTGTTTCGACTACGGCTTGCGTGAGAGTATCCAACTCTAGGTTGATCCGGTCGCCCACTTTTTTGGTACCAAGAGTGGTCCGCTTCAAGGTTTCGGGAATCAGGTGAACTGTGAAAAAATTCTCTTTCACCTCAACAAGCGTCAAGCTGATTCCATCAATGGCGATGAAACCCTTTGAGAATAGGTATTTCATGCAATCTGGCGAGCACTCGAACCTGTAGATGTTTCCTTCCACTTGGTGCAATCGCGCCGTGTCATAAATATGCCCCGAGAGTAGGTGTCCTCCGATTTCGTCGCCGATTTTAGCTGCACGTTCAATATTGACTTTTTGGCCGGCGGTTAGGATGCCCAGAGTGGTCCGTTTGAGCGTCTCAGCGATCGCATCGAACCAAACATGGTCCCCTTCCATGTGGACAACAGTTTGGCATACCCCATCAACCGAGACGCTTGCGCCCAGCTGCAGGTGATCATGAGGAAAATCAAGAGCGTAGCTGAGAAGATCCTTTTTCTGGATGACCTCGATCACGGTGCCAATTGTCTGTATAATGCCGGTAAACATTACTTATCCTTTTTGCCGAAAATGCCTAGCCAAACCGATGAGTAGCGTGAGCAGAGTCAGGGGAAGGATAAAGAAAATACAAGCCGTTGTAAAGTAGGGAAGGTAGTGAATCAAGTTTCTTTCCATGATAAGAAAGACGAGATAGAGGCAGTAGTAGAAAAGGAAAAGAAGCCCCTCCCATCGAGAGATGAGGTGGCCTGTGAGAAAAATCGGGAGCGTGGCGATCGAAACCCCTACCAAAATCGGGAGATCAAATACAACCGCCTTTTGAGGAATCTCGATCGGTGTCGGTGAAAAAAGAGCGGCTAGCCCCACCACGGCTAGAAGGTTAAAAAGATTGCTGCCTACGACGCTTCCAACGGCGATATCAGTTTCCCCTTTTTTCAATGCGAACAAAAGAGTAGCTAGCTCGGGCAGAGAGGTGCCGATGGCGACGACCGTTAGGCCAATAAACAGCTCGCTCACCCCAAAATACCGCGCCATTTCCGTGGCACTTCTGACGAGGAGCTCAGATCCAACCGCGAGCAATCCCAGCCCAAACAAGATCCAAAGAACCTGCATCCAGATGGGACGACGACGTGTAATGAAGGGCTTTTGAGGAGGCTCTTTTTTAAGAAAAATGAACGTGAGCACGAGATAAACGAGAATGCCTGCAAATAGAATGGCTCCCTCTAAACGGGTCATCTGCCCTGCTATACTTAGAGCCCAGAAAATAAGGGTGGCCAGAATCATCAGGGGAACATCCCACCAGATCAGCCGTCTTTTTACAATCAAAGGGGTAAGCGTTGCTCCTAAGCCCAAAACGAGCAGAATATTAAATAAATTACTGCCGATGATGTTGCCAACGACCAGTCCCCCCTCTCCTTTCCACGCTCCAACAAGGCTGATGGCAATTTCCGGTGCACTTGTGCCAAAGGCGACGACCGTCAGCCCGATAGCTAAAGAGGAGATGCCATATGTTCGGGCGAGGCCGGAAGCTCCAGAAACAAGAAGTTTGGCCCCAAAAAGAAGGGACATGAGACCGACGAGGAAAAGAGCGCAAGCGAGGAGCATAAATAGGTTTTAGAAAAATCAGGATCAAGTTATTCTTCGCCCCCTTATAATAGTATAAGAAATAATAGGCATAGTGAAATGAAATGCCCTTTTTGCGGAAACGAAGAATTAAAGGTAACAGACTCTCGTAACGCCTTAGATGCAAACGCAATAAGAAGGCGTCGCGAGTGTTTAAATTGTAGTCGACGTTTCACGACATTTGAAACCGTTGAATTGACCATTCAGGTTTGTAAGCGCAATGGCCTCTACGAGGATTTTCAGGAAGAAAAACTGACGTCGGGTTTGGAAGCGGCATGTAGGCATACACGGATTAGTCATGAGCAGGTGCGCACGTTGGCCTCTCGGATTACCAGTGAGTTGATGTCTAGGCAGGTTAGAGAGATTTCCACTAAAGAAATTGGGGAAATCGTAATGAAATATTTGAAATCAATGGACACAATTGCTTATATCCGCTTTGCATGTGTCTATCGTCGTTTTAAGGATATCGGGGAGCTCATGGAAGCGATCCAGTCGATAGAACCAAAGGATTCAATTGAAAATTTAAGTTGAGGAAATTCATGGCACTAACCAAAGCCCAAATTGCAAAATTTCAAGAACGTCTTGAGCAAATGCGTAATCAGTTGACGCGGATGCTTGAGGGAACAACTCGTGAAGTCAAGCGGCCTGATGAATCGACGGGATATTCTCAGCATCAAGCCGATCAAGGGACCGACGATTTTGATCGCACGATTAGCTTGGAGATCACAGGAAAAGAGTTCGAGCTCCTACGTCAGATCGAGCGTGCTCTTGAGAAAATCAGCGAGCAGACATATGGAGTGTGTGACGTAAGCGGAGATGAGATTCCTTTGGCCCGCTTAGAAGCCGTTCCTTATGCAACGATGACGGTAAAATCTCAGGAGCTATTTGAAAAAGGGCTTCTAACTGAGTAGGGGCGTGTTACATTTCTTTTTAAAAAAATATGGCTATGTTGTGGGACTGGCCTTTTTGGGTTTAACAGTCTTGCTGTTAGATTTTCTGAGTAAGGCCTATGTCTATCACGTTTTACCCTTCTACGACGCATGCACGGGGCTTCGTTGCTATGAAATTCCTGTTTTTCATGATTTTTTGGGCATCGACTTTTCTATTGGGTTGGCCTTCAACCGAGGAGCCGCCTGGGGAATGTTTGCCAACTTTCAAATTGTTTTGCTAGTGATTCGGATCGGTGTGATTTTTGGCATGCTGGTCTATCTTTTCTTTTTGAATCAAAATCGAGCCGCTGACATTCCTCTTGTTTTGATCGTTTCCGGGGCTATTGGAAATGTGGTGGATTTTTTTCTATACGGTTTTGTCATCGACTTTCTCCAATTTAATTTCTGGGGATATCGATTTGCTGTTTTCAATTTAGCCGACACTTCGATTACAATAGGTGTGGTTGGGCTCTTTTTAGTAGCCATTTGTACCCGTTGTAAAAAAAGAAAACAGTATGTCGCTTAATGTTTCCAAATGGATCAAAATTCCTCTTCTAGTCGATAGGCAAGAGATGGAGGATTTGTTCTCTTCACTCCCTTCTTTTTCTCTATATCAAGTGGGCAGTTTGACACCCAAAGGAGAAGGAGTTCTCTCCTTATCCACCTTTCTAGAGATCTATGGCGCCTATGTAGCGCACTTGAAAGGGGGTGAAAAGCCTCCCGCTCTGTCTGCACCGGTTTTAAGTGTGACTGAAGACGCTCTAGAGGTCATAACAGTGGATGAGACGCGCCAGATCTACAAGCCTAAGCTTCCCATTGTGCAGATGCAAGCGCACGCCTTTCGCTACAGTCCCGAAGATCAAACATTTCGCTCTCAATTGTTTGGTGTAGATGCAGTCACGTGGGGGATTCAACTTGGCTATCCTCAGATTTATGCCGATCCAAAGACCCATGCGATTTTTGAAACGCGCACGCTTCCCAACGGCCCTCTGTTTCACGCGATCCAGAAATGGGTGCGCCGCCATACTCTACCGACCCCGTTTTTGGTAGAGGGGAGAAGGCAAAATGTTCCCATTCGCCTGGGAAAAGCGTGTTTCTCGTGGATCAATGAACATCCTCAACTTAAAGAACAAGGTATTGAAGTTGTTAGAACAACAGATCCATCACCGGTTGATTACGCATAACGGTTCTTTGGCTTTGGCTGAATCGTGCACGGGAGGCGGCATTGCCTCCCGATTTGTGGCCCTTCCCGACTGCTCCTTCTATTTTCAAGGAGGTGTTGTTGCCTACTCCAATCATGCAAAAGAAGATCTGTTAGGCGTTAAGCCGATGACAATCGAAAATTGTGGAGCTGTTAGTGAAGAGACGGCAGGCGAGATGGCGTCAGGGGCGTTGCTGCGGTTTAAAAGTCATTTTGCCCTTTCAACAACTGGGGTTGCAGGGCCCACAGGGGGCACCGCGCAAAAACCAGTGGGAACTGTCTGTTTCGCCCTTGCTTCTACAGATAGGGAATTACTTACCTGGACCTCACACTTTAAAGGGGAGCGCGGTTCTGTGATTGAGCAGGCCATTCAGGAGGCCTTGGAACATTTGTGGAGTTACATCAATTGAGTTATCAGTTAGTTGACAGTGGGTTTGGTCAGAAGCTAGAGCGCTTTGGAAAGGTGGTCCTCATCCGACCGTGTGCGCAGGCGATCTGGCGCCCCTCCCTCTCTAAAGAAGAGTGGGAGCGAGCTGATGCGCGGTTTACGCGTGAAAGAGGAAATCGGTGGGAGCTTTTTCGGAAGATTCCTGAGACGTGGACCATTACCATCGAGGGGATACGCTTTCTGCTCAAACGGACTGAGTTTGGACACTTAGGCGTTTTTCCTGAACATGCGATTTTTTGGCCTTGGATGAAAGAGCGGCTAGAGCCCGGTTCTCGCTTTCTCAATCTTTTTGCTTACTCTGGAGGAGGCTCCTTAGCTGCTGCGGGAGCTGGAGCGGAAGTCACACACCTCGATGCTGCGCAAGGGATGGTCAACTGGGCCAAAGAGAATGCTAGCCTCAACGCGATCACATCCATTCGGTGGATTGTGGAAGATGCACGGAAATACCTTGCCAGAGCGCTTCGTCGTAAAGAGCGTTATGAAGCGATCCTTCTTGATCCTCCCTCTTTTGGTAAGGGTAAATCGAGTGAGATCTTTAAAATCGAACGGGATCTTCCTCCCATTTTAGAATCATGCCGCCAGCTTTTATCGGATCGGCCTCGCTTTCTTATTTTAAGCTGCCATACACCCGGCTTGACGCCCATCGTCCTGAAGCAGCTTTTAGAGCAGGAGTTAAAGGGGCAGTTTGACTGTGGAGAGCTTGTGTTAAAAGGCCCTTTTGATATCCCTTCAGGGGGGTATGCGAGGTGGGAGCCATGCTAACAAGTACTCAAAATCCCAAGATCAAAGAGGCCAAGCGATTATGGAAGAGGCGTGAACGAGAAGCCACCCAACGGTTTTTAATCGAGGGCTTTCGTGAGCTTTCACGCGCGCGAGCGGTGGAAATTGAAACCCTCTTTGTTTGTCCTGAGCTTTTTTTAGGAGAGAATGAACCTGAGCTCATTGCGCAAATTGATGCTCCCGTCTATCCCTGCTCTGAGTCTGTTTTTCGCTCCCTATCTTACCGCGATCGTCCCGATGGGCTGCTAGCTGTGGCCAAACAGTCGCATCTGACACTTGCTTCATTAAAGCCTTCCGCGCGTCCTTTTTATGTGATTGCAGAGTCAATTGAAAAGCCAGGCAATTTAGGCACCATTTTGCGCTCCAGCGATGCGACAGGTGTCGATGCAGTGATTGTGTGTGACAGGTGTACGGACATTCATAATCCCAATGTAGTGCGTGCAAGTGTGGGCACTCTCTTCACTCAGCCAGTAGTGGAGGCCGGAGGAGAAGAGACTCTGCAGTGGCTAAGAGAGCAGAACATCGCTCTTTTGGCTGCAACGCCTTCAGCTGAAAAAGAGTTTACCGATGTCGATTTAACACAAGGAGTGGCGATTGTGGTCGGCACCGAACAGTACGGATTAACAGAAAGATGGATGGAAGGGGCTGATCTTCAAGTTAAAATTCCGATGCACGGTGTTGCCGACTCTTTAAATGTTGCCATGGCCACCACCCTTTTACTCTACGAAGTGATCAGACAGCGTCGCCATGGAACCTGAAGTCATTTTCTGCGATAACCATGTTCTTCTTTTGAATAAACCGGCAGGTCTGTTAACCCAGCCGAACCAGACAACAGCTGATTCTTTAGAGGCTTGGGGGAAACGGTATCTCAAAGAGCGTTTCAAAAAGCCCGGCAATGTCTTTTTGGAAGCCGTTCACCGCTTAGATCGCCCCGTTTCTGGCCTCGTACTGTTTGCTAGAACAAGTAAAGCGCTCCGTCGTCTGCAAGAGGCGCAACGCAAAGATACCTTTCAAAAAGAATATCTTGCGCTGGTTGAGGGGAGTGTTTCCGATGGAGAGTATACCGATCATTTAGAGCATGGTGAGGGGCGCGCTTTTAGGAGTCAAAACGGAAAACTCTCTTGTTTAAAATTCCGTGCCCTAAAAAAACAGAGAGACTACACTTTGGTTCAAGTCACTTTATTAACGGGGCGCTACCATCAGATACGGGTTCAATTTGCTTCTAGAGGGCATCCGGTATTAGGCGATCGTAAATATGGTTCTTCGCATACATCTAAAACCCTTTTTCTTCACCACCATGCGTTTACTTTCCCTCATCCGATTTCAGGTGAGAGGAGCACCTATTATGCGCCTCTTCCTGCTAGTTGGACTGCTTATATCGGCAGTCCCCTTGCACGGAGCTTCCAGTCTTAGACATCTTTATCTCACTTGGCAGCGCGATCCATGCCGAACCATTACCTTGAATATTCATGGGATCAAAACTCCTGAAACTCTCTATGTTTATTATGACACAGAGCCACACCACTCTAAAATCACCCGTTATGCGCACAAAACCAAGGGAATGGGAACGGTTTTTCAGCAGCTTCCTGATGGAAGAAGACTCTACCATATAGAGTTGGTCGATCTAGAGCCTGGGACGGTCTACTACTTCACTGTGGGGGACAAAAGACGGGCATATGGAAATGAGCACTCGTTCTGTACGATTGCTGAGAAAAGTGAGAGACTTTTGGTTGTGGAGGGAGGTGATTGGGAAAACACCCGTTCTGCGGAGGCGTTGGCTTATAAAGCTGCGAGCTTAGATCCTCATGCTGTTTGGCTCGGCGGAGATTACCCTTCCTCTGTACACGGTCTAAGAGACTACAAAAAATGGGACCACTGGCTTGATGTGTATACCCGGTCAATGGTTACCTCTGAGGGGCATTTGATTCCGCTTGTACTGGCTATTGGAAATCATGAGGTGTTAGGAGGGTTTAACCAACCGAAAACGCAAGCACCTTTTTTTTTCCGCTACTTTAAACAAGGAGATACAGGAGAGAGTTATTTTTCTCTCCCCTTCGGTGATGCTGTTCAACTCATTGTCCTTGATAGTGGACACACTGCTGCACATGCGGGTGAGCAGGCGTTATGGTTAGAAGAGACACTTAAAAACGTCTCTCATAAACCTGTCAAAGCAGCTCTTTATCATGTGCCTCTTTATCCTAGTATTCGTTTTGCGGAGAAAAATCTATCTTATCGCTCGACACGCAGTTTTGTCGAGCTTGTGAAAGGGAAGAACTCTGCGAACAAACTCTTTTCAAAAGAATCGCAGGAGGGAAAGCGCGTTTGGCTTCCTCTTTTCGATCAGTATGGGTTGACAGTCGCTTTTGAGCACCATGATCAAACCTTAAAGCGAACAAAGTTGCTCCGTTACGGGAAGGAGGATCTCAAAGGAACACTCTATTTAGGCGATGGAGGCTGGGGACCTAAAGTGCAGTTTCCGACTATACAAGGTTACTTTCAGAACTACTTCGCGCGCCTACAAGGCAACCAGCATTTTTTTTGGGTGATGGAACTAACAGAGGGAGAGATCACCTACAAGGCACTCACCGCATCAGGACATATGCTCGATCGCTTTACTCAAAAATTGTGACAATTAAAACTTAATCTCTGCTGAAAAATAGAGCCCTTGTGTATCAAAGTTAGAGTAGTCAATGGTAGTGGAAGCCCCGGCCTGATTATCTAGAAAGGCAATACGTGTAATGGCTCTGTAGTAGGAGTTATATTCGTAGCCAATCTCAAATAGGGCTCTCGAGCAGGAGAAGAAAAGTTCATTACTGATTCCTAGACGCATATGCACTGCTGAAATCAATCTCCAGGTGGATAGGTCTTGCGCTCCAAAGTTTGGAACTCCATCGAGTACACTGCCTACCCTTTCACGTGTGCGGGTGGTTAAAACACTTCCGGAAGCAGATGCTTGGAGGGATAGTGAACCGGGAACAAGCGATGATAGGGAGTAGATCTCATAATCAACTTCTAATCCTAGTTGAGGGCCGATTCCACTTGAAAAAGTATTGAGAGAGATGTCTCCTACAACGGGTGTACTGTTGATAAAGCGGTAGTCTTCCTGGAGCCGGATATAGGCATATTCAAATCCTCCTTGAAGAAACAAGTTTAACCCATTGTGACATGCAATTTTTTGGTCAAAAAAGCCATTTACGCCCTGATAGAAAATGTCTAAGTGGGAACACGCGGTACCCGTATAGTTACTAAATACGGGGTTTATGAAGTTTGCCATGCCCACAGTTGCCCACAAGAATGGTCCAGAAACAAGCTTATTTTGGGTTTCACTCAGTCGAGTGTAATGCGCTTGAAAATTGAGATTCTCCTGGTCAAATCGATACATTCCTCCGATGCGGAATCCCGGGTGGAAATCAAATTCATTGTTGATTCGTGTCCCGGCTGGTCTAGCCGCGCTGGCAGGAGCATCAATCACAAAATAGGTGTCTTCTATGGAGGGACGGAGGTAAAGAAATTCTACATCTATTCCCCAGCGTCCCACCTCGGCGTACGCAGATCCCACAAACAGCACACACGCTAATAAAAAAAGTTTAAAGTTGAGCATAGTAATCTACTTTCTCTCGTTAAAATCTTATCCCGGCAGAAACATAAAAGCCTTGCATATCAAGGTTATAATAATCGGTATAGCACAAAGCATCGGCCGGATTATCCACAAAAGAGAGGCGGGTAATCGCTCTGTAGTAAGAATCATACTCGTATCCGATTTCAAGTAAGGCAGACCAGCGGGAAAAAAAAAGTTCATAATTTAGGCCAAGGCGTGCGTGCACAGCAGAGATCAATCTCCAGGTAGCTTCATCATCTGTGGAGTAGCGGGGCAAGTTTTGTATCAATCCTGCAGCCCCTTCCCTTGTCCTTGTTGTCAAAATGCTGCCCGAGGCATAGGCTTTGAAAGAAAGAGAATTCGGGAAGCGAAACGGCAAGCTGCAAACTGCATAATCGATTTCCAGACCGGCTTGGGGGCCGATCCCATTTGAAGATGTATTGAGTTTGAGGTCGCCTTCCGCAAAGAAGTCCGTTCTTACATAGAGATAGTGCTCTCGAAATCGAATATAGGCATACTCGAAGCCTCCTCGTAAGTTTAATTCTAATCGGCGGCTACAGGCTATTTTTTGACAAAAAAAGCCGTCTGCACGCTGGTAGAGTATATCGAGGTCTGAAAATGCGCTTCCTGGATAGTTATTAAAAAAGGAGCGGATAAAATCCACGCTTCCCATTGTAGCCCACAAGAATTGACCTGAAATGAGCTTGCTTTGCTCTGCATGCAAGCGCGTGTAAGAGGCGTGTAGCTCTCGATCTCCATGTCTAAATCGATATATCCCTTCAACGCGAAATCCGGGATGAAAGTCGATGTCATTATTGATTCTTGTACCGATAGGGCTACCGGAGCCTCTGGGTGCGTCGAGGACAAAAAAAGTATCTTCTACAGAGGGCTGAAGATAAAGAAATTCTGCTTGAATTTGCCAGCGGCTGGCATTTGCAAACGCAGATCCCAGCAGCAGCAAATAGGTCAGTAAAAAAAGTCTAAAGCTGAGCATATCGATCAATTGATTTCAGTTTTAAAATCTCATCCCTAACGAGAGATAAAGACCTTGTGTGTTAAAGTTATAATAGTCGGTAAAACAAAGAGCATCAGCTCCATCGTCTGTAAAAGCAATACGTGTAATGGCTCTGTAGTAGGAGTTGTATTCGTAGCCAATCTCAAATAGGACCACCCAGCAGGGAAAAAGGAGTTCACAGTTTAATCCTAAGCGCGCGTGCAGGGCTGAAATCAATCTCCTAGCAGGCTCGTCTTGCGATGAGTTGAAAGGGGTGTCGTTTAGGGTTTCCCCAAAACTTTGACATGTTCTGGTCGCTAAAATACTTCCGGAGGTAGAGGCTGAAATGGAAAGCGAGCTAGGAAAGGGACACGGGGTACGACAGATCTCGTAATCGATTCCGAACCCTAATTGAGGACCGATTCCATTTGAAAAGGTGTTTTGTGTAACCTCTCCTAATCGAGATATGTTGGTAACAAAATAGGTTAAGTGCTCTTGCAGTCTAATATAGGCGTATTCAAAACCGCCCTGTAGGTAGATGTTTAATCCGCAGATGTTTGCGATTTTTTGCTCAAGGAGTCCATCGACACTTTGATAGAGAATGTTAAGGTCTGAGAATGCCGTACCTAGATATCTGCCGAATTGAGAAAGAAAGTCCGGGCTTCCTACTGTTGCCCACAAGATTTCTGCTGCTACGAGTTTGCGCTGTCTTTCACTTAATCGCGTGTAGTGGGCTCGAAGCGCTCGATCTCCATGACACAATCGATACACCCCTCCCACACGAAATCCTGGGTGAAAATCAAAGTCATTGTTTATCCTTAGACTATCTACAGGGCGGAATTCAAGGGGGTTGATAACAAAATCGTCAATTACAAAGTAGGTATCTTCTACAGAGGGTTGGAGATAAAGAAATGCGGCCTCGATTTTACCCTGACCTGCCTCAGGATATGCATAAGCCCACGCAGATCCGGTAAGCAATGCATAAGTTAATGCAATAATTTTAAGGAACCTTGCTCTTATCCAATTCATATTAAGTCGCACGCTTCAGGAGGCATCCAGTGGGGGTCTTTCCCCTTCCACTTCACATTGCAGCCTATTGGATTAGTCAGCGGAGTTGTGATTGATTGACCTGCAAGTAATTCATTTAAAGCTTTTTCTAAAGTGTTTTCTTTGATCTTGGAAGGGTCGCGGGGGCTATCCACGCCTCTGCCGCAGTAGACCAGCTTCCGCTCTTTGTCAAATACATAGAAGTGGGGCGTCCGCAGAGCTCCATAACGGCGGGCGACTTCCTGAGAGGCATCATGGAGATAAGTCCAGGGGAAGTGGTGCTCTTTCATCCGTTTGACCATGTGCTCAAAGGAATCTTCTTTGTAGGTGTGGGGACTATTGGAGTTGATGGCCACAAACTGAACGTTCTGATCAATAAATTTTTCAGCTGTGCTACGGGTCACTTCATCGGAATGGATCACATAAGGACAATGATTGCAGGTGAAAAAGAGCACCAAAGGGGCGCTCGATTCAAAGTCGGAGAGGCGGTAGGTCTTGCCATCCGTGGCCGGTAGTTCAAAATCAGGAGCTCGAGCGCCCAAAGGGAGGGTAAAGGGGTGATCCATGGTAATATTGCTTTTTAAACATTTATGGTGTATATTTTCTTGATCATGGTAACAGCGCAAGAGAAAATTTTACAAGCAGTGGATGATGGGGTCAAGGCGATTTGTCAGCTTTCTAAGCCCGCGAATCTGGCCTTTATCGAGCAGGGGGCTGAAAGGTTGGCTGCTTGCTTTGCTCAAAAAAGAAAGGTGTTGATTGCGGGCAATGGGGGGAGCTTATGCGACGCCTCCCATTTTGCCGAGGAGCTAACAGGGATTTTTCGCACAAAGCGGCCCGCACTGCCGGCAATTGCTTTGAGTGAACCCGGACATTTAACTTGTGTGGGGAATGACTTGGGTTTTGAGCACGTCTTTTCCAGGGCCGTCGAAGCATTTGGAGAGGAGGGAGACCTTTTTATTGGGTTAACTACGAGCGGAAACTCGCTTAACTTAATTCACGCGTTTGATCAGGCTCAGAAGATGGGATTGGGGACGCTGGCCTTTTTAGGTAAAGGGGGAGGCAAGCTCAAGGGTGTAGCCGATCACGAGCTTTTGATCGAGGGGTTTTCTACTTCAGATCGGATTCAAGAGGCGCACATGACAGCGATTCACATCATGATCGAGATAGTTGAGGAGATTCTGTTTTATGGTGCGGAAAGGCAGGAGCTCCAGGAAATGCTGAGTTTATGAAAACCCAGCTTGAAGTGCGTATCGGCGAACAGATACGTCAAGGAAAATGGGGCATGATCACCCGCCCCTTAAGTGTTGTTTATGCCCTTTGTGTGGGGGCGCGCCATTGGCTATATGATCGCAAGTGGTTAAATCCAAAGCATGCCCCACTGCCAGTGGTCAGTATTGGCAATTTAGTAGCGGGTGGCGTAGGAAAAACGCAAGTCGCTTTATTGTTGGCAGAAGAACTAGAAGATGTGGCGATCCTCTCACGGGGTTACCGAGGAGAGGCAGAAAAAGGGAAAGTTCCCCTTCTTGTTGTGCCCAAGACAAGCTCACCTCAGGTTTGTGGCGACGAACCTTGGCTGCTTGCCTCTCGCCTTCCCAAAGCGCGCGTGATTGTGCATCGCAATCGCTACTTAAGCGCTTTGGAAGCCGAGAAGTTAGGAGCAAAGGTGCTGCTGCTTGATGATGGAATGCAACATAGAAGCCTCTTTAGGGATCTGGAAATTGTGGTGTTGGGCGGCTCTGATCCTTTTGGAGGAGAGTCATTCTTACCAAGAGGATTTTTACGAGAAGATCCCAAGCGGCTGGCCCGAGCAGACTTGGTTGTGTTTGTGGGAGAACCGACGCTCCGCGTTAAAGAGAGAGTGTCTGCATTGACCGACGCACCTTGCGTTGTGACACAGATCGGTGTAAAAGGGACGTATCATCTAGATGGTAAACAGCTACCTTCCTTGGAGGGAAAAAAAGTGGGCCTTTTTTGTGGAATCGGCAACCCAAGCCGTTTTGTGATTAGCGTAGAGAAACAGGGGGCGACAGTTGTGGCTTCCCATTATCTGCCGGATCACAAAACCATGGGAAAAAAAGAGCTCCAGACATTTGCCGACTTATGCCTCCAAAGAGGGGCAGAGTTTTTGCTTTGCACAGAAAAAGATAAAGTGAAGCTTCCGAAATATGCGGCAGCGAGCCCCCTGCCTGTGGGTTGGGTGGCAGTTGAATTGGAGATCACACGCAACCGGGAGGCTTGGGACAAAATGACAAAAGAGATTACATTACTTGCGGGATTATCAAGATGAAGTTATGGAAAAAAATGTTAGTGGGTCTTGTGCTCGGAACCTTAGCAGGGATTCTGCTCGGTCCCAAGGCGCACTATCTCAAACCCTTTGGGACGGTCTTCTTAGGTCTTCTCAATATGCTTGTGGTTCTGCTTGTTTTTTCATCCATGACTGTGGGTGTCACCTCTATCAACGATCTACGCAAGCTAGGACGAGTGGGTCTGAAGACCCTTTTGCTTTACATGGGCACCACCGCGATTGCCATTATTTTCGGTCTGGTAGCCGCAAAGCTGATTAATCCCGGGAGGGGGATCGGGCTTAACCACGGCCCGATTGCGGTCTCGATTGATGAGACGCCTGAGCTGATCAGTATGCTCATGAACCTGGTTCCTTCTAACCCTATTGGCTCTCTTGCCAATGGCAACATTTTACAAGTGATCGTTTTCTCCATTTTCTTAGGGCTGGGGATTAACTTTGCCGGAGAAAAGGGAAAGCCTCTCGCACGTGTGCTAGAGTCACTCAGCGAAGTGATGTTTTCGATGACCGGCATGGTGATGGGAATGGCTCCTTATGGGATCTTCGCGATCATGGCGTGGGTAGCCGGAACATTTGGTGTGGGGATTTTAGTGCCGCTTTTAAAGCTTGTGTTGGCACACTACCTCGTCTGTATTGTTCATCTGGTTGTCGTTTTTGGAGGCATTTTAATTTTTGTGACCAAAGTACGTGTGATGCCTTTTTTCAAAGGAATGACAGATGCCATTACCTTGGCGGCTTCTACAACCAGTAGTTCGGCAACTCTCCCCGCAACGCTTCATTGTGTGGAAGAGAATTTGGGTGTATCCAAAAGCATCGCCAGCTTCATTCTTCCCCTTGGCTCTACTGTCAACATGAACGGAACGGCCATCTTTCAGGGAATTGCGGCTGTTTTTATTTCTCAGGCCTATGGGATTGAATTAGGGTGGGAAAGCTTGCTTGTGGTGGTCGTAACCGCCACGCTCTCAGCCGTGGGATGTGCCGGCATTCCCGGTGGGGGGATTGTGACTCTCTCGATTGTCTTAGGATCCGTCGGTCTTCCCTTAGAAGGGATTGCCATTGTGGCGGGGATTGACAGGCTGCGCGATATTATTGGAACTGTAATCAATGTTTTAGGAGATGGGGTGGTTGCTCTTTATGTAGCTAAATCTGAGGGAGAGTTTGATGAGGAACAATACAATAGCGGCGTCTACATTAGCTATGATCAAAAACCTGTAGCGGGTCAGGAGAGCCAAACATGACAGAAATCATTGAGATTACCCTTCCGAAATTAGGAGAGAGCATTGTCGGAGCAACTGTTGTGCAGTGGCTTAAAAACGTGGGCGATGAAGTTAGTATAGATGAAGCTCTCCTCGAGGTTTCTACAGACAAAGTTAACTCAGAGATTCCCTCTCCTGTTGCTGGGGTTATAAAAGAGATTTTGGTGCAACCTGATGAAGAGATTGAAATTGGAGCGCCGCTTCTGAAAATAGAAGTGGGAGAGGCTCCGGCCGAGCATCCTCAAGTAGAAGTGGCACGCGTCCAAGCAGAACCCAAATGCCCGGGCACAGGAAAAGAAGACGTTTTTTCACCTGCCGTACTCCGCTTAGCCCAATTAGAGGGGATTTCCATCGACACGCTACGTACAATCCATGGGACAGGCGAGGGAGGACGCATTACCAAGAAAGATGTGGAAAAATTGATTTCAGGCCAAGAAACCCCGGCTCCTACAGTGAGGGAAGAGGGGGAGGAGCGGATTCGCTTAAGTGGAATGCGCAAAGCGATTGCCGATAACATGGTCCGCTCGTTTTATGAAGCGCCTCATGCTTCACTTGTAGCCGAGGCTGATGTCACTGATGTGATGCGTCTTGTGGCGCGCGAAAAAGAGCGCTTTTTAGAAACACATGGGGTCAAGCTCACCATTACCAGTTTTTTAATTCAGGCGCTCACCAAAGCCTTGCAACAGTTTCCGATGCTCAATTCCTCTTTAGAAGAAGAGACCATTGTGATGAAACGCTTTATTAATGTGGGTGTCGCCGTCAATGTTGATAAGGGGCTGATGGTTCCTGTCATCAAAAACTGCCATGAGCGTAACCTTGTGAGTTTAGCACGCGCTGTTGCCGATCTCTCTAGCCGGGCACGCACCGGCAAGCTTTCGCCCGATGAAGTGTCAGAGGGGACTGTGACGCTCACTAACTTTGGAATGACAGGCGCTCTGATTGGGGTGCCGATTATTCGCTATCCAGAGGTGGCCATTATTGGAGCGGGCACGATTCAGAAACGAGTGGTTGTAAGGGAAGATGATTCTTTTGCGGTGCGTCAGATGATGTATCTCACTCTCACATTCGATCATCGCATCATTGATGGAATCTATGGCTGTCAGTTCTTAGCTGCTTTTAAAAACCACCTTGAGTCTGTTTCTCTACACTAATTATTCTTTATTTTGGAGAACGAGCATGTTTCCTTCTTTTTTGGGTCAGCATAAAACTACTAGTTGGGCAACTCTTTCCGGGAGTGGTCGTCTTGATTGTCAACCGGAAACAACTACGGATCGCCTAAAACGAGTCGTAAAAGCGTGTTTATTAGGTTTGCTCTCAATTGGAGGCGCGCATCAGGGGTCTCTAATCCGCTCTTCGGGTATTTTAGCTGCCTTTTCTCTAGTAGAGGGAGCGTGTGGTAATGAGTTTATTGTGAACACGGCCAAACAGTCCGCCCAGTTTGCCCCCAGTGTGGCTGGACACGGGGATGGAGAATATGTCGTTGTTTGGCAAAATCTAGCGCAAGAGGGGGTGAACTGGGGAATCACAGCTCAACGGATGCGCGGAGAGGTAAGGTTAGGCTCAGAAATCCCTGTAAATACCTACACGCCGAATGATCAGCAGAAGCCTGATATTGCCACTTTGCCCAACAAAGAATTTGTGGTTGCGTGGGACAGTATCTCTCAAGCCGGACGAGCCAAGAGTATTGCTCTACAACGTTTCAACGCTACCGGTCATAAAATAGGTGGTGAAGTTTTAGCAACGGAGCAGCGCGTACTGGATCGAACCCTGTACTATGAAGAGAATCCTCGCCTCACGCGGCTCTCTCGTGGAGGGTTTGCTCTTACATTTACTGGCAGATACACACCCGGTTTGGGCGATGGGGCAGATATTTTTCTGCTCTGCTTTGACGCTAGTGCCAATAGAGGAGACGTGGTTCTTGTCAACACGGATATTACAGGAGAGCAAACGTTGTCAAGCATAGCCGGGCTGGAAGATGGGAATTTAGTGGTGGTTTGGGAAGATAACAAGGATTTTGGCAGTGTGCAAGCAAGACGTTTTAATGCAACATGTGGTGCGATAGACCCTCTTCAGTTTCCCGTTAGCTCACGTACGCAGTATGGTAATGCGCAGCCTAGCGTTGCGGGCTTTCAAAATAGCGGATTTGTGGTAACGTGGAAGGTCGGGGATGTTGATCCTGATATCCACAGGCAACGATTTGGCCCAGATGCACAAAAAGTCGGTGGCTCTCCCCGTGTCAATACAGAAACGCGCGGTTCTCAAGAAAGTTCACATGTGGCTATTTTTTCTGATGACCGTTCGGTTGTGGTTTGGCAAGAGAGCTCTAATACAAATCGTGGAGATGGAATAGATGTTTACGGGCAGGAGTACAATGCAGATGACAGCCCATCCGGTCTCGAATTTCCTCTCAATTTAGCTTATACACGATTTACTCAACTCTCTCCTCGGGTTGCCGTTTTGGGAGACAAAACCTACGTTGTTGTTTGGGCAAGTGAAGTGCCAAGTACGGGCTATGACATTGCCGCACGTCTCTTAGGATCTCCCGATCCTATCACAACTTCTCTTTCTAGTTCATTGACTACAAGCTCCCAGCCAACGCAACTCATTACCTCCACCGTGAATACAGCTACCTCGATGGTGGATGCGGCTACATCCACAAACAAGGTAACTTCGCACATTTTTGAAACCACCACAAATGCACTCGGTACCTCTTCCCGAGCGGTTTCCCCCCTCTCAACAACCACTTCAATAGAAAAAGGAATCGCTACAACGACTGAGAGAAAAACGGTTGCTGTTATGGTTCCTGACGATGGCAGTACAAAAGTGATCATTATTTTGGCCGCTTCAGTGGGCGTGCTTGCTTGCTGTTTGTTTGCGACAATAGTAGCTCTCTCTTTAAGACGGATGAGAAGCAAGAAAAAGGAGGCGGTTAACCACCCGCCAGCTGCCCAAATGAGTCAACCTCACTATGACCAGCTGGTCATGCGTAGATCTAGCCATCCTAGGAGTTTAAATAGAACTCATTCCCGTGACTACAGGACGATTGTGTTGAGTCCGCCCACTTCTAGAGGAAGTAGCGCCCAAGCACATATTTACGATGAACCTCCTCAACCAATCAAAAAGCCTCATCCTGTGGGCGTAGACCAGACGAGCCCTCGCGCATCGCGCCAAAGTCGCAGACGGACCAGAAAATTACATGCTCCGCCATACGATGATGCGCCAGCCGCACCGGCTGCAAGACCAAACTATACGATTCCACAATCTTGGAAAGACAAAGATGGAGGTTTCGCTCACGAAGAAGATAGTCGGATGTCCATTGTGACAATAGACTCCTAAGACATTAGCTTTAGCTGCCAGTTTAGAGCTGAATGAATCAGATTGGGAAGATCAGAAAAAACGGGCTTCCACCCTAATTTTTTTTGCGCATACATAGCATCAGCCACTAAAACTGCTGGATCACCCACCCGCCTTTCTTGTAGCTCAATAGGCGCTTTTCTATTTAAAATTTGTTCGCAAGCGGTAATCACTTCTTTGATTGAGTAACCTTTACCTTGCCCTAAGTTGCAGGTAATGCTCTCTTTTGATTTTAGCAAAAAAAGCAATGCTTGAACGTGTGCTTTCGCCAGATCTTGTACATGCACATAGTCGCGGACTGGAGTTCCATCTTGAGTTGGATAGTCACTTCCGAAAATTTGAACGGGACGCTCCTCTAGTAAAGCCTGGAGAACTAAAGGAATAAGATGTGTTTCAGGGCTATGTGATTCTCCGATCTCACCCTCAAGATCGGCACCTGCTGCATTGAAGTAGCGTAAAATAGCCGATTGTAGGCCCTCACTTCTAACGGCATCCTGAATCATCTGTTCGCACATCAGCTTCGTTTTTCCGTACGTGTTAATAGGCCGTTGGTCTACTCCCTCGTGAATAGGTATGACGGTGGGTGACCCATATGTGGCGCAGCTGCTTGAGAAAATGAGCCTGTTAATATGATTTTCCTTCATTGCTTCAAGAAGATTAAGCGTAGTCAACACATTATTTTTATAGTACTTGTAGGGATTTTCTTCTGATTCGTTTACATAACATGAAGCTGCAAAATGCATGACGGCCAAAGGTTCATAGTTCTTTAGTACTTTCGATATAAAGGCGTTGTCATTTAAATCACCTACCTCCAATGGTCCCCATTTGACTGCTTCTTGATAACCTGTGGATAAATTATCTAAGCAGACGGGAACAAAATTTGATTGAGCTAGTTCTTTTGCAACATGACTCCCTATGTATCCTGCTCCCCCTGTAACAATGACTGGCTGCATGTCTTGTGCTTCTCCTTAAAAATACTTGTAACTGTCCATGATCAGAGCAGAGCATGTATGTACGTTAATGTGATCAATAAAAAGCCACTCCTTTCCCATAGAGTCTTCAATGGGTAGGTGATGGGAGTTGGTTTCGTAGTAGCTTACGATTTGATATAAAAATGCAGTATGTTGAAACACAGATCCTTGATAGGGAAAATGGATTAGAATCTGTTCGATGAAGCGTGCTTTTTCGACAATAACACCTGTTTCTTCAATCAACTCGCGTTTAAGTGTTTGTAAGGGGGCCTCTCCTTTTTCGGGAGATCCGCCCGGCAAGTCTAACTTTCCTCGATAAGGTCCTCTTGTTTTTTGAATAGCTAAAATGGCTTTTTTTCCTTTTATTTCTTTTATTGCAATTCCGTAGTATCCTGTGTGTTTTATCGTTTTAGGCATAAAGCGCAATAAAGAGTCCTAGTAAAGAAACAGCCAGAGCGGTCCACACTATTTTTTCTGCAAAAAAATACCTTCCCCATAAACTGCATAGAACAACTTGACTTACAGCAAGTAGGGGAAACAAGAGTGCGTTTTCAATTGGAGTATAGGCTGCCCAGGTAGAAAGTTCAAGAAACTTTCCACCGAATGCAGCAGCAACGCCTCCCATAACACCAAACAAAATATGCTGGCCAGCCGACAGAGAGGGGTCGAAAAAATGTCTTTTCTTTTGCAACACCCAGTTCATAACAAAAGCTGAAAAAAAGCAGACAGGAAGAAAAAGCCTGGCTTCTTCCTGAGAGAGGTGATGAAACAGCAGCGGATGTGCTTTTGTGCTGTGCTGCTGCATGAGTGCGATCCACTGAAAGAACAAAAAAAAGAGCACTTGAAATACAACCAATAGGCCTAAAGAAAAGATAAACTGCCCAGATTTTAGTGATAGCATCGAGGGTGAGAAAGCAAAGAAGAGCCCCAAAGCGACGCAGCCCGTTCCAATTAAATTCCATATATTAAAAGTGTGTCCAAATTGAGCTCCAAAAATCCAAGCCATTAATAGTGCCGGAAGAACAGAGCACGCGTTTTGAACGGATAAAACTAAACTCGCGGGTCCTGTCGACATAGAACGTGTCGTACAGTACATCATACCTCCTTGTAAAATCCCAGCCAGAATGCCCAAACCAGCAATCACAATGTTGATCTGGCTGACAAACTGTTTCATGACAAACAGAAAACTAACTAGTGCAGTGACGCCAAGGCGCAAAGCGAGTAAAGAGTCTTGACGGATCTGGCTTTTTTCGACTGTTTGTTTGATCAGAAAATTAGCTGTAGACATGAGCGCGCTTGCGATAAGCATGAGTCCTATTGCATTAGAAAACACGACTTCCACCTTTGATATAGAGCTTCAGGGCTTTGGGAGGAGCGGTATCCGGTAAAGAGGTCTAGTGAAACCTCTTTTAAAACATGCGTGTGGTAGTAAGTTTCCAAAATCATGCGTGTAAATAAGGTTTTGAAGAGGGGCCGCAGTAATTTTTTTTCCTTAATAGATAACTTTCTGATCGTTTCATATCCCTTAATTAGTGCTTTTTGTTTTTGAAGGTCATAATTTCCGTTTTCATCAAAGCAAAAGAAAATAAAGGAGCGAGCAAGGTCAATGATTGCGGCTCCATAACATGTGTGGTCAAGATCTAAAACAGCTGTGATATCCTCTTCCTTCATCAGCAAATTAGTTGGAGAAAAGTCTCCATGTAAAGGTCCACTGAACACGCGTGAAAGAGAGTTTAATTCAGCAGAATCATAATGGGACTTTAAGCTGAGTAAAAAAGGGGCTGAAGAGCATAGGCGGAAAAAATCATCGATTTCCTGAGTCAAAGTGCAGGGAGGCAGAAGTGTTTTATCTACCTCTTGTGTGTGAAACCGTGCCATCATACACCCAATTGCTTCTAGTTGCCCGCTGCTGGGGTCAAGCGGGTGGGCTCCCTCTTTATACTCCATTGATAACAAAGGTTTTGAGTCAATTATGCTGAGCCCAATAATGCTTGGAACAGGAAATCCATTTTTTTTATATAACTCTGAGAAATAAGCGATTTTAAGAACCTCTTCCATGCTCTTTTTGGAATAGCATTTCTCTACTTTAAGGTACGGGGTTTTGACTAAGTAAACTTGATTATCAACTCCATAAGGAAAAAAATCTTGTCCAAGGGCTGAAGAATAAAGAAAAAATATAAAAATAGAGAAATAAGCTTTCATCTTGGTTTTCTTTTCCCTAATAAAGTAACAGCATTAGGAAGAGAATCAATGTTAACTGTGCTGCATTTATGACTCAGCCATCGGTTGAGATGACCGATCATATTGGCGAGAGGTTTCCAATAGCGTGGTAAAGACTTTGTGATTTCCTCACCAATCCAACCTGTTGTGTGAAAAACGGAGTGTGTTAGTTCTATTTTTATCACCTCAAATTCATGGTCTTCGAATAAAGAGCGTATTCCGTCTGGTGTGAAGCGAAAGTAATCGGTCGGTACATAATGAATGGGTTGTAGAAAAGGGACGGTGCATATGACCCTACCATTATCTTTGATCACTCTTTGAAACTCTTTAACTACCCGCCAGGGATAACGACAATGCTCTAATACAGCGATATTTACAATTCCATCAAAAGATTGGTCTGCAAAGGGTAGAGTCGTAAGATCAGAAACAACATCTACATTAGGAGCTTCAAAAATGTCCACACCAACGATTTTTTCTGCACGAGGAAAATGAATTTTTCTAGATCCACAACCTGCATTCAAAATAGTCCCGTGAAGAAAATCAGCGTGTGGAAATAATTCAGCCTCTAAAGAAGGCCACTTTACCCATGGTATAGGTGGTTGAGTCTGTTTAGCCATATTTCGCGATTCCATTTTTTTGCCGAATCTTTTTCAGTCAGTTTATACAAAAAAACGAGTAGAGCTACTTTTGCTTGGCGATCTGAACTACTCAAAGCGGTCATGCTCATTTGAGCATTAGATAGAAGCGGGCGGCCTCTACCAAAAATCATATTTTTGAGAACAGGATCTACCCAACCTAACTGTAGGGCCAAGGCACTCCACCAACGTGCAGCTAAAAAAGCTTTTCTTGAACAGACTGTTGAGTGGCAATAAGCTATCCAAACAGCAGACTCAACTTTTCTTTTTTCAAGAGCCAATTTAGTCTGATACTCAAAGAAAATACGAAATCTTTGTATTTGAATCCATGCATGAATTTTCCTCCATGTGTCAGGACCTTCAAAAAAGGGGTTGGTAATGATCAGGTCCATTCTTTTTCGAAATTTTTGCTCGCCAAAAAAGCGCTTTTGGAGATCTTGGTTGATGATTTTTCTAGCAGAGGCGATGACAGAGTTACCCCTTCTTATCAGCCCTTTATCCGCATCTCCCTCGATTAATACGTGGATGCAAACAAACGCAGGAGTCAAAAAAGCAAAGGGAGGGCATCCAAACACGAGATTAATACGCTTAGCATCACCTCGTAGATGAGTCCATTTATAGCCATAGTAACGCTTTCCATCGTCGGCATCAAAAACAAAAGCACCCAGTTGTCTATAAGATTGATATGTGGCTACATCTACATATTCAAATAGATGTGATGAGTCATCTTCCCGGGGTGGTCTTGTGACAGTCATTTTGCAAGTCCTGAACTCAGGAAATTGACTGAGGCCTTCACACAGAGTCGATTTTCCACATCCACTGAGTCCATAGACAATTACACACATGTACCACTCGCTAAGTAGTAGTCGGCATAGGTGGCAATCATCTTGAAAACAACTTGTTTGGGATCGTATTTTTCTCGTATTGTTTTCTCTGCGTGACAACCTATCTCTTTTCTTTTGGGAATGTCTCGGTGTAACGCAATGATTCCTCGTACCAAATTAGCAGTTAAGTGTTCGAGCTGATCGCCAAGCGAATAAGCGGAAAAAACACCGTTTGCATCTGTAAGCATCTCTTTTACGCCACCTCTTTGTGTAGCTAGAATGGTTCCTCTACTCAGTGCAATTTCAGCTACTGTGCCGGGAAAGTTGTCTCCGATCGAAAGAATAGGAAAAAGATCAGCAGCGGGTAAAATATTGGGAAGAATCTCGTGAGGGATGTAACCGAAAAAAGAAACATGCTCTCTATCGGATGGCGAGAGTCCCTTGTATAAATCGTCTGGATGAAATTTTTGATTTGCAGTTAACGATCCCTCTTTTTCTCCTAAATGATGCCCAAAGAAACAAAAATGTGCTTGAGGTATTTGCTTTACGACCTCAGATACAGATTCCATGGCAAATTGGACTCCTTTTCTCTTTTCAACGCTGCCGACTAGAAAAATTAAAAAGTCGTCTTTTTTGAATTGTCCTGGAAAAAGGGTGTTCAGATAGTCAATGGCTTCAGCTTTCGTTTTTTTGATTCCATTGAAGGCTTGCATATTAACTGGATTGGGCAGAACAACTGTTGGAGGGGATTCAGGCAATTTCCCTTGAAATAGATCTGCAGTTAATCGCTTTTTCATGAACTCAGTACATGAGGAAATCAAATCCGCAGACAACACAGTTTGTAGTTCGCATAGCATCTGAACAGAGTTTGCACTATTGATTGGAAGTTGATTCTGCTTGATGCACGTAGCTAAAGGAGTGTGGATACGAGCAACTTTAAAAATGTTGGGGCTTTTTAGGCATCTAAAAAGAGCATTACCATGTCCCTCCCATTCTCCTGATTCGATTAAAATTGTCTGGTTGGGGTGACGCTCAATGATTTCTAAAGCTTTTGTTTCCATTTTATGTTGAAGGCCCACAAGCTGTGCGGCGGCATTTGCTTGAATGTCAGGATACACATCAAGGAATTGAGAATGGGTTGCAGGCATACAGGATAGGTAATGGCGAATGGTCCCAAATGAATCAACTTGGGAAAAATCCTTGTCATTAGGGGAGCGTGTTAACCAATAAACTGTGGCTGCTGGATAAGACTCCTTTAAGCTGGCAGTGAGAACGCCGATGTATGTGCCAATTCCTCCACTCACACGATAATGATCATCTTCACTGCTGAGAAAGATAAAGACTTCAAAAGGGTTTTGCATGTTTACCTCCACTATTTTTTGACCTTGATGTCTAGGAGCAGATGCGACCAATCTGCCAGGCAGATTGCCGCGCCCGCATACCAAATATAGTACTTATACGCGCCATAATAGGCCAAAAAAGTGCGCTTAGATGGAAGCACTTCGTAGAGTAGAAAAAAAATTAAAAAGCCCATCCCTGCCAGCCATACAATTCGTGTCAGTGACCCAAACAGAAACGAATGAGAAAGTCCTCTATGCTTAAACACTTGTGAATAGAGCCTGAAGGGAAGGGATAAGATTCCTCTGAGTGATACAAGCTTAATGTTGTGCGCAAGGTCCAGGTCGGGACTCATAAAAAGCGTACAATAAGCAAAGGTGATAATAAAGGTGAGCAAGAGGGGATATGGGGGATTGAGCACGTAGTAGATTCCGGCCAGCAGGGTCGGAAGCGCCAAAAAGATGTTGAAGGTAGAATGCGTCTTATAGTTAGCCATGTGAATAACCGGGTTTGCCGTCAAAGAGATAAAGATTTTCTGTTTTGATAATGTCTAAACCGCTTGCTGCCATCTGCTCAGTAAGCTTTGCGATTGTCTGATAGGCAATGGCCTTTTTCCCTTCAAACCGGCACCGCCAGTGATCCACGCAGAGTGTATCTGGAATACCCCCAGGCCACACACGGACACCGCGGTTGGTGATCACAGAGAGTTTAAGCTCTCCTGAGTGCGCTTGTTCCACTTTCTGCACAAGCGTTTCTACTGCATCATGCGAGTAGAGGTAGACGTCCACTCCAATAAGTTCTCGTTTTTCAGAAATGACTTTTGAGCCATGGTGTGCCCATTGCTCACCTTTGGTTGATGAGTAAGCAACGGCTGGAAGTGTCTCTGGCTTCTTGCCTAGTCGGGCCGAAACAGCTCTGGCAAACTCTTTGGTGCCGACCTTTTCTCGACTGACGCCGGGCTTGAAAATGTCTTTGGTGTGGATGCCATCCTCAATGGTTTTAAGCCATGCGTTGTGCACGCGACTGGCGGCTTCCGGTTGGTGGATATGCACAAGCATGAGCACGGAGGCAAGGATGAGCCCTGTTGGATTAGCCACGTTTTGACCTGCAATTTTAGGCGCCGAACCGTGAATGGCCTCAAACATAGCGCCCTTCTCTCCAATATTAGCCGTTCCCACAAGCCCGACTGACCCCGTGATCTGTGCCCCGACATCCGAAACAATATCTCCGTAGAGATTGGGCATGACAATGACATCAAAATTTTCCGGAGTGTCAGCTAATTTTGCGGTGCCAATGTCGATAATCCAATGCTCTTTTTCAATGTCGGGATACTCTTCACCAATCTCCTCAAAAATGTGGTGGAAGAGTCCATCGCTCATTTTTAAGATGTTGTCTTTTGTAAAAGCAGTCACTTTCTTTCGTTGATAGCGGCGGGCATACTCAAAGGCGTAGCGGATAATCCGCTCAGAGCCGGGGCGGCTAATCAGTTTAAGCGCCTGACATACATCAGGGGTTTGCCGATACTCAATTCCCGTGTAGAGGTCTTCTTCGTTTTCGCGGACGATCACGACGTCCATTGCAGGGTGCTTGGTTTGAATAAAGGGGTGGTAGGAGACGCAGGGACGGATGTTGGCATAGAGACCGAGCTTACCGCGGACCGTTACGTTTAAACTGCGGTAACCTCCTCCTTGAGGAGTGGTAATAGGCGCCTTGAGGAAGACTTTAGTGCGCAGTAATGAGTCCCAAGTCGCCTCTTCAATCCCAGTAGGGTGTCCCGAGAGGTAGAGCTTCTCACCGATGGAGACCTCTTCGATTGCAAGCTCCGCTCCCGCTTCTTTGAGAATATGGAGAGTCGCCTCCATGATTTCAGGGCCGATTCCGTCCCCTGATGCCACAGTAATAGGGTGTTTTTGAGTTGTCATTCCCAAATTCTAGAAGTTTTTTTCAATGACTTCAAGGTAGAATGCCGATACAATCATAGTTGTGATGTTAAAAAAATTGATTGCCAAGCAAAAAACCTCTCTAGATGCTTTCTACTCAGAGCTTGATCTTGAGTCATCTCTGTTGATGGTGGAAGAGGTTTTGGCGTGCAAGGGAACTGTTTTTTTTACAGGTGTAGGTAAAAGTGGATTTATTGCACAAAAGATAGCCGCAACACTTCTTTCAACGGGAACCCGGGCTTTTTTTCTTCCTCCCATTGATGCGTTGCACGGGGATCTGGGGATGGTAGGGAATCAAGATTGTGTGCTGATTTTGAGTAAAAGCGGAGAAACAGATGAGCTTCTGCAGCTACTCCCTTTTTTACGTAATCGTGGATCCCGTCTTTTGGCTCTTACCTCGGAGCCTGACTCACGTCTGGCAAAGGGGGTTGACTTGTTTGTCCACCTTCCCTGTCTGTCGGAGCTTTGTCCTTTTGATCTTGCTCCTACCATTTCAACGGAAGTACAACTGCTTTTTGGGGATCTATTAGCCATGGCGGTGATGGAGGCAAAAGGTGTGAGTCTTGATCAGTACGCGGCCAATCATCCGGGAGGGAGAATTGGCAGGCGCGCCTCTCTTAGGGTCTCTGAGCTGATGCTACAAAAAGAGCGCACGCCCACTTGCAAAGCGACCGACTCGGTGGAAGAGGTATTAGTGGATTTTTCAAGCAAACGGTGCGGCTGCTTGGTTGTTCTTGACGATAAGAAACGGCTACAAGGGATCTTTACAGATGGAGATCTAAGACGTGCGTTGCAAGCCAAAGGTGAGAAGGTGCTGCGAGAAAAAGTGGGAGACTTAATGACACCCTCTCCCAAGTCGATCTCTTTGAAAGCACATGCGTGGGAGGCATTACAGATGATGGAAGCCGATCAGACACACCCGGTCACTGTTCTCCCCGTTGTGGATCAAGAAGAGGTGGTGGGGATTGTCAAGATGCATGATCTGATTCAAGCAGGTCTGTAAGAGCCTCTATACTCCGCTTGGTGAAGTAGGGAAGGAAAATATCGCTCCCCTCGTACTGGGCGGCTGAATCTTTCATCAAGCCTGAAAAATTAAAGCCTGGTTGTAACACGCGTACTTTCTCTTCGATCGGTCTTTTCAACCAAATGGCGATCCCGTAGATCGATCCTTTTTCAAGATAAGCGAGCTTGCCAATGCTCTTTTCGGGAATCTTAAAAAGAGGTTTACCTCGCTTGGAGAAGAGTAACATCTCTCCATCATACTGAAGTTCATGCGGATTGAGTTCCAGTCTTTGGAGCGTTCGGTAGGGAAGCCATCCAATGGCAATGAGAACTAGCCCCACAAAAAAAATCGGCATCCCCCATATATTTAAAGCCTCAACAGGGAGAAGAGTGCCTCCAAAAATAATCAGAAGCGCTCCGATCGCTGCCATCCATCCACCACACTTAAGCGTGGAACGCATTAGCTGGGGGTGGATAGAGGATCGGATCGAGAAACTTTTCTGTGACGTGTGATCATCCATGCAAACAATGTGTTCCAAAGAAAATAGGAAAGAACCCGAAAAAATGAGGGCGGAGCAGCAAAGCCGGCCAGAACAATCTCATCTCCCTTTCCCTCTTGTATCCAGTTCAAGCGGGCAATATTGAAAGCAAACAGCCCTTGATCGAGCTGCTTTTGAAAAATGTCCGGGTCACCGCTAGGCTCGGTATGGGTCCACTCAGTAATGAGATAACGATGCCACCCTTTTTGTAGCAATTCTCTTTTACCCAGGATCTCTTGAGAGTCGATATAGTGCTCCCTTACATAGCTCTCTTTAGGAAAAAGGCCTTCGGGTTTATGAGTTCGGGAAGTATAGAGTTCATATCCATATCCGATGATCAGGAAGGGGAGAATCCAGATAGCCAGCGTAGCTCCCTCGATATGAAAAAGTAAAAGAAGGCAGATCGCAATTGAAAAGAAAATCCAGGCAAGCGCAAAGACTGGAGTGTCAACAAAAAAAAGACGCCCAACCGCATGCATCAACGAGGGGCCTGAGCGGGTCTGTGCTCTTTCAAAATCTTCTACAATCTGAGTTTGTTGGTCAGAGGGAAGTGAATGAAAAAGGGACTCTTTTTCTATAACCATTTCATATAAAGCAAGTTGAGATTTTTTTGCCATCACCTCTAACACATAGGGCTTCATCAACAGCCAGGAAAGAAAGGTGAAGGTAAAGATCAAATGGAGAATGATAAAAACTTTTTTCTTGCGAGACATCATAACGTTTTCCGAGTATATTTTACCTTCTTATGAAATTATTAAGAAAACTTTTTCTCGTTTCAGGGTTGATTCTGGTCATTGGGGGTGGTTCCTTTTTTTATGATCGATTGAGTGAAGGATTCAATCTAAGTCAAATTCAATCCTGTCTCCCTCCATGCCCCGAGTTGG
>CAYGJC010000001.1:0-81244 GCA_964350245.1 uncultured bacterium | reverse complement strand
GAAGGATTCAATCTAAGTCAAATTCAATCCTGTCTCCCTCCATGCCCCGAGTTGGCTGTATCTCTGTCTGATGAGCAAAAAAAAGGCCTACAGCTAGCCTTGGCTCAACCCTTTCGGTACTTGGGAAAAGGAACACAATTTTATGCATTTGAGAGCGCGGATGGGAAATACGTGCTCAAATTTTTAAAACACAAGCACCTTCATCCATGGAAATGGCTGGAGTCTGTTCCCTTGCCTTCTTTTTTGCGTCGTATCAGCAAAGCCAAAATTCAAAGAAGAAAAGAACGGGTGCAACGCCTCTTTTCAAGCTGCAAATTGGCCTACGATGAGATGTCTGCTGAGACGGGCTATCTCTTTATCCATCTTAATCGGACTCCCGCTTTGGAAATGCAGGTCACTCTCATCGATCCCTTAGGGCTCAAGCATGTAATCGAGTTGGACCAACACGAGTATGTGGTTCAAAAGAAAGCCGTTTTAGTAAAAGAGGCGTTTGCCTGTGCACAAAGTGAGGCAGAGGTGCGGCATCTTGTTGATCTGCTCATCGAGGCACTTACACACCGGGCAGATATGGGGATCATAGATAGAGATCGCGCCTTCGTGCAAAATATTGCATTTGATTCGGGTGGCAGCCGCGCTCTTTTTATCGATCCGGGACAGTTTTGTAAGGCTTCAGAGCCGCTTACAAAAGAGATTAGGAAAGCGGAAATGAAAAAGCGGCTAGGTAATCTGCGTATGTGGACAGAGACCCACTTTCCGCAGTACGTCCCTGTTGTGGACGACTACCTTAAGGCTCTTTAGGCTTTCGTCCCCGTTTGCGGGCAGCTGGTGCTTCGTCTTTTGACTTCCTACCGCGCTTTTTGGGCTCTTGATGCGCGCCATCAAGGAGATCGTCCTCATCGTCCTCCTCATCGTCCTCACCAAAAGAAGGAATGGACAACTCCCCTTCAAGCCCTAAACGCGATGAGAGTTTGCGTAAGGAAGCAAATTTTTCTGTCAGTGCTTCCAGCTGACTTTCAGCTTCTGAACGTCCCGTGCCGCGTAGATTCGCTAAGAACTCCTCTTCGGAATCGAATTTCTCCGAAAAGGTAATCGAGTTGGCGGAAACAATGTCTGGCAAGTAAAGAAAACGGCGGATGGTCTGCGGCACTTGGGTGAAAATATCGCTTGTAACCTGCGTCTCGATCTCGATTTTAGCCACCTGCTTGGGTGGACGGCCCCGTTTCGGTCTAGGATTGAGCGCTTCGTTAGAGTAGTAGGTTTCTGATTTTTTATTCAGCTGTTGGCGGGCCTGCTGCACCTCTTTGGGTACTTTAGCTTCAAATAGATTCACTTTTAGCTGCTCGACAATGTGGCGGGGGAGCTCTAGATCTTCTTCGAATACAAACCGGAAGCTATTATTTCTTAACCACTCAATGATTCGCACGCGCGAGCGCTCTTGGTAATACTGTTGCCATTTTTCCAGCTCTGTCTCGTGGTCATAGACAAACTCCAAAAACTGCTCGCGCGCGTCTTTGCCTCCAATGACATCGATCAGCTTTTCTTTGGTGTCAATATCATAGACTTTTTCATTCACAAATCCTTCCATGATTTTTTTTGTTTCATAGAAGGTAAGTTTTGGAATTAAAGCGTACCGCTCAGGGAAAGATGCAAGTTCAGCATAGAGTTTGTTGAGATCTTCTTCTTCTTTTTCAAGATCGGCAAAAATGATAAATCCTTCGACGTGATCGAGATAAAAGTCACGTTCGTCATCAGATTTGGAGAAGGCATCCATCAAACGGTGGGCGCGCAGAATTAGGGGATTTTTGGCTTCGGGAAATTTGCTCATAATGAGGGAAGGATAGACAATTTCTAATTAAAAGAAAAGGTTCCTGTGCGTCTGGCAGGACCCTCCTGTGTAACGGTTTTCCAGTCCGGGGTGAAAGAAATTTTGAGATGATCTCCCGATTGGACACGGATCGAGACCGGAGAGGGAAGGCTGAAAAGGTGAGCGGCAGCCAAGGCCGAGGCAACAGCCCCCGTCCCACAGGCCAGCGTTTCTCTTTCGACGCCTCTTTCATAGGTGCGCATACGCAAGGGATGGAGCTGGACGAGATCGAGGTTTGTGCCGGCAGGAAAGAGGGGATGGTGTCGAATCAAAGGGCCCAATTGGTTGAGATCATACTCATCTACATCCTCTACAAAGAGCACGGCGTGTGGGACCCCGGTGTTTAGATGATGCAGCGTGTAGTTTTCAAGCGTTAGATTCCATCTTATGTCGCAGGGAGAGGGGAGCTGTATGGCGATATCTTGACCATTTGCCCAGGCAGTGTGCGTGCCTGCCAACGTCTCAATCGTATATTTCTCACGCATGATGGCATGATCGATCAAGTAGCGAACAAAGCAGCGTAGTCCATTGCCGCACATCTCAGCCTCGCTGCCATCTCGGTTGAAAATACGCATCCGAAATGTATTTTCAGAAAAAATAACCCCATCGACATCAGTTTGCTGGCAAAGAGCAGGAATACGGCTCGCAGATAGGGGCGCATCCAGCAACGCAAATGTGTTACCTGCCCCCGAATAGAGCGCGCCGTTCACTGAATCTCTTTAAACGAGTTGACGACCTTGTCAAGAAGGCCAAATTTTAGCGCTTCTTCCGCACTCATCCAGGTATCGCGATCCAAAGCTTTTTCTATTTCAGCTTCTGTGCGCCCTGTGTGCTCCATATAAAGATTTACGAGTAGTTTTTTTGTTTTGATGATCTCCTTGGCATGGATATCCAAATCAGTGGCTTGGCCAGAGATGGGGCCAGAGATAGAGGGTTGGTGGACCATGATCCGTGAGTGTTTAGTGGCAAAACGCTTACCGGGAGCTGCACACAAACTTAAGATGGATCCCATAGAAGCGGCCAATCCTGTCACCAGAGTAATCACAGGAGAGGTGATCATCTTCACCTGGTCCCAAACGGCGAAACCGGAATCAATCGATCCGCCCGGGCTGTTGATCACAAACGTAATCGGCTTACCGGGATTGGTTAGCTCGAGATACCACAGCTTTCGAATGGCTTCCCGCGCCGTACTGTTGTCTACCTGTTCTGCAAAGAAAATACGGCGAGACTCTAAGATTACACTATCAATTTTATCATTGAGCGATTTGAAGTTTTCACTCTCAGGTCCCTTTTCTTCTTTAGCCACTAAATACCTCCTCACTAATTTGAATCTCGGGATACAGCTGATACTGGTCAAGCAGTGTTTGTACCCGCGCGCGCGCGCTGTTTAAAATATTTGGTTCGGTTGCACCACGCGCTTTGCTGGGCAAACCGGTGTTTTTTACGATTTGGGGCCTAGTATGCTTTAATACATGAGCAATAATTGACGCAATCTCTTTCATTTCGGCTGCTTTCATGCCTAAAGTCGTCAAAGCAGGTGTTCCCAGACGAATGCCGGAAGTGTACCACGCGCCATTGGGGTCGGCCGGCACCATGTTCCGGTTTACAGTGAGTCCCGCTTCTCTTAAAGCCGTCTCGGCAATGCGTCCCGTGATTCCCTGATTTGAAAGATCCACAAGGACAAGATGATTATCCGTACCGTTGGTGACCACTTTCAGATCGTTTTCCATTAATCCCTCTGCAAGAGCTTGGGCATTGGCGATAACATCTTGAGCATACGCTCTGAAATCAGGTGAGAGCGCTTCTTGGAAAGCGATTGCCTTTGCCGCCATTACGTGGGGGAGAGGACCTCCCAATACGTGCGGACAGCCTTTATTGACACTCTCCGCGAAACCCTCTTGACAAAGGACAAGACCACCACGTGGACCCCGCAGAGTTTTGTGCGTTGTGGAGGTCATCACATGGGCAAAAGGGGCTGGATTAGCCTCACCCTGAAAAGCTTTACCTGCAACGAGTCCTGCAAAGTGGGCCATATCGACCATCAAAACGGCCCCCACCTCGTCGGCAATCTCGCGCATCTTTGCAAAGTTAATCTGTCGTGGGTAGGCTGAATAACCGGCCAATAAAATCAAAGGTTTCACTGCACGTGCCTGCTTCGCTATTGCACTATAGTCGAGAAGACCCGATGCAGGGTCAACATCATAGACGTGTGCGCGCATCATTTTAGCTGACACATTTTGGCGAAATCCATGCGTTAAATGTCCTCCGGAATGAAGAGAAAGGCCCATAAATGATTGGTTACAGAGAAGCTGTCTTAGAGTTTCGAACTCTTCGGGTGAGAGTGCCTCAAGATTTTTTTTGCTGAGTTTTTCTAAAAAGGGATTTTGGATTTTCTCAGTCAAAATGGCCCAAAAGGCCACTAGATTCGCATCGGCTCCGGAGTGAGGCTGCACGTAGGCGTGGTCCACTTCAAACAGCTCTTCAGCCAGCTTGGCAGCTTCAGCTTCAATCACATCGACATTTTCGCATCCGGCATAGAAGCGGTGATAAGGGTAGCCCTCACAATATTTGTCAGTGAGAAGGTTACCCATTGCCAACTGAACAGAAAGAGAGGAGAAATTTTCTGACGCAATCAGTTTTAGATGTGTGCGTTGAGCGTGTAGTTCCTTGAGAATATTTTCTGCGATGGTCGGCGCTACTTGACGTAGATGATCCAATGCAGCGAGATAGGCAATGATATCTGAGCGTTTTTCTTTCGATCGGTTTAGGTAGGTTTCTAGCAGAGTTGTCATAGCTCCGCGATTATTGCGCCGTACGACCAAAAAGTCAATTGCTATCGGGAAATTTTGGATTCACTCGGATAGAGGCCCCAGGATAGAGAGGATGGCTTTCACCCAGCTCATAGGTTTGATCATTGATCAGTACTTTAAATGAGCCGGTAGCAAAAAGCTCGTCAGTTTCAAATACCCACTCGTCGGACTTCTCGTGCTTCAGCTCAACCCCTTTTTCCCAACTCAAATCAGAAACGCCTTCTCCTCTAAGAAAGAGGGGAGAAGGGAGATCTTCTTCTGTTTGAACGACAATCCGGGTTTTAGAGTGCTTTTTACGTCCCATAGTTGCCGTATAAGTTTTAAATTCAAATTTGACAATAGAAACCTCTGTTTTTTCTTGATATTTATCAAAACGGGAGGTAAGATCTTGGATCAATTCTTAAAAATCAAGGATCACCCATGCACGAGTCTTTTCAGACCATTCTTTCTATTCAGGAGCTGGATATTAATATGATTCGATTGATGCGGGTCAAAAAAGAGCGCCAAAAGGAGTTAACCAAGATTCACCAGCTTAAAAGTGACATCCAAAAGCAGGTTGAAGACAAGATGGCTGAGATCACGGATATCAAGAAGCAGATCCGTATGGGTGAGACTCAAATCAAAGAGATTCAAGACAAAGTCGCTAAATATGAAGCGCAGCAAGCGGCTGTCAAAAAGATGGATGAGTTCAATGCATTGACACAGGAGATGACAGCAGCCGGTCGCGAGCGAAATGCAACAGAACATAAGCTGAGTGACTTAATGGATAAGCTGGCTACTGAAGAAGATCTACTCGTGACGCTTCGTGAAAATCTACAGTCGACAGAGGAAAATGGCAATCTGATTGAAAAAGAGATCCACGAGAGCATCAATAAGGTGAATGAAGAAGGGCGTTCGATTCTCGAGAAACGAGAGGGGATGAAAGAGGGGGTTTCCCAAGAGCTCTTTCAGATTTACGAGCGTCTTCTTAAGAATAAGCGAGATCGTGTTGTAGTGCCCATCGAGAATCGCACCTGTAGTGGCTGTCACATTTTGCTCACTCCGCAGCACGAAAATTTGGTGCGTAAAGGAGATCGACTCGTCTTTTGTGAGCACTGCTCGCGCATCCTTTTCTGGCAAGAAGGGGAAGTCGCTGAGGCCGGAGAAGAAGCCGCGACTCCACGTCGTCGTCGGCGCAAGGCAACAGCTACAAGTTAGTTTTTGGGAGAGAGAAGGCAATCGCTGCTTGTGCATGCGTGCATGAGGAGAGGAAAGTCCGGACTTCGCAGGAGAGGATACCAGTGAAACGCTGGGGGCCGCAAGGCTACGGAAAGTGCAACAGAAAATAAACCGACAACCCTCTGGGTTGTACAGGCTGAAAATCTCGGCTTTAAGAGTTGAGCGCACTTGAGGAGACTCAAGGTGGTGTAAACCCTATCCGAAGCAAGATGTAAAAGGGTAAGTGCTCCGCTAAACCCTTTTTATTGGATCGCTTGAGAGCTTTGATGACAAAGTTCCTAGAGGAATGATTGCCGCTTTTCTCTTTGTTCACAAAGAGAGAGGAACAGAATCCGGCTTACCCTCTCTCCCTTCTTTTGAAATACGTAAAAAGAATGTTGATCTCAAAGAAGGGTCTGATTGGAATGCCCCTTTAAGAGCGTGCGTTTCGACTTCGCTATTTTCATCTTCGACACCTCGTGCGATCACGCAGAAATGTTTCATTTCAATAGACACAGCAACGTCATCCGTCTGAAGTACCTGCTGCAGACTCACTGCGGCCTGTTCTGTGAGTCTCTCCTGTAGCTGAGGACGCTTGGCAAAATGACGTAAAATGCGGTGAATTTTTGAAAGACCAATGACCCCTTTTTGGGGAAGATAAGCGACATGTGCACAGCCTACCATGGGTACCAGGTGATGCTCACAAAAACTCACAAGTGAGATATGTTTGATCAAGATTAGCTCATTATCAATAGGCTCGTGATGAAACACTACCTCAGGAAAGGTTTTCGGATCAAGGCCGCTGAAGATCTCCTCAACATACATTTCTGCTACCCGCTCAGGTGTTTTGGATAAAGAGGGATCAGAGAGATCAAGACCAAGTGTTTCGAGAATCTTTTCAAAGTGAAACGCAATGGTCTCTTTTTTTTTCTCTGGGGTCATTTCCGGCTCGCTAAATACTCATCCAACGTGCCTTCAAAAAAGTGTACGCCATCTGCTTCAAAGGCAACGATTTTCGTGGCAAAGTGGTTGATGAGCTCTCGGTCATGACTCACCACAAGCGCCGTGCCTTTATAATCTTCCAGTCCCCATCCCAACGCAGAAACGGCCTCTAGATCGAGGTGATTGTTGGGCTCATCTAAGATAATAAAGTTATGCTCTTCCAACATCATCCCCGCCAAAATGAGGCGAGCCGTTTCGCCACCGGATAGAGTGGAGACATTTTTGAACGCATCATCTCCTCCGAAAAGCATCTTTCCAAGCGCGCTCCGCAAGTCCTGGTCGTAGAGTCCCTCTTTTCGGTCGCGGAGCCAGTCAAAAGCATTGCGCTTCTCCTCTTTTGAGATGATTTCCGAGTGGTCCTGCGGGAAGTAGCTCATCATGACTTGATGACCAAAGTGCATGTCTCCTTCATCTGGTAGAAGTGCTCCTGCGATCACCTTCATCAACGTTGTTTTACCACGCCCATTGCTTCCGATCACTCCTACTTTATCACCCCGATGAATCTCCAAAGAGAGATCTTTGAGGACTTTGAGATCGCCGTAGCTCTTTGAAATCCCCTCTATCTTGCAGACAATTTTACCTGATTGCTTTTCAGGGCGGGGAAAGCGGATGTAGGGGCGTTGAATATTCGATTTTTTTAGATCTTGAGGCTGGAGACGCTCGATTTCACGTAAACGTGACTGCACTTGTGAAGCGCGTGTCCCTGCTCCGAATTTAGCGACAAACTCCTTAAGCTGGGAGATTTTTTTCTCACGAGAGCGCGCTTCAGACTGATCTTTTTCTCGTATTGATGTTTTTGTCAGCACCATTTGATCGTAGTTACCCGGGTAAACAATCACCGTGTCGTAATCGATATCCGCGATGTGAGTAGTGACTGAGTTGAGAAAGTGTCTATCGTGGCTCACAACGATCAGCGTACCCCGGTAGCTGTGGAAGAAGTTTTCCAGCCACCCGATTGAGTCGAGGTCAAGGTGGTTGGTCGGTTCATCGAGGAGCAAAGCCTGGGGATTGCCAAAAAGCGCTTGGCAAAGAAGAGCGCGAAATTGCATATCCGAGGGGACCTCACTCATTTTCAAGCCGTGCAGCTCAGCTGGAATTCCGGCGCCCACAAGCAACTCTTCCGCATTCGCTTCGGCAGCATAGCCATCCTCATCGGCAACAATCTCCTCCAGTTCCCCTAAGCGCATCCCGATCTCGTCTGTAATCTCCGCCTCATAAAGGGCATCTCGCTCTTGAATGGCTTCCCACAGACGGCTATTGCCCATGATCACCACATCTAGGACCAGCATATCCCTGAAATCTTCAATATTTTGTTTGAGCATCCCCACACGGGGAGGCAGGGAGACAGAGCCGCTATCGGCCTCAATCAGACCCATGATGATTTTGAGAAGGGTTGATTTTCCGGCACCGTTAGGACCGGTAAGGCCATAGCGGTTGCCGGGGTTGAAAGCAACAGAGACGTCGTGAAAGAGGACCCGGCTTCCAAAACTTTTTGAAATCGTGTCTAAAGTAATACTCATAGCGAAGCACTATACCAGATCTGATGATAGGAGACAAGGGTGGGGGTTAATCCGTTGTTGCCGGACCATTTGTCAAGTCTCCTCGCACTTGCTCAAGTCTTGAGATTTCTCTTGTGAGCCGTGCCACTTCCGCTTGCAGTCGGTCGGCAGTCTGCTGATTCTGCTCATTTAGCTGGTCGTATTGTCTGTTTAGCTCACCAAGCCTCCCTTCAGTGCGGTGGAGCGCGGCCTGTGTTTCTCTTAGTCTTTCTTCAACAGAGGCAATCTCTAGTACGTGTGTAACCGTTTGTTGAAACTGTCTTGCTAGTGTTACTAAGGGCTGAACGCTTTTTCCATCAAGGCGCTCGACTAACTCTGTTAACTGGTCCAGTTGCTCTTGAACAGCAGCTTGGTCGATTGCTTGGTCTCTTCTATTTTCCGTAATACCTGTGAGGAATTGAGTGGAGGTTTGATTGAGTTCACTGGTAACGGTTTGCAGCTTTAGCACCGTTTCTCTATTTTTTTGTCCCTCTCCAATTAAGCGATCAATTTCTGCTTTTAAGGCTTGATTATGTCTCGCATGGGCTGCATTTTGGTTATGCATCTCACCCACTTGGTTTTCAAAAACTGCAATATTGTGAGCAAGCACCGAAATCTGACTATGAAATACAGCAAGCGCAGCCAAATGGACTCGATTCAGGTAGTCATATTGATCGTTTGCAGCTTCAATCCTTCTTTCTTGCATGCTGCTTATCCTGCAGTTTGTGTAGGTAAAAATGCCGACACCTGAGACAATAAACAGTCCGCCGAACACCTGTACTCCGGGTAGAGGGACAGCACACAGTGCGCCTCCTCCTCCAATAAATACTCCTGCACCCCCGTAACCTATCACTTTAACAAATATGACGTTCCAATCTGCAGCCGAGCGCACTCGACTTACTACGCTCGTATTTGGAATGACAGTCGCAGAGACTTGCCCATCTTCTGAAGGTTGCTGTTGTGTGGGCGCAACAGCGCCAGGGCCCCTGTATACAACCATGCTTGTACTAGCAACACCGTCCGTGGAACTCATAACTACCTCCTGTTTGTGACTCAATCAATAGAAAAAAATTATTTTAGATTAAATAAAATTTGGGTAAAGAAAAATTTGTGAGAGCCGGCTGAAAGATGGTATTTTTCCTTCCTTTTTTCTATCAGAGTTGTAAAAAAGGAAGGGATGAGAGGTTTCCACTGACCTGAAAATAGTCAATCGGAAAAGGGAACACAGATCTTTTTAGGCTCTTGGGTGGGCCTTATCGTAGACCTCTTTTTTCAGCTTAGGTGAAACGTGCGTATAAATCGTCGTCGTCGCCAAAGAGGTGTGCCCTAGCAAAAGCTGAATCGTTTTCAGATCCATCCCATTCTCCAGCCAGTGTGTCGCAATCGTATGCCGAATCGTATGTGGGGTCACCTTGCCGGCAAGTCCACTGGCCATCAAATAGTGATCAAACTTTCGATCGACCGAACGGGTAGTGAGTCTAGTTCCTAAACGATTTAAAAAGATCGCCTCCGGATCGACTTGAGCCAAGTGTCCGTCCATATTTTTATGCCGTTCGGGATGGTCTAAATAAGATAGGATCCAGTCGGCTGCATTCTTGGTCAGGGGGATCACCCGCTCTTTTTTGCCCTTACCACGAAGGCGTACCAGGAAGGCTTCTGGATCAAAGTCACGTCGGTTGAGTGCCACAAGCTCACTGACGCGAAGCCCTGAACTATAAAAAAGCTCCATGATACAACGATCCCGAAAGCCCAAGTAGGAACCTGTGTCAGGTTGATCAAAAAGGTGTTGAATCTGTGCATAGGAAAGGGAGAGGGGAATCCGTTTATCGAGTTTGGGACTGTCGAGCTCTTCTGCAGGATTGCTTTCGATGAGCTTTTGTCTCATGCAAAACTTAAAAAAAGAGCGAAGCGAAGAAAGACGGCGCACAATCGTTCTTTTCTGCACCTGCTTTTCAGCTAGATCAGCGAGAAAATGGCGCAAGGTTTTTCGGTCGATCTCAATTAAAGAAAGAAGCGCATCGTTTTCACTTTTGCGGTCTGAATAGGGACGGTTGAAGTGGATCTTTTCAATGAGACAATCCGGGGGGAGTTTCTTTTCGAGAAACTCTTTCAAAGAGTTGAGATCGATCGCATAATTACGAATCGTATGTTCCGAGCTGTTTTTAATGGAGCGTAAATAGTCTAAAAACTGGTAGGCCGCTTGGATCATATCTAAAAGCTATGCGTTAGCTCTTTATTTTGTCAATCGCCTCTTCGACGTGAACCAACAAGACTGGGGAACGTTTGGGCAATGGTATCTTTTTGCGCTTCAGTTAGCTGTGTAGCTCCATGTTGAGTATTTGGTTGGAGTTCAACAAGATAAGTCTGGTCATCATTGAACTGTTCACTCCACATTTGATTGATCCAAGAAACAGCTGAACCTGGCCATGATTGTTTTTCAATATGTTTGGCTAATGCAAGTAAAGAATCGGCTAGGGTTGCATCAATACATGTCCCGCCCTCCAACTGCTCCATCAGCTCCCATAGTGCCAAGAAAGCTCCCGTATTTTTTCCCTCGTTTGCAGCGATAATCATGGGCCTCTCACTAACTATGGCACATCTAGATAGAGATTTTTTCAGATTACATATTGCTGCAAGTGCAGCTTGAGGAGAGGAAAACATCGTTCCCGTCTGGGCTGTGCATTGGTAGTAATGGGATTGACTATTACCGGTTTTGAGTGTCACCTTTCGTACTGCAAATTCTTTGCCCCCTGAAGAACACGAAATCGTGGTGTCTCCTAATCTCAGACTTTCTCCTGCACTGAGTATGGCAGGACTGCACTCTTTGTTGGGTGTAACCGGATCTAAAATCACAACAATGGAGGCGCCTAAAGTAGCCACCATTTCCTGGAAGCACTCCTTCTGTGTAGGTGGAGTTGTCGATTGTCCCATGGGGGCCCAAGCCAGCACATAAGGTGTGGTGCCCCAACTACCATGTGCATTGGGATCCAAAGAAACGTGGGTTGCTAGGTAGGTTTCGCCATGTGGGTTACTAACTGCTTGAGCCCGAGCAATTTTTGGTTTAGGATTATCGCCGAAGTGAGCAGTAAAGCAAGCGGGGTAATCGAGTTCAGCATAATGGGCAGAGCTTAGTTGCCCGTTAGGAAAAGAAAATACGCGATTTTGCCGGTGTGCTGAACGGCAGCGTTGAACAGCCTGAGAGATCAGCCAGCTCACTGCAGCAATGAAGACCATGCCACTGACAATAGCTACACCCATTCCTCCTCCAACACTCAGGCCACTCAACGAGTTGAATGCACCTACATTCGTTCCGGATGAAGCGAGCACAGCCAAGGCGCCTAACAGTAAACAAACAGCTGCAATCACACCCACTGCAAAAGTAGTCACGTTCTTACTTCGATCGGAGCGTAAACACTGAGATGTGGAGCGTTGCACAGAAGGAGCACGAGGCAACCGTCTTGTTGAAGCAAATAGGGTGGATGGCGTAGCGCTCATGATGGATCTCCTTGGCTTGAATAGATCCATCCATGCTAGAAAAAAATTAATTTAATGTTAAGAAATTTTTAACGGGGTAATAGAAAGATTTTCATGTCTTCAGCTGCCTCTGTTGCAGGAAAGACAGTGCGTGCCTCTTTTTCAAAGTCATGCACATTGAGGTAACGAGCAGAAAAATGGGTTAAAATGAGTTTTTCCACGCCGGCCTCCTTGGCAATCGTGGCGGCTTGCTTGGCTGTAAGGTGGTGGTGGTTTTCAGCGAGCTCAAGGTGTTCTTCTAGGTAGGTGCTTTCGCAAAGCAGAAGTTTGGCGCCGCGTGCGATTTCAATCGCATTTTGGCAAAATCGGGTATCGCTCACAAGGGCAATTGCATCGCCTTTACGGATCCAACTCACCTCATCTAACGAGATGTTCTTTCCTTTGATAAGCAGTGTACCCTTCTCTTCTAGCTCTTTGACAAGAGGTCCCTTGACCCCGCATGCGTTGAGTTTCTCGGCTTCAAACTTACGTCGATCGGGCTCGGTGATCCGCCAGGCGATGTTGTCTACTCCATGATCAAGAAAGGCGGCTTCAATCCGAAACCGGCCATCATCTTCTACAAGTCCCTCTTCTGAGACAGGGTGCTCTACTACGCGGATGGTCTCATGATAGATGGTGCCATAGCGGAGGCGGTCAAAATATTTTTTGCCTGAGGCAGGATAGTAACAGTGGATGGGGTGGGTGACCTTGTCGAGGTTAAGGCGCATCAACATGGACCCTAGTCCCAAGCAGTGGTCGCCGTGGAAGTGACTAACAAAGATGCGAGTCACGCAGGTGGGAGCAACATTAGCAAAGATAAATTGCCGCTGGGTTCCTTCTCCAGGGTCAAAGAGAAGCCCCTCTTCGTTCCAGCGAAAAAGATAGGCTCCGTGATTCCGTCTTCGAGTCGGCTGCTGGCTAGAGCAGCCCAAAATAATTAAGTCGCGTACGCTCATAAAACGGGCAAGAGGTTAAGCGATTGGATAGGTAAAGTCAATGAGTATCTAGCGGCTTACAGAGGAAGAGACCTCTGAATCAGATGACTCCCCCTCTCCGTCGTCCTTTCGCTTCTCCCGCCATTCCCTATGCTGAATGGCATCGTACTGCTCTAGGTTGATTCCATGCCGTTCTGCCACGTTTCTGCGGCAGCAGTCAATGGCTTTTATAAGACAAAGAGCAGGAATGACTCCCACAAAAGTGCCTAGGGGAGTTACCGGGTGGACATAACCGGCCTGGGCAAGTCCGATGAAAACGATTGTGAGGGCAAATAGAATGAGTGCAACCACACCACACACCTTGATCGCTAGATCTATCCGCTGGATTTTATGAATACCCACTATGTGGGAGTGAGGAGAGGTTACTGATGCCGCCATGGCCAGCAGTATGGCATTAACCAATTAATTTGGCTAGAATCGCTTGCTTGGTCCGTTCATCTTTTACTCCCTATACGATTCGTGCATGTAAAAGAAAAACGAGAGCAGCCTTCCTGGCAACTTCTTGAAAATGATCCATGATCTCTTCTCGAAGGTCTGCTAAGTTATACTGCATCTGACGGGTTTCTGCCTCCACTTGGTGCCTCTTTTTGAGGCGCTCGCGGGCCGCATGCGAAGAGAGGGCACACCCGGCAAAAATCAGGCTGAGGCCTGTCAGGGCAACACCAAAAATGAGACTGATATACCCGCCTCCTCCTGAAAAGGCACCGATCGCACAGGCTATTAACACCGCCCCTCTGAGGCCATGCATCAGACGATCTCGACTCAAAGAGCGTGTTTGGGCTTCCGGGCTATGACTAACGGCAGACATGTGGGCTCCTTTTTTTGAATATAACCATTATATCTTAAAATAATTAATATATGATTAAGCTACTTGCGTTTAAGAGCAAAAAGTCGCATGCGCCCTAGGAGATAGCCAACAAGAGCCCCTGTGAGGTGAGCCGTATTGGCGATGCCTACGGTCAGCTCGAATTTCCCCATTATCTGGAGGATAAAAAAGACGATTTGGAGGGCAAACATTCCCACCACAAAGATGGCCAGAAAGATCAAGGTAAACCGATGGAGGAGGTAGCCTTCCCAGGGAGCAACTTGTTGGCGGGCCCATATAAAGGCGGCCATGCCACACACAACACCGGAGAGGCCCATAAAGAAAGGGCCGCTCATCAGGTATTGAGCTGTATTGGAAGCGATGGCTGTGACTAAAATCAAGATGAGATAACGGAGCCATCCAAGACGAAACTCAATCTGATTCCCGAGGAGGATAAACCAGAGCACATTAAAAAAGATGTGGAGTAGATCAAAGTGAAGAAGAGTTGGGGTCAATACGCGCCACACTTCTCCTTGGGAGATTTTTTCGAAAAGGGGGCCGTCGTAGGCAAGTTTATAATCCGGATTGCGAATGGCCATCACAACCCGGTCATAGACACCCATCCAGGTGGGAGTGCGCCTCAGCTTTTGAATGAGCTGTTGCGCCTCAGGGGAGGGGGGGATTTTCTCTTCGATGTCTTTGGGGGTATAGAGGGTAAAAAGGGTATCGCGTTCTGTAAAGTAGGCGGGGTAGTCGTAGATGAGCTCCTGTTCGATAGGAGCGAGTAGAGGGGCTTGAATGATGCCGGGAATATTGGGAGGCGTAATCGCTCCCCGTTGAATTTGGGCCCACATAAAGAGGCTCACCACAATCAGCAAGATAAAAATAGAAACGGCACCATAGGGGGCTGGGGAGAGAAGACGTTTTTTAGGAGGGCGCGCTGTTAACTGAGGGGCCGGCTCTTCATGAATCGTTACTTTGTAGCGTGGGTCTGCTGGATTTGCTTTGTAGGATTCGTAGAGTTCCAGGGCTTTAGAGACGAGATCCTCATCATAGATCCAGAGATGAAACTCAGATTCTGAAATGGGTTCACACTCATTACGAATCCCTTGACTCGTTAGGTAGGCAGAAAAGGCGAGTGGATCTTCGTTGCTTGTGTCGGTGTTGATCGTTGTGATCAATCGCATGTGATCGTATCCAGCTTTTGAATTTTCTCTATTATTTCGGAGGTGGCTAAACCGGGCAGACGCTTGACAAGGTGTAGCCTTCCGCCATTTTTTCGTACCGTAGCAGCTTCGATACATGCCTGTCCATACTCTTCTCCATTGACGTGCACATCGGGACAAAGGGTCTCCAAAATCGCGCAAGGATCTGTCTCATCAAACCAAGTGACGTAATCGACGCAGGCCAGGGCTGTTAGCATTTCTACCCGTTGAGCCAAGGGAATGATAGGACGCTGAGCACTTTTATAGGCATGGATAGAAGAGTCGCTGTTAACGGCCACAATTAAAACATCTGCCGTTTTGGAAGCCTCAAAAAGCATGTAAAGATGTCCGGCATGGAGCAAATCAAAGCTGCCATTCAGAGTGGCTATCGTCTTTCCTTCGGCACGCAAACGGGCGACACTTTGTGTGAGCGTTTCCGGATGGAGAATTTTAGCGCGACTATAGGCTTCCCAAGTGCTCATCCACTCATCTCCGGAAACGCAATGGGGAAAATCTCGTCGAAGTGCTCCACAAAATAGACCTCTATCCCCTCCTTGAGGTAGTCAGGTAGCTCGTCGTAATCGCGTAGGTTATCTTTTGGAAAGATCAGAGCGTCTAGTCCCGAACGGCGGGCAGCAATGAGCTTTTCTCTGATTCCACCCACTCCAAGTACACGTCCGGTTAGGGTAATTTCTCCTGTCATGCCTAAATTATCTAAAACAGGCGTATCCAGAAGCAATGAGAGTAAAGCCGCAACCATGGTGACCCCAGCAGAAGGGCCATCTTTTGGAGTCGCTCCTTCGGGAATGTGGATGTGCACTTGCGATTTTTCAAAAAAGGTATGGCCGGGCGCGTAGGTATGTACGGCACTATGCAGGTAGCTCCACGCAATTTGTGAGGACTCTTTCATTACATCTCCCGCCTGCCCTGTGAGGTGCATTTCAGTGCGGTCAGAGACCGTTTTAATCGCTTCAATGTATAGGGTTGCCCCACCGTGAGAGGTCCAGGCCAGTCCTGTAGCTACACCCACAGGTGTTCTTTCGTAAAAACGGTCGCTCAAAAAGATGGGTTTACCTAAGTAATCTGCTAAAGAGGCTTTTGTGATGGAGTGTTTGGTCTCTTTTTTCCGCCGCCCTTTTTCTCGTTCTTTGACGACCTCCAGAGCGACTTTGCGCAAGATTTTCTTGATATGATTATCCAAGCTGCGCACGCCCGCCTCACGCGCATAACCATTGATAATGGAACGAAGAGCATCAAGCGTGAAGGTGACATCGGTAGCCCGTAGTCCCATGTCTTTTCGAGCGCGTGGAATGAGGTACTTTTTGGCAATTTGCACCTTCTCTTCCATAATGTATCCTGATAAACGGAGCACCTCCATTCGATCGAGAAGAGGCTCCGGAATCGTATCCATCACGTTGGCTGTGACAACAAAGAGTACATTAGAGAGATCAACCCGTACATCCAGATAGTGATCTAAAAAGTCGCGGTTTTGCTCTGGATCCAGTACTTCTAAAAGGGCAGCTGAAGGGTCGCCGTGGTAGCTCATTCCCATTTTGTCGACCTCGTCGATCATGATCACAGGATTCATTGCCTGACAGAGCTTCAGGGCTTGCACAAGCTTGCCCGGCATCGCGCCCACATAGGTGCGTCTATGCCCTTTGATCTCCGCTTCATCGCGCATACCACCTACGGAAAAGCGGAAAAATTTGCGGTTTAAGGCGCGTGCAATACTCTTGCCGATACTCGTTTTTCCACATCCGGGCGGACCGATCAAACAGATAATGCTTCCTTTCAAGCCACCCGTGAGTTTTCCAACACTAATCAACTCTAAAATGCGCTGTTTGATCTCGTCGAGTCCATAATGATCTTTGTGTAAGATTGCCTCAGCTTTTTTCAGATCGTGCCGCTCTTTACTGTTCATACCCCAAGGGATCACCGTTAACCAGTCGAGGTAGTTGCGACAGACGGTATACTCGGCAGAAGCTGAATCCAAAGTCTGCAGCTTATCCATTTCCTCTTGAATGGTTTCCATTGTAGAAACAGGGACATCTCGTTTGCGGAGGCGCTCTTCAAACTTGTCGCTATCGATCGACTTTTCTTCCCGCTCCATGCCCAGCTCGCGTTTGATAGTCTTGAGCTGTTCACGTAGAAAGTACTCTTTTTGACTTTTCGTGATGGTCGCTTCAATCTTGGAGTTAATGCTGCTCTGCAGACGGCTGAGGTCGAGCTCTTTTTTCAAAAGAGCGAGCGCTTTATCAATGCGGGGGCCCATTTCGAAGGCCTCTAACACTTCTTGAAGCTCCTCACGGGTGGCTGTGGTCAAAGCAACGGCAAAATCAGCGAGCTTACCGGGCTCGGTGAAGTCTGAGTGGCCCAGAAAAATCTGCAGCTCTTCTTTGAAAAGAGGGTTGAGCTTTAAAAGATCTTTGATGACAGAGATGATGTTAATCGAATAGGCCTTGAGCTCTTCGGTCACCTCTTTGGTATCGGGATGATACTCAATTTTGGCTCGCAGGTGTTTGTCTTTAATGGGCTCTACGATTTCCAGGCGGTCTTCCATATTGAGAACGACCTGTGCGCCACCTCCATCCATGGGAATGATGCGCAGAATGCGGGCTAAAACACCCACCTTGTAGAGGCCATTGAAATTCACTTTATAGATATCGGCATTCTCTTTTTTGGTGAGAACCAGTGCAACATACTTTTGGTCCGACTTGGCTATATTTTTTAGGACCTCATAGTAGGGTCCCGTCTCAATTAAAACGGGAGCAGCCATGCCAGGAAAAAAGGGACGACGGTTAATGGGCAGAACATAGAGCTCTTCAGGGAGCTGTTTTTGAGGGGGTTCGTACTCTTCCAAGGAGGCTTCGATTGCCTCTTCTAGCTCATTTTCAAGCTCTTCTTGATTTTTCTTATCCAACAGTTCGGCCTCTATAAAATTAATCGAGGAAGTGTACCAAATGCTCTCTTAAACATGCAAGAGGGCTATTTTTATCGCTTTAATCTAATCTTTAGATTACCATACTCTATTATTTTGTTACTAAAAGAATGCCTAGTAAATTATGAGCACGCTTATTATTGACACAAGTCACGAAAGATCTCTCGTGGCCTTTGCAGATGGAGTGGATCTGCTCTTAACGGTTCCGCTTCCTCTTGGTTTGCAGAGCTCTTCCCATCTCTTCCCTGCAATTCAGTCTGGTTTTCAAAAACTTAAGTTAACAGCCCACGATTTAAAAAAGATCGTAGTGACTGTCGGGCCCGGCTCGTTCACCGGGATTCGGGTGGGGGTGGCAGCAGCCAAGGGAATCGCTGCTCCCTTAGAAATTCCTTTATTAGGTGTTTGTTCGCTTTATGGATTTGAGACAGAGGGTGCGTTTGCTTCCGTAATGGACGCGCGGATAGGAGGAGCTTATGTCTGGAGGGAGGGTTTAGAGCCTTGCCTTGTGGATCTAAAAGATCTACCGGATGTGCTGGGGGGGTGTGACTCTATTGTGGGGCCACAGCTGGCCAGAATTCCCTTTCCCAACAAAAAGGAGATCCATCCAGATCCTCTTGCCTTGATCAGAAAAGCGCTTCCAGGCAAGGGGGGCGACCTCGATTTGATTTATTTGCGGGAAACCATTTAGTCAGCTTTCAATTGCGACCGTTACGGTATGGCATGGTCCGTGGGACTGAAACACCTTTCGGTGTTTTGTTAAGAAACAATTAAGACAATATTTGAAAGAGAGTCACTTGAAAGGTAATTGGGTAGATGGTAAAATGTTTCGTCATGTACTAAATAGAACCATTTATAAGGGTAGACAAATATGCCGAGTGTGAAAGTTCGTATTGGGGAGACCATCGACAAGGCTCTGAGAGCTTTAAAAAAGAAATTAGATAAAGAAGGGGTGATGAAGACGGCCAAAGCAAACCGTTATTATGATAAACCTTCAGTGAAAAAACGTGCAAAATCTAAAGCAGCAGCTAAATACCGTAACCGATGAACAAAGCAGTCATGGACTATTACGAAGTTTTAGGAATCTCTAAGGGAGCTTCTCCAGAGGAGATCAAGAAGGCCTATCGGAAGATGGCGCTCAAGTATCACCCAGATAAAAATCAGGGGGATGCTGTGGCGGAGACCCGCTTCAAAGAGATTTCCGAAGCTTACGAGGTTTTAAGCGATCCCAAAAAGCGTGAAATGTACGACCGCTATGGAAAAGAGGGTGTCTTTGCAGGAGCCGGAGGAGGTCCAGGTGGTCCTGCTGGATTTGGCTCAATGGAAGATGCGCTGCGCACCTTTATGGACGCCTTTGGCGGGGGTGGAGGCGGTGGGGGCGAATCTATTTTTGAGACCCTCTTCGGCGGCGGTATGGGAGGTGGGCGCGAACGTGCGCACATGACTCAGGGAGCGAGTAAAAAGGCGACTATTCGGGTTACATTTGAAGAAGCCGCTAAGGGTGTCGAAAAAGAGCTGGCAGTGACTCGCTTAATGGGGTGTGCAACATGTCGCGGCAGCGGTGCTGCCAGTGCTGATGGAGTGAAGACATGTAGTCAGTGTAATGGAAATGGTCAGGTTTACCAGACGCGCGGTTTTTTCAGTATGTCCTCTACCTGTCCACAGTGTCATGGAGAGGGACGCGTGGTTACCAATCCATGTAAGGAGTGTCAAGGACAGGGACGTGTACGTGAAAAGCAACATGTCAAAGTGCACATTCCGGCTGGTGTGGATACAGGAATGCGCCTTAAGATGAATGGTTATGGAGATGATGGAGAGGGGGGCGGTCCTCCAGGCGATTTATATGTTTTCATTAACTTAGATGCTCACCCTGTTTTTCAGCGTGAGGGAGATAACTTACTTTTAGATCTGCCCATCGGATTTGCGGAAGCTGCCCTTGGAGCAAAAAAAGAGATACCCACACTTTCAGGAAATTGCCGTCTCTCGATTCCTGAGGGGACACAGAGTGGGAAAGTCTTTCGCGTGCGCGGAAAAGGATTTCCTAATGTGCACGGACGTGGTAAAGGAGATCTGTTGGTGCGGGCAATGGTTGAAACGCCAACCCACCTAACAGAGGAGCAAAAAAAGATGCTCCAAGCCTTCGGTGATACTGAGGGGGTTGATAATTTACCGCGTAAAAACAGTTTTATGGAGAAGTTGAAATCCTTTTTTTCCGATACTTCTTCTGAATAGCGAGGGGGTTTTATGACGGAAACGTCAGTTCAGATCACAGCCGATCAGGCACTTCTTATTTTGAGGCTGATGTATCAATCTCGTTTTGCTGACGAGAAGATGGCCAAACTAGTTAAACAGAATAAAGGGGGAACTTTCCAGCTCTCCTCTGCGGGACATGAACTAGTTGGTGTAGTGTGCGCCCAACTACTGAAAGCAGGCCACGACTGGGGACTTCCCTACTACCGCGATCAAGGGTTCGCTGTGGGGATTGGTTGCGATTTGGCCGAGCTTTTCGGTGTCTTTTTAGGGCGTGCGACTAAAAACCACTCCGGTGGACGGATGATGCCCCACCATTATTCACACCAAGAGTTGAGGTTGATTTGTCAATCGAGTGTTGTGGGCTCACAGTATTTGCACGCAGTTGGCCGGGCTTGGGCAAATAAGCAGTTAGGTAACAACGAGGTGGTCTATGTGTCGGGAGGCGATGGTTCTACTTCTCAGGGTGACTTCCACGAAGCACTGAACTTCTCTGCACTTCACAAGCTCCCTGTGATCTTTGTCATCCAAAATAACGGCTGGGCGATTTCTGTTCCGGCTAAAGAGCAGACAGCGGGTGGTAGCATTGCCGATGTAGCGCGTGGCTATGCCGGGATGTCTGTGCACGAAGTGGATGGAACCGATTTTCTTGCTCTCTCCTCAGCTATGGAGGAAGCCATTCAAAAAGGACGTTCTCACGAAGGGCCCTCCGTATTAATTGCTCATGTTCCTCGTCTAGACGCGCATAGTAACAGTGATGATCAGCGCAAATACCAGACAGAAGAGATGGTTGAAAAAGAGAAGTTGCGCGACCCAATTGCCCGGTTTGAGCAATGGTTGATTCACGAAAATATGAGTAATGAGTTGGAAATCAGCTCGTTGAAAGATGCAGCTCACCAAACCGTTGAGCGAGCGGCGCAGGCAGCCGATACGCTCCCTTTTCCTGAGAAGGGGAGCAGCAGACTCAACGTATTTGCTCCTTTTACTCCTCCTGTTTCCCTAAATGAAGCGCCAGCTGAGGGTGAGAAAATTGTGATCATGGACGCGATTAATCATGCCCTGGAAGAGGAGATGGCCCTTGATCCGCATGTTGTGGTTTTTGGCCAGGATGTCGCACATGGTAAAGGCGGTGTTTTTGGAATTACCCGCGGTTTGACTGACAAATTTGGTGTGAGCCGCTGTTTCAATACGCCGCTTGCCGAGTCGACAATTGTTGGCTTAGCAATAGGGATGGGAGTGGATGGTGTGCATAAGCCGGTAGCTGAAGTGCAATTTGCCGACTATCTCTGGACGGCCATCAACCAGCTTTTCAATGAAGCCTCCAGTATCCACTACCGCTCGAATGGGGAGTGGAATGTCCCCATCGTGGTGAGAATGCCCTATGGAGGATATATCCAGGGTGGCCCTTACCACTCTCAGAGCATTGAAGGCTTTTTGACTCACTGCCCGGGATTGAAAGTGGTGATTCCGAGTAATGCTGCCGATGCCAAAGGGCTTTTAAAAACAGCCATTCGTGATCCCAATCCTGTTGTATTCTTGGAACACAAAGGACTTTATCGCCAGCAAAAATTCTGTGCGCGCGCTGAGCCCGGTAAAGACTATCTTCTTCCGTTTGGTCAAGCAAACATTGTACGTACGGGAAGTGATCTGACCGTTGTTTGCTGGGGAATGATGGTGGTGATGGCATGGGAAGTAGCTGAGAAATTGGCCAAAGAAGGTATTTCCATTGAAGTGATTGATCTGCGCACTTTGGTTCCATTAGATAGTCCCACCGTGATCGAATCCGTCCAGAAAACGGGTAAGCTTTTGGTAGCACATGAAGCGCAGCGCAATTGTGGCTTTGGAGCTGAGATTGCCGCTCGGATTGCCGAAGAGGCATTTGAATATCTCGATGCGCCTGTTCACCGACTTTGTGGTTTTGATAGCGCTGTTCCCTACAGTAAGCCTTTAGAAAATGAAGTGCTTCCTCAGCCTTCCGACCTAGAGGCAGAGATCCGCCACTTGGTCCGCTACTAGATTGGGTGCTCCTCACTTTGAGTGATCGCAGCGCACTTGTTTGCCGCAATTCCTTTTCACCTTATGCACCCATCGCGTTGCTTTTCCATCGACAACATTACCCTGAGAGAGTAGGTTCTTGTCATGCACTATACGAATCCGCAAGTTCTGTTTAAGGGAAAACGGGTAGATCTTCTTTCAATTGATGTAGAACATCCTCACGGGGGTACGATCCAACGTGAAGTCGTTGACCACCCCGGTGCCGTGGTCATTTTGCCCCTTTTGAGTGATGATCAGGTGATTTTGATTCGCAATGAGCGCTATGTGGTCCAAGAGACCTTGTGGGAGCTGCCGGCAGGAACACTAGAAGCAGGTGAGGATCCGCTTGCATGCGCAGGGCGTGAGCTAGAAGAGGAGACAGGATACCGCTCCGGGGCTCTTTCCCCTCTTTTTGAGTGCTATTCCACTCCCGGATTCTGCAATGAGAAGCTCTTTGTGTTTGTGGCCAAGGATCTCAAACATGTGGGGCAGAACCTCGATGCTACAGAGAAAATTGAGGTGGTGCCCACTTCACTCAAGCATGCGCATGAGATGATTCGAAGCGGCGAGATTCGCGATGCTAAAACGATTGCCGCTCTTCTCTATTTATACTTCCTTTAGTTGTCTATTCCTTTGAAAGCAGTAGGGATGCCGGCGTGCATCGCTGCAATATTGTGTCCTAGTAACGGCGCATGAAGAGCAAACTGCGCCGTTGCGTTCGTGATTGAAGTGCTCTTGGCAGGCTGCGCATCAAATAAATAGGCTCCCTTACGCACTCGCGTCCCTGAAAGAGGGGCCTGTCTATCACCAGAACTCGTCTCGCCGATGGGTTTTGTCATAATAACAATTGTAACAAATTAGCGATATAAACAGAAAAATTATGTAAATTATTGTGAGTAAAACTGAAGTGTTTTCAATATAGAATGTTTTAAAGAGTAGGGGAGGAGATTCAGTAAGAGTAAGCAAATGCTCACAGTACCAACTATTTAAGGGGTGCAAGAGCCCTCCTGTTAAAATGCCGAGCAGAAAAAGAAAAAGAGCAAGACTAGCACAGAATGGGAAAAAGAGATTGTAGATCAGGCTGTTAAGAGAAAAGGTGTGAAAAAAAGCGATGAGGAGGGGAAGTAGAGTGAGGTGGACAGAAAGGGTCAGTGCTAGCGCTTCACGAGTGAGAGCAGAAAAAAAGTAGGCGTGCTGCCAGAAAAGGGGACGCTCAACAATATCTTTGAGGGGATATTTGGGGATCCAAAGCAGAAGAAGTTGATTGAGAGGCTTGTAGAAAAGAAGAATGCCCCCGGTTGCTAAAAAGCTGAGTTGAAAGCTCAACGTTATGGCGGAGAGAGGGTTCAGGGCGATGGCCAGGCAAAGAGCCACACCAAGCGAGTTGAGGGGATTGGGAGGGCGTTCAAGTAGCCTCCCGAGGAGAAAAACCATGGCCACGATCCATGCTCTTTGGATAGAAGGGCTCTCTCCGATAAAGAGGAGATAGATAGTGAGTGCTCCCATGAGGAGCAAGGCTTCTGGTTTGGGCGGAAGAAAAAGGCGCAAAATAAGATGAAGAGCGAGGGTCAAAAGGGCAAAATGAAAGCCGGAGATGGCCATGATGTGGGAGAGACCTAGATGACCAAATTCTTGCAGCATCATAGGATCTTCTAGGCTGCCTGTGACCATACCGATTAAAAAGAGTGCGGCTCTGGGACCTTTGATTTTCCGCTCGATGTAGAGCTGAACCCACTTTTTTGCATGCAAGCGCCACTCTGCAAAGCTAAAGGTGTGTGGAATGGGTTCCCAGTGGATTGGTTTGATGTAATAGAAGCGTTCATTTTGTGTGAAGGCTAAACCGGAAACACGGTAGGCGCGATCGGCTTTGTAGTGCTCTTTACTGCGAATTTGACACTGCAGACGCCCCTTTTCTGTTTTTAAAAGCCCTCGATAGACCCATCCTTGTGGAAATCCTTTGCTTTCGGTAATCGACTGAATGGAGAAGGTCCCGTTGAGAGAAGTTCCAGAAGGGGGAAAGGTATAGGCTTGGTAGAGATAGGCGATGGGCAGCAAAAAAAGAAGGGTGACAATTCCGACATGTTTTTTGTCGAGGAAAAGCAAAACAGGGAGGGCAGCATAAGGAGTCTTCAGCACAAACAGGGTGCTGAGTAAAAGGGTTAGGCCGCATAAAAGAGCGGGATGGCGCTGCCAAAAAAACGTGCGTTCCATAATTCTGAAAAAATTGTATACTGATGCATCCTATGAGTGAACATTTTCATGAAATTTATGATGACGGCAAATCAAATAGACACTTTCATCAAGTGATCGCTCTTCACGATGAACCTAGTCTTGACTGGCAGGAACTAGCGCAGCAGGTCCCCCTTTTACCGAGAGGTTGGTACGAGCTAAGTCGTTTGCCAGCAGAAGACCGGATTGAATTTACCCGTGAATTTTGGTTGGCAAAAATACCCTTTATTTCCCCTAATGAGAGCCACTTGGAAGAGCGGCTCTACACGTTTTTTGAAAGCTTGGATACCATCGAAATCTTTGCTACTCAAGAGAAGTCAGATCAACTATTTGATGTCCATATGGTCTACAGCCTGAAAGAGGCTGCAGGCTTTTTTCATGGGAGCCCCCCAGCCACAGAGACTGCTTTGGATAGTCTGATCAAGCAGTTTGCGCACGTGCAGCTTCCTCCTGATTATCTTGCCTTTTTGCAGGTGCATGATGGTTTTTGTAAGTATACGGACACAGGAGTACTTAGATCGCGTACGATGGCGCGCACATTTCAGCACTTGCAGCATTTGCTTGCCGAAGAGGTGTTCGTGCGTCCGGATGGACAAGTAATCGATCCTTCAAGTTTGATTCCTTTTTATGAATCATTTGGATTGCATTGTTATCAGTGCTTTTATGCTGACTGGTATCCCGAAAAGGAGATGGGCAACCTCTATTTTTCTGAAAATGACCGGACGCTTAGCAACTTTTTCGATCACGCACGTTTAGAAGAGAATCTCGCTTTTTCGACATTTCTTGCCTGGTTGGTTTTCTACTTAGAGGACATTTGGCACATTTAAAAAAAATCTTAATATTGTCGTGAAGCTAGAAGTGTGGGATGATGTAGCCGATAAGGTAAAAAACGTTCATGAGTGATCAGATGTTGACCCGAAAAATCCGTGTTGTAAACGAACTCGGTTTGCATACGCGCCCCGCAACATTAATTGTTAAACTGTTACAAGAGTGTAGAAGTGAGGTGACTTTCTCTTATAAAAAGCAGACAATCGATGCAAGGAGTATTTTGAATATATTAATGTTGGCGGCCCCTAAAAATGCACAGATTACGGTAACGGTGACTGGGGTAGATGCTGAAGAGACGATGAAGCGGCTCGAGGAGTGCTTTGAGAGTCGTTTTGGTGAGGATGGAAGCTAATGCGTAAAAATACCCAAGAAATACGTCTGAAAGGCTACCCGATCTGCCCTGGAATTGCGATTGGGCGCCCCTTCTTTTTTACGGTTGCTGAAGAAAATGTTCCTGAATTCTCTGTTCCTGATGACAAAATTGAGCATGAGGTCAACCGCTATTACAGTGCACTGAGCAGTTCTAGAAAAGATCTTCTTTCCTTACAACAGCGGATGCAAAAAGAGGGGGGGAATGAAGCAGCAGCTATTTTAGGGGCTCACCTAGAGATGATGCGGGATCCTTTCATGACCGTGCAGATGGAAGAAGCCATTCGGCAAAAGGGAAAGAATACCGAGTATGTTTTTAAGACAGTGATTGGTGAGTATGAACAGAAATTTCAGAAAATCACGGATGTTTTTTTCCGGGAAAGGTTAAAGGATTTTCAGGATATTTCCCGCCGCATTTTTGGCCACTTGCGTGAGCATGAGCGCTGTACACTCGCTCAGCTTCGCTTCCGCTCTATTGTATTTGCTCATGAGCTTTCGCCTTCCGACACTGCTGAGGCGAATACAGATGTCATTGAAGCCTTTGTCACACGAAGTGGAGCGGAAACCTCCCATGTTGCCATTATGGCTAGAGCCAAAGGGATCCCTTTTGTTTCCAATGTCGATTTTCCTGAGCTCTCTGTTTCTGCTACTCCACTGATTATTGTGGATGGAGGGTCGGGCGAAGTGATTTTAAATCCTACCAAAGAGACCCTTGCCCACTACAAAAGCGAAGGAAAAAAGTTAAAAAGTCATGTAAAGGGATTGCAGCAGTCGGGCTCTCTTGATGCAGAAACCATCGATGGGTATAGAACGCATCTCTCTGCAAATATCGAGATGTTTAATGAACTCGACACCCTACAGCAGTATGGGGGAGAGGGAGTAGGGTTATTCCGCTCAGAATATCTCTTTTTGGCGCGCGAGGTCTTCCCCTGCGAAGATGAGCAGTTTTTAGTTTACCGGAGCATTGTGGAAAAAGTCGGCAACCACCCTTCTGTGATCCGTACTTTTGATATCGGTGGAGATAAATTAGGTAACTTTCATCTCAGCCGTTATGAGAAAAACCCCTACTTAGGGTGTAGAGCTATTCGTTTGATGCTTAAAGAGAGAACCGTATTTAAAACGCAAATACGTGCCATCTTAAGAGCGAGTGCTTTCGGAGAGGTCAGTATTCTCTTTCCTATGATTTCCGGTGTTCTTGAACTAAGAGAGGCTAAGGCGATTGTGGAGGAGGCCAAGCAAGAACTGCAAGATAAAGCCGTTCCTTTTGCGCGTAACATTCCAATTGGTTGCATGATTGAAGTGCCCTCGGCTGCCATCACGTGTGACATTTTAGCCAAAGAGTGCGACTTTCTTTCGATTGGGACCAATGATTTGGTGCAGTATTCCCTTGCAGTCGACAGGGGCAACCCGGCAATGAGTTATCTCTATACCCCGGCTCATCCCAGTATTGTGCGGCTAATCAAAATGGTTGTAGAAGAGGGGAACCGAGCAGAAAAACCGGTCTCTGTGTGTGGAGAAATAGCAGCGGATCCCCGCTATACAGCCCTGCTTTTAGGCTTAGGTGTACACGATCTTTCTGTATCGTCACCGGCACTTCCTGTTGTGAAAAACGTCGTGCGGCGCTTATCTATCATTGAGTCCCGCAAAATGACCGAGCATATCCTAACCTTGTCGACCGCTCAGGAGGTAGAGGCGGTCTTAGAAGAGGCTTACCGTAAGCTTCAAGCCGATTTTTAAAATCCGAACCCACCCATGCCGGGAAAGCCACCTCCAAGCTCATTAGAGCTTTTCTCTAATTGTTTGGCCGCATCGTTGTAGGCTGCTCGAATGAGATCTTCCAGCCCTTCAACGTCATCAGGATCGACACATTCAGGCTTGATTTTGGCTTCCAGCATTTCATGTTCTCCGTTCAACGTGATACTCACCAAGCCATTGCCGGCTGTGCCTGTGACTTTTTCGTCCTTCATTTTGGCTTGCATCTCTTCAAACTTCTGCTGAAGCAACTTAGCTTCTTTTTTCTTCTTAGCGAAACCGCTACCCATTATGACTCCTTTTTAAATGATCCACTCAGCTCCTTCGCTGCAAAGCGCATTAACGTATCAAAATGACTCTGCTCTTTCACCCCAACTGGTTGTGGAGTGGGAGCAGAGACAGGGGCTTTGGGTACGGGCTTGGGAGTTGGAGGAGAAACTTTTGTAGGGGGCACCTCAACTACCGGTTGATCGAGGCGCGCTTCTAGTGAAACGAGCCGCTCGACTAACTGATCAATTGAGATCCGTTGATGTGTGCGCACAATGCGCAGCAGAAGCATTTCTAAAGCCGTCTTTTCAGAGATAGCAAACTTGATGTTTTGCTGCGCTTCTGTGAGAATTTCTAAAATCTGTAAAAGCTGATCATCTCGATAGAGTTTGACTGACTGCACGTATTTTTTTTGATCCCGTCCCTTGTAGGGCACACCATTTTTGAGTAAAAAAAGTGTACGGAAATGCTGTACAAGCTCTTCCAGAAAAAAGCCAAGGTTTTTCCCCTGGCTAAAGACATCATGTGCAATTTGAAAAGTGGCCCCAAAGTCTTTTTGGCTGCCTGCCTTGTCGAGTAAAAAGAGGACATCGCGAGAAGGTAAACCCAAGACATCACTCACCACCTCTTGTGTGATCGGTGTTTTTTGATAGGCGATCACCTGATCAAAAAGAGAGGAGGCATCCCGCAGGCTTCCTTCACTCATCTCTGCTATTGTGAGCAGAGCCTCTTCCTGCACCTCCACTTCAAGATCACGTGCAATTGAAGCTAAGGTTTGACAGATTTTATCTAGAGGAATCCGACTAAGGTTAAAGCGTTGGCAGCGGCTTAAAATGGTAGCAGGGATTTTATGTGGTTCGGTGGTGGCAAAGAAGAATTTGGCGTGTGAGGGTGGCTCTTCCAAGGTCTTTAGGAGGGCGTTAAACGCCTCCTTGGTCAACATGTGCACCTCGTCGATCAAGTAAATTTTGTATTTGCCGTTTGTCGGAGTAAAGCCAATCGTTTCGTTGATTTGCCGAATGTCTTCAATTCCACGATGAGAGGCGCCGTCGATTTCAAGCACATCAATTGCGTGTCCGGCCGCAATTTCTTTGCAGGATGAGCAGACGTTGCACGGCTCGCCTTCGCTGGAGAGGTTTTTGCAGTTAAGCGCTTTGGCAAAGAGGCGGGCCAGTGTCGTTTTTCCTGTTCCTCGACAACCGCAGAAGAGGTAGGCGTGGGCCGTTCTGCGCATGTGTATGGCGTTTTTAAGGGTGGTGACAATAGCCTCTTGGCTGGCGACGTCCTTAAATAGCTGAGGGCGGTACTTTCGAGCTAAAACTTGATATTCAGGCATAAGTTAGGGAGTATAGCAAATGCCCTGATCGATTTGAAGTTTTTTAGAAAGAGAGTATCTACTTGCCTTTTTTCTTTTTTGGCTTCTTGAGAGGAATGCGAACGTACTCGTACTTAGGTTGGATTTCGATGATTTTGCCATTCTTCTCTACTACGAGAGGGACACCCGTACGAATAGAAGTATCGATAGCCAACTCTACGCTTCGGTCGTGAGCCTCTAAAAGAAGTTTATTGATCTGAGAGTTTTTCATACCGTTCTTGAATTTGTTTCCAGATAAGAGGGTCCTTTACCACTAATCGCTTGCTTGTCGCCTGTATAATAATTCTGCGAGATTTTCCAACAGAATTATCGATAATTAACGAACTATCTGCAAGAGGTAAATAATATTTTATTAAATTTTTTATCCCAAGATGATAGCGTCGAACAATTGTTTCTTGTGGGATAAAATGACCGCCTTGCGAAACCCGTTGGGCAACGCGCTTGGCGGGGCTGTGTTGAAAAACTTATAACGCTTATCTTCAGACATCTTTGGCGCGCCATTTTTTTTGCCGCTCGCTCAGAGGTAGCTCTGTGGCTATCTCTTTCGCTCGCGGCTTAAAAACTGACGACCAAATCTGACTAAATCTAAGCATCCTAAGTTTTTCAACACAGCCCTTGACGGCAAGATCTGGGCTCAAAAGCCATAGGAAAGTTAAATTGATCAAATACCCCTTATCCTTTGCTTCCTTAATGAGCTGGAAGTGATTTGTGCTTTCCATAGAAGAAGAGCTAAAATGCGCAGTGTTTGCTTAAATAAGCTGAATTTCCTATTCTGAAAGGATGAAAAAGAGCGCTAAATGTCATGGATGATCTCTCTTCCGATACAGACGAATCGTTAGAAGAAGAGGATCTCAACGAACTCCGCTTCTCCCGAGCGCAAAGCTATTTCGATAAAAGCTTTACTATACGCCTCCTCATTGGAGGCTTTTTTACTCTCTTTCTCTTTCTTTTTCTTCACTTCCGCGAAACCTATATCGAAAAGTTGGAACTCGGCGGCGAGGCGAATCGCTATGTGGTTGCGCAAATTGATTTTGCCTTTCCGGACGAAGAAGCTACGATCATCCTCAAGCAGGAGGCCGCTCATGAAATCGGAACGATCTACCGCATCAAAGATGATGAAATCCACACAAAGGTGACCGATTTTCAAAAGTACATCACCCGCGATCCGGTGGGGAATGAAAAATGGGAGAAGCTGAGCCAGGAAAATGCCTTTGATGACATCGCCCTTGCCCTGAGCCTCCTTGCCGATGGCCTAGCGCAGAAGCGGTTTACCGATGTGAAAACGTTGCAACAAATTGATGATCTTCCACAAGATGAGCTTCCCATTACGAGGCCCGATTTCTACGCCTATTTTCCGGCAGAAAATGTGGGGCGTCTTCCGATCCTCTTCTGGTCGGGCTTCGGAAAACAAATTTTCTCCGATGTGGAGATTCCGGCGCCCATCTCTCAATTCATCCTTCACTATTTCGAGCCCATCACGTGGAATTTTGAGATCGACCAAGGAGTCGAGTATACCCTACGCAAACTGGCCCAAAATAAGATCCCGGAAAAGTTCACACGCATTCGCTCTGGCGACCGCCTGATCGATAAAGGAGAAAAGGTCACCACCCGCCATATTTCAATGCTGCAGTCGATGAAAGAGGGGCTGAGTCATAAAAGAAATCTGCTCGATCCCATCACGGTGGCAGGCTCCCTGTTGATGACCCTGATTTTCATCGGAATTTCAGGTGTCTACCTCTCTGAAAACCACCGAGATATTTTTTATTCGAATCGCAAACTAGCTCTTTTGGCTACGATTTTGACTCTCTCTCTTGTACTAGCCAAGGGAGTGGAACTTCTGTTGATTCAAACCTCTTCAAATCTCATCGACTTAGTCCGCTTCCCGCTTTTTGTTCCCTTTGCAGCGATTTTATTAACGAGCTTGATGAATCTGCGGATTGGGGCGTTTGCTTCTGCTTTTCTGGCGATTGTATTTGCAATGGCTTTAGCTGTAGAGAGTATTCCCTTTTTGGTCATCAACCTGATCACAGCAATGGTGGTGATCTTGACAGCACGGAAAATCCGCCGCCGTAAGGAGGTTTTTGTTGTCTGTGCCAAAGCATGGCTGGCCAGCGTGTTGGTCATACTCGCGTTTAATTTATACGAAAATACAGCCTTCACCATCAGTTTTGTCGGTGATCTCACCAGCACGTTTTTCTTCATGGGGATGACAGCGATATTGGTCGTCGGTTTGTTGCCTGTATTTGAGTCAACCTTCCGCATTCTAACGGATATCACCTTGATGGAGTTCATGGACCCGAGCAATGAGCTTCTCCGTAGACTGACTATCGAAGCGCCGGGGACCTACCAGCACTCAATGGTGGTGGGACACTTGTCAGAAGCAGCAGCTTCAGCTATTGGGGCCAATGGTCTGTTCTGCCGTGTCTCAACGCAGTATCACGACATTGGCAAGCTGGCTAACCCACAATACTTCACCGAAAATCAGCTGGGGGGAATGGATATGCACCAGCTACTTACCCCTCTTGAGTCGACGCAAGTGATCATTGCCCATGTGAGTGAAGGTGTGGCACTGGCTAGAAAAATGGGGCTTCCTGAGCAGTTTATCGATGTCATTAAAGAACATCATGGAACCACCCTTGTTTACTATTTCTATCACAAACAACTAGAGATGCTTAAGGGAGATAAGGGAAAAGTCGAGGAGCGTGATTTTCGCTATAGTGGGCCTAAGCCGCGTACCAAAGAATCGACCATTATTATGATTGCCGATACGCTAGAGGCGGCCTCTCGTTGTTTGGATTTATTCAATCAGGAGACGGTTTCTAACCTTGTAGAAACATTGATTGCACAAAAAATGGAAGATGGCCAGTTTGATGAATCGCTTCTTACTTTTGAAGAGCTGGGAATTGTCAAAGCGACTCTAGTTAAAACCTTGCTGGCAGCGAGTCACCCTAGGGTGAAATACCCTTCACATCATCCTGGAGAAGAGGGGTGAAGGCGCTGCTGACCGGAGCCACCTCGGGAATTGGAGAGGCACTGGTACCCCTTCTTATTGAAAAGGGATATGCACTCATTCTTTCAGGCCGTGATGAGGGGCGCTTAAAACGGCTCTCTGAAGCCGTTAAAAGTCCCTGTATCGTGGCAGATTTGGCCCAAAAAGAGGGACGTCAAAAAATCATTACAGCTTTTCAAGCTGATCTGCCCGATCTTTTGATTAATTGTGCCGGTTTTACCCATTACGGAGAGATGCTCAGTCGATCTGTCTCGGATCAATTAACCGTGCTTGAGGTTAATGCCACAGCTCCTATAGAATTGACCATCGAAGCGGCACGTGCACTGGTTGCCGCGCAAAAAAAAGGTGTGATTCTGAATGTCTCTTCCATGGCGGGAGAGCACCCAGCACCCGGTATGGGGCTCTACGGCCCAGCTAAAGCGTGTTTGACCCATTTTTCGCGTACATTCAATACCGAGTTAGCTAATAGAGGTGTACGAGTGCTTGTCACCTGTCCGGGGATGGTGGACACCGATTTTGCCAATCGTGCTGCGGGAAAGAGAGTGATCCAAAAGGGAGCGCCTCTCCTCTCCCCACAGTTTGTGGCCCGGGAAATTTTAAAACAAATAGAGCAGCTTCAGGAAAAGCGGGTGACCAACTGGTTCTATCGTCTCTCTGCCCTCTTGGTGCCGGCCGGGATTGCCAAAAAGCTGATCTGGAAAAGTATACAAAAACGCTTATGACCTTTCTTAATTTCGATCTAGATCCCACCATATTAGATGCCATTCGTGCACTTGGTTATGATAAACCCACTCCCGTTCAAGAGAGTGCGATCCCTCATGTGCTAGAGGGCAAGGATCTTATTGCTTTAGCTGAAACGGGATCGGGCAAAACGGCTGCCTGCGCGATTCCTGTCTGCCATAAAGTTGATACACAGTACAAACACATTCAAGCATTGATTGTGGTTCCCACACGCGAACTGGCCCTTCAGTATGCAACAGAGACCCAAAAAATTGGTCGGGTGAAACATGTCAAAGCTTTCGCCCTTTTTGGCGGAGAGGATATGGAGATGCAACGTGCCAAGCTGAAAGGGGGTGTGCAAGTCTTGATTGCCACGCCAGGCAGGCTCATTGATTTTGTTTTCTCAAAAGCGATCGATCTTTCCAAAGTAGAGACGCTTGTACTCGATGAGGCCGATCAAATGCTGGGCATGGGGTTTTATGAAGATTTAGAGTTTATCATTAACTGTTTAGTTCATGAGCATCAAACACTACTTTTTTCAGCGACCATGCCCAAGCAGATTAAAATGATCGCGAAAGATCACATGAAAGATCCTGTTGAACTGACATTAATCAGTGAGCAAACCACACCTAAAAATCTCAAGCATCAGCTGATTTTTTGCCCCAATCCAGCGCAGAAACGAGATGATTTATTGGCTCTTCTCAAAGAGCTCAATCCCAATCAGTGTTTGATTTTTGCCAACTCGCGTCGTGAGGTTGAGGCCATTTATCGTGACCTAAAGTCCAAAATACAGGGTGTCGACTTTCTTCATGGAGGGTTAGAGCAGCAGATGCGCTCGGTGATCACCAATAAGTTTCACAAAGGTAAAATCCGCTTTTTAGTGGCCACAGATATTGCCTCAAGAGGGCTCGATTTTTCTAATGTGACGCACGTAGTGAACTTTCATTTTCCTTTTGAAGAAGAGACCTATATGCACCGTTCGGGACGAACAGGGCGCTCTGGACGAGAAGGTGTTTGTGTGACGCTCATCACACGGCGTGAGCTGGGGAAAGTAAAAAGCTTGTTTAAGGTACTGGATCGGAAGCCGGAATGGCTAGGAAAGGCTCCTCCCCATTAAGCTCTTTTTGAGGGTTTGAAGGAGCGTACCTAGCCTTTGGTCAGCGCGCGCCAGCGCTTTTTCCAAATCGTGCCGATCCACGTGATGATGTCTCTCCTCAACAGCGCAGTAGAGCTTGATTTTTGGCTCTGTTCCGGATGGGCGAATTACGATTTTTGTTCCATCACTTAGCCAAAACCGCAGCACATCAGACTTAGGCAGCACAAGCGTCTCTTTCGCCCCTGATTCCATGTGGAGCTTGGTGTGGGTGAGATAGTCCTCCATGATCGTAACAGGTTTTTCTGCCAGAAGCGTAGGGGGCTTATCGCGCAATTGTTGCATCATCTGTTGCATCTGATCGGCGCCCTCTTTTCCTTCAAATGTTAGTGAAAGGAGCCCCTCGCGGAAAATGCCATATTGAGTGTAAATCTCGTAGAGCAGGTCAACCAGTGTTTTTCCCTCTCTTTTGAGTTGTAAAGCCGCCTCGCACACACACGCAGAAGAGATAATGGCATCTTTGTCCCGTACGTGTGTTCCCAAAAGATAGCCGTAGGACTCTTCACCTCCAAAAATATAGTGGTGGTTTGAGTGATCCGCTTCCCATTGAGCAATTTTTTCTCCGATGTACTTGAAACCTGTTAGCACATCTAAACACATGCCTCCATGGTGCTCAGCAATTTTACGAAAGAGCTCTGTGGTGACAATGGTTTTGACAAACATGGCTTTTGGAGGCATCTTTAGTCCACGGCAAATGTGTTCGAGAAGTAGGCAAGCCAGTTCATTTCCATTAAAGAAGAAAGGTTTTCCCTCATGCATCACAACAACCCCAAGTCTATCAGTATCGGGATCAGTGCCCAAAAGGAGGTCTCCATTCACCCGCTTCATTGTTTCGATCCCGATTTCGAGTGCTGCATGTTCTTCTGGGTTGGGTGAACAGACGGTAGGAAAGTTTCCGTCAGGTGTTTCTTGCTCTTTGACAATGGTGAGGTGGGTAAAGCCCCAGTCGCGTAAGGCGGCCGGGACCATTGTGATGCCAGCCCCGTGTAAACTTGTATAGACGACATGCAGCTCTTTGCCGTGCGTATGATTATCCCCTGGATGAAGTTGCCATTCATGAAGCGCTTTTAAATAGGCGTGATCGAGCTCTTCATCTATCTCATGAATCAACGGATGAGAGAGGGGAGCTGTTTTAACCATTTCGATGGAGGTGATTTGGTTCACTTGCTCAATAATCCCCTGATCGTGGGGAGGAAGCACCTGTCCTCCATAATCCCAGTAGACTTTGTAGCCGTTGTATTTGGGGGGATTGTGCGAGGCGGTGATCATGATGCCGGCCGTCGCTTTTTTGTGTAAAACGCCAAATGAAACGCTCGCCACGGGACGGAGAGAGGAGTAAAGAAAGACTTCAATGTCATTGGCTGCTAAGACTTGCGCTGCCTGCTTGGCGAATTCCCGGGAATGGTGTCGGCAATCATAGCCGATTACAACTGCATGCCTTTCAGCTTTTGGTGTTTGGGTAGCAATGTAGTTCGCAAGGCCTTGCGTGGCCGCGCGGATGTTGTAGGTGTTTATTCGATTCGTTCCCACTCCCATAATCCCACGGAGCCCACCGGTTCCAAAAGAGAGTCTTTTGTAAAAAGCATCGACAAGTTCTTGCGGATTGTCTCGTTGAAGGGAGCGGATCTCTTCTTTGGTTTGAGCGTCGTAAGAGCCGTTCAGCCAGCTGTCAATATTTTTTTGGGTTGTTTCATCAATGTCCACTTCCACTGGCTCCCCACCGTCTTGCTTTTTTCGATGATCCTCATACTAGCGATTGTCGGCATTACGGCCAATTTGAATCAGCTCCTGTTCTTCAATGGTCGCGGCGCTCACCCTCTCTGCATCGGGTTGAATGCCCTCGCAGGAGCGGGCGGTCTCCTCCCAGGCAGCTTGAGAGTGAATGTTTTGAGGCCACCAGGGGAAAGTGCGGCATTGAGTGGGGCGCGCGCCATAGACTTGACATTTCTTCTCTTTAAGGAAGACGCAGTCGTAGGTCTGCTTCGATTCAAGAAGCGAATAGCGATTGCCTACTCTACGTGTGTATTTTCGCTTAAAGTCCCTCAAAGAGAGATCAAGGAAGGCGGCCATCGCTTCCATCTCTTGAGTGTTTACCCAAACGTACCCGGGAGCACCTGTGCAGCATTTACCACATTCGGTGCACGAAAATTTCAACCCTTGTCCATACCAGCTATTCTTCTTCATCTTTCCTTCGGATAATATCGCGCACGCCCGCCACGACAAATAGTGCGAGGAAGACGACGCAGATCACAAAAATGACAACAGCTTCACGATCGATCATTTTACAAGAATCGGGTTATTTGAATAGTTTGCGGTAAAAACAAGTAGAAGGTAGCACTCTTGCTTGAGATTGTAAAGATGAGAAGGGTCAGTGAAGAAAAAGCCGGTCCCCGTTTTTCCGAGCAAAAGGCCGACCTCTCTCTCTTCAATGGTAGGAGTTTCCTCCAGTTGCTCTACAACACAGTCATAGGCAAGGCGAATCGGTTTTCGGTCAAGTAATCCTGCAGCGATAGGGCCTATCTTTCGGGCCATAGGGAGAAGCTCAGGCAAGGCGCCGGAGAGATTTTCCTGGGTGAGGCCGGGTAGATTTGGACGGTGTCCCTCAATCTGTTTCCAGATCGCCTCCATCTCTTGAGCAGGAATGAGTGATTCAAAAGAGATAAAGCCGTTGAGTTGAAAAAATTTTTTATGTTCTGGAGCGAGAATAAAGCGTGCCATGGCAGAAGAGTTTACTGCCGAAAGGCAATATTCTGCACGGGATTTTATCGGAAGCGGGTACGGTAAATCACCAAATTGATTGATTCAATCAAGCTAGGCTCTAATTCGGGATAGATCGTGTTATAGGGAATATGGATGCACACAGCAAAAGAGTAGGCAACTCTGTGCAGAGGAGAGATTTTTTGATTCGCGCTTAACTGGCTCCAGGAACCAGTAAGAGCCCAGGAAAGCGTTTGCGCACCCCCGTCGATCAAACCAAGAGGAAGAACAAAGAGCCCCCGTATCAAGGTGAGTACATACGGCTGCCAGGGGTAACCTCTATCCTCAAAGTACGTCCCTGAATCATTCGGGTGATCTACACCTGGCTGTACAAGAACGTGATGACACGCATCGACAGCCCATTGAGGGTTGATCACGGCCAGCACAGCCAGGGCAGGGAGCAGAGGAAGTTGCAAAAACAGTCCTATACAATCTTTTCCAGCGGCCCCAAATTGCAGTGCTGCAAGAGAGGTGAGGATACGCATCAACTGTCTAGCTAAAGTGCTAATGGTGATGAGAACAAAATGCAGGGGAGCCGCTGCACGGGCCCAAAGGATTTGCTTATAGGTGGGAGATAAGAGCGGTTCATTGGGCTTAAATCCATAACCGTCTTTATAAACTCTAAAAAAATCTTGAACTCCATCTAATCGATAAATGCCTTCCATGGCAAACATTGTAGAAGCAAATCGTATTCTAGTCCAGGGGTTTACTAGGCAGAGGACGGTTTTGGGCCTGCTTCATCTCCACTACCATAATCTCGACCGGCTCGGAGACAGTGGGCAAAGTACTTTCGCTCTTTTGAGATCCCGGCTTGAGCCAGTAGGCTCGCTTTGAATCGAGACCAATCACGACCTGACCGGCATTGTGTGGATGGATATCTAGGGGTTGATTGGGAGAAATGACCGTCTTCCAGACTTTAACTTGTTCATTTTCAAATTGAAGTTCGCGCTTTGTGTGTGTGTTACTCATAAATGATGGCCTTAAAATCTCTCCAAATTTATTCTTCAGTCTTCACTTCATACCATCTTTGATGCCAAATGCAAACTTTTTTTCAACTCGATGCGGTTCAAAATAAAATAGGCGTGCTTTTTCGCCAGCCTGAACTGCTTCTTCAAGCTTTTGTTCACCGCTCGTTTTGGAATGAAAATCAAGATCGAGTCCCTCACCATAATGAGCGATTGGAATTTTTAGGAGATTCTATATTAGGCCTTTTGGTGGCAGAGTATCTTTTTTTACAGCATCCCGAGCTCGATGAGGGCTCCCTTTCCAAGCTCCGCTCTCAACTCGTCGATGCGCCGGCGTGCGCTCAGTATGTGCAGCAGTTGGGGATCAGTGAGTTTTTACTTTTAGGAAAGGGGGAGCAGATGAATGAAGGCAAGGGACGCGACACGATTCTATCTGATCTTTTTGAAGCGTTGATGGGCGCTTTATATCTTGATCAGGGAGTGGAAGCGGCCCGTACCTTTTTTCTCTCTCATTTCAAAGAGACGGTTGATTCCCTGGTCCACGAGCCCTACCGCAATTGGAAAGCTGAACTGCAAGATTGGGCGCAGAAAAACTTTCAACAGACGCCCATTTACACCATTATGGAAGAAACAGGACCTGCTCACCGAAAACAGTTCCGCGTGGGAGTATGGGTGCAGGATATCAAACGAGGCGAGGGGTCGGGCTCTTCCAAAAAAGAGGCGCAGACAGCTGCTGCTCAAGCGGCTCTTTTGCAAATAGAGGATAAAGCATCATGAGCAAAGTGAAGTCAGCTTGGTACTGTAAAGAGTGTGGACATAAAGAGCCTAAATGGTCAGGGCAGTGTGTCAGTTGTAAAGAGTGGAATACCTTCCATGAAGAGCAGGAGGTTGTGCCCCGCTTTGAATCGCAACTCTCTATGCCCTCCAAACCGGTCCGTGTTAATGAAGTGCCTCCTGATCAGAACACCCGCATGCAAACCCATATGAAAGAGCTCGACCGCCTACTGGGCGGCGGGCTTACGGTTGGCTCGCTCTCGCTTGTGGGAGGAGAACCGGGAATTGGGAAATCGACTCTACTGATGCAAGCTTCAAATGCTATTGCTCGCCAAGGACTTGTAGTTCTTTATGTCTGCGGTGAAGAGTCAGTGGCGCAAACTTCCCAGCGGGCGAGACGGCTAGGTATTTCGAGTGAAAATTTACTTCTACTTGCTGAGACGAATTTTTCGCTGATCAAGAAGCAGATCGAAACGGTCAACCCCGATCTGGTGATCATCGACTCAATTCAGATCATTTATAAAAGCGAGCTTCCCTCTTCTCCCGGTTCAGTCACCCAAGTGCGAGAGACAGCGACAGAGCTGATGCATTTGGCCAAAAGCCGGAATCTATCTATCTTGTTGATTGGACATGTGACCAAGTCCGGGGAGATTGCCGGTCCGCGCGTATTGGAGCACCTGGTTGACACCGTCCTTTACTTTGAAGGCGATAGGCAACACAACTACCGGCTGATGCGCGTTGTGAAAAATCGGTTTGGCTCAACAGATGAGATCGCTGTTTTTCAGATGAGTGAAAAGGGACTCACTGAGATCGAAAACCCATCTGAGCTCTTTTTAAAAGAGCGGATGCGGGGTAATTCCGGTTCAGTGATCATTCCCACAGTAGATGGTTCGCGTCCGATTTTGGTCGAAGTACAGGCGCTTGTGACCGATACCGCTTTTAGCACCCCTTCACGTCGATCTGCCGGTTTGGATGCGAATCGTTTAGCTCTTCTGCTTGCTGTGATGGAAAAGCGGATCGGGTATCAACTCCATAACCGCGATGTTTTTGTATCGATTGCCGGCGGCCTTAAAATCACCGAACCGGCGATTGATTTAGGCATTATTTTGGCAGTTGCTTCCTCTCTTACCAATCGGATTGTAGATCCCGAAACTGTTGTCATTGGAGAGGTAGGTTTGGGCGGGGAGATTCGAAGCGTACCCCGCTTAGAAGAGCGGTTGAAGGAGGCTGTACATATGGGCTTTAAAAAAGCAATGGTTCCTAAAAAAGGACACAAGCTCTTTAAAAATATTGAGATCATTGGGATCGAACGTGTAGAGGAGGCGATTCGTGCAGCTCTCAATTAGTGCAAGAAGTTCACCCCTTTCTAAAGCGCAAGTACAAGAGGTTTTGAAACTAGTGCAACACGTGCACCCTGAAGTTTCTTTTCAGCCGGTTTATGTAAAGACGACGGGGGATTGCGATCGAACAACCTCTCTGCGTACGCTAGATAAGACCGATTTTTTCACGCGCGAGGTAGATGAAAGAGTGCTCAGTGGGGAGTGTCGTGTGGCGATTCATTCAGCCAAGGATTTACCTGAGCCGCTCTGCCCGGGACTTGAGCTGGTTGCATTGACACGAGGACTCGATCCTGCCGATGTGCTTGTCTTGCGCAAAGGGGAGCGCTTCGAAAAGGGGGCGGTGGTGGCCACCTCATCGGTTAGACGCGAAGAGATGGTGCGGAGAGTAGAGAGTGAAGTGCGCTTTGTTGATATTCGAGGGACGATTGAAGAGCGTCTAGCGCAGATGGATGCAGGAAAAGTAGATGGTGTGGTGATTGCAGAGGCAGCGCTGATTCGGCTGGGGTTAACACACCTCAACCGAATCCGCTTGCCGGGGGAAACGACCCCACTGCAAGGACGGCTAGCCGTTCTTGCACGCGTGGGGGATCTAGCGATGGTGGAGGTGTTTAACCCTATTCACCAGCACCAGCTTTCTCTGCAAGCCTAGCCGCATTTTCTGCGAGTGTGTGAGCGTCACCAGCAAGACTTCCTGTTTTTCCGCCGCTACCATCGCCATCCCTTGAACGAGGACGGGCTTTTCCCCTCTGTTGGTGTTGTTGTTTAGGAGGTGGTGGAGTGTGGACTTCTTCAAATTGTTGGCGGCGAGCATTTACAGTTGATGACGTTTGACATTTTTTTACAAGCACGACGCATAGAGCGGCTAAACTCACAACAGCTGCAATACTGAAGGTTGTAATAAAGGCGCTTGAAGCTGCAGGATAGGCCGTAATCAGAGCGCAGGCTGTCAGAGCCACCGCGCTGAATAGAAGAGCTACGAGAGCCACTTTGGTGACCTTCTTCTCAGAAAAGTCCCAATTTGTGGGGTTAAGATGATGTTGAACAGAACCTAAACATGATCCGCATGCCGCCATATGGGCCTCCTTGTATGAATGAATTAAAGGAATCATAAAGAATACAATGACACGATGCAAGCCCATTCTTTACTTTGGACTCGACCCGAGTCGCTATGGTTCGCATCAACTGATTACACACCTTCCCTTGATTCGGACAGAGCCCTTGCCTTATGCACAGATCGCCCATGCGCTCAGTTTTCCACATACTCATGTTCTTTTCACCAGTCGACAAGCGGTGGAGTATTTTTTTGGTTACGCAAAGAGAAGAGATAAGATTTATATCAGTGTCGGTAAAGCCACAGCGGAACGTTTAACGGATTTTGGTCTTGAGGCAAGGTGGGTTGCAAAAGAAGAGTGTGGAGAAGGAGTCATCGCTCTTTTAGACAAGATTGAATGTGGCCCGATCCTTTATCCTCACTCGGCCTCCGCGCGCGCTTTATTGCCCACGTATCTAGAAAAAAGAGGACACGCCTTCCCTCTTTATAAGACTATTTTTAATGAGGTTCAATTGCCTGACCTTGATCCATTTGATCGACTGGTTTTTACCAGTCCATCGACCGTCGCAGCTTTTCAAAAATTGTGTAGACAGCTGCCGCCTCGTGAAAAGTGCGAGGCGATCGGACCAATCACCCAAAACGCATTGAACAAATTATTCGCGTGCCCTATGCTCGGGGGTACATCTTTAAACAGCGAGGAGACTGATGGCTAAAAAATTTACTCTACCCGATCTTCCCTATGACTATAATGCCCTTGAACCGGTGATCAGTGCCGAGATTATGGAGCTTCACCACAAAAAGCACCACAATGCCTATGTGACCAATCTCAACGCTGCTCTAGAGAAATACGAAGAGGCTGAGGCGAAAGAAGACCTTGCGACTATGATCTCTCTGCAGCCGGCCATTCGTTTTAACGGCGGAGGCCACATTAATCATAGTATTTTTTGGACTAATTTAGCTCCTCAAAGTCAGGGGGGAGGTGCTCCGCCAACAGGAGAGCTTGCCGATGCGATTGTAGAAAAATGGGGATCATTTGAAACTTTTGTTGAAACATTCAACAGCAAAGCCGGTCCGATTCAAGGGTCTGGTTGGTGCTGGCTGGGCTTTTGCTTAGGGCAACACCAGCTTGTGATTGATGTGTGTGCCAATCAAGACCCTTTAAGAGGGACCAAAAATGCCATTCCATTGCTAGGGATTGATGTGTGGGAGCACGCTTACTACCTGCAGTATAAAAATGTCCGTCCCGACTATCTAAAAGCAATTTGGGGCGTGGTGAATTGGTCTAACGTAGCAGAGCGGTACCAAGCCGTCAGAGAGTGCTGTCCAGCGCTTGCCAAATAAAAAATTTCCTTTCTTTCCGTCCACCCTTTTAGGTGGACGGTTTAGGGCTTAATCGAATATAATGAGTGGCATGCGTTTATTTTCACGCGACAAACCAAAAATTAAAGTCGAATCGTCTAAGGCCGACGGATTCAGCGGCTGGCTGAAATGCACCCATTGCCATGAGATGATTCACACCAATGAACTAACAGCAAACCGCAACTGCTGTCCTAAGTGCGACTACCACTACCGTCTTTCAGCCCGAGAGAGAATCGAGCTCTTGGTGGACAGTGGCACTTTTGAGGTTCTATTTGAAGAGCTGCGACCCACTGATGCGCTCAGTTTCCGCGACACCGAGCCCTACCCGGACCGGATTGAGCGCGCGACGGAAAAATCGGGGGCAACAGAGGGTGTTTTTGTGGGGACCTGCCAAATAGGAGGTCATCGTGTGGCGCTTGGCGTGCTCAACTTTGGATATATGGCCGGTTCGATGGGATCTGTTGTCGGAGAGCGGCTCACGCGCATTATCGAGCTGGCACTCGAACAAAAAATTCCTTTGATTCTTGTTTCGGCATCCGGGGGCGCGCGGATGCAAGAGTCGGTTCTCTCTCTCATGCAAATGGCTAAAACCTCAGCTGCTCTTGCCAAATTACATGAAGCGGGTGTTCCTTATATTTCGGTGCTGACTAACCCAACTTCTGGGGGGGTAACGGCATCATTTGCCTCTTTGGGTGATATCATTATAGCTGAACCCGAAGCGTTAATTTGTTTTGCCGGTCCACGGGTTGTGGAGCAGGTGATTCGTCAAAAGCTTCCTTCCGGGGCCCAAAAGTCAGAGTTTCTTCTTGCCCATGGCATGGTCGATTGCATTGTAAAACGGCATGAGATGAAAAAGAAGCTTACTCTATTTCTTGAGTTTTTAACCGGTAATACGCGCGAATATGTCACCATGCATACAAATCAATTGTTTTTGTTGACAGATGATGCGTAATTCGTGATGATCCCTTTCCTATGGATCAAGAAATTGCTATTCCCGTTCTAACTGATGTAGATCAGCTCCCCGAGTATGCCTCTGATGGCGCCTCTGGAGCGGATGTGCGCGCCCATCTCGAAAAACCTTTAACGATCTCTGCCGGTACCTCAGCTCTTGTTTCGACAGGCCTGTTTTTTGAGATCCCTGAGGGATATGAGATTCAGGTTCGACCTAGAAGTGGTTTAGCATTTAAGCACCAAATCACCGTGCTCAATACCCCGGGAACCATTGATGCCGATTATCGCGGAGAGCTAAAGGTGATTTTGATCAATCACGGCCAGAGCGATTTTGTTGTGGAGCCGGGTATGCGCATTGCCCAAATTGTAGTAGCCCCCGTCATTCAGGTCCGCTTTATCCGGGCAGAGGCTCTGGCGGCAAGTGAGCGGGGAAGCGGTGGATTTGGCCATACAGGAGTGCATTAATTCATGTTTCCCTCCAAAGAAAAACAGAATCGCCAAAAGCCGCCCCTCCTTATTTCCAAATACCTCAATCCAGATCTTGTAAAGTTGTTGGATGTTGATGAGCGCGATGCAGCCCTAAAGGAGCTCGTCGATGTGCTCGCTGCTCAAGGAAAACTCAAAGATAAAGAGGCTTTTCACAAGGCGATTTTAGAAAGAGAGCAGATTGTTTCTACGGGGATCGGAATGGCGGTTGCCGTTCCGCATGCCAAGCTTCCGGGTTATGAGACATTTTTTATTGCAATTGGGATCCACCCTAAAGGGATTGCTTGGGATGCACTGGATGGAGTACCGGTTCGGTTGATTTTCATGATTGGCGGACCCGATGATAAACAGACAGAGTATCTTCAACTGCTCTCCCGTCTTACTTTGGCGATTAAAGACGAAGAGCGACGTAAAAAAATCTTGCAATTGACCAGTCCGAAGGACATTATAGCACTTTTTAGGGGGATTTAGGGGCGTGGATTTAAAAATACGCGATGTAGCTGAACTGCTGAATATTTCAGAGACAACAGTCCGCAGATGGCTGGCGGATGGGAAGATTCCATCGTACCGGATCGATCGCCAGCATCGATTTAGCCGTTCAGAGATTGAAGATTGGCTGATCCAGCAGAAGCTAGAGGGCGGTTTTGATCAACACGAAGAGCCGCATGCTAAAGGAAACATGCAGTTTAGCCTCTATCGAGCCCTTTATCGGGGAGTGGTGATTGATGATATCCCCGGCGAGACAAAAGAAGAGGTGATTCGGAAGACCATGCAACGGATGGGGCAGCAGTTTGAGCTGGATCCTGATGTTTTGACCGACCTTTTTATGGATCGTGAGAAAATGATGTCTACGGCGCTTGGGCATGGGATTGCCGTGCCACACACACGCGATTTTCTTTTAGAAACCCACTACGATGTCATTGTGGTTGTCTATCCTAAGCAGCCGATTGACTTTGATGCTTTGGATGGTGAGCCGGTGCATACACTCTTTTTCCTTTTTGCCTGTGAGGACCGCCATCACCTCAATCTTTTGGCCAAAGTGGCGCATATCAATGCCAGTGAAAAGACGCGCGCCTTTTTCCAGACTAAGCCCCCCAAAGACCGCCTACTGGACTTCGTCAAGCACTGGGAAAACGGGCTCTCCGGTTAGCATTCATCTCTGGTTGATTTTTGAATTTTTTTTGCTCCACTTGGCCAACTGGATTAGATATTCCAAAAAAATCTTTTTAAATTCCCTCCGTTTGTTTGCAGATAACGGCATTTTTGCCGTTATTAATAACGAAAATGCCGTTTTTTGCAGGTAAAATAGGTGGTAATCAGAGGTTAAGGTTTGATAAACTGGTGCTCCTATGAAAACGGTTGTTGTGGGAATGTCTGGAGGCGTGGACTCCTCTGTCACCGCTCTTCTTTTAAAAGAGCAAGGGTACAGAGTGATCGGTCTATTTATGAAAAATTGGGAAGAGGAGGGAGCCTGTCCTGCAGAAACTGACTACGAAGATGTCGCTTGTGTTTGTGGCCACCTTGATATCCCCTTCTATACTGTGAATTTTGCCAAAGAGTATTGGGACTCGGTTTTTTCCCGCTGTCTAAAAGAGTACGCGGAGGGGCACACCCCGAACCCAGATATCCTTTGCAATCGAGAGATCAAGTTTCATCTTTTTTTGGACAAGGCGCTCGAGCTGGGGGCTGACTACTTAGCTACAGGCCACTACTGCAGGAAAGTCGAGGGAGAAAAGGGATGGCAACTAGCCCGTGGCAAAGATGTAGAAAAGGATCAAAGCTATTTTCTTTACACCTTGAAGAGCTCTATTTTGGAGAGAGTGCTCTTTCCTATTGGCGAGCTCAACAAGCCGGAGGTGCGCAGGCGAGCTCAACAAGCAGAGCTGATCACGGCGCAAAAGAAAGACAGCACAGGCATCTGCTTTATCGGAAAGCGCAATTTTAAAGAGTTTCTGGCGCGCTTTATTCCTCATCAACAAGGAGATTTTGAACGCTTAGATGGGAGTGTTGTGGGGAGGCATGATGGAATGGCTTACTACACAATCGGACAGAGGCGAGGCCTGGATATCGGAGGGGCCGGCGAGGCGTGGTATGTGGTGGGCAAAGATCCCAAACGGAATGTGGTCATCGTTGAACAAGGAGATGAGCATCCGGCTCTTTACCGCTCTGAACTTTTTATGCATGAGGTGAGCTGGGTAGGTCAGCCGCCCAGCTTTCCTCTACGCTGCACTGCAAAAGTGCGCTACCGAAGCCCTGATGTGGTGTGTACTGTTTTGGCTCCGGATCATGTGACTTTTGATGAGCCCCAAAAAGCCATTACCCCTCGGCAGTCGATTGTCTTCTACCAAGGGGAGATCTGTTTGGGTGGCGGGATGATTAATTAGAGACTTCAGAGGTTTCTAAAGCAAGATTCTCAATCTGCTCAAACTCCAGCTTCTCATCTTTAACCTTCACTAGATAACGTTTGGTCTCGCTTGGATTGCGAATGAGCTTTTCTGCGAGCGGATCTTCAATATACTGCTCGATCACGCGGCGTAAAGGGCGCGCTCCCATCTCCGGCATGTTCCCCAGCTTCACAAGCAGATGGATCGCCTCTTCTGTGAGCTCCACATGAAGATCGTGCTTAGCCAGCCTTTTCTCAACTTTTTCAATCTCAAGGTGGACAATGACCGAAAGCGCCTCTTCATCCAGAGGCCTAAAGATAACAGTTCCATCCACCCGGTTGAGAAACTCGGGCTTGAGATGTTTTTTCATGGCCCCTTCGATCTTCTCCTGAATGGTCTTATAATCAGGCACGCCTGTTTTTGAGCCAAAGCCAATTTCTGACGAGCGGCGGATCAAATCAGCTCCCAAGTTAGAGGTCATGATCACAATGGCATGACGGAAATTGACTTTGCGCCCTACTGAATCGGTTAAGCGCCCTTCCTCAAGAATTTGCAAGAGCAAATCCATCACATCAGGGTGGGCTTTCTCAATTTCATCAAAAAGAACTACGCAATAAGGACGTTGACGTACTTGCTCAGTGAGCTGCCCTCCCTCTTCGTGTCCCACGTAACCCGGAGGGGAACCGGTCATACGACTGACAGCGAATTTCTCCATATATTCGGACATATCTACTTGAATCAAAGCGTCCTCACCACCATACATATGAATAGCTAGTAGGCGAGCCAGGTGGGTTTTTCCCACACCTGTTGGCCCTAAAAAGAGGAAGGAGCCTGTGGGGCGATTGGGATCTTTAATTCCGGTACGTCCTCTGCGAATCGCGCGACAGACAATATCGACCGCATCGTCTTGTCCAATGATCTGTGAGCGGAGCAACTCTTCCATTTTTAAGAGTTTCTGTGTCTCAGCCTCTGTGAGTTGGTTAACAGGAATTCCTGTTTGAGCAGCGACAACCAGAGCGACAGCCTCTTCATCAACAGGAACCTGATGCTCTTCTTTGTGTGTTTCCCATTCAGTGCGAATCGATTGCAATTTTTCCCGCAGCTTTTTCTCTTCATCACGGAGTCGGGCCGCTTTTTCGTACTCCTGCGTGCTGATGGACTTTTCTTTAGAGCGTCTTGTCTCTTCTATTTCTGTCTCCAGAGAGGAAATGTCGGAGGGTTGATTCATGGTAGCGACCCGCATCCGAGCGCCTGCTTCATCAAGAAGATCGATGGCCTTATCAGGTAAAAAGCGTCCATGCACGTAGCGATCAGAGAGGATAGCAGCTGCTTGCAGCGCCTCATCGGTGATGGTTACGTTGTGGTGATCTTCGTACTGTTTTTTCAAACCACGGAGGATTTCAATTGTATCTTCAACGGAGGGAGGTTGAACCACAATCTTCTGAAAGCGGCGTTCTAAGGCACCGTCTTTTTCAATGTGTTTGCGATATTCGTCTAATGTCGTGGCCCCGATACACTGCAGCTCACCTCTTGAGAGGGCAGGCTTAAGAATATTTGAGGCGTCAATCGCTCCCTCAGCGGCTCCGGCCCCCACAATCGTGTGTAGCTCATCGATGAAAAGCAGGATATTCCCATGCTTTTTAATTTCATCCATGACCGCTTTGATCCGTTCTTCAAACTGACCGCGGTACTTAGTTCCCGCAATCATCAGAGCTAAATCGAGTGTGATTAGCTTTTTCTTGCGGAGATTGTCCGGAACTTCACCTTTGATGATGCGTTGGGCTAGCCCCTCCACAATTGCTGTTTTTCCTACCCCTGCTTCACCAATCAAAACGGGATTATTTTTACGTCTGCGGCAGAGGATAAGAATTAAACGTTCCACTTCCTTATCGCGTCCAATCACGGGGTCGAGTTTGCCTTCCCGGCTCATTTCAGTTAGGTCGTACCCGTAGGCACGCAAAGCGGGGAGCTTTTCGGAACCTTTCTCTGAGGTTTTACCCGGACCACCTGCAGATTGCCCTGCTGGAGGAAGTTGTAAATTAAAGGTTTCTAATTCCTTCAACACCTCTTTGCGCACTTCTTGTAAATCGACATTAAGGTTTTCTAATACCTGAGCGGCCACACCGTCTGTTTGTCGGAGTAGACCTAAAAGTAGGTGTTCGGTACCGACATAGTTATGTCCGAGATTGGAGGCCTCTTCGTTTGCATATTCGAAAACTTTTTTAACACGGCCTGTGAGAGCGGGATCGCCATACACCTGAATTTCAGGGCCATATCCTACAAGACGCTCAACTTCTTGGCGTACGGTTTCAAAATCGAGTCCCAGATTTCTCAGAACATTAACGGCAACGCCTTGCCCCAGTTTGAGAAGGCCCAGAAGAATGTGTTCTGTACCTAAATAATTGTGGTTGAGCCTTTGAGCCTCTTTTTTTGCTAATTTGATGACTTGCTTTGCGCGATTCGTAAATTTGTCAAACATCAATCTCTCACCGTTATCTCGTTAGGAATACTGCGTATAGGGCATAAAGGATAATTAAACAAGTGCTACCCTTCGCTTATTTTATCTTCCCTCGGGATCTTCTATCAACACATTTCTTAAAATGGATAAATCGATTGAAATTATGTAAATAATTTGTTAAGCTCTTCAGCTAATTATGCATGTAAATTGGAAATACATAGATACCGGGATACGGAGCGCTGCTGAAAACATGGCACTTGATGAGGCACTTCTTGCTGATTTGAAAGAGGAGGAAGACCCGATTGTGCATTTTTACGATTGGAAGGAAGATGCAGCCACCTATGGTTATTTTACCAAACCCGAAGCGTTTTTAAATCTCGAAAAAGCGCGCGCCCGTTCATTGGATTTGGCTAAGCGGCCGACGGGAGGGGGCATTATCTTTCACAACTGCGATCTTGCCTTTTCTGTTCTGGTTCCTGCAACACATCCCGCGTTTTCCTCCAATCCCCTTGATAACTATGCTTTTGTAAACAATCGTGTGATTGAAGCTATCCAACCGATGGTGACGTCCTCACCTGAGCTTCTTACCGAAGATCCAAAGCCTTTAGATGCTCATTGTAAGCATTTTTGCATGGCAAAACCGACCAAGTACGACGTGATGATTGCGGGAAAGAAAATTGGGGGAGCCGCACAGCGCAAAACACGTGATGGCTATTTGCACCAAGGGTCTATTGCTCTTGGGTTACTGCCTGAGGAGTATCTTGATGAGGTGCTGGCTTCTGAAACCCATGTTTTAGAAGCCATGCGGGCCCACAGTTTTACCCTTTTGGGTTCGGGTTGGACCCTCAAACAACTCAAAGAAGCGCGGCTGGAACTGCGCTGCTCGCTTCAAAAAGCTTTTAACAACGAGTCTATTGTATGAGACGTTTTGTTTCTTTGTTTCTTTGTTTTTGTGCCTTTACTTGTCTTAGCCTGAAGGGTGAAGAGAAAACCGATATCATTGTGTGTGATAACGGGTTGGAAATGTTTGCCTGGGATCTTGAATTTATCCGCCACGCGACGCAGTCAATCGATATTTCAGCTTGCTTTTTCGGAGGGACAATCGCGCGTGAGTTATTAGCAGAGATTGAGGCGCGTTTAGAGGTCTGTCCGGATATTCAGGTGCGGGTTTTAGCGACTCCCATTCTTCTTGAGTCAGCAGATTACGCCATGATCAAGCGGCTGGAAACACATTATCCCCAAAATTTTCACCTTGAACACGCCACCAATGTGACCGTTGTTTGGCCCGATTTAACCGGGATTGACAACCATGTCAAAGTCTGCGTGATTGATGAAAAGTACTTTTCTATGGGAGGGACCAACCTAGATGAGTCTCAGTGCTCAGAGGGGACGTTTACACCCAGTCGCGACAATAATAAGCTCAACATGATTGCCGCCAATCTTCCAGCCGGCATGCGCGATCAAGACATCGTAGGACGGGGGCCTATTGCTAAGCAATTAAGGGAGACATTCTGTAAGATTTTCGCACTTTGGAACCACTATAACGAAACGATGCATCTTGAACGAGATCCTGAGGTTTTTTCGAACAATCCCTTTTATTTTCCTGTTACAGCTGAACCGTTTGTGGAGAGGTTTGAAACATCAGAGCAGCTGATCTCTTTGGAAGGGCGGCAAATGAAGTATCTACTTTCAGGGCCGCATCAAAAGAAAAATGTCATTACCCAAGAGTACGTTCAGCTCATTAAGCGGGCTCAAAAAGAGATCAAGATTGCTAATCTCTATGTTTGTCCGGTCGAACCTATCTTCAATGCCCTTCTTGAGGCAGTGAACCGCGGTGTAAAACTCACCATCATCTCAAATGGAATCAGTGACACCACTCCGGATTATACCCGTTTTTTTGGATGGGCCAACCGCATGTCCTATGTTCCTTTTCTACATGGCCAGCGGTTTCACTTCTGGGATTATTGGTCTGTTAAGAGTACAACACCTAAAAATACATCCATTTACGAATATAATGTCAGGGATGTGCTGCTACATAAGAAACTGATGATTGTTGACGACGAGATAGTAGTGGTGGGCAGCTATAATCTGGGACTTAAAAGTGATCTGTCAGATTATGAGACCATTATGGTGATCGAATCGTCTGAGGCAGCGGCGGCAGCGAATCAGGTTTTTGCAAGAGATCTTGCACACAGTCGACCCATCACGCATGAAGAGGCGTGTAATTGGTATTTTGATCCCGGAACCTCGTACTTAGGGGAGCTTCAAAGGCGTTTTCACGGCCTTTTATAGAACGCCTTTCCTGATAAAAGAAGATAGCGTATACTCTCCATTTTTGAATAAGGACGAATCTTAAGATGCTGCACTTTTTTAGAAAACACCAGAAATACTTCTTTCTCTTTACCACAATCATCATCGTCACGAGTTTTGCGTTTTTTGGCACCTACCAAGCGTTTGCGCCCACTCCTGGCGGAAAATCGGGGCCCGACCCGGTTGTCTTTCACTGTGTAGATGGCAAAGCCGTAAGACAATCTTATCTTGATCATATGACTCTTTTTCTTGAGAGAGAAGAGTGGATGCAGTCATCCAAACTTTTTGATGCCAATTACCTAAACGATGGAGTGATTTCAAAAGATTTTCTTGAGTCCGGTCTTTCTAAGCATCTTTTGACGACGTTTGCCCCTCTTTACCGTGACCAATTGCTCTCTCGCTTTGAAAAAGAGCGGAACTATACGACCTACAAACACCCCTATATCCAAACTCTCACTGCGGATACAATTTGGGCTCTTTTTGCTCCGGATATTCCTGAGAAATTAGCCGAGTTGCAGGCAAGCTCAGATCCTGTTGAGTCTTTTCAGACTCGTGTGGATCTTTTTTTAGCTGAAAGAAGCTTTCCTCCTGCTTTTTTAACTCAAGTCATGCGCTACCAAGAAAATGACGCGCCGCGCGCTCCGCGGGATCCACGCTTGATGAAAGATGTGGTGAGTCTCTTCGGATACCGTAACCACGCCGACTGGTTTGGTGAAAAATTTGTTCAAAGTGTGGCCGAGGTTGTGATTAATACAGCAGCTATTGCCCGGCAAAAAGGGTATTCAGTTTCCTACGAGGAGGCACTCACAGACCTGCTTTTTAAAAGTCAGAAGACCTACGCGGCCATCGCCGAGCATGCGACCATCCCTGTCGAGAGCGGGGAAGAATTTTTCCGAGTCTATCTTAGCCAAAAAGGGTTAGATGAGCCAACAGCCGTCCGTATTTGGGAGGAGATCACCCTCTTTAGACGAATGATGGAGGAGGTGGGGTCAGCAGCTCTTGTAGATACACTTCCCCTCGAGCAGTTTTATGCCTATGCACACGAAAAAGCGACAGTCGAGCTCTATCAAATGGCACCGGAGCTGCGTTTTTCTACAGACGAGGACAAGCAGAGTTTTCAAGCCTATCTCACATCAGTAGCCCCCTCAGCTAAAGAGGAAATTCCGCTCAATCACGATCCGATAGAGGAGATTGCAAAGCGAGCCCCTGAGCTTGTGGGGAACCGCTATCGCCTCTACATTGGCTCTGTGAGCAAAGAGGCATTGCAAGCGAAAGTGAGCGTGAAAGAAACATGGGATTGGGAAGTCGCCAATTGGGAGACCCTTCTTACCGTTTTCCCTGAGCTTACCCAAAAAGAGGGGACACCTTTCGAGCGTCTGGAAAAAGCGGATAAAAGAGAGAAAATCGATGCTTATGCTCGCTTACAGATTGTGGAGATGCACCCAGAGTGGGTCGATGAGGCGGTTAGGCAGGCAGACATGAAAGAACAGGAGCTTTTTTTAAGCCGTTCCGGTGAAGAGGAGGTTTTGCCTGGAATTTCGGACCGTAAAGCTTTGCAGAAAATCTTAGATGAGCAAAACGAAGTTGTCGGCTACACACAAGATCAGAAAAACTATTACCGTATCATCGTCGATGAGCGCTCGGTTGAAGCGGAGCTGTTGACCTTCAAAGAGGCAAAAAAGAAAGGACTTTTAAAGCCTTCTAATCAGACGCCTACCTTTTCATTTGCGGCTTACCTAGAAACCTATTGTCAAGAGCCTGCTGAGGGCACATTAGCCGGGCAGTGGGTCATCGAAAAAAAAGAGAAGAGTGTCACGCGCGCAGCTAAAGGCTTGCTCTCACTAGATGCGGTTTTAGCTCTTGAAACGGGGCAGTTGTCTGCAGTCGTACAGGATGAAAAAGAGGGTCCTTATTGCTATCGCGTCAAAGAAGTGATGATGGATACCACGATTCCGATGCAAAAGTGGATGGAAGCGCAAGAATTACTTGCCAAAGAAGTGCGGTCTCAATTTTTTAAAAACATGCTCGGCCAGTTATGCTCGAAGAACTTGTCCCGTTAGCCCCCGTCCACTTCTTCCAGATCCAGGCTGACTGCCTCTATGGGAAACGAGTGGGCGACAAACATGCCCTTCCTGATCTATCAGCACTAACAGGGCAAAAGCCTTTCGCGCATCTCTTTCTCGGATGGAGTGAAGAGGGAGTGCGCCTCCGTGTTGAGATTGAAGGGGCGTTCACAGAGCCTGATTTTCCCAACTTCCAGACAGCCGACTCCATCGAGCTTTTTTTTGATACGCGCGACGTCAAAACGTCCGGATTTAACACGCGTTTTTGTCACCATTTCTATTTTTTACCGATTGCGGTTCAAAGCAATGGCGACTCGATCCAAGCAGGTGAGGTGACGCATTTTCGTACAGAGGATCGACATGAGCTCTGTGAGCCTTCCAAGTTGGAGATCAAAAAAATGAAAGCGGGAAAATTTGATATTTTGATTCCCGCAGAATGTTTACATGGGTATGATCCCTCTCAGTTTAATCGTCTAGGTTTTACCTATCGGATTAACCGCATCAACGGGGCGTCGCAGATTTTTTCTGCGCACGACGAAGATTTTTCAATTGAACAACAACCCTCGCTTTGGGCGAGTTTACTATTAAAGCAATGAAATATACAGAATCACACGAATGGGTCCGGTTAGAGGGCGCTTTAGCTACAGTGGGCATCACAGATTACGCGCAAAAAGAGCTTGGAGACATTGTTTACGTCGAGCTTCCAGCTATCGGACATTCGGTTCAAGCTGGGGATGAGGTGGTTGTTTTAGAGTCAACCAAGGCGGCTGTGGACATTTATACCCCCGTTTCGGGGGAGATTGCGGAGGTGAACACATCCTTGCGTGAGTCTCCGGAGAAGGTGAATGCCTCTGCTGAAGGAGAGGGGTGGCTTTTCAAAATCAAGCTGAGCCAACCTGAGCAGCTAGAAGCTTTCTTAGATGAAAAGGGTTATCACAAGCACCTGAAATCTGTTTAAAGCAACGTCACAGTTTGCCCAGCTCTTTGATATGCATCATGAGTAAGAAGCATGGCTTTAGCTTCTCTCTCATCAAGATCTGCTTCTACATTTACAAAGCCCAGCCTATCGTAAAAACCTGTTGCTCCTCTAGCTGCTTCCAGGTAGATAGGAAGGTTGTTTTTTCGAAACATGGCTTTGATGATCGCGTGTGCCGCCCCGGATACTCTTTGATGATTGGAAGGGCTTCGATCCAAATTTTTCGGTGCTGTCACAATATAATGAATGTAGTGCACGCGTTTGTTTTGAGAATTGATAACTTTTTCCATGTTATACCTGACCATCGCAAATGCTTCGAAGCAATCGTTCACCTTTGCAGCCACGATTGTGCAGAGCTCTGCATCCCGGCACGCGCGCATAGTGAGGTGAGGTATTTTACCAACTTCATCCCACCAATGATGCATAATGTTACAAATCGACCAGGCAACTTTATGCTCCCAATATATATCTGGTAAGGGTGATTGTTTTGTTTCAATTAAGTGTTGTTGGCTAAAGTCGTGGTATGTGTACCATATATCAAGCTCATTTTGTGCTGCGCGATCCTCTCTTGTGACTTCAGCAACAGAAAATGTGGGGGACTCCCTGGTTTGGCTATTTGGGGAAAGAGGTCTGTATAGTGCTAGTTGTTGAGTAGAATCACGTACACTTTCAAATCCAATGGCTTGAAGTGCCCTGAGCTGATTAGGATATTGGTACGTAAAAACAAATAGATAAGTGTGGTCTCTTTGATACAGATAGTCTATGGCAGCCCTAAGGGCGGCATAATTCTCGTCATACCGATAAGAAAAAGTAAGGGAATAAACTTTATGCTCTTCTTCGTCTATTTCCATACTTTTCATTTCAGCCGCTATTTTTATCAACTTAGTCTCAGATTGTACTTCTAGTCTGATTGTGTACCCGCTAACATTCGCTACTTTCGCTGTTACCGTAAAGCTTGAGGAAGAAGGAATAGTCATTGGAGGAGGTGCATGAGCTGCTACTTCGGGAGCAATAGGTGGTGTTGTAGCTGAACAAGTGGTAGATGTTGTTGTGGATTTTTTCGGATAAAGAGCAATGGAAAGGGTAGCCAATCCTAGTACACTGGTTCCACCTCCAGCTATATATGCCAAATGGTAGGGAAGCTGACTGATCACGTTCACACCACAGGGTAAGAGTTGCGCAGCAGCAAGTACAAGAAAGACGCCACCCACAGCGCACGCAGCACCTGCAGGCGCGCAAGCGGCAAGCCGCACCAAAGATAATTCTCGGTGACTAAATTGGGTACAAGCAGAAGAGCTCATTTTTCCTGAAAATTTAATAAAAGTACGAAAATTATAACATTTTCAGCTATTTAATTAAATATTTTTTATCAAATCAGGTTCATTCTAATTAGAATGATTTGTAAAGAAATAACAATGAAATGCGATAGGGGTCTCTTTACTGGACTTGAACATGTCCTCCTCCTGGATCGGAAGATCCTGCCCCGAAGGACGTGCAAGATCAATGCCGAGGAGGCCCATAAAAGCCATGGCCATGAGGCCCGTCATAATAAAGGTGATCCCCATCCCCTGGAGCCCTTTAGGGATGTGTGAATAGGTGAGCTTCTCTCTAATGGCTGCAATCAGTGCAATGGCCAGCCACCATCCAAGACCTGAACCGAGCGAAAAGATGAGGTTGGCAAACAGCGGATACTCCCGTGTCACCGCGAAGAGTACCCCTCCTAAAATAGCGCAGTTCACTGTGATCAGGGGAAGAAACATTCCCAAAGAGTGATAAAGCGGGGGAGAAAAGCGCTCAATGACAATCTCAAGCACTTGAACAAAGGCAGCAATCACCGAAATAAAGACGATTAATTCGAGGAAGCTTAAGTCGATTGCTGCGCCGTCAATGCCAATAAAGCTAAGCCAAGCAAGCGCTCCTTTACCTGTGATAAACTGGTGGACGAACCAATTGAGTACACCTGCACAGGTGAGCACCACGGTGACAGCCATTCCGAGGCCATTGGCTGTACCCACACGGTTGGAGCAGGCCAGATAGCTACACATGCCCAAAAAGTAAGAGAGCAAAATATTTTGGATAAAGATCGACTGAATCAGCAGTCCAAATAGGTTCAGAAGTGTGTAGTCGCCCATCCACATAATCAATACGCCGGTTTATCGGGTTTACTAATCAAGTTTGCAATCCAAATAAAAAAGCCCAGAATAAAAAAGGCCGCGGGGGCTAAAACCATTAAACCTAAGTTTTCATAGGCATCAGGATGCTCAGCTGTGGCGTACCACGCTTCAGGGATAATCTGAATCCCAAAGAGCTGTCCAAAGCCAAAAAACTCGCGCAAACCCGCCACTAAAAAGAGAATATACGCATAACCCAGCCCCGCTGCAATCCCATCTAAAAATGCAGGAATGGGTGGCACATTACGGGCCATACTTTCTGTGCGCCCCATCACAAGACAGTTAGTGATGATCAGACCCACAAAGACGGATAGCGTTTTGGAGATGTTAAAAAAATAGGCGCGCAAAAACTGATCCACGATGATCACAAAAGAGGAAATAATGGCAAGTTGGGTGATCATCCGCACGCTATCAGGAGTAAAGCGGCGCAAAAGAGAGACAAAAAGGCATGAAAACCCGGTGACGAGACTAACGGCGATCCCCATGGTAAGAGCTGTCGCTAAGGTCGTCGTCACTGCCAGAGCGGAGCAGATTCCCAAGATGGCCACCAAAATCTGGTTGTTTTTCCACAGGGGCTCTAAGAAATAGGTTTTAAGAGGGGGACGTTTTTCAGCCATTAAGGGGTCTCCTCCTTGTTGAGCTTAATTAAAAATTCTCGGTAAGGAGTGAGAGAATTTTTGTAAGCAGCCGTGACTCCATCTCCGGTTAGTGTGGATCCAGAAATGCCATCCACAGCGCTCTTTGATTTGGGAGAGTCGCTGTAAACGTCGCTCACTTTTCCCTTTACAACGATGATACCCATATCAGCTGTTTGCAAATCAACAGACCCGTCAGAAGACTCTTGAAACACGAGTTTTCCATAAAACTGTTTTTGCCACCACGCCTCAGCGATATTGGCGCCCAGTCCCGGCGTCTCACCATGATCGTACCATGTGGTTCCGATCACCTCATCGCCATTGGGGCCAATGGCAATAAATCCGTAAATCGGTGCCCAAAGACCAAACCCTGAGACGGGAATGACGAAAACAGAAACCTGTGAGAGATCTTTGGCCACATCAGCAGCTGTGATCGATCCGGCATTGGGCTCATTGGGCAGTATAGCAAAGAAAAGCTTCTCTGGTAAATTGGCGTAGCCTGTTTTTTTGTTGTCCTCAAGATATTTGGACTGAGTGAGATTGTTTTCTTCGAAGGTGGAGACATCACCTGCTTTGTTAGTCAGCAGGGGGCGAATACGTAGCGCAGAGATCTCCTTGATCTGATCTTCGGTTGCTTGAACGGGAGGCCCCTCCGTCTTCACAAGTATTTTTTGATCTGGATCGAAGGTTGCGGGGACAAGCTTTTCTTCTTCAAGTAACTCGAAGTAGCCTTTGCTATTGAGGATTTTTGCAGCAATCAACATCTGTTTGCTCTGGTCAAAATCCTTTGCCTCTTTCTGAGGGACAGAGAGACCATAGGCGATAACCGCGAGGAGCAATCCACATGTTAAGCAGAGGCTTACAATGAAGAGTAGAATTTGGAAGTCGGTATGAGGAGCGCGTTTATGCGGGGGCTCGGCCACGAATTACCCTCCTCCGGTAGTTGCGTACAACGTAGTAATCAATGAGCGGTGCAAAGACATTACCAAACAAGATCGCAAGCATCACTCCCTCAGGGTAGGCGGGGTTGATCAGACGGATCACGACGGTGATCACACCAATAAATACCCCATAGATCCACTTAGCACCTCGCATGCCAGGCGAGCTGACGGGCTCTGTGGCCATGAAGACAAGTCCAAAAGCTAAGCTGCCCATCAAAAGGTGGCGGTAAGCGGGCATTGCAAAGCGAGCGGGATTCCATGCGCCTCCATCTACCCCAAAGTGGGTAGAGAAAAACTGAAAAAAGTAGGCAGTCAGTAGAGCTCCAATGCCATATGCCACCATCGTTCGCCACGCGCCCACTCCCGTATAGATCAGTAAAAGAGCGCCTAAAAGACAGGCAAAGGTGGAGGTTTCTCCCATACTTCCTAAGATGTTTCCCCAAAAAAGATTACCATCTGAGAATTTACCTATTCCAAAAATCGACTCGGTTGCCGTGTAGGCGGGTCCATAGTTTCCGGGAAGTAGGCCCAGCCCTCCTTCGGTTAGAGGAGCGGTCACAAAAGCGCGCATTTGTTCAGCTGTTAGCTGTCCAAGTTCTGCCCCTTGGTTGCTCGCCGCGTTCCACTGGTCAAATTGACTCTCTAGAACGGAAAAATGGGGAGTTTTGGCGCCCAGCGTATTGCTTGCAATGGCATCAACGTGGATCTGCTTAATCTCATTGGTTGCACTGTTTAAGCCTTGAAGGGCTGTTGCTTGCGTGTATCCATCCACGCCACTCAGCCCGGCTTGTGCATTCATCTCTTTCAGACTGTTGGCAATGTGTGTAGGATTGGTGCCCACCCAGACATCACCGGTCATTTTTCCCGGGAAGGTAAAGAATAAAAAGGCGCGTGCGGTTAAAGCGGGATTGAGGATGTTCATCCCTGTTCCGCCAAAAAGTTCTTTACCCACAATCACGCCGAAGGCAACGCCCAGTGCGACCATCCAGTAGGGAATCGTCGAAGGCAGTGCCAGTGGATAGAGAATTCCGGTGACCAAAAAGCCTTCGGCAATCTCATGACCTCGGATGGAGGCAATGATCCCTTCACATAGTCCACCTACTAGATAGCTGATAATCATCACAGGGAAAAAAGCAAGAGCGCCATACTTGAGGATGGTCAAATAGCGGTGGTTTTCAAACACAAAATCGAAGTAACCACGGAACGAATCCGAAGAGAGTAGGTAGTTGTTCATCAATTGATAGTCACCACTTCCATAGACCATTTTTTGTAGGCCTGTGTTCCAAATGGTCATCAAAATGACAGGAAAGAGGGCCAAAACAACAAGAACCATCCACCGTTTAATATCGACGGCATCTCGAATAAATGGTGCGCGGCGCGCATTGATTGGCGCTTCATAACAAAATGCGTCCACGGCAGACACTAAAGGACGCATTTTATGGAGCGGCTTCCCTTTTTCAAAAAACGAAAGTTGAAAGTCTAAAAAACGACGTAACATATATCGAAAAAGTACCAAATTTTTTGCTAATTGAGAAGAGAAAAACCTTTTCCTTCATCTCTTTTCGAGGTACTCTCAGAGTAGGTGCACATGTACAAACGGATTTTTCTCCTTTGTGGTCTTTCTATTCTCATCGGAGTAGCTCTTTTCCCCCATGAGATTTTGGTGGCATGCGTCAAGTATCAAGCAAACCGCTACTGCCATAAAACGTATGGAGGAAAGTTCACTTATGATTCCTTGAATTGGGAACGGGGTAAAATCGTCTGTAAAAATGGGGCACTTGTCAAAACGGGACAGATCCATATCTCCTTTGCCCACGCCCGCTTTTCTCCTTTCTTCCGATGGAAAACCCGCGAACTGGGAGGCTGCATCGAGATAGAGGGGGTCAAAATCGTCAGTCGCAAAACCGAACCTCAAAGAGCTTCCTGCTCTTCTTTTTCTTCTCTTCCTTTTTTTTCTCTTTCTTTCAAGACACATGTGCGAGATGGCGAGGCTTTGTTATACGATTACCAGGAAGTGGCTCCCTTATTTCAGCGGGTGCACTTTGATCTGGAGCACACGATCCAAGGGTCTGAAGTGAGTGGTTGGATAGGGCTCGACTTAGAGCAGCAGCAAGAGAGGCTGGTCACCCACTTTCAGCGTGGAAAAGAGGGAACTGTCCATTTGCAAACAGATTTTCATGCGCATTCAATGCCCTCACTTTACCACCTAATGACCTACTTTTTCCACTCCCAAATGCCCAAATCAATTCAGCACTGGCAGCTACAAAAAGGAGAAATTGAGGGTGCTCTTGCTCTCACTCTTCTTCATGGAGAGCCTTTGTTTATGAATGGAAAGTTTAGTTGCTCAAAAGTAGAAGCGGAAAATGCTTACCTTGAGCTCTTTGGAGAAGTAGATCAACTGCAGGCAAACCTGGAGATTGACTTTACTTCTATGAAAACTCTGTATGGAGAAATTTCCATTGATGGGGGAAGGCTTGCTCTTGAGGAGAGTCGTGAGTTTTGGCAGGGAATCTGGGATTTGAGTCATCTCACAACAAATATTTGCGTGCGAGACGGAAAAGTGGAGAGCTCTATTTTGCATGGAAGCTTTATGGGTATGGAGGGAGAGCTGATGTTTGACTGGTGCTCCCCGGATGTACTCATGCGCATGGGATTTGAGGGAAACTCTCAGGATATGAGCCCACTTTTTCCTTCCTCTTTGCAGCAGAGCTTCAGAAAGGCCTTTGCTGACGATCATTTTGTACTCGATGCCTCTTTGCATCGGGCGGGACGTGGGCTGGAGTTAGAGGGGATTTTGACCATTGCCGGAGAGGAGACGCACCAACTTGACTTTGGTTGTCTGTTTGGAGTGGGAATGGCTGAGGTTGAAGTGGTTCCAGAAGCTCTTCCCCACTCTCTTTCTAACTCAGTTGACTCTTTTCTCGATCATCTGGCACGTCAATTTTGCCTCTCTCAAAAGCGATTTGGCTGGTTTCATGGCAGGCATTTTCCCATGGAAAAGTTCCTCTCTCCTTTTTTGTTCAGAGATGTAAACATGGAGGCGAAAGGGCGGATCCATTTTGACGGAACCTTCGATGAGAGGTACTTGGTCTTTTCCTATGAAGGAGAAGACGTTCTGATTGAGAGTCCTAATTTTTCTTTGCAAGCAGAGCGGATTGAAAAGGAAGTGACCAAAGATGTGGCGGCTGTTCACTACTTTGATTTGCAAACGTGGGATCATGTGGGTTTTCTTCCTCTGAAAGAGGCTGTTTACAGCCAAAAAAATAAAGGAGTCACCTTCACTGAAGGTGAGGCTGTTGTCCATTTTGAAAATAGACAGATTCACATTTTGGACGTGGAGACAAAGTGGGGCGCGTTGACCTTAAAAGGGGAGCTGGAAATAGAGACACGTGCACTAGATGATGTCGATCTGATCATGAGCGCTCACTCTATTGCGGGTCCTGCTTCCGATGCACAAAAACTTTTGTCCCATTTTTCTCACTCGATTTTTTGGGAAATCCCTTTCGAGGGGAGTGTTTATGGTGAGGGGGAGGTTTTTTCTTTCCACTATCACTTTGTCCCCGAAGCGCAGTTAGTTGCTGGCCAAATGCATGGTTTTTTTGAAGGAAAGTTCAAAAATTCTCCTCTTTCTTGTTCCGGAGAGGTGAACTATGACTTAAACGAGATTCTTTTAAATGTAGATTCTCCCCACGGCTCGTTTAAAGGATCAATTGGTAAAACCATTTCTCTTGAAGGAGAGGGGATCGCATTCCATGCTGTGCAGCAGGACATGGGCATGCAGATTCTCGATTTTACGTACAAAACATGGGAAGGAGAGGGAGATCTGGATTGGGATGAGAATGAAGTGCGTATTCCCCGTCTCCTGATTCGTGAGGCAGAAAGCAAGCAGGGCACCTGTACCTTTTCAGGACGTTACGATCGAGAGGAAAAAAACTTCAAAGGACAAGTCGATCACTTTCACTGGACCTTTGGAGACGCCTTCTCAATCTGGAAGCCTCAAGGCGAAATTTTTGGTGATGGAAGAGTAGAGTGGAAGAGCGATGAGGGGCTCCAGGCAAACCTCACCGGAGCCTTTCGACAGCTAAAGTTTGGGGGTATTCAGTTTGGCGATGGGGAGGATTTACGCTGCTTTTATTCTTCTAAGCGTGGTTTATCAGTCGAGGGGTTGGCTGTAGAGATTCCCACCGAAATGGGGATAGAAAAATACAAGCTGGGGCGTTTTACCTATAATCGCTCTCAGCAAAAAGCACAATTCGAAGGATTTGACTTTTCGCTTCCACCCGAAAAATTGCCCTGGGTGGCTGAGTTAGCCGGCAAAATGTTTCCCGGCAAAGTGCACCCAACGCTTGTCGATTGGGTCGAGGCCTTAAAGCAAAATGAACCGCTTGAGGGCCGCATCTCTCTTGAGGTTTATCCTGATACGGTTTGGGTTTATCTTAATCTCAAAGATGGGATCTATCATCTCTCTAATCACCAGTTTCGTTTGAAAAATTTTCTTTTGCTCTACGATCCCTTGGAGCTTAATTTGTGGACGCAGTGCTTCTATAAGGACAATTACTATTGGCTGCACATGTTGACCGATAGCATGACGATGAGTCAGGGTCATCTGGCGATCAGCGAACAGAAACTCTCCCCCCAGAATCCTGCAGGCCGCGATGCTTTGATTGCAAATTGGCGGAGAAAGAGCGGGGAGGGGTGGTGTATCCAGACGGTCCAGGGAAATTTTCATGGGCTCCAGATGGATCTCACTGCCGAAAATTTGATGGATTTTTCTGATTCGATTGCTCTACAGGGCTGGATTGGGGTAGATGCAGGGAGGGTGCACCCATTACTTGGAGACCAGTTAGCTCACTTGATTGACCGCTTTTCTGTTGCGGGAGGATATGCACTGGAGGGAGGGCTTTCGATTTCCAAATCTGATTTTTCTCTTTTTTCTTTCAATGGAGCGCTTAGGGGGACGGATATTTGTTTGGGAAAAGTGGAGCTTTCCTCCCTTAATGCCGATTTGTACTACACCCCTGAGTGGGTAGCGCTTTCGAATTTGACAGTCAAGGATTGGGCGGGAAGGCTATCAGTAGGACAGCTTGATTTGGTAAAGAATAGGGATAGCTGGGCTTTTCTGTTTGATCAGCTAAAGCTAGAAGATGTGCGTATCTCACGTTTACGTAGCCCGTGGACCAACTGGGAGCCGCGTAGTAAACCTTTTTATCGCTCCTTTTTTATTCGTAACTTTGAGCTCAGCCAGTTTCAGGGCTATTTTGATGATACACACAGTATTGTAGGACGGGGTAAGCTCGCCTTTACAAATCTTCCCAAAAAGACGTTTCTTTCCAATTTACTCTTTATTCCGACAGAGATCACGGCGCGTATTGGATTAGACTTAACCGCTTTAGTTCCGGTTAGGGGGACCATTGATTATGAAATTCGAGAAGGAAAGGTCTACCTAAATGAGTTTAAGGATATGTTCAGTGACGGAAAGCTTTCACGCTTTTATCTGGCTGAAGGAACCAAAGCCTATGTCGATTTTGACGGAAATCTCAATTTAAAGATGAAAATGAAACAGTATAATTTATTGATGAAGCTTGCTGAATTCTTTACCATTTCCGTTAAGGGCACCCTACTTAATCCCAAATACTCTTTCAGCAACCAGTTTGAGGATGATTAATTTTCTGTTTCCTGCCATTTGTCTGCATTGCATGGAGAGATCCAAAAAACTCTTTTGTGAAGAATGCGCAGCGCATTTTGAGCTGATCGATCCCTTAAGCCGCTGCCGCTTTTGTTTTGGTGAAACGGATGGCAGACATGTGTGTATCGAGTGTCTGGCTGAAAAGCGGTGGCAGATTCCGGTGGCTGCCGCTCTTGACTATACAGGACCCGTTCACACCTTTATTAGAAACCTTAAGCATGGGCAGATGCCCTATCTAGCCAAAACAGCTGCCTCTTTTATGTTTTTGCAACTCGAGCAAATGGGGTGGGAGCCCCCCGATCTGCTTATTCCTGTTCCCCGTCGTATCTGGTTACAGGGAGCTAACCACGCCACCATTTTGGCCAAAGCGTTAGCTCAGCTGCTAAGGGTAAAAGTCTCTAGTTGTGTGGGAAGACACTTAGGAGATCTGTCGCAATCACGGTTGGCACAACTGCAGCGTGAAAGTCTGGGTGTCGCACGCTTTTATCTGAAAAAAAGAGCCTCGCTCAAAGGAAAAACTGTGTTAATTATCGATGATGTGGCGACCACGGGAACCATGGTGCGCCACACATCAGAAATGATTAAAGAAGGATTTCCCAAAAAAATTTATGCCCTTACGCTGGCACGCGCCTGTTAAAGAGGAGCTTCTTCAGCTGGCTTCGGAGTTACAGTGACATGCCCGTCCAGATGCACCCCTTCATCTACACAAAGAGATTTAGCTTCGATGTCCCCTTTAATGCGCGCGGTTCCACGTAGCTCAAGCTTCTCTTGAACGACAATATTGCCCTCCACTTCTCCCTCAATAATCGCCTCGCGTAAATTGAGATTAGCCTTTACCTTCCCTTGGGGGCCGACAACGACCTTTCCTTGAGAGAGCAATTCTCCTTCAAATGAGCCGTCGATGCGTAGAAGCCGCTCGAAACTCAACTCTCCTCTAAAGGTCACCCCTTCACCTAAAGTTGTTTCAGGAGCATCTTCTTGCATAAAATGGTGGGGAAGTGGAGTTGTCTTTTCGCTACTATTCCAGCTCTCCTCGTGCACATCATGAGGAAGAGGACGGGTAGGGGCAATACGCCCTTGATGATGGGGAGTGTCAAAGATGCGGGGAGGCACCTCTTCTTTAGGGGCTCCGTACTTATATGGGGACGGAATGTGTGATTCGTCATCGTAAATAGATGCGTTTTCTTCTAAAGGATTTTTACCGGGGCGGCGAAACATAGTTAGTAACCTCATTGCTCAATATTGCGTCGGCAGAGGGCGATCTGTCTTCGCAAAGATTCATCTTTTTTCATTTTGTTTTCAATTGTCTTGCATGCATGCAAAATCGTGGAGTGCGTTTTTCCAAAGGAGGCGCCAATCATCATCAAAGAGTCATTGATCAGCTCTTTGGCCAGGTACATGGCAATCTGACGGGCTAACGAGATGTCTTTGGTACGAGACGTTCCCTTCAAATCATTGATACGGACTTGAAATACAGTTGCCACACTCTTTAAAATGCTTTCAGCTGACACCTTTTGTCTTGGAGCCGTTTGAAAAAGTTCACTCAGGGTTTGTTCGACCAGTTCTTCTGAGACCTCTTGCTCTAGGAGACGGCAGTGAGCGGTCAGGCGATTGATCGCTCCCTCAAGTTGACGGACGTTGCTAAAGATATGCTCGGCAATAAAGAAAGCCACTTGGTTGGGAATTTTAAGCCCTTTTTGTTCGGCTTTGTGCTGTAAGATTGCGACACGCGTCTCAAGATCAGGCATGCCCACATGTGCCACAAGTCCCCATTCCATGCGGGCTACAATACGCTCAGAGAGTTTAAGTTGGCCGGGAGGTTTATCACTTGTGATCACAATCTGTTTATTTTGATTGATTAGACTTTCAAACGTGTTGCAAAATTCTTCTTCAAAATTCAGCCGGTTTTGTAAAAATTGAATATCGTCCACGAGTAAGATATCGAGGGAGCGGTAAAAGCGTTTCATTTTATCGACTGATTTACTGCGGAGACTGTCGACTAAATCATTGATAAATCCTTCAGTTGTAATACATTGAACGCGTAGCTTTTTGTGATGCTGACGCGCATAGTGACCAATGGCATGTAAAAGGTGCGTCTTTCCCAGTCCAACTCCTCCATGGATAAAAAGAGGGTTGTAAGAACGGCCGGGCCTGCCTGCAATTCCCAGTGCCGCCGATTTGACAAACTGGTTAGAGGCTCCTTCGATAAAGTTTTCGAACCGATAGGAAGGGTTGAGCTTGAGTTCGTATTCCGTCACCTCTTCAACAATCGGTGCGTGTACCGGCGCTTTCTGCGGCTCGATGGCGGGTTTGCGAGCACTTTGATCACCAATAACAAAATGGATGGAGGGCTCTCCTTCACCGTTGACAGGGAGAAATGAGCAGAGATCTCTTTTGTAATTATCTAACAGGTAGGCCTTCACAAAAATGTTGGGAACCTCAAGTGTAATCTCTTCAGCAGAAGAGTTTACAACCTTAATAGGGGAGAGCCAATTTTCAAAGGCTGTCAAAGAACAGCGCTTTTTTACGTATTCCAGAAACTGAGTCCAGGTGTCACGTGCATCGCAAGTCAGCATAGATTCCCTCGTGGTGAAGATATGAACAACGTTTTCCACAACCCCTTCTCAGCCAATATTGGAGTTGTGAACAAGGTTGAGAATGTAACATCTGGTCCGATACGCCGCAAGATTTTTTACACAATAAATCCGGCAGGTGTGACTAACTATTTTATGATCAAAGTGGTGAGTTCGAAAAAAAATGGCATGAGGTTGCAAACATGTAACTCATTTATTGTAAATGTTGTGAACAAATTATCCCCAATATATATGCTTGAATTTGGGAAGGTTAATGATAGGCGAGCAAAAGAGCAGCCGCGTCACTAGCAACCGTTGGATCTTCACTTTTTTCCAGCGTGCGAGCCAGTTCAAGTGCTTCGGTTTTTCGATTGAGCAGCATCAATGCCTTTACTTTGTTCAACACGGTGGGTTCATGCAAAGGATCTAGCCCGAGGGCTTGGTCAAGGGATTTGAGAGCCTTTTCTCCCTCACCGATTTGTAGATAAAGTGCACCAAGCGTTTGGATATCGTAGGTACTTGTAGGATCGACCACCACGAGAGCTTCAAAAAACAGCAATGCTTTTGAGTAGTGGCCCTCTCGTAAAAACGAGAAGCCTGAGAAGCGCAGTTCTTCTAGCTGCTCGTCACTCCATCCTAAAATTGCTCTCCAATTGACAACGGTCATTGCTTAAGCCTGTACAAATTGATGCATTCGCGAGATGATATAATCGATCATCTCATTGGTTTCTTTGACCCCTTTTTCGATCATATCAATGATCACCTCTCCCTCGTCGACCAGTTGCTCATCTCGATTTTTTTCTCCTTCATCCTGCTCTTTTCTCTCTTCTCTTGGGCGAATCTTTCTGCCCCGCGTTTGATTTTTGAGGAAAGCTTGGATTTTATGGATGTCGGCACTCTGTTTTTGAGTGCCTCCCAGAGAAGGAGCAACATAAGAAGAAGCAAATCTTTGGGTGTAGTAGTTTTTTGGGATCATAAAACGCGCCCACATCTTCCTCTGGTAGGTCTGCATGAGCAGAACAAGGGCTGGGTGCTTAGGAACAAAGTCTAGAACGCGTGTATGAACAGCAACGACTTTTGCGCGGCCAGGAGGGATGTGGTACTGCTTGCGGAAGGCCTCGATCTCTTGTTGATCGCGCGCGAACCGCTCGTGGGTGGTGATGTCGTAACTGTATATTTCAACCATAACTCAATTCTAACTACTTAATCGTTTGGATTCATCTAAAATATTCTGCGTAATCAAGCTTTCTGCTTCATTGGATCGGTCTTTCAAAAGTTCCCTATTTTTTATTTTAGGTAATCAGATTTACATTCCCATTTTGTAAAATCCGTTTAGTGGAGTATCTTGGGAGCATGCCAGTAAAAGATACGCTTTCCATCACAGTTCGTCCTCCACCTATTCAATACGATTTGGTCTTTGGAGACAACCTTCTTGAGCACGCCTTTTCTTATGCTAAATCACATGGACTGAGACCTATACTGATCACAACTACAGCCATTCAAGGTCTACTTCCTCAGCTCAAAGAAGATAAAATCGTCCTCCCACAAGGAGAGTCTATCAAGTCCCGTGCCATGAAGGAAAAAATTGAAGATGCCCTGATTGAAAGAGGGTGTGGCAGAGAGAGCTGTTTGATTGCTGTTGGAGGGGGAGCTCTTCTAGATTTGGTTGGCTTTGTTTCAGCAACATATTGTAGGGGAATAGCTTATGTTTCTATGCCCTCCACTCTGATTGCCATGACAGATGCGTCGATGGGAGGGAAAACAGGAGTCAATGTTGCGGAAGCAAAAAATTGGATTGGCGCGTTTCATCATCCCAGCAAAGTCTTTATCGACTTCACGCTGCTAAAGACGCTGCCCCAACGAGAATTTGCGCTTGGGTTTGCCGAGTCGATTAAGCATGGCCTGGTCTACGACCGTGCCTTTTTTCAATTTATCGAAACGCATTATGAAAAGCTTCTCCTGCGTGATCCGACACTCATTCGGGAAATGGTGAAACGCAGTTGTGCGATTAAGACAGCCATTATTGAAAAGGATCCCTATGAGAAATCGGGACTGAGAAGAATTCTCAATTTCGGTCATACCATTGGGCACGCACTTGAGACATTATCTGACTATGCTCGGCCGCACGGTCAGGCTGTGTTAATGGGGATGCATGTGGAAGCCGCGATGGCGCATAGGCTCGATTACCTCTCCTCTGCATCCTACCACCGGATCGTTGCTTTTTTAGAAAAATTTCCCATCGCAGCCGATTTTCCCGATCACGTCCCCTACGAGATGTTAGGTAGAGACAAGAAGGGAGCCCATCGTTTTGTCGTCTTGACAGATGTGGGTTCTGTTGCCCCTTTTGAAGGGGAGTATGCAACGACTCTCTCGAAAGAGATTTTAAACGCGAGCTGGAATGATGTTATGTGCCCCCATTAGTCGAGAGTGCCTAGCGACTATTGAAGAGGCCAATCAAAAAGCTGATCTCATTGAATTACGTCTCGATCTTTTCATCCCCAAAGATCTCAAGAAAATACGTCAGGCGTGTCGAAAGCCTGTGATTTTCAAGCTCAGCCGTTTTGATGCTAAGCTTCTCTCTTATCATCCAGACTATATCGATCTTCCTTTTGATCAAGAGATTGAGTTACCTGTGCCCCGCATTTCCTCTTTCCATGATTTTGATTCTAATCCAGATCTGCATGTGGTTTGGGACAGGATGCAGCGTGTGACTGCGGACTATTACAAAATCGCGACCTACGCCCATTCCACACTAGATGCACTGAGAATGTTACAGTTTATTCGTGAAAAAAAACTCATCGGTTTATGCATGGGAGAGAGGGGAGAGATCACCCGTGTTTTAGCTCCTGTTTTTGGAGCGCCTTGGACCTATGCGCCGCTTGAGGAAGAGGATGTAACCGCTCCCGGACAGATTCTTTTAGATGAGCTGGTAGATGTGTACCGGTATTCCACCCTCTCTCCTAAAAGCGCTCTTTTTGGGCTGATTGGTGACCCCATAAGTGGGAGTCAGAGCGACAAAAAACATAACATAGCGTTTGCGCAGCTCGGTTTGGATGCCGTCTATGTGAAGATGGAGATCAGAAAAAAAGAGATCTCTGTGGCGCTTCCCTTATTGCAACAGTTAGGTTTTCGTGGTTTGAGTGTCACCATGCCCTTGAAAGAGCAGATTAGGAACGGCGAGGTGATCAACACGATTGGGTTTGAAAAAGGGCAGATGCGCTGCTGGAATACAGATGGGATAGGCGCTTTAGACGCATTGGAGCAAAAAGGAGCTGTTGCGGGTAAGCAAATTGTCATTCTTGGAGCCGGTGGAGCTGCCAAAGCGATTGCCAAAGAAGCGGTTAAACGGGGCGCCTGCGTACGCATTGCCAATCGTACAGTCAGTCACCGCATCCTCCCCCTAGATGAATTTGCTTCTCAAGGGTATGACATTTTGATTAATTGTACGCCCACCTGTCCGATCGATACAAGTGCCCTGTTGGAAAACCGGATTGTGATGGATATCATCACCCGCCCAGAGATAACGCCTCTATTGGAAGCGGCTGCTGCGAAGGGGTGTCAGATTGTGACGGGGATGGAGATGTGGACTCAGCAGGCAAAACAGCAGTATAGCCACTGGTTTGGAGGATAGTTATGAAAGGGCTGTTCTAATTCTTTCTTCCTGAGCGTGCTGTAGAGGTGTAAGCATTCTCCTGTCAGTATTTTGTGTATCTGCTCCTTTCGATAAAAGGAGTTGCAAGACCTCAGCGCTTCCGCATCGCGCTGCTTCATGAAGAGGGGTTGTACGCGCTCTAGAAGCGGCATCAACTCTAGCCCCTCGTCTGATCAGAACCGTAGCAGCGGCAACTAAATTCTTTTGAGCAGCGTAGTGTAAAGGTGTAAATCCTTTGTTATCAGCTTGTTCAGTGTCAGTTCCTGCATTTAAGAAAAGGACAATGAGTTCGGCTCTTTTTTCTTCAATGGTAGCTAAGTTCCCTCCTCTTAAATGAAACGATAAGCTATCGATCTCATCCATAGCAAAATGAAGAGGTGTTTTTCCTTGTGGTCTAGGAGAATTCACTAAGGCTCCTTGTCTAACAAGAGTAGCAGCCGCTTCCACTTGCAGCACCTCTATCGCCACTCTTAGGGGCGTGTAGCCATCGTTATCGCACTTGTGTATGTCTGCCCCTGCATCCACAAGAAAATTGATTGCTCCGTTCTGCCCGCTCCGCACTGCCTGATGAAGAGGCGTACCTCCGTCCGCTCCACCCACAGCATGCAGATTAGCTCCAAGGGCCATGAGCGTTTGTAAGCTGATAAGATGTCCCAGCCTCGCTGCTTCCATAAGAGGAGTATTACCCGTGGAATTTGGATGTTCTAGCACGCCTGCATGGAGTGTATGAATCCTTCTCATTTCTTGAGCGTCATCCAAAGCAATCGCAGCTTGAAACTCTGTACAAAGACTAATTAAATGTAAGGGTGTTGTCACTTTGTGTTCTCAATTTTTTGAATTAATTATGAATGATTTTCATATTTAATACAATTTACGAAATCCTAATTATACTAGAATTTTTCCTTGACTTGATCTTTAAAAATAGTCTACAACTTTTCCAAAAAAAGGAGAATCTATGAGCGCAGCAGCAGTGTCCACCGCAGTTCAAACGAGTCATGTTTATCTCTATACGAACCCTGAGCGTACTTTTCATCATGTCGGGGGAGATGATCTGGATAAAATGGATGTGATCACAGAGATTTTTCACCGTATTCTTACTCCCTTATATGGACCCCAAGAAAAGGCGCTCAGCCAGATTCGTGAAGGTAGGGACCGCACAGCTTATTTGCTCTATGAATGCAGTAGAGCAGTCGGTGTGCTTGTTTTCAAGACAGTTTTGAGTAATGAGTTTGCTGAATTTGGTGTACAGGATAGCATCGAAGTGAAGTCCCTGTTTGTTGATCATTCCGTACATAACTCGGGAAGAGGTCTTGGATCCTCGCTTGTCGATAAACTAAAAAGAGAAGTGAATCGACTAGGCCTAGGGCATAAAGGCATTCATGTTACCGTCAGTGAAAACAAGCAAGAATCTCTTATGTTCTTTAGAAAAAAAGGCTTTGAAGTTGTTCATGAATGGAAAGACCGCTATGTAAAAGGGACTACCGAATACTTGTTGTCCTGTCCAGAGCGCATTGCAGAGGCAGGCGGAGCTGCTGCTGCGGCAGTTAATCAACAGATGGGAGCTCTTGGACAGGGAGGCTCGGCTTCAGGCAATGATGAACCTGAACTTGTGCACGTCATCCACGATGCTCATTACGGTAATATTCATGCCTTGAGAAAACTGTCTGACGGCACTTTTGTGAGTGGATCTGCGGATAATTCAATTTACAAGTGGGATCGCAGTGGTAGGCGTGTGGCGACGATCACAGAGGTAGAGCCTAGCCAACGAACCGAACGTGATTGGATCACAGCTGTTTCAGTACTCAATGATGCCTACTGGGTTAGCGGACAACGCAATGGACAGATTACTCTATGGAAAACCAGTGGTGAAAGAGTCAGAGAGATTAAGCTGAAACTGCCCCAAACAGGTCATGTGTGCCATGCGTATAACACCTACAGAGCGCTTTGTTTTGCCGGGGGATTAGATCCACATAAGCCCAGTATGTTTGTGGGATTTCCCACCGCATTTGATGAGTATAACTTTATAGAAGGGAGAACGGAGTCGACAACCAAGACGCATGTCAATGACTGGGTCTATTGCGTCCATCCTCTCACTAAAGACCGGCTTTTGGCTGTAACAGGAGGAAGCGTTGATGTATGGAAGCGTGGAGGTGACGGGTGGCAGCATGGGGGTAATGTGTTGCTCGAAGGACAAAAAACGAAGGTATTTCAGCCTGGAAAGCGTCCTAGATGGCAAAGAGCATTTATATCCGATCTAGCGCCCATGCAATCGTCTTCTCATCACTTTGGTTTGGCTGTTTTTGACGGCTCTGTCAAAGTTCTGGATATTTCTAGCCAGCGGATTGTGGCAAGCTGGAAAGAGCATCAAAAAAGAGTGTGGTCCATTGTGCCTACAGCGACCCATACTTTTGCCAGTAGTGGAGAAGATCGGACGATTAAACTTTGGGATATGCGGCAACCTCGCAGTATGCATACGATTTCCGGCCATGTAGGCGAGGTCACAACCATGTTGAGTCTAGATGAAAATACATTAGTTGCAGGAACCTGCCCCCCCGACCCATTTGCACGTGGATCCAAAGGGGCTGAAATCCGCTTTTATGATGTACGCAAGTGCAGAGGCTCTAGATAAATAGCAGCTACGCCATGAATCTTTGCCTTTTCGGTGTAGCCGGGAATGGCCGCATAGGCAGCTACAGCCTCTTCGTGGCTTTCTGCACTGGGAATGCAGTTTTTATACCCACACGCTTCCAACAGCGCTGAAAAACTTGTAAAACGGCGAATGTCGGTAATCCTACATGTCACATCGTCCTTGGCATTACTGTAGTAATAGAAGCGGACCGTATCCCCGGCGCGTAGCTTAGGGACGCTACGTGCGAAAATGCGCCCTTCAACCGTTTTCTGGCCACTTCTGATCTGCTGGATGTAGACTTTTTTTAAAGTGAGACAGTGATGGGTTGTGCGGGAAATGGCTGAAGCGCTCATGAGGGTGTGACCTTGCGTATATCCCAAAAAGAGATTTCTGCTTTGCTCTGAGATTGAAACGGATTATTTGGACAAGCACCTGAGATAAAAGTGTGGGGATCGATGCGTAAAAGGGAAGACACTCTTCCGGGAGCTCCGGAGAGGGTCATGACAGATCTCGGTTGTCTTGCATCCCAAATTTTAATCGTTCGATCATCTGCGCTGCTGGCAATCACATGGGGGCGGAGATTGATTACAGACCACACACGCCCGACGTGCTCTCGATAAGTTTGAAAAGTCGTTCTGGCTGTGAGATCGACGAGTCGAACGCTTCCATCAAACACAGCGGCAGAGAGAAAATTAGGATCGTGCTCCATCAGTTTGATGGCTGAAATATGTGGGCGTTGCCGGGCGCGATGCTCTTGCGGAGTTTCCCGGATAATAGAGGTTTTGCCGGGCTGATCACTCGCCATGCTCCAGTGCTCCAGGCTTGTACCAATCACCACCAATAAGTCGTGATTTTGTAGGATATTGACGCAGTAGACCCAATCGTTTTCATTAGCCGCATAGGTTTGGGTAGTACTTCCTGTTCTCTTATTCCACAAATGGACGAATCGGGGAGTGCCAATATAAAAGAGGTCATTTTGAAAGTGGGTGATGCAGTTAATTCTTTGTTTGTTCCGTTCCTTACACTTATACCCACTTTGTGTCTGTGCTGAGGGTTGATACCGGCACGATAGAAGCTTCTGACCTTGTGGATTCCAAAGATCAATATTCCCATTTCGTGTGCCTGAGACCCAATTTCCATCTGAGCATGTAGCCAGAGCAGTTACCCAGTAGCGATACCCGACCCCAAACGTGTTGGTGGTTAAATCCGAAACAAGATTCCCGTCATTTTTCCACATCCTCAACGTGTTGTCTTTTGAACCACTCACAAAATGCGTTGAAGAGATCGCAATCAAACCGTGAATATCATCCCGGTGGACATTTCTAACAACATGATCAGGTTGTACCGGCCCGGTCCTAGTCCCTCCTGATTGAGGTGCAGCGGCTGCTGCTGCAGCACCCGCGGCTCCTCCCCCGGTTACACTCTGTGCATAACTGGATTGCGCTCTTGTTGCGGCGTATTGTGCTTTCCAGGCCGTGATTTTAGCCCTCAGCTCTGAAAAAGGAATGCAGTCGCTTGGATTTATGGTACTTCCATCAAGTGGGCATAATCGCGGGATGGCCACAACATTTCTATTGAACAGGTGACCACAACGCGCCATGACGGGGTCATCCATAAGAGCGCGAGAGAGAGCGCAAAAGTAAATAGCCGGGGGATTGGTGATTGGATTAGTGAGTGCCATCTGTTACCTCTGCTCGATTAATTTGACGCGAATGGCCAGCACCCCACTTTGAGCAGCCCGCTGCGCATAGCCGGGAATCCTGTCATACTCTCCAACAGCTTGTTCTAAAGAGTGTACATCTGTGAGGCAGTTTTGAAACCCCTCCTGCTCTAACATTTCTCTAAAACTCGTATATTTTTGGACACTCAAAACTTCACATACAGCGTCATCCCGTTGATTTTGCTTATAAAAAAATCGGATACGTGTCCCCGCTTGAATGCCACGAAACATGCCACTATTGATTCTTCCTTCAACCGTTTTGCGTCCCGATTGGATTTGGTTGACATATTTTTTCTTCAGAGTGACTTCCATAGGTCGTGGGGAGGCTGCTGCAGCTCTTTGCATACTCGGCGCTCCATAAGCGCCTCCTGAATAACTATAGGCGTAATGGCCGGCAGCGCCTCCACCACCTCCTCCGGATGAGGAGCTGTAGTGATAGCCATAACCATACGCTGCTTTTGCATCATTCACGCTTTGAGAAGAAGAGGGTGCGGGAGGTTTTTTGTCAGGAGGAACGGACTGTGGATCACCGGTTCGCGCTCTTTTTGTAGAGGAATCGGCAGCTCCTCCATTGGACTCTTTATTGGGCTCTTTGCTTTCAGTGCGTTTTCTTTTTGTTTCCGGTACATTTAGAGAGAAGGGATGTTTTTGCCCTCCGGGTACATTTGGATCTGCAATGCCGGTACCGGCTACAAATCCCTTTTTAATTAAAAAAGTGCGTGCAGCCGTTGCATTTACGGGAAGATCGATACGCACTTTTTTTGCCTGAACTCTTTGGGCTAAGCGAACAATTCTTTTCACTAAGTCCGAACCGTACCCCTTTCCAGAGTTACGGTTCAGATCAATCACGGTGAAGGCTTTAAAAATGAAAGAGTCTCCTACAGGCTCTTTTTGATAGGTGATTAAGCCCACGGGCCTTTCATTTTGAGTAAGCAGCTCACATCTAATTCGGCTTCTTTCTCGAATGGCGGCTAAATTGGCAGACTGGTCGCCACAAAGTGGAGCCAAAGCGTTTGTGTAGACACTTTGAACGGTGTCCATCTCTTTTCTGCCCTCTTTTACGGATACAAATTCAAGACGATCAGAGCTTGAAACTGCGGCTGCCGCCGCTGCTGCCGCCGCTTCAGCTGCAGCTCTAGATGAGGAAGATGTTGTTGTGACGCCTGTGGACATAAAAACCTTCTATATTTTTAAAAACGGCCTTTAGCATTTTCTTGATGCCATTACATTTTGTCAATGGCATATAGCAAGCAATGGTATATAGTCAGCACATGCTAAAAAAGTGGACGATTCACCCCTCCAGACTCAAAGGAACATTACGCGTTCCTCCCTCCAAATCGCAAACAATGCGCGCGCTTCTCTTTGGGCTTTTAGCCAAAGGGAAGAGTGTGATCCACGATCCTCTTCCTTTCCCCGATATGATCCACGCTTGTCGGCTTTTGGGAGCCACCGTTGAAGCATTTCCTGACCGCATCGAAATGGTGGGGACAAAAATCAACGGAGCTAAAGGAATCATTGATGCCGGCAACTCCGGACTCATCCTCCGCCTTGTAGGGGCGGTTGCCGCTCTGTCCTCCAGTCCCATTATCCTCACCGGAGATCACTCAGTGCGCACTAATCGTCTTGTGCAGCCGCTCTTAGATGGTTTGAATCAACTGGGCGCCCACGCTTTTGCATTGGAGGGTAATCACAAGGCTCCACTCTCTGTTCAAGGTCCTCTTCAGCCTGGTCAGTGTACAATCGACGGACAAGAGTCCCAGCCTGTTTCGGGCCTGCTCATCGCTACAGCCTTTTCTCCCGGTCCAACTGAAATTTTTGTGCAAAATCCCGGAGAGCTTCCGTGGGTACAGCTTACTCTTGATTGGCTAGACCGTCTTGGCATTCCCTATACCCAAAAAAAGGGAGAGTACTATCGCTTAATTGGAAAGGCTGCCATTGAAGGCTTTTCCTATCGCGTTCCAGGTGATTTGAGCTCCGTTGCTTTTCCCCTTGCTGCAGCGATTCTCACGGATTCAGAGGTTGTTTTGAAAAACCTCGATCTCAACGATCCACAAGGAGACAAGCGACTCATTACGCTCTTGCAGCAAATGGGAGCGCACATCGACGTAGACGAGCAAAGTGTGCATGCACGTCCAGGAGGCATGCTTTCTGGAATTCAGGTGGATATCAATGACTGTGTCGATGCCTTGCCGATACTAGCTGTGATGGGCGCGTTTGCCGAAGGAGAAACCGTGATTACAGGTGCTGCAATTGCGCGTAAGAAGGAGTGTGATCGCATTTCTGGCATTGTTACCCAGCTAAAAAAAATGGATGCCCAGATTGAAGAGAGGCCAGATGGTTTAGTGGTGCGGCGCTCTTCTTTAAAAGGAGCGCACGTGGAGAGTTATGAAGATCATCGGATGGCCTTAGCTTTGGCTGTAGCGGGATTGGCCGCAGAAGGGGAGACGCAGGTATCACATGTTGAGTGTGTGTCAAAAACTTTTCCTGATTTTCAGCGACAGATGCAGAGCCTTGGAGCAGAGATCAAATGATTTTATGTGGACTTTTTTGTGCAGGAAAAACGACTTTAGGCAAAGCGGTCGCGGAGGCAAAAGGCCTTCCATTTTATGATACCGATCGTTTAATCGAAGCGCAGGAAGGGGGTACTGTGAGTGAAATTTGGTTGAGATTAGGCACTGAGGCCTTTCGGGATGTGGAGAGATCTGTTGTTCTCTCTTTGAAAAAAGAGCCTTGTGTTGTCGCAACAGGTGGAGGAACGTTGCTAAGAGAGGAGAACCGGAGACACCTGCAGCAGTTGGGGACAACGGTTTATCTGAAGGCTTCTGTAGACGCATTATGGTCTCGTTTACAAAAGAGAGGGTTGCCTGCTTTTCTAGATAAGAAGAATCCCAAAGAGCATCTAAGTAGAATCGCAAAGCAGAGGGTTCCTCTCTTCGAACAATTTTGCCTATCTACCTTGGATACAGAATCCTATTCGTTAGAAGAGGGGATCCGGGCATTATCTAGTTAATTTTTTTTTGCGAATAAATAGCTTGTCTGATTAAAAAAAAGTTTAAACAGGTGAGTGACATGAAAAAACTATTTTTGCTTGTACCCTTATTCCTTACATCTGCGCTTGTGGCGAATTCAGCGCCTTTTGCTGCGCAAAGCGATCTGGTAGGCGATCTATCTGCTGCCACATTAAATGGGTTTATCATCACCGGATTGGATGTCGCTATGCATGCGAAAGGAGTCTCTGGTTAGAAGGCTTTGGGAGTGGACGTGAGCGGGGCTCGCGTGGAGAGCGGAGCCAATACCATAATGATTTGGGAGGGCTATTTGCTGGCTTCAACTAATCCCTGTCGTGCAGTAACTATCTCAATTTCCTTGTAGGAGGATCATGGGGAGAGATCTCCATCAATGATCACTCTCGTGATTTTCACACAGAGAGCGTTCTATTTGGGGTTACCTTCGAGCAGTTTTGCAACAAGCAGTTTTTTGGGCTTGCTCTGATAGGGGGAGTCCTAACCGATGAAAGAAGGGTGAATGGAATCAACGAAGAGGCTCAAGGTCTTTTCATTACCCCCGATATGACCTACTCCTTCCAGTTTGACTGCGCGTGTCTATCGCCTCTTGTGACAGGGTATTTGCGGTATGCGGGTTTCTTTTCCAAAGACTATCAACAATCTCAAGCCTCTGCTGCTCTCTACATTCGAGACCGTTCGATTCAACTCTTCACAGTGGGGGGACGGATAGCTCTTCCCTTTCAATGGGATTCCTGTTGTTTCTCTTTCAATCCCTATATCGGTGCGGTCGGTAGATTCCAATTTGATGGGAATCAGATTGACGCGCGTTTGCTAGATTTCAATCTCTCGCTTTCAGATGGACTCGATGATTGTATTGGGTATGGGTTGATCGGTTTTGAATTTTCAAGAGAGTATGGATGTCTAAAGATACAGGGAAATCTAGAAGGGAGCTATGACTCAGATTGTAGCTGGCGTGCTCTTGGCGAATTAAACATTAACTACACATTTTAAATCCTGAAGAGACGAAAATGAAAAAATTAAGCTTCTATATACTCTCACTAACCATTGTCCCCCTCTCGCTCTATAGCGCTTTTGTGATCGAGACAGGAGAAATTGAGACAGCAACACAGTCTCTTTTTGGTGGAGTGGGTGATACCGGAATCGTAGATACAGGGGGTGTGCTCATAACCGGGGGAAATGCTGTGGTGATCGGCGGGGAGGATCAGTTTGTCTTTAACAACGGCACGATTGAAACAACAGCTGGGGGAACTGTCGTCAACTTTTTTGGAGCAGGAGATAGTGGTGCAACCATCATCAACGATGGATTGATGCTCACCCAAACCGGCGGCAGTATCACCGACCTGAATACGGCTGTTGACGGCACGCGCATCATCAACAACAACCTCATGTCCACAGTAGCAGATGCGAGTGATTTGATAAGAGGTTTCGGTGCAACCAACACATTTTTTCAGAATAATGGGATCATGTCATCATTAGGTGTTGGTTCAAGTGCCTTCTCTATGTCGGAAGGGGACACATCTATCTTTCAAAACTATGGCTCCATTTTTACAAATGGAGATAGCTCAAATGGAGTTTTTCTATTTGATCATCCCAATAGCGTGATTTTGAATGCCGGTTTAATTTCCACAATAGGAGATGGTTCTGAGGGAATGGAAATCAATGCTAGTGATTTTACTTCAATCACCAATACCGGACGCATTCAAACAGATGGAGATAATTCCCATGGGTTATTTTTGTTAGATAGTGCCTCATTAAACGTCGCCAATTCTGGATCTATCGCTCCTGAAGGATTGAATAGTCGGGGAGTGTATTACACTAACACGGACTCACCTACTTTTATCAATACGGGCTCTGTAGTGACGACCGGTACAGGAAGTAGTAATGCGGTCGAACTCTTAAATAGTCCTAACGCAGTTGTGCGCAACGGAGGCCTCATTGCGAGTGCAAATGCGGACGGTGTGGCCTTTTCTGGTACAAGCTCAGATAGTCAACTAATCAACGGAGGAACAATCATTGGAAACGCAGGGTCTTCTGCGATTGTTTATATCGGCGCTTCAACAAATCCTACACTCACGCTGCTACGTGGATCAAACATACAAGGCCCTGTAAACTCCTTTACAGATCCCATCAATCTGAACGTAGAGTCAGGTCTGAACCTTCTGCTGACACTCTCTAATGGCAGCTTGGGTAGCTTGGGAATCGAAGCTCCTTTTGCTGTTTTAAATGACAATACAGTTGCTGTGATTGATCCTACAGGTTTTGCTCTGCAAGCAGACGTGCTTGCTGATCTATCAGACACCATTTTAAATGGAATTTATCGCAACAAGACATTCGATCCTTGTTGTCAATGCTGTGCCTGCCGGCCCGGTATTTGGATAGAGGGTGTGGGTAGCTATCGAAAGCGTGGTTACAATGATGGGCTTGTGGGCTATCGAAATAGGCAAGGAGGATTTGTATTTGGAGCCAATACAACCCTTTGCAATGGTTGTGTATCGGTTTTTTCAGGTCTTATGCTTGGACGAGCTGAGGTAGACAGAAACACCCAAAACGCCTGTTTAGATACCTTTTTTGGGGGGATCGCCTACGAGAAATTCGTGTGCAATACCTTTGTGGGACTGGCGATTGCAGGAGGGTATACCCATTGGGAAAATACACGTTATGTCATGAATAATCTAGCAGAGGGGGGAGTGGATTCAGCCAAAGCCAACACGTCTGCCGGCTTTATCTCACCTGAGTTGACCCTAGCCCGCGCCTATTCATGTTTCTGTGTTCCTGTGGCACTGAGCGGCACAGTTCGCTATGCCGGCCTCTTTTTAGACCACTACGCAGAAACAGGTTCTTCAGCTAATTTGGCTGTACAAGACCGGGATATCCATTTACTCACCGCAAGGACAGAACTGGGAGCACCTGTTTCGGGGTGCAACACTGTTTGTGAATGGGCTTTAGAGCCGTATGTAGGCGCTTTTGCTCGCTTTCAATTCGGTGACGATGTGCATGCGGGGCTACTTGGCCAGACCCTTATTTTCGATCCAGGTCTCGAAGACTCAATTGGGGGTCTATTAGTAGGGTTTAGAGCCACACAGGCGTTTGGGTGCATGAATCTCTATCTCAACGTGGAGTCGAGCTTTGACAATGAGAATAGCTCACGTATTCTGGGTGAAGGTGGGTTAAGCTTTAGCTTCTAAAAAAAGCTGTTGCAGTTAAGGGAGCACAGATTGTAGTAAATGCATCTATGTTCCTTTGGTCCCTGGGAAATTGGTTCAAAATAGCAAAGCAGACGGTTTCGAAACGTCCTTTAAACTCCTCTTCACGAAAAACCTCATTAAAAAAACCGGCGATTATTTTGGGATCATTTTGAAAGGCTCCGCAGCCCAGTGCGCCGAGCACGAGGTGTGTATGTTCCTTTAGGGCCATGATCCGAAGCATATTGCGAATTTTGGCTTTGGTGTTATCTGCGTACACATTTTCATCACTGAGAACGGACCGTTCTTTTGATTTAGCTCTTAAGTCATAGGCTGCCACAGCGACCAGAGCGACCTCTTGAGGCTGAGGCATAAAGGCATAGCCCTGAGCCTCATCTTTCCGAAAGACTTGCACATGAGGGCAATAAATGCCGCCTAATTCCGGGAGAGGATATGTAAACTTTCTCAGGCCTAGAATATGATTAGAGCGGCGACATAAAGCCTCTTCTTGAGCAGAGCATCCCCTCTCAACACCTCCACCCGCTTTGTACCGATTGGCCATGTTAATGCCTACTGGGTTTTTGCCCTCCCTTGCTAATGCTAGAAGCACATTAAAGGTGTCATCAGCCACAACGGAAAACTGAGTTCTGTGCCCCGGCGAGGGAGAGTCTAATGGACTTAGACTGTCATATGAACAGGCATGATCTAACATCGGCTGATTATCGATGGTCACTTGAGAGTCTCCGTAGACATAGCCGTTTTGGGACGCTGCCAGGGTCTCGCGATAAATTTGAGCTCGATATGCTTGGAGGCTGATCGTTTGGCATTCAGACTGGACAGCTGGAGAGGGGATGCTGTAGTAATAGCCGCCACCTAATAAGGGAAGAGAAGTCAAAGCGATTCCACAGCCACCTACAGCAAACGCAGCAACACCCATTTGAGGGTGTAGAGCTCCAATGGCAACTAAACTGCCGATCAACGTGATGATTCCCAATGCGATCAGAAGGTGCCCAACAGATTGAGTGGAGGGCGGATGGGGAGGTGTTGAAGAATGTGCTGCTCTTGGAGGTGCTAAAGCCATAATTATTCCTATTCAATTCGAAAATTGCCACCATTTTAGCTTAATTGTAATTGAAATGCACGGCCTCTCTTTAAAACTATTTTTATGTAACTTAGCCCTAAACTGGCCAAGGTAGATTAGGATTGGGGGGTCCTGCCTAGTATTGGGCTGTGTTGAAGAAATCAAGTAAGAGCTAGATCTTCCTGTGTCTAAGTTTTCAGAGAGTAGGTTAATATTTAATTGA